>JBNKMF010000054.1:0-35404 GCA_050292965.1 Gammaproteobacteria bacterium | reverse complement strand
CCGTACAGGAATTTACGGTTTGAGGTGAATCTGCGAGGGTGAAACCGTAAGTTTCTGTTCAAATGCCCCTGCTAGTCCAACATGATCGGGCCACACTCAAAAGTCGGATGCTATCAATCATGAGTCATAAACCAGGGGACGGTCGAAACATTTGCTACCATGCTGAGCCGAATTTCAGCCGGCCAGGCAAATCGATTGCTACCAGTTTATACTTCCATCATGGTTAAATCGCAATTTATAGGCATCAGCTAGACCTTCATTTGCCAACACTGACAAAACATCATCCAGCGATTTACACCAGAGTGTTTCGCCGTCTTTTTTTACAGATTGCTTTCTCCAAGTATCCCCGCTGTTGTCTGCTTTGCTCGTCAACACCTCAATATCAAGTGTATATTCATTATATCGCACACAGTACGGGGTAAAGTGCCTTACCCGACCTGCATCATACGCGGCTTTAAGGTCGGTTAATTCAACGCCAGTATTATGATTGTTTTCAGTTTCCATGGGTCTACTCAAGATGTCGTAATTTCAAATAGTCTCATGCAATTTGCATGAGTGCATTTCGTTAGTGGTGTTATCTTCGTTATCTAAGTGTAAACATCCGCCTACCGCTACACCTCTTTGCACATACTTGAAATCCCAGACAGCGCAATTTTTACAGCACCTGCTATTAGGTTCAAGGGCAACCAAAAAGGGTTGCAATGCTTCGCTAAGACGCGCCTTGTCATCGTTATAATGTTCAAGCCTATGCTGCAATTTTTCTATGTGTAACTTGGCAGCAGCCAACTCTTTCGACATGCGCGAATAGTTGAGAACCATATGCTCGATTGCTCTACTATCAGCAGCGTATATATGAGGGTTGTCTTTTTTGAACTCATCAAGAGTGGGTCGAATTTGATCTACTCTACGAATATGAATAACGGCCATGTTGTTCTCCTAAAATTGAACGGCAGACATATAAACGTCTGTTTCGCCTGTGAATATCCTGGTATAGATTTCTGTCTCACTGATGTTTTTGTGACCTAGATATCTCTGTATATCGTTGAGGTGAATTCTGTTCAGCAGACAGTGAATAGCGAAGCTATGGCGGAACACATGAGGTGTTAATTTAACTGGGTAAACCAAATCATTAGAAGCCAGTCGATCCTGAAGACGTTCCAGTTTCTTGTTGTAGGTACCGCGCACAAATGGAAATAAAACACTACTGCGAGCTATACCTTTTGAATAACAGTAGCTCATCAGCTCACTTTTATACGTATGGTCATAGATAGGTACACTGCGAACAGGCCTTTTTTCCCCTATTGCCGTACGCTTCTTATATGTTCTAATCGATGCATAACTAATTGTTGGATCATCGATGCTAAAATGTTGCGGTGTTAGCTCCAGGGCTTCAGATATCCTTGCACCTATATGCCAAATCGTATTTATAAAAAAATGCAGATCTGGGTCTATCACGTTACATAAAATAGAGTGAATCTCTGGCAGCAGTAAATAGGGTGGTACGTCCTCAATATGTTCTAAAACCCATTTGCGGCGTTTGATTAAGTGAGCCCAGTCCAGGTGATTACGTTCCGGTGGAAAATAGCTTTCTATATGAAGAGCTGTTGATGACATTACGCGAACCTCCGTGGTTCTTCAGATAACAAATCACTGACGATCAGGCCATTACTAACTGCCCAACGCTCATTGCTAATTAATTCGGCCATCAGTTGGCCAACCTGTTTTATCCGCTCTACATACAAGGGATTCAGCATGATATTTTTGTTTATCCAGGGCTTTAGATGATCCAGTGCATAAGAGGCCTGAAAGGTCAGCACAGGCGTTCCAGGCATAAAAAACATGACTGGTGTCATATTGCGGCCAACAGGAATTGGCGCGCAAAAAAACGATCTGAAGGATGGTAAAACAAATAATGAATCTTCGTCTGTTCTGTTATCGATCCAGCAGCTCACCGCATGGTAAAACTTTGATGAGTGGCAACAGTAGACCAGGCTCATGATTAAAACCCGTACGGGGTTTTGTACCAGCGCAATAAAACTTCTCGGTCCTGCGCGGGTAGGGACAAGCGCTCTTCAAGCAAAGATTCGGCGATGTATTTACCTACGTCTGAGCTGATGCGATTGCCATGCAGCATAAAAAAATACCAAGCGAAAGGGTGTCCAATTTTCCGGTCAAACTTTGTTAGCTTATCCATCACCGAGAAGGGCGTATCATTGCTTGTGATCTTTACAGCGGGTAATTTCTTGGCGGTACACCATCCAGGGATCGCATGCATGCTGCGCAGCTCTCCCTCTTTAAGATACTTCTGGTTATCGATAAAATTTAGGAACCAATGCTCATAGAAGACTGAGCCAGATTGTCCCGCGCTGGACGTGTCCCAGTCTTCGAATAGTCGGGTAATGCCAAGCTTTTGCTTTAAATAATCAGGGTGTAAATCGAGCATTGAATATTTACCGCTGCCATCATCAACCCTGGTCTGAGATATCATGCTGCCGTGATCAGAGACATTAAATGACATAGTGTTTACATGATGTAACAATTCAGCCCGATAACACTCTTCAGCCTGGGCCAAAAACTTCGAGGTATTTGTCATGTACACTTGTCGGTAAGACTTGGCACCGGCAATAGGGACGGGGTCAAAAGAGAAATCAGGACTTTCAACCCAGTTCAATAAATCGCTAAAATCATCCAGTCGGTAATGTTGTTTCTGGCCTAGTGTTGCTTTTACTTCTTCCGAGGTAATCACCTCTATCTGGAGCTGAATAAAATCAGCGGCCAGATCTCCTGATTTCACAGCAACAAAAATATAATGCCCTTCGTATTGAGTAATACGATATTTATATTGCTGCACCTGGGCAACGGTGGCCGACAGATCTTCACCATTTAACTGATACTGTTTCTCTAACCAATTCCGCCAGCTGGTGGCAATCTCAACATTGCCAGAGTCCAGAAGTCGGCCATCTATTAAACTCCAGGAATTACCACGACCCATCAAATGGAAATCATAGTTTGGAAAATGCTTTTTTAAGGACTTCAATAGAGGTTTATGTGTTTTGCTGTGTTTGGTGGTGCTGGCTATTTCAAGAACGTCAGCTTCGTTAATTAGTGTGGTAATGTTGGTCATTAAAAATCCCTCTATGATTCATCATCGGGGGAATAATAATATTCGCCCAATTCTGGGTGAGTGCGGTTCACAATGGGATTCATACCCTTTTGGTATTCGGCCAGGTCAATCAGTCCCGCGTCTCTGGCAAACTGTAGAATAGAAACAGCGCCCAGGCGCAACATGTCATTGTCAAGTCTTTCGGCAGGGTCCTCCTCGTCGATAGAGTTATCATTCATCCAATTTTGGATCCATTCGTTGACCTGTTCGGCGTTCATGTGAGACATCAAAAATCCCTCTAAATTAGGTTAAAAAACAGGCTAAAAGATACTTTAGCTATAGTTAAAGTGTATACATAACTAGCGACAAGTCAACAGTTAAATGGTGGATAGACATAAAAAAAGCGCTACACAAAGCGCTTTTGAGGGAGGGAGACAAAATCAGGGTTTTGTGTAAACTGGCTGTTAAGAGAATCCTTTAACAGTGACTGAAGTTTCCATTAATCCAGCTCCAAACTCTTGCAGTTGGTTCGACAAATCATTCAATAATTCACCTGTCGCTATACGAGAAAGATCTCGTCTATGTTTCTGCTGAACCCAGGGTTTTAGATCGTCCGCAGTCTTAGCGGCTGCACCCTTTAAAGACGAGAGATCTTTACCGGTTGGGACAATAAGCGAAGTATTAGTTTTTGTTTCACTTGTATATACATCCACTTTCATATGCAGCAACTCCTTTTCTCTTTGTGTTCGATGAAATTTTTCACGATGACTTGCCAGGTCATCTTCAGTGATGCCGACCACTTGGCCATTGGTTGTTATATTGCCCACCCATCAGGCTTGATCCTGACCCTTGGCTGGAACATACCCAGATTTCACAAGACGATCCCAAAGTTCTTCTGCTTCATAAATGGCCACTCCTGCATTTTGCTCTTTATCTGGACGAGTAAACATTGTTACGAATATATCACGTGCGGTTTCTACTATGAACGTGTTTCTGTCAATCGGTGTTTTATGCATAGTTTTTCCTCATTTAAATACCTGAAAATAATCTTACTAGAACTGTTAAATCAATTCTCTTTCTTATCCTTTTTTTGAGCTAAAAAAAATTCTAGATCTTTTCTGGCTCTTGGATCCCCGCGCAACGCCAAATCTTTCAGTAGCTCTATATGATGATTATGTAATTCTTCAGTACTTAGCTTTTGATGATTATCATTATTGCGCTCGGCAACTTTATTTTCAGCATCTTGAACATTTGAATTAAGAATGCTTTCCTGGAGCTGATTAGCTGCTAAGGATTCTGAGTATTTGATCCGTAATTTCTCAAGTAATTTGCCTGTGTTATCTTTCAGCATCTGAGCATCAAGTTCACTTAGATTGATACCAGTTGCAGATGTATAACGAGGTGTATGTTCATTTTCTTGTGCACCAAGTATTTTTTTTGCACATTCTGATCCATAGATACTGATATTGCCACCTAGCCTAAAAACATGGACTCTTTTGTAGACAGAATGACCACAGCCTACCGCCTGGCACAATACCCTTTTTGATTTTGGAATACCGATTACAGCAAGGAATTCAAAATCATCATATGATGTATCGCTACTCATTTTGTTTAATCATTCTAAATCTGGACGGGATGGACTGGGTTTATAATTACCCAGGTAGCCATCACAAAAGTTGTCATCGGGTTCGATCAAATATTGGCTAAAAGGTTTGACTGAGATCTCTGTGTTTAATCGGTCGCAGCTATTGCAAATAGCATTGTCTCCCTCACCGCAGCATTCCGTTTCAGCAATAGTACCATTTATACTTTTACATATAGGCCGCGTATCCATTTGGAACCCCCTCAATCAATGTTTGCTCAAAAACAAGCATACCAGAAATTGATCGCAGTTTGAGCTATAACTATTGCGGTAAGAACGTATGTGGCGAACTGATATTTAACTGATTTAACGTACAGCTTAAACTCAGCTATCCTCAGCTCATCTACTTCTCTGGTCGCGTCAATTGCAAGTTTTGCGACAGTAGTTCTTGGTCCGTTTGCTTTAGCCCTGTTCTGCCGCTGAGGCATAATTCTCTGATCGAGAACAGGAGGTTTAGCTTGAGTTGGGTTTGTCATATCTACTCCGTGTAATATAGGTTTTCTATGGGGTGAATAATAAAATGTAAAAAACTGAATAGCGGATGCCGGTCAATAGCAGTGATAAAATCCATCACCGAGACCACAGTCACAAACCTTTGTATTCTGGTTTGTCATTGCTCGTCACCAGATCCTTTTTAAGGACTGAGGTCATTTCCATGACCCAAGAAGCTTCACTTTCCAATATCTGCTGTATCTGGGCGAAACAGCTAAGCTCATTACGCTTGAGCATTCCTTTGATCTCTTCACGTTCACGCTCACTCATCGAGAATATACAGTCGTACAGGGCAGATTTAAGAACCGAAAGCCTGTCCTTGTGGTGTTGGATATCAAGCGCATCAAGTGCGTGCTCCAGATCGTCCATATCAATCATCCTCTGAAAGGGTTTTGTAACATAACGCCCAGCTGGCCGATTTCGGCTAGCACTGCGCGGCAACGCAATTGCAATTTAGCAATACGATCTTTTAACGCCTGGATTTTGTCTTTTAAGAAGCTGTTAAAACGACAGGCAAAAAAACCGTGCGTCTTTTTTAAAAGGGTCAAAGTGCTATTCAAGAGAGCCATCTTATTCATGATAAAATCATGTGCACCTGAAAGGCCAAGTAGTCGCTGGTTAATACGACTTACATGGCGCTGAATAAAAAATTGTGGTGTACGGTTGCTTTGTTCCATTTCCATTATCTCCAGATATGATAATCTTCATAGGATTGAATTATATCCCCACAGGATATAATAGACAAGCAAAAAAGATACATTTATACTCTGGTAGGATTAATAAATAACCTGATAGGATATATTTTGACTAACCAAGAAAGCATAGACTGGGGCCAAAAAGCGAGCAGGATCATAAAAACAGCGATGGCCGCAAAAGGTATCAAAGCGCCAGAACTGGCATTAATGCTCAACGAAAATGGAAGTAAAGTAACCCAGTCCCAAATTAATAACAGGTTATCTAAAGGGAATTATAAAGCGGCGTGGTTTTTGGAAGTCCTGTCTTTGCTGGGTGTCGATGACTATCCATAGAGAAACCAATCCAGGGCCACCGCCCGTAATAGTACGAGACTTTTAAATGAAATCACGCAATGAAGAAAAAAAAGGCTCACCGATAAAAGTTACTTGCACAAATTGCGGTCACACTTCTGAAATATTATTACCCCACGAAAAACGCCGAGCCACTGACAAACTGGTTTGCAGTAAATGCGCCGCTAAAGGCTCTGCTTTACGAGTGGAATATTTAAGGGATCTAAAAGAAATGTACTAGTTCCTATCGATTGCTACCGTACGATCACCTGGTAAAGCGTACCAGGTGTTTGTATTGGTAGCATATCCAGCTGCTGAAGCGAGGATCCTGGCAAACGAGTGGTAGCAATAAAGCTCAAGGCATCAAACACCTGATACTAAATTGCTACCCAAATAGGCTTAATGATAAGCCGTCCAATGGTCTGGTTTATACAATACACAACCCGCTATTGTTTTCGGCTCGACTTTGCTAGCGTAGCGAACGCTATCAATTCTAACGCTGTTACCTGTGGCTCTTCTGCGCATTGGTTTGCCAAGCACTGCACTAGGATCCGGCACACAGTCACCGCTCATACCACCGTTATTTTCTGAAATCTGCCCGATTTCAATAACCTCAACCATTGATTTGCCGATCAGTTTTGTAATTTTGTAGTAATCGATATTAGTCTGATCGTACCCCCAGGACGCACGTAGTACATCATCTACCGCAAGTAGGCGTGGCGCAGGTTTACGACTGGCCTCGTTTCTTTCAGATTGCGCCAAAATCCATTCATTTGTTCTCTCAGCCCTTTTTGCTTCGGATTGGTAGCGGTAATTAAAAGAGGGTTTTTTGGCCCTGCCGCGATAACCGATAGAACAAGGCTCACCACGAAGGTTTGTGTAAAAATAAACTACACAAGATAAATCTTTCGCCATGATTTTCAACCGGCCTTTATTCATAGCATCCCTATAATTCTGTACCTTTTCAAAAGCTGCACTCATTTTTTCAATAGCCATCTATATACCCTCATCTGTAAATCGTTAAGCGAAGCGTCAGTGCCTCGCACCTGATGCTCTCGCGGCGTCGCAAGCAAGACCGGGAGGCAAAGGGCAATAGCAAACACGGAAGCCGCAGCTAAGCGACGAAGGAGTCTGAACGGGTGAGTATTTGGCGGAGCGAACTATAGACTTGCGCCAGGGCAGAGCCCTTAGCCTATCTAATAAGCGGGTTTAAGCGCGTTCTCATGGACGAGTACGCGCAATAGCAGGAGGTTTATTGTCTGTGCAGCGAAAGCGAAACAGTCAATTCCTGCGCCAGGGAAGGAGCAAGCAGAGCGCGCAGACGATAGTGATTCGAAAGGCCTGTCACGGAACGCAGTGGAGTGATGCAGCGAATGCGGAACCTGTAGATGAACGCCCGAAGGGATCGCGCACCTAGTGATTGAATAAATAATATAAATACTAATGACACCTTAAAAAACTGTGTCATAACAAGAGGTAAAAAATGTTAAAAATCAAGAAAGTGCTCACCAACGGCGCTGATAAAATTAATGTTGGAAAGGAGGCCGTCAATGCATCAGGCATTCATGGTCATATGATCACGATCAATAATGAGTCAGAAGTCAGTTTTATTGACTATGAAATTCTCAGTAATATGTGGTTTATGGGTTGGTATTGGGTAGATAACTAACTATCAGGTCTGGCAGGCCCAAGAAATTATGTCTGCCAGATTTTTATAAGATTTATATATGTCTGCACCAAGCAGTGAGATTCATTAGTTATCAATTACTGAACCCAGGGAAGGGCTATAGGGAAGAAATAATCGCATTTCCACCTGAACTTGCATTATTAAAAAATCGTGTACATTGGTCACTTCAAGCTAAATTAATTGAGGTAACCATGAAACTGAGAAACTTGTATTTAGCGGTCAAAGATTCATTGATGATAATGATTCTGCTGTGCAGTACTGTCGTACTTGCCGTTCTAATTACATTTTTCTTAAGATGCTAAACCAGTTGCAGCCAAACAAAAACATCATTCGCAGAGTGGGGAAAGGGAAACAGAGCACAAAGTGAGGCAAGAGGAGAGACATAATATTCCCCTATTGCCCCGCCACAATATAAGATTTAAAGCTGGCTATATTCACATATTCGATGTCACTAGAAGAAAAGGATCTAACAAGAATTTTCTCAATATCTTTGAACGAATAAGGCCGGCCGCCACGAAATGAAAAACACCGGCCCCTACTCTCATCGATCTGTAATAGAAAGTTGTCAATTGTTGAATCAAGAAAAGGAATGCCCGAGCGGTGTGAGGCAAGCCATCCGCAGTCAATTTCTTTGATTTCGCTCGGCTTCAGAAATGTTAGCAAGTAAACCACGATGATAGACTTATCACCGAGTCGATATAAAAAAGGCTCAAGGCGAGAAAATTGATCAGCGTTCAAAATGTTTCCTCCACAGTTAGCACGCCTTGTTGTGGATTAGCAGAAACTATAAAGGCAGCTCGGTCTAGATTAGCTGATGTTTTTTCAGAACCTTCTTGGATAAGCTGGCTAGCCACAGCATTGGCACCAGTGGCAAGAGCATCACCGCCAATTTCTGACGCAAGGGACCGGCTTAATGCCAGCCCACCTTGCGAGAGCGAACGAGAAACAGCGCGACCGTCGGACTTAATCACACCTGAAAGACCAGCAGTATTAAAGTGATCGCTTATATGGCCTTTTAGAACAAATTCCTCCCCGCCTGGGGTAACGCCCTTGACGCTGTTCAGATAAAGGCGTGAAGACCCCTTAACGACGCTGGAAATAGCAAAAAGAATCGAATCAGCAGGTAATGTTTTTTTACGGCCAGCAACGTCAGCGGTAACGACAAGCTCAATATAGCCTGGTTGGACATTTGTGGAAGTGCGGCGCAGGCGTACAGGAATGGAAGTGCCTAAAGAGATACCAAATACGGTTCTGTTTTCATCAAAAGTAAAAGCAACAGGACTAATGGTTGATTTTTTTTCCACCGACATACCAGACGGGAAATAATAATCGCCAGTGTTTTTCTCACTTGATGAAGTGTGTGATTCTGAATTTGTCCCTAAAATAGAAGACTTGTTCTTAGCGCGAGCAGCAGCGGCTTTAGCCTCCACTGCTTTTTTTTCAGTTGCTGCCTTAGCTTCTTCCTGTGATTTGGCCTCCACCTCTTTTTCTCCTGCCGCCTTGGCTTCAGGGCTAGGAGTAAGACCCGCAGAGGCATTGGCGTTGTTGGAACTGGAACCTGGATCAGGCGACCCTCCCTCACTGCCGGTGCCTGGCGGCTGATGTGGTTGACCAGCGCCATTACCTGTGTCGTTAGATCCAGATTCGCTAGATCCTCCAATCCCGCCATTAGGGCCTTTAGCAGGGTCCTTGCTGTTAATGTTTTTTTTACCCTCTGATGCAGATGAAGGGGCAAATAAAAGAGTGTCCAGTTCGTCGCTCCTTAACAAGCCATCACGGTAATTTTGATCGGCTGCGGCTCTGTTAATGCGGTTTTCAAATTCATCGCGGGTGATGGTAGTTTGGCTGTGTGCGATAGCAGGCAGCAGAATAAGCATGGCTGGAAAATATTTCATTAGAAATCAACCTCTATGTCGCCCTGGTCTGTTGAGAACAACACGAAGTTGTCGCCGTCATCGTTCTCAATAAAATTAAGTGTGGAAACAGTTCCTTTCACAACTTCACCCGGTTTCAGTTTGGGAGGGAAAAGAAAAGCTGAAGGAAAGAGTTTTTTATTCCCTGAGTTGTCCTTACTGCCGAGGAGAACGTCCTTGATGTACACAGGAGACTTACTGTCGTTGTCAAGCTCGACTCTGAAATTAGTGAATGAACCAAAGTTGTCGTAACCATCAACGTATCCAACTACCTTATCGCCGTTAGGCAAGGTAACCGCCTTTTCTTCTTTAACTCCTGTGCTGTCAGGATCTTTTAACGAAAGTCCACCTACCAGGGCCAGCGCCTGAAGACTGGCCCTGTCATTGATTTCGGATTCAAGTCTTGCTTTTTCAGCTATCAGTTGTTCGCGCACCTTTTTGTATTCATTATCGATCAGAGCCAGTCGCTCTGAATCAGAGAGCTTCAGCACGATAGTGGAATAATGCTTACTAGGTTTGAAGTTAGCTTTAAGAGTGAAAGAAAAATGGTAGCCGTGGGAGCTAATCAACAGGTCAGTAACTTCTCCGTCCATTTTTTTAGTAATAGTCTTGTAAGTTACAGCAAGTACGTTCTGACCTTTCTTGACTATCGGCTTATTGAAATAAACATCGTTAGACAGCGTGTACATAAAAGGAAGGTTTTCATCATCATCGTCTAAAACCCAGGGAAAAATAAATTGCACTGCGCGTCCGGGCAATACATCAATGACAGCTTCAGTGACGGGTTTTATTTCTATGGTCCGAGTCTTTGGACTGAGAGGATCTGTGCTAGTCACCGCCAGCGAGGGGACTGTAAACAGAGCAAAGAACAAAAAGGTAAGTAGGTATCTAGAAGTCATTGTAAGCCTCCACTTTAACGCCAGAAGTGTTTTCCTTGGTGATTATTGTATTGACAAGATCGACAATTATGTGAAAAGGAGATCCCGGCTTTTTCAGGTTAGTCAGGATTATTTTACCTTTGAACTCAACTCGCAGCATGTCGCCTTTAGCGAAAATAACAACAGGTTTTTCGTATTCGAGATGCGAAGTTGAATTAGCGCTCTCAACCTTAGGTATCAAATTAGTTTTTTCAAGCCACTCGACCCGCTTTGAACGGAGTGAGTCTGACATCATGGTCATGGCTATAAACTGATCTCTCCTAAAAGTCGAACTATTCAGTGATAGTAAATGGTCAACAAACCGATAGCCGCCGTTAATCATTTCTTCTTGAGTGCGGAATGTTGATGTCCGGTAGTCACCGACAATTTGGCCCGTTTCTCTATCGATGACAATTGGAGTTTGAGGGCGGTACACAAAAGTAAAAGAAAGCAGGATGATACCGAGGAATTGGATACCGACAAAAATCAATAGCCAGTTAACGCGGCGTTCAAGCAAACGCTCACGCCGCGCCTGTGGTGATACTTCCGGTTTGACATGGATGGATTCTGGTTCAGCTAATGCGATTGTATCAGTCATGTTTAAAGACCTGGATTATTAATTAGAAGATTTTTTTAGGGCATTAGAAACAGCATTCCCTAGTCCACGCGCGCCACTCGAAACCGCCCTGCCGACAGCGGGAATTGCGCCTGAATTAAAATTTTGTAACCCGCCCATTACCTTATCTCTGTTCCGGTCACCCTTAGGATTAGGGAGCATGGAACCACCCATTTGTTTCGTTTTGTTAGTGGTTAGTTGATACACAAAAGCTGCTGTAGCAACAGCAGGTGTCATCAGTCCAGATAGCGACTCCTGATTTGATCCAATACGGATTGCCATATAAGGGGCTGCCAATGTAATAATTATCAAGACCAGGCATACAGAACCCATAAGACCGTGCAACGCAGAGAATTGAGCAACGTCTGCGCCTGCGTAAGCGGACAACGCTTTTTTGGATACGTCAGCAATCACAAATTTCATGAAAAAATATAAAGTTGCTTCAAGAATGGGCCATATACCTAAAATCATAAATGACTTTATCCACCCCTGCTTCAGGGACATGGATCCCAATGCACCAGTAGGGATTGCAACAAACCCCCAGAGATAGATGATTGAGAAATATAATGCGTAAATAAATCTGGTGAGAGAATGAATTAGCACAAATAAAGAGGACGTAATCAGGAAAAACAAATAGGTAAAAGGCATGGTTGCCGATGACAAAATATCAAGGAAGTTTGTAACGAAATCAGTGTCATAACCACTTTGCCTAGCTTTCAGGTCTGCAATTAATTGTCCGAAGTCCTTAGCGATAACAGAAAATGAGCCGAATGTATAAAAGTAACCTGATAATGCAATCAGAAACTTTAATATCAGAAAACCACCGAAGGAGTAAGCAAACGCAATTACAGTTTCATTCAAGAGCTCCCCGCCAGCTTCAGCAAATCGAGCGTTTCCTGTTAAATTCCGGGCAGACTCAGAAAAGTATCTGATTGTAAATACCAGGGACAGCATGAAAGGTAATATGACTGACCAGATACCGGCGGCAGTGCCAACAGCATCATAAATAGGGAAAGGGTTTAGAACGCCAGTAAAATTATTAATGTCAAATCCAAAAGGGTTAGAATCCATTTTAGTCTCCTATTTGTTTGTTTTGCTTTTATCGAGGAATTCAATAAAGCTATCCTCGTAAGCTTTAGCATCCTGGGCCGATCCCTCCTTTTTCATTTGATCCTGAATTTTTTGTTGTTCTTCGGATAATGCAATAGCAGACAAAAGAGCGTTGGAAGAGGCAATAGATGAGTTGAGATTTTTGTCGTTCATCGATCCATTACCAGCTTGCGCGGCTTCTTCAAGTTTCTTTTGTTTCAGGGCCTCCAGCCGCTCCATTTCACTGACCTGGTTAAGTAAGTCTTTTTTCTTCTCTGGATTATCTTCAAAGCGGCGGTCAATTTCAGCTCTGAGTAACCTGAATTTTCCTTCGTCGTCGGTCTCACTCCAACCGCCAAGACCTGATAAACCTTTGATGTCATTGGTTATCATGCGGATTTCATTGTCAATACTGAAATCATTAATAAATTTATATTCCTCATAGATTTCACCAGATATCTTGTTAATCTCCGTCATTGTTTCGCTGGCTGCTTTGGCTTCCTCCAACTGATCCATAATGCCTTTGTATTCTTCTTTCAGTTGCGCAAGTATGGCGGAGAGTTTCATCGTGGAACCCGCATCTGTGGCTTGTGATGATGCATTAAAGCTGGTTGTTACGAGTAGTAAAAATAATACCTTTTTCATTGCTGACTCCTTAATTTTCTTAATTCATTTATGCGACTAAAAATATCTGTGTGATCCCTTTCAACTTTGTGTTTAAGCAATCTGTCATTGCGGCTGGTTGATGTGATATCCAGTAAAAACGGCGGGAACGTCATATAGAGGTCAAACCACTGTCCGTAAAGCTTCCGCATACACTGGCGAAAATTCATGTTATCCGTGTCCTGATTGTATTGTGACCAGATATCAATCGCTTTAGACGGCATATCCAATAAGGTGCCAATGTCCTGCCAGCTGTCCGTACGGACTTGCAAAGTTCTGATGGGTGAAGATGTGACAATCTCCGAATCAATGGCATGTATCTCGTTCATGCCCTGAGTAGTTAGCATGATGAAACTACCCTCCTTTCGACCCATTCGGTTAATTGTTCGTATTAAATGTTTTACGACTTCAGGCGCAACATCAATGGCCACATGCAATTCATTGAGAATGATTTTTGTGTGTTGCTCTAAATTAAAAAAAGCCTTCTGAGCGAATCGCAAACATATAAAAGTTAGATAAAACTTGAGCATTTTTTTATCAACCTTGACCAAGTCAATGCCTGTTATGCCATCGCTAAGTGATAAATTATCCTGACCTTTGAAAGCCCTGCCGCTGCTACCGTCGAGAAAATTTTCAAGGTTATTTGACATGATTGCTGCTGCATCACTTTGTGAACTATTGATATATTCAGCACGTCTGAAAGAGTCGAGTAGATCAGGGAGGGTTGGCGCTGCTTTAGATGGGTCTGGGTTGCTGTAGAGTATACCCAGCGCTCTCTCAGTTGCCGATTCCTCCGCCCTAGTAAGATCCCTTGCATCATCAAGTAGTATGATAGCCAGACCTTGAGCAGTGCCGGATGATATTTGAGACGGCAACACACCACCCCTGGCATCGGTATAGTCTGGCAAGGGATTGATGATGACGCTGTCAGGGTCGATGGTTGAGTAAGTACCACCGTAGCCCTGCACCACCCATTTGTATGAGTCGCCGAACTCTAAAATGTAATAATCGAAACCCAGAGGATACGTTTCAGCAACCTCTGTCCCGCCGTGGGTATCCTTGCCACCTCCTGTCTTACCAAAGTTAATTTCATGACCTACCTGGAGCTGAGTTGGACTATAACCGATAACCTGGTAATCGGAAGATAAGCGAATAGATTCAGGATTTGGATTTCCCGATGAAAAGACAGTCCAGGGGAGCATGCAGGCAATTGATGCAGAATGGTCTTCACGCCTGAACTGAGAGTGATGACCGAGACCTGGTTGTGAAACTCTATGCAAGTGCATCTGAAGTTCAGGCTCGACTCTGGCCAGACCGCCTTCGTCGCCGATAACCTTAGTAAAATTTGAGCAATGCTCTAGCGCAGTGTCTTTGTCATCAGAGATAAAAGAAATGATAAATGCATTACTGAATACTGAGAGATTATATTGAGCGATATAACTTCTATAACTCTGTGCATCATCCAGATCCTTGACAAGAAGCTCTGTATCTTTTCCTCCCGTTGTACGCTCGTCGGTATCGGATTGCTCGGTAGATTTGCGCAGGGCTTTTTGTCTATCAACACCGCGCAATACTTGGGAAATATGAGTATCACAGTTTTGGCTACTGAAATTTAGCATCCAGTCATAAGTAAGTGTTGGGTATTTTTGAATCAGAGCATACTTTATGTATTTGCCATTATGAAAAAGGCATTGACCAGAAAGCTCTGGCTTATTAATAACAAGCTGCTCGCTCATGTCATAGCGCGAATCGTAAGAGGTGGTGCTTTTGTTTAGACTGTAAGAATTACTTAACAGACTGAAAGCCTCGTCTTTGTTTAAAAGCTTCATGCCTGGAAAATCATTTTTAAATTCACCCACTAAAATATGGAGTTGCAAAGAAAGCGTTTCCCAAAGACTAACTTTTTTATTTGTCTTAGACTGGAAAATGGATGAAAGCTTTCTGCTTGCAGATCCAGGTGAGAGAGTAAATATTGTTATCACCCGGTTGTTCATGGCGAGTGGGCGATAGTGTTCAGCCATTTCTTCGCGTACTTTAATCGCTAAATCATGGCCGCGAACGATATCTTTGTTTTTTGCTAAATAAGCATCGATCATGCTTTCATCATGGGATCTAAACCAATGGTTTTCGACAGTTAAGCCTGTATTTGATAAACGGTTTAGCAGATTAAGTCTATTTTTGATGGTTCCATCATAGTCCGCTTCGTTGAATAACTTATGGTCTAATCCGGTCCAGGTGAAAGCTAGCGAGCAAGTTCCGTCGGAATGTCCGATAACGTAGTCATCGGTGCAACACTGCCATGTGTAATATTCATGGTATAACATTTTAATTCTCTATAAGGTTAATCCTTGCTTTAGATTCATCAGACGAGGATCTGAAGGCTGCGAGCATCAGCCAGTCAGATGCGTTTCTTAGAACATAAATACCGAAACTCAAAAGAGCGAGCGACCCGAGGAAAAGAAACAAGCCGATTGGAATACCCTCTCTCATCAGTAAAATACCAAGCCAAAATTTGATGAGGCCAAAAATCAGGCTGTAGACAAAATAAGCATGGAAGCCCCCGATCATGGGAGGCTTTATCCGGGCGTTGAAAGAATCGATCATTGATTAATGGCCAAGACCAGCGAAAAATGCAAATATGCCCAGTGCAACACCAGAGATAGCCATCACTGACAATCCTGTTTTAATCATGTCCATGCCTTTTTCTTTATTGCCGATTAAACCATTTATCATTGCCAGCCCCGCAGCTGATGCAATTGAAGAAAGCACAACTGCCAGATATAAAATCCACTCGACCACCTTTTTACCTATTCCACCCAGTGAAGCCTCTGCTGACTTACTTTGCCCCAGATAACCAGGTAATGTCTCATCGGCTGAGACAGAAAAAGCCACCAGGAAAAGAATGGCAAGGAAGAAAAAAGAAAAGAAAAAATAGTTTTTTGAAAGTTTGATGAACATCGTTTTGTATCTCCGTATGCGAAAGAGCGAATATGCGAAAGTATAGACAAGTAATCACTTAAAGCAAGTGAGAATTTACTCTAATTCTATTTTCAGCCAACGACTTGACGTGTTCCTGCTTTAAGGCGACGGTATTATGTCCGAATCGTGAGCCGATGGCATCCGATAACCTCTCCCTATTGTCCGTATATATTTTTGCGGAGTGTCGAGCGCGGCTAACCGTGACGTAAAATGATTTGCGATTGATGAGGTTAAGTTGACTTGAGTCAGCAAGTGACAGCACGTTGTCACAAGTCTTTCCCTGGGACTGATAGACTGTATTTACATAGTTATAGGTAAAGTGTCTGTGCTGAGCTGCGTTGAGATTTAACACTCTTTTATTATCAGCTTCATCCGTGACAATGAGCTTATCGTTAACAATATCTTCGACTGTGAGCGTGTGGTTACGCTTTATACCGAGGTTGTTTTTATTGTCAGTCCACCTTAGTGATTCGCCTATGTTGACCTCAAGTGTCGATATTTTGAAAGTAGATATACCACCCACCCTATTGCCGCCGCGTTTGTTTGGGTTTAATGTGAAGCTCCGGCCATCGTCGTTAGATCGCAGATGAAGTGTGTTCGTTTTATTATCTATCGCCACCACGCTATAATATTCGTCCTTAGAGATACTATTCTGCGCTTTTTTGCTGGTAGCCTTGTAGTCCCTGGCGAACCTTAGGACATCACCCGGAACGTAGCTGGTGGTTTGTCTCGACTGAATACTGCTGATGGGTTTGTTTTCGTAAGTTTGGATCTTCACAGATCGTTTCTTTAGGTCTCCGGTTTCAATGAGTAAATGATGAGCCAGATTGTTAGCAGCTATCCTTTCAACATTCGATGGGGCTAACATCTGCGTTTTGTCACGCTCGGGTTTATCCAGGGAAAGCCAGTCGTTTACCATCGCGCTGATTCTGCCTTCAGAGCTATCGATTTCAGTAATGCTAGATGAAATTCTATCCAGGGCTTTGTCGAACTGATCTTTTACCATGTGAGTCACTGAATCAAAAAGCGCTTCATCCTTTTGTCGCATGTTCCTGCTTATTACAGCAGTTTCCATGCCTGCATCCTGTAGCATTTTGAATACCCTGCCCGCTTCTATGGATTCGAGCTGTCTGAAGTCACCAACAAGAATAACCCTTGCATTTGCGCTGATGGCCTGACGCTGTAGCCGATCCATTTTTTTGGCTGACATAAAGGAGGCCTCATCAACGATCCAGACAGGTGATTCTTTGGAAGAATCTTTTTTGCTGTGCAAGAAAGTGTCCAGCGTTTGAGTGGGACAATCGAGTGATTTTTTCAATTCACCGACCGCAGTATGAGTCGGTGCTACAGCTAAGACGTTCTTACCATACCTTTTCAGTATTTTGACAAGCTCAGAAAGTGCCGATGTTTTACCTGTCCCTGCATTGCCCTGTATCCCTATGAAGCGGTGCTCACTACTCAGGCAATGCTTAATTGCGCCCAGCTGGTCTTCATTAAGCCAGGAACCCTTGAGTAGTCGACCAATCTTAGCTGCATCAGCTAAAGGTGAGAGCACACCAAAGCTATTGTGTAAATTGCGAATGATTTGCCTTTCTAGATCCACCCCCTGCTTTGTTGTAACCAGGTCATTATCAGCATCCAATAAATGACCTATAGTTTTAAGCCTGTCGATCTCCTTTAAAATAGACCTGCTTGATGTGTTACCAAGATTAGTTTCGCAGCACAGGTTTAAAATTTGATCTGTACTAAATGCCATGTCGTGTTCTGACAAAAGTCTGACTGCGCGTCTGACTATAGTTTTAGCAGAAGGCGAAAGTATGACACCGGGTGTTTGAAAATCGCCTGCTTCTAGATCGAGGGCACCCAGCTTTTTTTTCCAGGTATCATGTAGTTTTGATCGGTCTACATCCTTTTTGGCCACGCGAGTGTTTAATGCAGCCAGTTCACAATTGGAAGGCGTGTTAGGCAGGTTATTATCTACTAAATACTGCTCTATCTGAATACGACGAGTTGAAAATTGATCCAACAGCGTTTTATCAAAACCGGCTATTTCGAATAAGCCGTTCTTACCGGTAATTTCAACCGTGTAACCCAGCTTGTTCAATCGACGCGCTAGCTCGTTCCTGTAGAACCGCCCTGCGGTCATTTTCAGTTGGAATAGATTCCGTGAGTCGAGCGAACGCCAGCCATCATCTGTATGGGTTGCGTTAGCGACTATGCAGTGAGTATGTAATTGTGGATCTAGCTCTCTTGAGGTGTCATGAGTGAAGGCCGCTATGCACAGGTTGCCTGTGGTTTCTGCGGTCATTAACCCATCAACTTTTCGCCGAGTGACTGAACATTGTGCCTGAATGAAATCCAGAGCATTTTTTACTGAGTCAGTGTGTGCCTTTCTAATCTCTTCCATACCAAAAGCTTCAGAAAGTATACTGACGCTCTTGGGGGCGCTGAAAGTACAATCCCAACCGGGCGTATGCACTCTTTCGCCGTCAACAAAACGACCAAGACGCATGTCCTTAGTTTCGCCAGAAAGAAGTTCAAAAAAATTGTCTGGGTGGACGTAACCCTTAAGCTCCAGCTTGTCAGCGCCTTTGCCGTACCAGTAGCTATTTTCAAGTGCTCCGTCTTTGGTATAGTAATTATCCTTTCCAAAGTAATGTTTGGCATTTTCAGCACTTTCGATTTTATGTATTGATAGCATGCTAAAGCACCAGATCCTCTTCTTGCTCTTCAGCACTGTCCGGTATCATATATTCATAGCTATCATAGTCTTGAGGGTCATCATCCTGCTGAGCACCCTCGCTGCGGCTTGTACTATATTTCAACGGGTCATAATTCTTCAATATCATTGGCGCAGCGATGTCAGGGCGAGGTTTGTAAGGCACAGATACTTTGCCAATCGGCAGGGATTTACCAAGCTTTAGGATGGCAGTCATGTCGGGCAGATCCATGAACTCAGTAGGGAGCAATATATGGCGTTTGCTGCGCTGATCATGCAGGTTAGTAGAGTCGTTACGATCAGATAAGGTGACGCTCTGTTTTGAGTCCTGCACATCTTCCTCACCGAACAGATCCGCGAGCCATTTTGCGTTGTCTGGCTCGTCGCATCGGTAGCAAACTTTTGTAGCGCACATTCCTATCATGGTCTTGGCTTTTTTGTCACCATACTTTTCTTTTAATGCTTCTTCAGACGTTACCGAAATGATATTGCAAAGGCCAAATTTACGACCTTCATTTAGCCCATCGTAAATACTGTTAACGGGATCAAGAGAAGCCAGTTCGTCCGTAATAGTAAAAAGCCTGCGGTCTCTGTCTTCAGGAAGACTTAGAATTTCAGAAATAACAATATCAATCCATGCCGTCATGAGTGGCTGAAGAGTTCTTTTTTGACGTTGAGAGCAGGTTATAAAAACTCTGCGGTCACTGTCTGTTCTCACCCATTCACGTAGCGAAAAATATTCGTCGCTTTCAATATTTCTCAAATACTGCATGGGCCGTAATTTGGGTGATAAAATAGAGATCATGGAGCTGGCATGCTCAGGCGATTCAGGGTCGAGTTGACTAGCGCCTGATTTACCTACAAGGAAATCATGCAATTCGTTTTTATCCCTGGAAAGCGCCAATAAATCATCAATGTTACACATGTCTTGCTGTGCAAGTGTGAGCAGTAAATCAGACAGTACTTCACGCGGGCCGTCTACCCAGTGTTCGTCTTTTTGATTGGGGATGTCGGGAACAAAAGAAGCCGCCATCATTTCGTAGTCAAAAGATGTTTCGCATTCGTTCCAGGGAGACCAAAAAGGCATCCTTGAGTCAAATGGGTTTAGGATTACATCTTTATCCTCGCGGTAATATTTGGACACATATTCGCCTGATTTATCGTAAATTATGAAGCGCTGGCCTCGACTGGCTATAACATCGATAACGCCTTTTATCGCATTACCTTTACCGCAACCTGTCGCACCTGATATATAGATGTGCTGGGTTTCTGCTCCGACTGGCAACGGTACATTACCAACCCTCAAATCACCCGCAATACCTGCGCTGTTTATGCGTTTGATCAACTCACCTTCTGACACCAGTTCCGCACCTCGCAAACGCTTCGATGCTGAAGAGGATTCCTTGCCATATTTACGTAAGACTACTATCACGGTGTAGGTTAGTAAAATCGCTGTAAAAATGCTTATTATGAGGCTATAAAAAACATGCCATTTTAGTTGATTAAGCGATGCTAAAACGGAAGGTTTATTTATGATTGTGCCAACAGATAGCAACATTTTTTTACCATCATCAGATTTATAATTAATAGTGTCTGACTCAGAATGCAAAACCGTGATAGTAAAATAGGCTTTAATCCAGTAGCCCAGGTTATCGATCTCAGAGCGCGGTACTATGAGATAAATCGAAACAATAAATGAAATCAGAAATGAAAAAACAAAGATACGAAGTTTAAGGAAAAAAGAACGGATATTTTGTTGCACGTCGCTACTGATTTTTTTAGCGCCGGTATTCAGTTCTTTACTTGCCGACATGAGAAATTCCCTCCCTCAAAGATTTAAGCATATCTTCCTGAACTTCTGTGAAATCAGATTCTATCTTATTCACAAAATCAGCCCCGCGCAAAAGAGCTATCTGCCGAAGGTAGTAAAATATTTTTAGCTCAGTTACTTCCATTATGTTAACTAAATTATTGTAGTCTACACCGCGGTCAAGAAGGTGGCGGATAGCCTCGGATTCTTTGCAGCCCTTATCCGACATGATCTTAGAGATGGCTTTACGGTGGTTGGATTCTAAAAGTACAGAGGTTTTTTTCTTCATCTATAATATCCTTATAAATCAATAAATTATAAAAAGGTGCTAATTAGCATCTATAAAGAGGTGCTAATTAGCATATATAAAATACTTTATAATACAATAATTTATCTTTTGCAACCTAGTTGCATCAGGTGTGAAGCCTTAAAAGGCTTCAAAGTCGCAGACTTTGGAGAGAGAATGCTAGCCGAACATAGAGAGGTTACACCAAACACTGAGCCGCAAGCGGCGGGGCAATAGGGATAAAAACTGACGGAAACTTATATATAAGTTTTTGTAAAGTTGAGAGACGAGGATTCTAAAAAATAAATAAAATCACAAAACCGACAAGCCTTTAATAAAATGCTTGCTGTGACGGCTAAACCGTCATACACTCCGCCCCATGTGCTGCTGTCTAGAATTTTTAAAGGACGGGGCGATAGGAAAGAAATATCATAAAACATATATATAAGTTTTGGAAAATTTAGGAGCTACAAATGAGTAACCCAATAGTGATCGCCGTGTTGTCCGAAAAGGGCGGAAGCGGCAAAACGAATACATCTTTTAACCTTGCACGTTACCTGATGTTGCAAAAGAAAAAAGTGGTGCTGATAGATAACGATCCTCAAGGCTCCGCTAATTACTGGCGCTCACGATCTTCTGACCCAGAGAATAGCCCAACTGTGCTACCGATTAATTATCCAATAGCGCGGCGTGATCTGGAGTTTGCAGCAAGCCTTGATTACATTGTCATTGATGGGTCACCTGGGCTAGAGTCTGATAGTCGATTAAGAGAGCTTGTTATATACGTTAGACAGCTAGCCGGTTCTCCTGATTTCCCTGCTGTGCTTAAGAAAGATATGCTTACAAAACTAGATGAACTTATAGGTCCAGGCAATCAGGTAGTAGCACGTAATAGTGCAGCTATCCGTATTGCTGATTATGTGATCATCCCTGCATCGGTAGCAGATCAGGACACCATGATAGCGGAAGCTATGATCAGGGATCTGATCGATGCTGAGAAACAGAAAAATTGCATGGTGTTGTTGAATCAAGCGAGGCAGGATAACACTCGGAATGAGGCTACCTATCGTCAAAGGTTCGAGGCACAGAATATGATGGTACTCAACACTACTGTGCTAAACAGGCAAGCTTATGATAATTGCTATCGGAATGGCACTACAGTGTTTGATGATCAAACTGATAAAAAAGCAACCATCGAAACAACGAAGGTTATGGAAGAAATACTAATGATTATTGAGGGTAAATAAATGCCAATAGGTCAACCCATAAGTGAGGAGTTGCGCAGGCAAGCAAGCCCTCTGGCAGACATACAAACCACCTATGTCCCAAATATTCCTTTTAAAAAAATATTCATAAACAATTACCGGCATAACAAAAGTGAAGATTATTTGCGAAGCCTGGGGGCATCTATTGCAAATAATGGATTATTGCAGGAACCAGGATTAATAGAACGACCCGATGGGAACTATGATTTAGCTTTCGGACAATGCCGTGTACTTGCTTGTCGGGATTATCTGAATGAGTCAAGCCTAAGAAGGGCTAAGGTTTGGCCTTCTAGCGCCCTGCCCTATATCAAAACAATCGCACTGATTGAAAATATGGACAGGGAAGATACAACACTCATGGATGAGATTGCGGGGCTGCACGATGTTTTAGAAACCGAGTACAAAAACTTCGAAAGTCCGATACTCGGCTTTTGTGAGCAAACTGGCAGGAATATTGACGAGATCCGTAACAAGTTAAAAATCTATGAAACAGCGTCAATTAATAGCGATGTTAAAAACATTCTGGAGCAAGAAATAATCAAAGATTATAAGAGCCTCTACAACCTGTCGGTAGCGATCGAGTCTGTTGATAATAAAGCCAGAGGAAAACGAGTAGCTGAATTTATTCAGCGCGTCAAAACCAATAAGGTTACTGGTAGCATGCGTAAAGCTACGGAAGAACTCAGGAAGTATGCCAAGGGCAGAATTGATGCTAAAGCATTACCGGATAATGTAACCGGCGCAGCTGATAAACCATCCGATGCGGATGGAGGGAAAGAAGCGGTGAGAACGAAAAAACCAACCCCTGCCCTTACTGTGAAACAAGTAGAATCATTCGCGAACAAGTTGGATCAATTAGAAAATATTGATCAGGGATTAAGTGGTGCCATGTCTAATCTATTGGCTAAGTTAAATAACATAATGGCACGTAACGAATGAATGCCATTGGCAGCTTCAGTCGTGGTGATATGAGGAAAGTTTGGCTTGTACTGGGCGCGCTATTGCAGACTAAACCAGCCACAGCCTTATCTATTGCCGCCTGCGTTGGCTTACCAAGGACTACAGTCGTTGATATTTTGGGAAAAATCACCTCTGGTCAGATACCAGGGATGATTTTAACTAAAGAGGGATCGGTATATGTCATCCATGAATGGGGTGAGCTGATCAGTAAAAGAGAAGTAATTAAATTCTATAAAGGAGCTACAAAAAATGAGTGACAAACCTAAGTACAGGACTGCATATTTCCGGTCTGAACTCGAAAGCTTTGATTATCAAGAAGGTTTGATTATCAAAAAAACGAAAACGGCAGTCAATAACGGTGCTGTAGATCTACAGGACTTCACCGACACCCTGCATTCTATACTCAACGAAATGGACGAAGAAGGATATGACGTGACACACATCATTCCGCTGCAAGTGGGACACATCGAGCCTTTGTACAACAAGAAAAAAGTGCAGATTGCTGAAGTAGGCTTTTCCATCACTCAAGGCGCTACAGTGGTGGGAGTACTGAGGGAATAAGCATGGTTCTCGAACGTACAGAAGAAATTGATCGTTTCAAAAGTGAAATTAATCTGACTGAGTACGCCGCCAGTGTTGGTTTTGTAATTGATCGTCAGGAATCATCCAGGCGATCAATTGTCATGAGGAACGGTGCCGACAAGCTGGCAATTGCACGTAATACAAACATGCATTATGTCTATTACTCATTTCGTGATGAAAAAGACAACGGTACTATCATTGATTTTATTCAAAACCGTCACGAGAGAAACATTGGGCGGATCCGCAAGGAGTTACGCCCCTGGATTGGAGAGAGTGGCACACGCCCTTCCCCACCTGCTCCAACCTACTACCAAAAAGAAATTGAGCCGACTGAAAAAAATAGACAAGCAATATTACTAGAATTCAGTAAGCAGGAAGAAATTACCGGCGCTCACAGGTATTTGACAGCAGAGCGGCACATCCCTGAGAGTGTCTACCTGTCAGCCAGATTTAAAGGCAGGATCTATACAGATAAATATAGAAATGCCGTATTCCCGCATTACGATGACGATGGACTTTGTGGGTTTGAGAAAAAAAACAAAGGCTACACAGGGTTTACCCAGGGAGGCACAAAAACCGTCTGGATAAGCAACTGCTTTAAATCTGATGAAAGGCTCGTCATCGTTGAGTCAGGAATCGAAGCCTTGTCGCACTACGCCATATACAAAGACGAGAAAACCAGGTACGCAAGCATGAGCGGATCCTGGTCTGAAGATGCTCTAAAACTCATCATCAGCATACACAAAAACTTTGAAGGTGAGACAGTGCTAGCGTTTAATAATGATGCACCAGGATTAGAACTTATTGAAAAATTCAAGGGGGCAATAGGGGAAGAAAGCAAAGCTGTCAGAACTGAGTTGCCAGAGACTGATGGATTTGACTGGAATAATCAGCTAACACAGCAAACCGCATATCTGTAGCAGTAACGAAAGCTTGCTGCTCAGTGGAACATATATTTGACGCAGGAGAGAAGACAAGTCAGATCTCTTACCGCAAATTTGTAGCAATTACTGAGAGGACTCTTAGTTGATGCCAGCACAGGACGTAAATTGCTTCATACGATAATCGGTTGTACAATTATAAGTACAATCTAACGAGGCCAGAACAATGGACGCAATATCCTATTCAGCATTAAGATCTAACTTGGCCAGCACTCTGGACCAGGTAAATGAAAACCACAAGCCTGTGCTAATCACCAGGCAGAACGGTAAACCAGCTGTACTTATCAGCCTGGAAGACTTCCATGCATACGAGGAGACAGCCTATTTAATGGCCAGCCCAAAGAATGCAGAAAGAATAAACCAGGCGATAAAAGAAATAAGGGCTGGAAAAACACTTAAAAAGAGTCTTATTGAAGAATGATATTGTCATGGGCAGAAAATGCTTGGGACGATTATTTGTATTGGCAAGCCAAAGACAAGAGGAAGCTTAAGCGTATCAACGACCTGATAAAAGACATAAAAAGAACGCCATTCTCAGGACTAGGAGACCCCGAGCCTTTGAAACATGATTGGACAGGCTATTGGTCGAGGCGCATAGATCGGGAACACCGACTTGTTTACAAACAAGAAGAAAACACAATCGTTATAGTGATGTGCAGATACCATTACTAAGCATTGCAAGGCATAGCTGAGGATAGAAAAATGCTCCAAGGATGTAAAATTGAATTCAAACTGGTTAACAACAGAGAAGATTATTTAAGCGAAGGCACATTGATAGCTGAAACAGGCAAGTACAAATGCATAGCTGCGGGAGAAAACTTCTTTGTAGGGTTTACCAATTGCTTTAATCAAATAATGATTATTAGTGAAGTGTTCAATAATAACCTCGACCCTGATGGAGGCACGACTTTTATGGAAAACGAAGTCAGGGCCTTAATCGAGTCCTTGGCATCCAAAAAAATTTATGTACAAGGTAAGGAAGAATGAAGGATTTAGAAGACACCTTAAAAAAGATAGAAGAGCGAGCAGCTAAAGCACCAAAACAGCTACCGCTCTGGGATGAAAAGTTTCGTGGGACACCCAACGAAGTTATACGATCCAGCCTGTTCACCGCACGTATTCGAGGGGAACGCGAAATATTCAAAGATGCTGTTTTGTTTGTCCTGGGTGATGGTGAAATCACATATCGAGGTGAAGAACTAAGGACCTATGATGAAGATGTATGGCTGCAAGTCATGCATATAGCCAGGAACCAGCAACTTGGCAACCGAATAGAATTCACGCCTTATAGCATGATTAAGGAACTGGGTTGGGCTAAAGGAAAAAATCGGCCATCCCAAGCTCACTATGAGAGGCTTAGAGAATGTTTATCCAGGATGCAGGCTACAACGGTCACCGTCAGCTCTAAAAGACTTGGCCATGCAAGCACAGTATCTCTAATACGAAAGTTTGAATATAGAGATATGACAGGAACTGAAAACAAATGGAAAGTATGGGTAGAACCAGAAATGAATGCTCTTTACGGTGATGTGCACTATACACAGCTAGAATGGGAAAGGAGGGTGAAATTGAGCCCCATTGCCAAAAGACTGCACGGATGGGTAGCAAGCCATAGGACCCCTTTCCCTGTAACTGTTACCAAGCTTTACCAGCTTTGTAATATCAAAAGCGAACAAAAGTCATTTAAACAAGCCCTACCAAAATACCTAAAGGAGCTGGTAGACACAGGGTTTCTACTCGATTTTGAAATAAAAGAAAATCTAGTCAGGGTATCGAGAGCAAACGGCAAAGATGTGATACCCCTGTGACAGGGTTGTCGTATTCTTAACTACCTGTCATCCAGGAAATATTGAAGTGTCGTATTCTTAACTACCTGTCATCCAGGAAATATTGAAGTGTCGTATTTTTAACTACCTGAATGCCAACCTGTTACTCAATTGCGTAATGGGGAACACTGGAGCTATTTCATAGACTTAACTTTGAGACTCCAGTCTGTGGATAAATATAGATTCAGTGTCGTATTCTTAACAACTTAGTGTCGTATTCTTAGCAACTTAGTGTCGTATTCTTAACTACTAGTGTCGTACCGAACTGTAAAAATTATCGTATTCTTAACAACCGAATGTCGTAGATTTAACTACCTGTGGATAATTAATCGAAGTTAACATATTGAAATAAAAGGACTTAATTTAGAATCTATTTTAGCTAACCCTTTTTAACCTCTTTAACCATAAAGAGCGAATTCCATGCCAAAAACCGAAAAATTTGCACGGAAAACAACTCCGGCCTCCTACATCCCTGTAGGCACCCGTTCGCAAGCTCACACCCTAGCGCGGCATCCATGCCTTACAGCTCGCTGCGCTCACATAAGGAATACATCCCTGTATAAATTAATACATCCCTGTAATACTCGGCTCATCGAAACCTCGACAAGATAAAACCGCATTTGATGATCTGATGCGCGGCTCCAAGCCGCATATTTAACGAATAACTTAAAACTGCATTACTAAATAGCCCGAAGGACAATAGGAAGAAAATGTTATCGGTTCGCTGAAGAACTCCCGGAATATTCTCAAATCCATGAATTTATTCATAAATATAGCTTTAACTGTTGACAAGTAACCACCTGAAGCTATATTAGAGAGGATTGATTAACAATACAGGATTAGACCGATACAATGCGCCACAACGAAGAAGACGCAGAATTCAAAATGAATAAAACACAATTTGATTTAGCTACCAAAGGATCAAGGCTAAGCAAAAAAAACCTTATGATCGCATACAAGGTACTTGTGGAAAATATACCTCGTACTGAAGTCCTTAAATCTGAAGGGTCACACAAGCAAAGTCTTTCTCGGGTGATAAACACAGTGGAATCCAGGTTGAGCGCAATATTAGAAAAGAACAACTTAACTGTAATAGAACTGATTGTCAGTAAAGACCAGGTGAAAGAAGCCGAGGAAAACGAACGAATTTTAGTTAGCAAAATATCAGGTAAGTAAGTAATGAAAAAAGGAATATTTGCAGTTTTAATAGTAATCTCATCAAACGCGATAGCAGAGGACAGCATCAGCTATGCATGGACCCCAAAATTCGTAACCTTCCAGGTGAACGATCCGGATGGATCAACAGAAACATCATCTGTACTCCAGTTATTAAGTGCCACAGTGAAGTACAAAACATCCAGGGACACACAGATAATATCTGAAGGTACTTATTATGATTTTGAACTTGATGCCAGCACATCCAAAATAGGTCAACAAGTTAAAACTATTTCGCTAGCGACTTATTACGAGAGTCGGTTAAAATGGGGAAGAGACTTTAAACCCTGGGCAGGGGTTGGTCTCGTCATCAACATGGATGAGTTTTCAAAACGCCATACCATTGATAAAGACGGGTTCCTGGCACAGCAATTCCCCGACCAAAGCGGAACAAATTTTGCCCTTGCTGCGAGGCTAACGAACACATGGGAAATTAACAGGGATATGGGAATAGGTTTCAGTATTGGATATCAATTACCACTATCAGACACGCTTGAAGGCGTAGACATCGGATTTAGTTTAAATTTTTAACGGGAGAAAAAAATGAAAAGGATAATAGGAGTTTCAGCGGTACTATTATTAACGGGTTTAACAGGTTGTGGCGGCAGTGGCAACAGCGGGGGAGGGAGCGACTTACCACCGACACGACCAGCCGGATCTTTCTCAGGTGTTGCTCACGATGCACCCCTGCGCAATGCACAGATTAAGATATACGATTGGTCAACTGGCAAAAAAGGAGCTCTACTGGGTCAAACAGAAACAGACGGTGATGGCAACTACGCGCTTGAACTCGTTTCAGAAGACAAACCCATTATGATAGTCGCCGGTGACAGTGGCGCATACACCGAAGAAGCTAGCGGCAAAAGCATTGGCTTATCAGCAGGCCAAAATATCAGCGCTATCACCAACTATCAATCAGGCGAGACCCTGACACTCCAGGTTACACCATTCACTAATTTGGCCCGATGCTATGCTGAATATTTAGTGGCAGAAGGGGAGAGCGTACCTGATGCTTTAAATCTCGCTAATTCAAAAATAGCGTCAATTGCAGGTGTTGAAATCATCCAGACAAAACCTATTGATGTGACTGATATCAACAGTGCAAATATAGAGTTAACACCAGGACTTAAATATGGATTTCTGACCGCAGGTATTTCGACATCGATGGCTGATGTCTCAGGAGCCAACGGGCTAGATCCTCATAGCGAGACGTTTCTTACATCGATGCAGTGGTCAAGAGTAGCATGCAACGATATCAAAGCTGATGGGATGCTTAACGGAAATGGGTATATAGACAGTACAACCATTGGCTCACTAGCTTTTGGTACCTACCCGATCACCCCAATCATGTACCGCAATATACTGGCGCAGAGGATACTAAGCTTCGCTAAATCTGATGAAAATAAGACAGGTCTGGATATTGAAAAGCTTTTAGTATTTGCTAACGCACTCTCAACGAATACAGACAGCATCTGGGCTGGAGAACCAGGGCAACCTGTTGATAATGAGGGGCCTGCTGTTGGATTGCAACTGGCAGAAAATAGTTATATCGGTGGTACAACTGATATCCCTTTCTCAATAGATGATCCGGTTGGAGTAAAAACGATTTCTTTTTATGTGGATAACGGCTTAGTGACCACGAACGGCCCCACTGGAACAACGCTAAACCTGAATACATCAAATTACACAGACGGTAGCCATGTCGTAAAAGTAGTCGCGGTTGATCTGATCGGCAACGAAACAACTCTTTTAGCAACTTACAACATATCGAATACAGGCCCTGCAATTAATATGACCTCAGCTGCTGTAGTGGGTAGTACTGATTACACCGCTACAGGAACTTGGATTAGTTCAGGTTCTGACATACAGTCAATCACTGTTGATGGTGAAGCCGCTACGATTAATCCAGATGGTACATGGGAAGCGAATATAACATTAACTAGCGGTCAAAATTCATTTGGTGTCGTTGCTGTTGACGAGCTGACAAACTCTACTACACAAAGTTATCAAGTCGGAGTCGACCTCCTACCTCCCTCCGTAACACCAAGAACAAGGTCTATATTACACACCACATATCAAGGTCAGTACGCCTTATGTAATTATGAGAATTTTGTTACAGATAGTTCAGTTCCGCTTTGTGTGCGTTCTGACCGTGTTTCACTAAACGGAGCATCAGCAGATAGAAACTTACAAAGTCTGAACTTTGTATACTTAGAGTTTTCAGCCGGTGATGTTGTTGGGGCAAATGTATATTCTCAGTTCGAGGATTTGAAGGTTGAATATAAATATGAAAAAAATGATGAATTGGTTGTTGATTGGACAAGCTTAAATACCGGTTTTAAAAGCTCAATTCCTGGATCATTAGATGGTTACTATATTTTGCCTATCACTACAGAATATTTAGGTTCAGACTGGTTTATTACTTCTACCACGGATAATCATGTAGTGACTGTGAAAGTAACTGATAATGTTGGTCACTCAACATTAATATCGTACAAAATGCAGTTTGATGTTCTTCTCTACAATGTCACTGCAACTGGCAGTTCTGACGGGGCTAGTGTTATTAATAAGCCATTCACTAGTCGATCAACTATATTTGGTAATTCGGTTTCTTCTGTGGCAACTATCTCCAATGGATCTGACAACCCAATCTATATGGATTTCAGCACTACCGATAATCACTCAATTGAGCAGGTTTATGAAACTGCGATAAGAGTAAACAGAATGGCTACGATATCAACTGAGCATTGGAGAGCACGTTATATTAATGCGTATAACTCCACATCATCATGGATCGACATAAACTCAATTGATAAATGGAATGGTTCCGATTGGGATGTAATTGAAGCTCCAGTCATTACATCTGATTTCACGAATGTGTATCAAGATGTAGTTCCTGTTCAACCAGATACAGACTGGGCAGATAATAGTGATATGATTTGTCATGAAGGGTCTGGATATTCAGATCCTTCTTGGTCGTGGTCTGAAGGCGGCACCCAAGAAACAACATTTGCAGATTATCGGTTTGATTCTCATTATGCATGTGTTTCTGTACACACTTACTTCATACAAAACCCAGCCTTATTAGACGAATGGGTTGTCCACAGGAATATGGAGAAATACACAACATATGAAAATATTTATGAATCAGGATTTCCGAGGAATAACCTCAATTCTACCACTCTAAATCACACTATAAGCGATTCTACTTCAACAGTTTTCAGTGTTACAAATAATGCAGAAATAACAAATCAAGGCGGTTACTACATCATTCCTGCGGGGGTTACCGTTGAGATACGGAAAAATATAACACTACCACTTTTGCCTGACTACAATGACACAGAAGTTGCCAATATTGATACTTTTAGCAGCTATGATCCAAAAGACCTGGATAAAACCATCACCTGGACTCTAGACGAGTCAATAGATATAAAATTGTATGCTGCGATAGGTGCGTCAGCCTTAAGACAAACATCTGGTTCAATAAATACCTATACAATCGCAAGGTAGATATCATGAAAAATACAAACAACAGACAAACAATATTATCTAAGTACACAGCATTTATAAAAGTCGCTGGTATGGATATCTCACCTAAAATACTACGATTATTTGGTCAGGCTGCCGATGGTAAAAAAAGCCATGACGAGATTAGAAAAGAGTATGCCGATATCAATGGCTATTCGCTTAAACAGGACAAAAAATAAGAGGTATCAACATGGGAGAGTATTGCCTCACAGTTGTAAAGCTTGAAGAAATTTCAACTTTCCAACGATTTATCAGAGCACCCAGGGACAAGGTTAAATATCTCGCCAGAGAAGCCCTGCGAATCACTGCAAATAGCCTGACACCCGCTGAAGGCTGGAAAGGACCGGTACGTCAAAAAATTAGAGATATCCAATATGGATTATTTGGTTACGGCGGTTTACCTGGCACTCGAGAATACGGAGGAGTACCTCTTTACGCTACACCTCTGGCAAATGACGAAGGGTGGGAATTTTTAAAAGAGAAAGGCATCTCGTTGGGATTAGGAATGGATCCGACTGTGGTAAACATAGGGGAGGGCGAGTGGGTTAAAATATTTTCATATTACGATGGTGGCAGTGATGGAACAGAAGAATGGGACGATCATAACCTACGCGTAAACAAGCATTTTGAGGCATGGCGTGAAAACATTAAAAATTTCAAGGAAGGGGAGAGAAATTTTAAAGTTATGCCTTATGAAATGAAAATAGCACTATCAGAGCTTAAGAAAGCCTTTGTTGAGCAAGCAAATGGAGCCGACGAAGAAGTCTACAATATTGCGAGAAATAATTTCAATAAAGCTTTTTTCGGTGATGATTATGAGTCACAAGACGATTTAAAAAAACCTGTATTTGCTGACCCGCAAGACGAAAAAGATTTCAATTACTGGGCTTATATTTATAGTGAGGAAGAACGGGAGAAACGACTCGCCGCAGAAAATAAATTAAGTGAAGAACTAAGAGCAATACTAAATCACAAGGAATTGGAAATAGAAAAAACAACAATATACTTACCTTGGAGTGATGAAACAGTTATAAAGCCTATGAGTGCTAAAATGGAAGAAGCGCTTAATGAGCTTATTCATGCCAATTCATTGCGTGAAAATGGCGACGAAGAAACATATAACAAAGCTCGAGAGAAATTCAATAAAGTATTCAGCGCAGAAGATTATGGTTTCAAGAAATCTTTAAATGACAACACTGAAGATGCAAAAAAGTTCAATTATTGGCTTGATAATAAAAGCCTAGCTGAGCACCAAGAACTACTCGAGGATTTTGGACATAAACTTTATGGAAAAGCAGAAGAAGCAAATTTTAATGTAGATTTAGCTAAATATAAAAGCTTCACAGTTAGCGAAATGGAGCTCAGGCCCTATTTTTATCCACCTGAATACGGAGATGATCTAGAGCCTGTAATTGAATTATCCAAGAGAGCAGAGCATCTAGGGGATTTTTTGAAAGGTGACGTATATCACATGGTTGAGGGGATTAGAATCGGCAGTACTTTCGACATAAAAGATGATGTAGCGCTTTTCAAAAGTAAGAGTCAGGCTGAGCAGTATGTAAAACACCTTAATGTCTTATCACATGAGTACAATAAGCGAACTGTTTATAGGCATGAACTGCCCGGAGGAAAAACCGTCAATATTGATATTTCTAAGAACATAGATATAGGTAAGTTGAGCCATATTGAGCTAAGTACTGAGCTGTTTGGAAGTTGGGAAACTCCACCATCAGAGAGAGAGAAAGGCTACCAGTTGATTGCATTTACAGAAGGTAACAAACACGGTCAACACCTGGAAAACTTTTTAACCAAGAATTTAAGTAGTGATGAAATATTGGAAATATCAGAAGGCATTGCAAAATTTCTCGGTGTTGAACTTAAGGATGTGGGTTTAACCTCTCTATCCTTTGATCAAATGAATCCAATCGATTATGACTGGCTTGAAACAAATAAGCCGATAGGCTACGACTGGGACCAGGTAAAAATGCAAAATATAACACAAGCAAACGTGCACCCCACTATTGAAAAATATAATTATCAGGGAACGAATGTACTCAAAAATTGGTTTGACGAAAAAGACCCTAAGCAGTTACGAGAGTGCGAAACTTTTTTTTCTGGTTTAAGGATAAAAGAACTCATCGATAATCCAATGGAGGGAAAGATTGATTTCGCTGCTGTTAAAGCTACGCACGCTTACATATTCCAGGACGTTTACCCTGACTGGGCCGGTGATGAAAGAGAACTGGCAATAGGAAAAAAGGAACCTCTCCTGGGTGGTAAATCTGTCGAATACGCTTCTCCAGGTAAGCACGAAGATTCAATTATCCCGAGGGCTGAAAAATTGTTCAATGAGTTGGACAAACATAATAATTTCAAAGGACTTGATCAGTCAGAATTCACTGAAAAATTAACTGACTTTATGACAGAGCTTTGGCAGATACACCCATTCATGGAAGGCAACACCAGAACCACTATGGTCGTCTGTAACCGGATCGCCACGGAAGCAGGGCACCCCATGTCATTACCCTTTATCGATAAAGTTGCAAAACAAATGAGAGAGTCCCTGGTTATGGCCACAACTGGTGAAAAAAAGAGTCTGGAGAAAATATTAGCATCATCCATGACTTATGAGCTAACCCATAAAAATACATATGACTACGGAGATAAAGGCATCAGCTTAAGTGCTATGGCTGTCGCAGCCCTTGCGGTAGTTACTTTGTTGTTCTTCGGCATTAGTATAAAAAATGAAGCTGCTGCGCCTATCAAAAAGGAAAGAGTAATAACATCGAGCACTGAAATGACAATCAAGAACGTGGAGTATCGTTAGAATATCCAATAGCAGAATTCAATGACAGATATGAAGTGGTTGAGAAAAAGTGAGATTTATCGATTATTTAGCAGATAAAAAAAATAATCTTTTAATTTTTACACATAGAAAACGGACTATTGAATAATGAATGTAGAAAAGGTTTATCGAGATACTAAAAACTGCCTTAAACGAGTTGACTGGGCAATGAAAAACATCCCTAAAGTATGCACCGAGGGATGTTCAGCATGTTGCCACCAAAGTGTATCGATATTTTCTCAGGAGGGGTTGGTGTTAGAGCGCTACATATTGTCATCTTTAAACATGGAGCAGCGCGTCAAAGCTAAAGAAAGTGGGGAAGAATGGATAAGGAAGTTCAACCATATTACACCTAATGCATCGGTTTATAATCCATTAACAGAAGATGATTTAATCTCTGCGGAGCGACAAATTAATAAACTTCGAATTCCCTGCTTATTTTTAGAAGATGGGAGATGCATGGTGTATACAGCCCGCCCATTAGTTTGTCGTACTTATGTTGCTGAAAGCAGCCCTGAGTTATGTGAATTTGATTTTGATAGGCGCAGTAAAAGAGCAAATACTCTTCATAAAATACATTTTCGTAATTTAATGGAGGTTGAGCAGGGAGTACTGCTTAGACCAATGGTTTATGCTGTCGCTAAAACATTAGGTATTACCGAGTCTTTGAAACCTATTAAATCAGCGGTACACACAAAATTACCACCAGGATTTTAATATCAACATTCCTATAAGGCCTACCCAGAGTACTGACAGAAGCGCTAGGCTCACAATTTTGCGGGTTTCCACCTGGTTTTGTGTTTTGTAAAAAGTGTGTACGTTAGTGATTTAAGGAATCACTTGAGGTAATTATGAACCTAGCTAATCGGAGCAAAGGATATTTAAGGATATTGATTATTTGGACAATAATTAAGATGGTTATTTTGGCTTGCGCTTGTTTGTTGATGGCGGCTGTGGCTCTATCTTTAACTACTTTAAGTGTCCCAATTATTTTATTAATTATATTAAGCTGGTTAGTGACATCGCCTCCAGTAAGGTTCGACAGACGAGAATATTTCCTTCGGTGGTGGTGGTAGTAGGGTAGGTAGGCTATTGGGCAATAGGGAAAGAATGTTACCACTTAACAAACCGGCACCAACATGTGCTACCGAATGGAACCTACTTTGTTGAACGAGAGACCTCTTCCAACGAAGAGTAGAAGTGCTTAGCGTACGTTTTCGTTCCATTGGACTTCAAACTCCAGAGATTGAATGCCAAGCAGGGTAAATCTGTACAGGAATTTACGGTTTGAGGTGAATCTG
>JBNKMF010000053.1:0-35449 GCA_050292965.1 Gammaproteobacteria bacterium | reverse complement strand
TGTGCGGGTATTTATAAGCCGCTCATTTTAACATACTGTAATAAAACAAGGGCCTGTTAAAGCGAGTGAGTATGAAATACCAGTTTAGATTTAACCCGTTGATGATCTTTCTGACATTGGTGTTTTTTTCGGTTTTTTCAGCACTATCGGTGTGGCAGGTGAACCGGGTGTATGAAAAACAGCATGTGCAGGATTTAATAGCTCATGCTAATGCGGGTAATCCGTTACATATTCAGGCGCATGAGAATGAGCAGCAATTGCTGCAACATCGTCATTATAAAGCGACAGCTAAAGGCCGCTTTTTGCATGAACAATGCATCTTTGTGGAAAATGTAATTTTTAAAGGTGAGCCAGGATTGTATGTGTATTGTCCTTTCAGGATTGAAGGTGATAGCAAGGTTTTACTGGTGAATATGGGCTGGATGAAAAAGTTATATAACCGGCTGCAGTTACCACCTTATCAGGTGAACAGTGATGTGGTTTCTATTGAGGGTGTAATAGCAGATCCACGTTCCAAGCCAGTGGTGACCACGGGGTTAGATAAACCGAATATTGAGCTGGATAACTTATGGGCTTATTTTGATTTCGACAGTTTGCGTCAACAAAGTGGGCTAGATTTCTATCCGATAGAATTTCAGTTAACTTCAGATGTTGGTACGGTGTTACAAAGAGACTGGCCTGAATATGAAGCAAAGATCGGCATGCATATAGGTTATGCGATTCACTGGGCCGCTTTTGCATTAGTGACTCTGGGATTATTTTTGAAATTTAATATTAAGAAAACTGGATTACATGACTGAACAGGTAAAAAAGACAAGTTACATGCCGCTGTGGATACTAATCGCGTTATGCGGTTTTCCCTATATTGGCGGTACTTTGTATTACCAGTATCAAGATCGCCTGCCACAGGCTGGTACTACAAATTATGGGGAGCTGATATCTCCAGTCAAAGAACTCAAAAACATCAATTTAACCATGTTGGACGGTAGTGAAAAGCCCATCACGGATTATCGTAAGAAATGGTTGATGGTCTACATACTGGATGGAGGTTGCAGTGAGGATTGTCAGAAGAACCTTTATTTTATGCGTCAGATTAGAAGAGCGATGGCTGAAGATCGTTACCGGATTAATCGCTTACTCGTGCTGGATAAGCAGTCGTTATTGACTACTGATTTGCAGGCGTTTCTGCAGGATTATGAGGGAATGGATGTGGCGACGATTAACAATGAATCGAAAACAGATTTTTATTCGATCTTACAGGATGCTTCCGGCAAGATCTTCAGAAAAATAATGCTTATCGATCCTATGGGTAATTTCATGATGGAATATGATTCTCAGCCTGACCCCGAATTAGTGCTGAAAGATGTAAAAAGATTATTAACTATCTCCAGAATTGGCTGAATAGCTTAGAGGCAGATTATGATATTGAACAAGGTCAAAGAAAGTACACAGTATTTCCCACATATGCGAGATTATTATCGTTTATGTAAGCCTAAGGTGGTTTATCTGATCCTGTTTACTGCGGCAGCAGGCATGCTTCTGTCTTCTCATTCCGTAGTAGCGATAGATACCCTGTTTTTTGGTTTACTGGGTATAGGCCTGGGGGCCGCATCGGGCGCAGCCATCAATCATTGGGTGGATCAGCGCATCGATGAAATCATGGCGCGAACCAAAAACCGTCCCTTGCCTCAGGGCAATATCAGTTCACGTTCTGCGTTGATATTTGCTATCAGTCTTGGGGTATTGTCGATGCTGGTTCTTGTGGCGTTTGTCAATGTCATGACCGCAGCACTGACCTTCCTTGCTTTGATCGGATATGCCGTGGTCTATACTATGTTTCTCAAGCATTCTACACCGCACAATATTGTGTTCGGTGGTGCAGCTGGGGCAGCACCTCCAGTTCTGGGCTGGACTGCGGTTACCAACGAATTAACAGTAGATGCCATGTTGTTGTTTTTAATTATTTTTATCTGGACGCCTCCCCATTTCTGGGCATTGGCAATCAAACGTCGTGATGAATATCGAGCTGCTGGTGTGCCTATGTTACCGGTGACTCATGGCGTAGCATTTACCAAGCTGCATATTGTGTTGTACTCGCTTATGTTGCTGGTGGTTACGCTGTTACCTTTTCTTACGCATATGAGTGGTCATCTCTATCTGGCGGGTGCTGTAGCTCTGGGTCTGGGATTTATCTACTACGCAATCAAACTCTATCGTTGTGAATCTGATGAATATGCTATGAAGACATTTGGCTATTCCATCTTTTATCTGAGTGCGTTATTTGCGATATTAATAACCGATCACTATCTCAGAGAATTTATTAGAGCCTATTTTTTATAGATAGCACGCAATACGATCACCAGGAATACCACACCGCCGATAATCGCTATCAGGCCACCCAGCCCCATCAGGCCCATGCCTGCCTTTTGAGCTAGAGTGTCTAGCCCCTGCGCAGCACCGGCGGTTTTACGTTGCACTCCATATCCGCCTGACCAGGCCAGACCAATGATATGCATCATCTGGCCTGTGGCATAAATGATGGGCTGAGCATTCACCCATTTGCCACTTGGTGCCTTATAACCAAAGATGGGCAGCAGCAGATAGGACATGCCCATAAAGGCCAGGGTTACACCAACAATCGATCCGTGGTAATGCGCGGGGATCACGACGTTTACACCTTTAATCATAAAGCCCAGTACACCTCCGCTGGCAAATAGTACAACAGAACTGACGAAAGCGATTCTCAGAGGCTTTTGTTCAGGGCTCAGCGGGTGCCAGTTAAATATCTTAAATGCGATCAATAACCCCAGAGGCAGACTGGTTAGTCCACCAAAACGCATCAGTTCGGTAAAATTAATGCGGTGTTCAGGGGATAAGACTGGAAAGTTGAAGTAGATAACAGGTGTTAATAGAACGGGTAAAAAACATAATAGAAATAGCACGATATAGTGTCCATTTTTCAATGGGTAACTATTTCCTGCCGCACTACTTAACCATAGCCATGAAACCAGCAACAAAATGGTATGTGAAAATTGTAGGGTGTGTCCGCTGCCCCAGAAAAGATATTCGTAATAACTATGTTCATTCCCGGTCTTTGGTAATTCGATGTAAGAATACAATTGGGCTAGCAGGGTAATTATTAGTGTGAGAACGCTTAGCAAAATTGCGAGTCTCAACACACCCTGAGTGTTTGTTAAGTCTGGTAGTTTATTAAAGACCAGGGAGCGTATAGATATAATGGCAATACCAAAACCAACGGTGATCAGACCAGATAAAAATAAGCTGTCATTTAATACTGGAATGTAATTATTGATGATGGGGTGAGCCTGTCCTGAAAATGGTGTAGCGATGATCATCAGGGTGCCAGCTAACGATAGCAGCAGCGCAGTCTGATCCAGGAATCGGGCTGGCCTCTGATTGCTCAAGCTCCAGAAGATAGCAGTAAAAGAAATAAACCAGATTAAAACCGATAGATCTACATGCACAACAAGGGCTGTGTGGAAGAAATCAATCCAGGGGATAAACTCTGAAATGGTTGGGGTTCTGGAAAGCACCAGTAATAGTGAGAATATTCCTGATGCAAGTAATGAAAAAATGCCGAGAAAAAACCACCCTTTGGAAAAGTTAATTTGCGCGGGGGTAAACTGGTCTAAATAAAAGGAATTCAACTGAGCCCCACGGGGAAGGTGGATAATTCCGGTAATGATAAATCATTACCGGAATATATTGTAGGGCAGCCTTTATTGGAAAGTAGATTTAATACGTTTAAATGCGTTGGCTTCAATCTGACGAATACGCTCTGCAGAAACACCGTACTCATCAGCTAGTTCATGTAACGTAGCTTTAGTGTCATTTAGCCAGCGACGGCTAACAATATCACGACTTCTGTCATCAAGATCTTCCAGCGCCTGCATGAGTTGGTCAGTATTATGCTGCTCATTGTCCTTATGTTCCAGTAACAGCTCTGGGGTCGGGGCAGGTGACGCCAGGGTTAGTGATGGTGAGGAGTAAGCATGGTCTTCATCATCATCGATATTTAAATCGAATGCCATATCCTGGCTATTAAGTCGGCTTTCCATTTCCATTACATTCTCTGGGCTAACGCCCAGTGTATTGGCAACGTCCATTACTTCTTCGTGTTTGAACCACCCCAGGCGCTTCTTCTGGCTGCGTAGCTTAAAGAACAGCTTACGCTGAGCCTTGGTAGTGGCAACCTTAACAATACGCCAGTTCTTTAGTATGAATTCGTGGATTTCAGCCTTGATCCAGTGCACAGCGAAGGAAACCAGGCGTACGCCGAAATTTGGATCGAATCGTTTAACCGCTTTCATCAGTCCAATGTTGCCTTCCTGAATCAGATCGGCAAGAGCCAGACCATACCCTGCATAGTTATTAGCAATTTTGATGACAAAGCGTAGGTGAGGTAAAACCAGGCTTTGAGCAGCAGCAATGTCGCCAGTTTCCTGTAAACGTTCAGCCAGCTCGTATTCTTGCTCGGCGGTTAGTATAGGAATACTGTGTGTTGCAGATATATATGCTTCCAGGCTGGAGGGCGTCCCCTTTAGCACTGGTAAAGTATTCATAGTCATCGCTAATTGTGTACCCATAAATTCCTCCCAAAAAGTATTAGCACTCGGCTAACTTGAGTGCCAAATATTAGAACATACTTATCGCTATGAGTTCAACATGCGGGTAAAAAAGATGTGAACTGAGTATTTGTGAAATAATTCCAGGGGGGCTAACTGGCAAGTACTTTTAGTATCGATTCGGATAGATAAGCAATGTTACTGGAATTAATACCAGCAAGATTAATTCGAGTTGAGCTAACGATATAGATACCAAAATCATTGCGTAGACTGGTTAACTGATCAGGGGTGATACCAAGAAAAGAAAACATACCTTTTTGCTGTACGATATGGCTAAAATCCATGCCGGCAGCATTGTTTTGAATACTGTCGGTAAGCAGGTTACGCATCTTTTGAATGCGTTGCCTCACTTCATTTACCTCATTCACCCAGTCAGCTCGTAGGTCTTCATCACCCAATATCATAGACACCAGCAGTGCGCCATGGGCAGGGGGCATCGAATAAGTCTGACGGGCAACCGCCATGGCCTGACTGAGAACGATAGGAGCCTGTTCTGCACTATTGCAGATAAACGTAGTCGAACCAGTACGCTCGCGGTACAGACCAAAGTTCTTGGAGCAGGATGATGCGATGATTACTTCGGGCAGTTTGGCAGCCATCAGGCGTAACCCGTAGGCATCTTCCTCAACACCATCTCCCAGTCCCTGATAGGCAATATCGATAAAAGGGATAAAGCCCTTTTCCTGCGCAAGGTCAGTCAGAATCTGCCATTGAGCATGACTGAGATCAGCGCCAGTTGGGTTGTGGCAACAACCGTGTAGTAAAACGATATCTCCTGCTGGCACCTGCTTTAGCGTATCTAACATGATGTCGAAATTGATTTGTTTTAACTCAACATCGTAATAAGGGTATTCTTCAATCTTGAAGCCGGCACTGCCTAACAGGGGAATATGATTAGGCCAGGTGGGGGTTCCAACCCATAGCTTTGCATCGGGATTAGCACGTCGAATCACTTCAGCGCCAATGCGTAACCCACCTGAGCCACCGGGTGTTTGAATGCTGCAAACACGTCCTGAGGTGACGCTATTGTGCTCGCTGCCTAGTAATAAATCGATAACTCGATGATTGTAATCCTGGTCACCAGCAATACCTTGATAGGTTTTGCTGGTCTCTATCTCAATCAGACGGTTTTCAGCCTGCTGTACTGCCCGCATTACGGGTGTCTGTCCCTGATCATCCATATATACGCCGACACCCAGGTCAATCTTTTGTTCACGCGGGTCTTTTCGGTACGCCGCCATTAATCCAAGGATAGGGTCATCGGGCAAAGCGTTTAGGTGATCGAACATGCTAGGTATCCTTATTATCAGTTTTGAAAAAGAAGATAGAGGATATAGTACCTAAATTTACGCAGAGCGCATTAGATTCTTTGCCATTCAATACGCTGGTTTTATGGTAATTTATTTATGCGGGTATTAGAAATTTATTGCTTCATTCTGACGTTTGATATTTATCAGGTTAATCAGACGCGAAAGCAGTTTCTCTTCGGTAATGGGTTTGGTAATGAAGTCATTAGTGCCGGCGCCAAAAATCCCGGTGAAATCGGTTCGTTCATCATCTGAGGGCTCTACGGTCATGAGCAATATGGGTAAGGTTAGATAGTCGTATTTTAGCTCGTTTCTGACACTTTGAATAAGCTCAAATCCAGACATTTTTCTATCTAGAGTTAGGTCGGTAATCAAAATATCATAGGTGCATCTGTTGTTGTTGCTGAAGTCCATGCGCAATTCATTTAGTGCATTCTCGCCATCTTTCAGATGCAAATAATCAATGTTGTTTTTTTGCAGGATGGATGTAGTAATAGCATAAGAGGTAGCGCTTTGATCTACATACAGCACCCTGGCACTGAGGGTATTTTCTGAGTTGAGATAATCACAGATAAAACTAACCAGTGCTTTATGCCCTTCAGCCTTGTCAAAGTAAGCGGTAATGGTATTAATCTCATCGTCATCAGGGTTGACAATATGAGTAGGCGTGTCGCCAGACACCACAAATATTGGTGTGTCCTGGTTTTTGAATTGCTTTCGAATTCCAGATATCAACTGATGACCATCCATATCAGGAAGGGACAGCCCAGTGGTGATGATTTCAAACTCGAAGCGTTTACAGGCTGTTAGTGCTTCCTTAGCGGTTCCGCAGGCAATGATGTCTATGTCTGGCAGGGTGTTCAGTAGCTCTTTAAACAGTATGGTACGAGCAGAATCTGATGAATCGACGATAAGCAGACGTTTTTTTGCGAGCATATTTTTATTTGGGTTCAATTTCATTTAAATGTCGGGCGACAGCAATCCATGAGCCGCCAAGTCCCAGAAGCGTACTGCTGGTGATCAATAGCATAAAGTCAGTGAAGCTAAAAGTCATCAAACTAAATTCAGACTGGTATAACAGGTTCAGGTGATTGAATGGACCAGATAGCGCAATTGCGCTGAGCTCGACCAATATCCATGAAAGTAGGCCTCCAAACAGTCCATACCATACACCGCCATAAAGAAATGGGCGACGTATAAATGAATCCGTGGCACCGATTAACTTGGTTACAATGATTTCCTGATAACGATTCTGAATATCCAGTCGAATCGTGTTGCCTATGATTAGTAGCACAGCAAAACTGAAAAGCAAGCTAATGATGATGACAACACGTTTGGCAAAGTCGATCAGGGTGTATAAACGCTCCAGCCATTCAGTATCGAGTTTGGCGATATCCACTTCGGGTCGGGCTTGCAGTTTGGCAAGCAGGGTTTTGATGCTAAAAGTGTCTATATCATGAATCGGCTGCACAATAATGCTATGAGGGAGTGGGTTTTCCTTAAGCTGGTTAATGCTCTCTCCAAACCCTGAAGACTGCTTAAACTGTTGTAGTGCATCGTCCCGAGAGATAAACAGCGTGTCGGCGATTTGCGGTTCATTCTTTAATTGAGTGTTTAAATCTCTCGCCTGCTGAGCCGTGACCTGCAGTTCTAAATACAGGGTGATCTGGGTAGTAGAGCGAAAGTCACCGGTGATATTGTCTATATTTTTCAAAAACAGGTAAAAACCGCCGGGCAGGGTAAGCGTAATTCCAATCACAGTGACGGTCATTAAGGTTGCACTCGGGCTGCGATAAATCTTGCCGAGGCTAAATACTATGGACTGTAAATGATGCAGTAACCAGGCATAGCTGCGGTTAATGAATGCAGGATTATGCTGGTGGCGGTTCTTAGACATCAGTATCATCCTCCAGATCATTATGGATGATGGAGCCCCGATTCAGGGTGACTACAGGTTTCTGTAATTCTTCGATTAAATTCAGATCATGGCTAGCGACCAGAACACTGACCCCGACCTGATGAAAGTCGATGAATATCTGCATGATTTCGCGTGACAATACTGGATCAAGGTTGCCCGTGGGTTCATCGGCCAGTAATAACATGGGTTTGTGCACTACGGCGCGTGCGATACCAACGCGTTGCTGTTCACCACCCGACAGGGTGATTGGCATGGACTTTTCTTTGCTCAACAGGCCTACCTTATCCAGTGCTGCACGCGTGCGCTTGGCAATTTCCTGTGGGCGATAACCCTGGATAATCAGCGGCAAAGCCACATTGTCGAATACTGGGCGATCAAACAGCAGTTGGTGATCCTGAAAGATGAATCCAATATGGCGTCGTATATAGGGAATGCGTTTACGTGGTAGAGTATTCAGGTTGATTTGATTCAGAATAGCCTGACCACGGGTGGGCTTCTCAATCAGTGAGATAATTTTTAGCAGCGTGCTTTTCCCTGCGCCAGAATGACCAGTCAGAAAAGCCATCTGGCCCGCTTCCAGATTGAGAGAGACACTGTTTAATGCTTCATATCCGCCTGGATAACGCTTTGTGACATTGTGGAAATGAATCATTAAGTCTGTAAATACTGAAGATAAAGTATGGTTATTTTAACCTTTATTGTTCTCTGGCTAAAAGAGCTTTGGTGAATTCGTCGGCATTAAATTCACGTAGATCAGACGCTGCCTCTCCCACACCTATAAAACGGATCGGCAGTTTCATTTTTTCGGCGATACTGAAAACAATACCGCCTTTGGCCGTGCCATCTAGTTTACTTAGCACGATACCATCAATGCCGATAGCATCGTTAAAGCTTTTGGCCTGCGCGAGAGCATTCTGACCAGTGCCAGAATCCAGCACCAGCATGGTTTCGTGTGGTGCGCTCGGGTCAAGCTTGCCCATCACACGTTTGATTTTTTCCAGCTCACTCATCAAGTTATCCTGAGTATGCAGACGACCAGCGGTGTCTGCGATTAGAACATCGATCCTACGAGACTGGGCGGCCTGTAAAGCATCAAAAATAACTGAGGCAGCATCGGCACCGCTACCCTGGCTGATGACCGGGATATTCAGACGCTGTCCCCAGCTTTGCAGCTGTTCAACCGCTGCAGCACGGAAAGTGTCTCCAGCAGCGAGCATAACACTCAGGCCCTGATCGCTGAATTTCTGCGCCAGTTTGCCAATGGTAGTGGTTTTGCCTGCACCGTTGATGCCAGTCATTAAAATAACAAAGGGCTTATGTTCCTGATTGATGCGCAGAGGATGGTTGCTGACCTGCAGTATATCCTGCATGGCCTGATCCAGCGCATTGAAGACCGCATCATCGTCGGAGATTTCGTTGCGGCCTAAAGATACTGTGAGTTTCTGGATAATCTGCTGGGTTGCTTCCATGCCGACGTCTGACATCAACAACTGGTCTTCAAGCTGTTCCATCAGGTCGTCATCTATACGCTTCTTTCCAAGAAATATATCCGCGATTCCAGTGGTCAGGCTGGAGCGTGTTTTACCCAGCTTGCTCTTCAGGCTGGAGAAAAGGCCCTGTTTTTTTTCAGGTTTAACTTTTTCCTGACTGGGTTTGGCAGGATTGTTTTTTTTGAAACCGAACATAAATTAGTGTGTCATAAGAACGCGAAGGCATTATGCTAACAGAAACCCCGCCTGAGGTTAAAAATGATTGGTAAAAGACTTATGACAAAAATTCTCCTTCTTATGACGTGCTGTTTATCGCTGTTGCCTGTGTACGCCCAAACGGTTGAGCATAAGCTGGATAACGGTATGAAGCTGATTGTGCGGGAGGACCACCGTGCACCGGTTGTAGTATCTCAGGTCTGGTACCGAATTGGTTCCACCTATGAACACGATGGGATCACTGGGGTGTCACATGTGCTGGAACATATGATGTTCAAAGGCACTAAAGACCTGAAACCTGGTGAATTCTCTGAGATCATTGCCAGTAATGGTGGCAGCGAAAATGCTTTTACCTCGCGCGATTACACTGCCTATTTCCAACGTATTGCCAGTGACCGGCTGGAAATCTGCCTGAAGCTGGAGGCTGATCGCATGCGCAATGTGATTTTTCTACCGGAAGAATATAAAAAAGAAGTGGCTGTGGTGCAGGAAGAACGTCGCGGGCGCATAGATAACCAGCCCAAATCAAAGCTGTTTGAACAATTTTATGCCACTGCATTCCTGAATAGTCCCGTACGCATACCCACCATAGGCTGGATGGGTGATCTGGATAATCTTGAGATGCAGGATGCCGCCAACTGGTATAAACAGTGGTATGCCCCTAACAATGCAACATTGGTTATCGTCGGCGATGTTGATAGTGATAAAACCATTGCGCTGGTGGAAAAATACTTTGGCAAGCTTGAACCATCTAATATCAAGCCTCCTAAGCCTCGCATGGAAGTTAAACAGGAAGGTGAAAGGCGTATAACCATGTATGGTCAGACTTCTACACCGTATCTGGTCATGGGGTATAAAGCGCCGGTATTGAAAAACCTGCAAGACCCATCAGATGCTTATGCACTGGATGTGCTAAGCGGTATTCTCGATGGTGGTAACAGTGCCAGAGTAGCTAAAAATATTTTACGTGGAGATGAGCTGGCTGTTGAAGCAGGGACTTCCTACGATCAGTTTGATCGACTGGCTGGTCTGTTTCTGTTTGCGGGTACTCCAAATAAGGGTGTGTCACCAGAAAAACTGGAGCAGGCATTCAAGAATGAAATTGGCGACTTAAAAAGTAATCCGGTAACTGCTAAGGAACTGGAGCGGGTTAAGGCTCAGGTGATAGCTGGCAAGGTTTATGAACGAGATTCCATGTTCTATCTTGCGATGCAGGTAGGTATGCTGGACAGCTCGGGGTACGACTGGCGACTGCTGGATCAATATGTAGATAATATTCGAAAAGTTACTGCTGAAGACATTCAGCGTGTGGCTAACAAGTATTTTGATGTCACTCAACTGACTGTTGCCACACTATGGCCCGAGAAGGAAGCTACAGAAAAATGAAAAGATATGTATTAGTTGCTTTTGTTATAACGAACCTGTTTGTTTTTTCTGCATCTCAGGCTTTCGAGCTGGATATTAAAAATTGGAATACCCAGAATGGAGCCAGGGTTTTATTTGTAGAAAGCCATGATCTACCGATGATAGATGTCAGAGTGACGTTCAAGGCCGGTAGTTCTAGAGACGGCAAATTATCTGGGGTTTCTCGTCTGGCCAATGCTCTACTGGTAGACGGCACAGGTAATCATAGTGCTGAAGATATCGCTGAAACCTTTGAATCCACAGGTGCTCAACTGGGTCACGACTCATTACGTGATATGGGGTTTGTTAGCCTGCGTAGTTTATCTGACCAGGCGATGCTGGATAAAACAATAGATCTGTTTGCTCGTATCATTGCACTGCCATCATTCCCAAAGGATGCTATTGAACGTGATCGAAAATCAATGCTGATTGGTTTGGCCGAACGTAAAAAAGATATCGGCAGTGTGGTTGAGGATGCGTTTTTTGAGCATGTGTATCAGGGACATCCTTATCGCCAGGGGCCTATGGGAAGCGAAGAAACCCTACGCGCCATTACACAACAGGATTTGAAGGATTTTCATGCACAGTATTACGTAGCCAACAATGCAACATTAGCGATAGTGGGTGATTTAACGCTGCAACAGGCAAAACAGCTCGCAGAGAAAATAACAGCTTACCTAAAGCCTGGAAAGGTAGTAGAAGAGATACCTCCTATCATGCCGCCCGAACATAAGCAGATTGAAACGATAAAAATCCCTTTTAAAGCGAGCCAAACTCACATCCAGCAAGGGGTGCCCATACTAACGCGTAAGGATCCAGATTATTTCGCGCTGTATGTGGGTAATCATATCCTTGGAGGGAGTGGCTTTAGTTCTCGCCTGATGCAGGAAATTCGTGAAGATCGGGGTCTGGTTTACAGTGTTTATAGTTATTTTATGCCGATGGAAAGTAATGGGCCATTTAAAATGTCTTTGCAAACCAGTACCGAAAATGCAGAACAGGCCGCTAGATTGCTTAACAAACTATTGCAGGATTTCATCAAAAACGGACCGGATGAAAAAGAGCTGGAGCATGCGAAAAGCAATATTACAGGTAGTTTCCCACTTAAGATCGACAGCAATAAAAAGATTGTGGAGTATCTAGCGCTGATTGGATTTTATGACCTGCCGCTAGACTATCTTGATAGCTTTAATGACCGGGTGAACGCGATAACCCGTGAAATGATTAAAGATGCTTTTCAACGCCGAGTTAATCCTGACAATATGACGCGTATTATTGTTGGTGAACAGTCATAAAACGTAAGGCTAAAAACAAAGGGCTTAGCTCAATCCGCATTATTGCAGGGCATTGGCGAGGGAGCCGTATTGCAGTTCTGGATAGAGAAGGGCTAAGGCCAACCCCTGATCGCATCAGGGAAACCGTATTTAACTGGCTGTCTGGCAATATTCGTGGCGCAAATGTGCTGGATTGCTGTGCCGGAGCAGGGGGGTTAGGTCTGGAAGCCGCTTCGCGTGCGGCGAATCAGGTCACTCTAGTGGAGCTTGATCGCAAGGCTGCAGCTCATTTGACTGAGCAATACCAGCGCCTGAATGCAGAGAATGTGTCAGTACAATGTATCGATATACTGGACTACCTGAAAAACACACAACAAAAGTATGACTTGGTATTCATCGATCCACCCTATGCTTACCCCGAGTTGCGCGAACAAATCATCCGTTTATTGCTGCAAAACGATTTAATGAATGAGAGCTGCCTGTTGTATCTGGAGTGGCCAAAGACGCAGCAAATGCAATTAAATAATGAGAATTTGATCTGGATTAAGCAAAAAAACGCGGGGCAGGTTGAGTACGCTATAGCGCAATGGCAGCTAAGTCGCTAGAATTCCCCCTCTTTTGAATTGGCGAAAAGAGTGACAAATACGACAATAGCGATTTATCCCGGCACCTTTGATCCGGTGACCTGTGGGCATGCGGATATCGGTCTTCGTGCATTGAAAATGTTCAATGAAGTCGTGATTGGTGTGGCGGATAATCCGCAGAAAAAGCCTTTTTTTACGCTGCAAGAACGTATAGATATGCTAGAAACAGTATTTAAGGGTGAAGATCGTATTACAGTAAAACCGTTTTCCGGATTATTGATTGATTTTGCAAAAGAGTGTGAGTCTCAAATCATTATACGTGGATTGCGTGCAATATCTGATTTTGAATTTGAGGTGCAATTGGCGGGTATGAATCGCTCATTGGCACCTGGTATAGAAACTGTATTTTTAACTGCGGCTGAGAAATTTGCTTTTGTGTCTTCCAGCCTGGTACGCGAGATTGCTCGCTTGAAAGGTGATGTGTCAGAGTTTATACACCCTGAAATACATCAACGATTAAAAGATAAACTTGACTTAACTAAGGAGTAAACCATGGCCTTGATGATTACTGAAGAATGTATTAACTGTGATGTTTGTGAACCCGAGTGTCCTAATGAGGCAATAACCCCCGGAGATGACATCTATATCATTGACCCTGATAAATGTACCGAATGTGTCGGCCATTACGAAACCTCGCAATGCGTGGAAGTCTGTCCAGTAGATTGCATACCGCATGACCCCGATCATGTTGAAACTCATGATGAGTTGATGGCTAAATATCATCGACTGACCGGGAAATAATTTCCCTTGCCTCTGGCCCTGCTACCTTTACGACGTATCACTGGTTTTCACCTTGATGAACTGGATGATTGGGTTGCAGAGCTGGAGTGTGGTCATACCAGGCATGTACGGCATAATCCACCCTGGCAGAACAGGCAGTGGGTGGTCAGCACAAATACTCGCGAAGAGCGTATTGGGCAGTTCCTGAATTGTAGGAAGTGCCTGGAAACAAAATAATGCCTCACTAGCTAGTCAGTTTTCGGTAAATATCCGAAACCTTATAAGGCAGTTTTCTAATATCATCAATCACTACATAGTTCGCATGCCCATACATATGGGGCAGGTAGTCGCGTGCCTCTTCATCAATGGTAATACAGAATGGATGTACACCTTGCTGGCGTGCTTCCAGTAATGCCATGCGGGTATCTTCAATACCATACTCTCCATGATAACTGTCATAATCATCGGGTTTACCATCGGATATTGTAATCAGCAGGCGAGTGCGCGCCTGTACCTCAGTGAAAAGGTGGGTCAAATGACGTATGGTTACTCCCATGCGCGTGTAATCTTGCGGTTCAATAGCCGCAATACGCGCTTTGGCCTCTTCATCATAACGGTCTTCGAAAGATTTGATACGGTAGAGCTCGCAGCGTTTGCGTGTCATCCCTGAAAAGCCATAGATTGCATAACGGTCGCCTAACGATTGCAAGGCTTCACAGAGCAGGATAAGCGCTTCGCGTTGTGCCGTATTGATCCAGCCTTTGGTTGAACCACTCATATCGATCATGAAAATCACCGCAATATTACGTTCTGCCCGATGGGCTTTGGTATAGATGCGCGAAGATAGCTCCATGCCACTACGCACATCAGCCAGCGAATTAACCAGGGCATCTATATCCAGATTTTCACCGTCAGGCTGCTTTTTCATCACTCTGTTTTCATCGCGCATGGCTTCAAAGGTTCTACGCAGTGATTGGCTAAGTCCCTTATATTTATTCAGGGTGTCGGCAACAAAGTTGCTGCTATGGTCAGGCTTGATTTCTTTTTCCCTTAAGGCACACCAGTTTTTGCGATGAGCCTGACGTGTACAGTCCCACTCATCGTAGAGAAAAGCACCGTCCTCATGGTAAGTACCCTTCCATACTTCGTCTGGATTAGCTTCCTTTTGTTGTTGGGCCTGCCAGGCGTGGTAAGCTCCTGGCCCCGCAGCCTGTAGATACTCATCCGGCAAATCCCCGTGATCCTGAATAATCGAATCGATCAGACTGGATATTTCATCATTGAGTGGCACGCTAAAGCCATCCAGTTCAATCTGGTAACTAACACCCTGTTCTAAATCGGTATCAGGCAATGCAACCTTGTCAAATCTCGGTCCGGTAGCTTGTTGTTCAGGGGCTTTATCAAGCGCTTTTTCAGTTAGCGGCTGCTTACCCATTTCATCGGCGGTTTTAGCCAGTAGCAGCTGGAACAGGTCTTTTTCCTTAAGGCGTCTCGCTTCGCGAACAGATTCAACTTGCTGTGGTTTTAAAACCCCCTGATAGACCGGCTCGAAAGCAGGGAGATCGAAACATGGTGAGATTAATTTGATACTCAGATTCGCATCAGCAGATTGACTTCGCAGTTGCTGTAATAGAGATGCCGGGTAAAGCGCATCTGGACTGATCTCGCACAGTCCCTGCATTTGACGGTAAAGACCGGGGAAGTCGCTTTGAATGCAGGCATCCAGGCGTATGGTTTCCAGCTGGTGGAAGATTTTCAGGGCTTGTTGCTGATCATCAAAAGTTGATAGCTCGCTTTTCAGGTCTATGCGCCAGGTTCCGTACCAGGTTTGTGCCCATTGATGTACAGCCATTGCTTTGTAAATAGCGAAATTGACTTTCTTATCTTCTGATTCACAAACAACCTCAGGCAGGTGTACAGTTTCGGTATCGGTGAAAAGTTCTTCGTGAGGCTGGATTTTAAGCTGTCTTCCATTCAAACCTTGCAGAAAATTCACCAGCACAGTATTGATCTCATCTAGTGCGGTACCTTTTTGCATGAGCTGGTACTGCTCGATAAAGTGTTGCAGATTCCTGATCACCTGCATGGCGGGATACAGACCAGATGAATAATAGCTATCCAGGGTGGATTGTAGCCATTGCTCGGTGCCATGTTGGCCGATAGTGCTGAGGGCTGTGCTGGCTCTTGCCGCGAACTGGTAAGCCAGTTCGGGTTGGGTTTTGGCAATATTGGACACCCAGTTGAGTACATACTGCTGCCACTGGGGCTGTTGCGACAGAATACTTTGCGCTACTTCATCAACCGTCCAGCTGTCGAAGAAATTGGGTTCTAGTATCTGTTTTAATTCAGACTGAGTGAAGGTTTTGTACACGGATAATTTTCAAAACTGCATTATAGCAGGGCTGTCAGTACTATTGCTGTATAGCGGATGGGGTCTTGCGAGAGAAAAGGGTACTCATGTTGTGTGTTCATTGAGAATTAGCAAGGGCTCTAAAAAACTGAGTTTTCCGGGAGGGCAAGAATACGGTTAAGAAAATCAAATCTATTAGTCGGTCGCGAATTCACAGTAGTTGATGCAGATCAATACCTGCTCTAGCAATTGTATTATATTGGTGATCTTACCCGATACTGTATTCTGGTCAGATTCCATTTACCAGGTAATCAAAAATATTAAAATGAGATTACTGGTCTCAGCATTTCAACCTTGTCGTCTCATCAATACACAAACCAGGAGCACAAGTTATGCTAAAAATTAATTCGAATGAGAGTTTTAGAAAAGCCCTTGAATCTCTATCACTTCAGCAACAACGATTGGTAGGCGCTCGCTTTATTGCTAACGTTCTTGACCTGACAGATGACAAGCACATTATTCAAGCGCAATCTGTTGCTGCCAAAAGCGATGCTTCAGCCGAAGAATTACACGAAGCTTATCAAGCAGCACATGCCAGTTATATGCGCACACATCCCAACTCATTGATGGCCGAACTTGACTGGGACAAACAAACTGAATATTTTATCACCAAAGCCTGTATGGCCTGCCTTGCACCGACCTACCCAGAAGCATCTACACATGATCTGGCGCAAAGAGTGGGCATGTATTGTCAGATGGCAAGAACCTGCGGCAGTATTAATCATGATGGTGACTATCCCTCGTTCAGCAATACTGAGGAGCTAGCTAAAAAGGAAGTGAATGATCAATACAGAATAGCCAGTGAATTTTTAGGGAACTCCTGATTATTTCAGAGTTTCCTTTGAGTCTCGTAATGCAGATTCCAGATTGAAGCCACCGGCTAAAAGCCGGTGTACAGTTCTCTGACCTACTTTTACTTAAGCGAGGAACTTACCACTGCGTAACAACTGTGCTTCCATCATTTCCTGTTCGCGTGAGCCGGATATCACGATATTTGAATCGGGCACAAAATCAATTTCGTTATCACTATGTTTATAAGGTACGGAGTTGAGAATGACCTTCATCGCATTGAGTCGAGCCAGATGCTTGTCGTTTGAACGTATAATTTTCCATGGTGCGTGGGTGGTATGGGTTTTTTTCAGCATCTGATATTTTACATTAGTGAAGTCATCCCATCTCTCCTGCGCCTGTACATCAACCTCGCTTAATTTCCATTGCCTTAAGGGATCCGATTTACGTCGCTCAAATCTACGTTCCTGTTCGTCTTTGGTGACACTGAAATATAGTTTTACCAGAATCGTTCCCTGACGGATAAGGTCTTTTTCAAATCCGCTTACGCCGCGGATAAAATTCTTGTATTCCTCATCGCTACAAAAGCCGAATACTGGCTCAACCATAGCCCGGTTATACCAGCTGCGATCGAATAAAACGACTTCACCGCCGCGCGGAAACTGGCGCACGTATTTCTGGAAGAACCATTCGGTTTTTTCGTATTCGGTTGGTTTGCCCAAAGCAACTACACGATAGTGTTTTTCATTCATGTATCGGGTTACACGTCGAATGGTTCCACCCTTGCCAGCTGCATCACGCCCTTCAAACAGGATGATCATGCGCTTCTTGGTCTTTTCGAGATGCTGTTGCATCTTGATCAGTTCTGCCTGCAGGGGTTTTAATTCTTCTTCCTGCTGAAACTTGCGGTAGGCTTTTTTGCGCTCTCGTTTCATGGTTCCAGTTTCATTCAGCTCAGTGTCGCTATCTACCAGCTGTTGTAGTTTTTCTTCGGTTTCGTTTACTGAATCCTGGTTTTCCTGTTCGCTCATGCTTCCCCCAATTCGGTTAATGTAATTTATAAAATATTACCTGAATCCGTGGTTTCAGATATTAGACCTTAAAGTGGACCTTTGCTTAAAAAGTCGATGTGCTTATGCTTCTGTTCCTGTGGTATATCTATCACTCTTCAGGTGTGCAGATATCTGGTACAAATGTCTGGTCAGACATGGGTGGCCTTATGTAGCCAACACCTTCTATGCGCTTGGGCAATTTTATGGGTTCGGGAGTCAGATCCTGGTAGGGAATCTGGTTAACTAAATGTGAAATGCAGTTAATACGAGCATGTTTTTTAATATCTGATTTAACCACAAACCAGGGTGCCTGTTTGATATCGGTATAAGCAAACATATGATCCTTGGCTTTGGAATATTCTTCCCAGCGTGTACGAGATTCCAGATCCATTGGGCTTAATTTCCAGCGTTTATGCGGCTCTTTGATACGACTTTGAAAACGATGCTCCTGCTCTTCGTCAGAAACTGAAAACCAGTATTTCAACAGGATGATGCCAGATCGAACTAGCATGCGCTCGAACTCGGGACAGGAACGTAGAAACTCCTGATACTCTTCATCGGTACAAAAACCCATAACCTTTTCCACACCGGCACGGTTATACCAACTGCGGTCAAATAACACCATTTCACCTGCGGCGGGTAATACCGATACATAGCGCTGGAAATACCATTGAGTTTTTTCACGCTCGGTGGGGGCTGGTAATGCTTCGATGCGACAGACTCGAGGGTTGAGGTGCTGCTGGATGCGCTTAATGACTCCGCCTTTTCCTGCTGCGTCTCTTCCTTCAAATAGTACGACTACCTTGAGGCCTTTGTGGGTAATCCATGCCTGTAGTTTTACCAGTTCAAGCTGTAGCCGAAAGAGTTCTTTTTCATAACGTTTTTTACTTATTGTTTTTGATGTTGATTTTTTGCCCATAGTTATCCCCCAAACGATGAAATGTAGAAACACATCCTTTGAGTATAGTCTTACTATCTAAGGCTTTAGTTGAGGGATGTCAAAGAGAGGCTGAGTATTGGGCAAATTATCCCTGAAATTTATTTCTGGCACTGGGTGCAATAAAAGGTGGAACGCTGTCCCTGAGTGATGCGCTTGAGAGGGCGTGAACAATGAATACAGGCCTGATTTTCACGCCCGTATACCTGTAGCGATTGGGCAAAATAGCCGGGCTTTCCATCAGCCTGGGTGAAATCCTGCAGTGTAGTACCACCCTGATTTATTGCCCGCTGTAGAATTACTTTAATTGAATCCACTAGTCGCTGGATGCGCTGTTTTGAAAGGCGTGAACAGGATGTACACGGGTTAATACCCGCGCTAAACAAACTCTCGCAGGCATAAATATTGCCCACACCAACTACGATATGGCTGTCCATGATCAGATTTTTTATTGCAGTCTTTCGTTTGCGACAATTTTGATATAGGTATCCAGCATTGAATGCATCGCTTAATGGTTCTGGACCCAGAGAAGATAGCAGCTTATGTTGCATGGGGTCTTCATGTGTTAGTAACAATGCACCGAAACGACGCGGGTCTCGAAAGCGCAAAGAGTTATCATCATCCAGCCAGATAATCACATGCTCGTGTGCATTTTGTGGCATTTGCCGAGGCAATATTCGCATACTACCCGACATGCCCAGGTGCCAGATCATGTGCCCTCGGTCTGTTGACACTAACAGGTATTTGGCACGTCGTTGTAACTTGAGTATCCTTGCGCCTTCAAGCTGAGTGATTTCCGGGGGAACCGGCCAGCGCAATTTTGGCTGAGAAATAATGATTTTATGGATGGCATGACCTGTTAAATAAGGCTCGATGCCGCGCAGGGTTGTTTCGACTTCGGGTAATTCAGGCACAACTATCGCTCAGACAGGATGTAGGCCAGTGATAGACCTGCTGTTAAATTACTGTTATCAGTAACCAGAGGACTGTCTTCGATTTCACTAGCATTCAGGTCGTCGAGACGAATAAAACCACCTAACCACCATTTCTGGATGCGTCGACTAAAGGTGAAATCCAGACGCATTCCGCTATAACCCGTTGCTGCGGTGTATTCAGCTCGCTGAGCAGTCACTTCAGAGCTGTCGACATTATAGAAATAGCCATGGTAGTCAGCGTCGGCATAAAGTGGCCCTCCAGCAACACGTAGCTTCCAGTTATATTTGTCCTTAGCTGGCTTGCGCCATGCCAGCCGTGGGTGGAAGGTCTTGCCAATGGGGTCAATTTTATCGCCTAGTGCTACTGCAAAGCGAAGCGGTAATTCCAGCCATAAAGATGAGTTATCGGTCGACTTCAGGCGTAACTCCAGCGAGGGTCCGAATTCAAGTGTTGCATCAAGATCCTGCATGCCTGTGCGTTCTGAATCATTATTTGAACTGGGTAGGCTGCCATTACCGCTGATGGAAAGTAGCAGGTCAGGGGTTTTAAACAGGCGACCTTCTATACCGTCGTCGACTCTTAATTTTTCTCCGCGGTATTTGAGGTACGGGAAAGGAAGCAATTGATTATTCTGTACAGAAGATCCCCGGTATTCCGGCATTGAGAGTTGAACTATACCTATACCCCACTCAAGTTTGGGGAGTCCTTCATAAGGATCGGCATTTGCAATACAGGGTATGGTGAAGGCGATTAACGCGAGTCTGGGGTAAAAGTTAATTAGCAGGAGCTTGATCCAGCGACAATAATTCATAATACAGGTGTTCCGGGAAATGGAATTGTAACTTCATATCGGGCCGGGCAATGATGATTTCTGGCTGGATAGAGAGTAGGTAAAATTCGCTGTTTTCGGCATTATCAAATTCAGCGATGATCTTCTTTATTGGGGTCAGACCTGGGTCATAGGCTTTAACCGTTGATGCCTGCAGATTCTGCCAGTTGTTAATTAACCTTTGTACAGCGCTGGTGTCCTGAGGATCTTTGCTGCTTATCCAGTTGCCGGATTGATGATTCAGAGTAAAGTCAGGAAACTGTAGTGATTTGAGCCCCGAGCCTGTGGGCAGCAGGCGTTTATCCACCAAACCTGAAATCCCATTGCTGATAAATGCATAATGGATATCATCAGCCAGATATACGGTGGAGTCAGTCATAAGATATCGTCGGTTTCCTATCTGGTTGGTGGTGCCAAAGTAAATCATTTGTTGATTCAGTGTTATCACGGCTTTGGGAATGCTCAGGCCCAGTGTGGAGAGGTTGATCTCGCTTTTGGGTAGTTTTGAATGGTATTTAGTACTCACCAGACTGGCTATGCGTTCAACAGCAATATTATCCGCAAACCATACAAAAGGGCTGGTGATAAACCAGCGATTATCTTTTTTCTCTAATTCAATGCTGCCATCGGGAGTTTCAATATTGATACTGTTGACTTGCCTGGGTTTGAGCCTGGTCAGCGCATCTCGATCGAACTTTTGATCCTCGGTAATCGGGTACTTATTCCCTACCCAGGTAAAGATAATAATCAGCACTAACAGTAAGTAGTTTATGATCCAACGTCTGCTAAGCATTATTTTTTTACCTCTTCCTGCGTACCAGCCAGATGCGGATGCCCGCAACCAGCAGTGCTAATGGCAGCAACAGTAGAAAGGTGAGCGCGATGAAGAGCTGGCTGTTGCTGGACAGTTCCAGTTTGGTATCCTGTGCACTACGAGGAGAAATGGAAATCAAATTATCGTCATGACTAAGCCAGTTAAACAGGTTCAGCCCGAGATCCAGATTGCTGCCATTGCCCAGATACTGATTGGATAAAAAATCGGCATCGCCAGTGACGACTACGCGTTGGGTTCGCAGGCTGCCATCATCTTTTTGCACACTTCGTTCCAGGCTGTAGCCCAGATTTAACGGGCCAGCAATTTCGGCGTTCTGGTCACCCTGCGTTATCTTGCCTTGAAGTTCTCCCACTTCATTCCAGCTACGTGCCTGGGTCACCAGTAGTGGAACAGCCTGCCAGTCGCTTTGTTCACCATTAAATTGCATAGCTTGCGCACGTGGAAAAAGGGTCAGGGCTTTCAATTGGCTGGTAATTACATGGCGCGGGTAGTCGGCAACCAGTGCAAAATCGACCCGTGAAAGTCCCAGTATCTGGGTGCTGGGATCAACAATGACGCCGGGTAGAAATTCCAGTTCGAGTTGTTCGGCCAGGCTATCCAGCGAATGATCCTGTGAGATATCCGCCATCCAAAACAGGTTGCCACCGTCTTGTACATAGCGTTTAATCATATCGATCTCACCGGGGAGCAAAGCTGATGTTGCATCGGCGATTACCAGTATGTCGGTATTATGCGGGATACTGGTGCTTTGCATCAGGTTGACGGGTTGAATTTGAAAGCCTTTTTCAGCCAGCCTGGAACCAAACAGCTGCAGGTCAAAATTGGCTGCGCCGTAGGCATCTCGCTCACCATGACCCTCTATAAACATAACCCAGCGCTCAGCTTCACGTGTCAGTCTAGCCAGTGCATTGGTAATAGATGATTCGGTGATCTGTTGCAGATTCTCGTGGTGGCCATTCACTTCAATAACGACCTCTCCATCGCGTTGAATATTGAAATCACGTAATTGATCGGGCACAAAATCAGGATTGATGCTGTTGTACTCGATGAGTGGCTGAACTTCATGGTAGCGATTAAAAATGGCATCCATGTTGTCCTTAGTATTATTAACCGGTGAAACAAAGGCGGTGATTTTGACCGGTTGATGGATGCTGTTTAACAATCTCTGGGTGGGTGGCGACAGACTATTGGACAGGTTGGCTGTGAGGTCGATTGAAAAACTATACTGAGTAGACAACCAGGCGAGTAGTCCCACAAAGCCAATAAATAAAACGACAAACAGGCTGGACTGAATGCGTAGCTGAAGACGAGTTTTGTTATTCAGTTTCATGGTTTAGCATCTAGTGTTGCAGCCGGTCGCCATCCAGCCGGCGAATGGTTAATCCCAGGAACAGCAGAATAATCAACAGGTAATAGCTGACATCGCTGGTTTTGAATACCCCTTCCAGTAAAGGCTGGTGATGTTTGATCAGCGACAGGTAAGCGATAACCGACTGTCCCTGATCCAGGCTGTCAGTGACCCAGTCGATGATCCACAGCATTAATAAGGTGCCAAAGGTACTGACAGCAGCAATGGTCTGATTTTCGGTTAGGCTTGAAAGATAGAGTCCAATGGCTGCAAAGCTGCCGAGTAATAACAGCATACCGATAAAGATGGAAGAAAGTTTGCCGAGATCCAGCTGGGTGCCGAGCAATAGCGATAGCGGCATTAACATCAACATACAGGTGAGTATCAGGATGAAGAAGATCAATCCAAGATACTTGCCAAGCACCAGTTGGGTGATTGAGATGGGGGCAGAGAAAAGCAGATTGATAGTTTTATTCTTTTTTTCTTCCGCCAGGCTACGCATGGTGATTAGCGGCATAATCATCAGCAGGATGATGGCAGCCAGTGAGAATATGGGCGAGACGACGACATCGGTAACACCGGGTACGTTTTCCAGACGCATGAACTTAGGTTGCAGGGTGAAATAGTTTTCGATCTGTGCCAGAAACATATAACCCAGAATGGCCTGGATCACGGCCAGAATAATCCACGCCAGAGGTGACAGGAACATGCTGGTAATTTCGCGTTTGGCAATGGTGAAAATCATGCGTTTACCACCTCTTCAGTTTGCGTTGGAGCAGCTTCGGCAGAGGTCAGTTCAACAAAGATTTCTTCTAGTGACGTATTATCCGGAATCAATTCAAATAATCCCCAATGCTGTTGGACCGAGGTTTCAACCAGCGACTGAGCGAATTCGGCATCTTCAAACTGAATCTGGAAGCGTTGTGTGTCGATGCTGTTAACGGTTGTTACACCGTCCAGTTCCAGCAGGGCTTGTTGCTCAGGCGGCCTACGAAAAGCAACTTTCAGCTGATTGCTGCTACCACGCTGATTTAATTCTTCTATCGATGAGTTATAAATCATTTCGCCGCAGCGGATTATTTGTACTCGGTTGCAGGTAGTCTGAACCTCGGGCAGGATATGGGTAGATAGTATCACGCTGTGTTCCTGCCCGAGTGATTTGATGAGGCTGCGAATTTCACGAATTTGTATCGGATCTAGCCCTACGGTGGGCTCATCAAGAATCACTACCAGAGGTTGATGGATAATGGCCTGGGCAATCCCCACGCGTTGTTGGAAGCCCTTGGACAGATTGCCTATTAAACGTTTGCTAACATCTTCCAGGGCGCAGTGCGCCTTGGCTTCATCCAGCGCTGAGCTGATTTGAGCGCGTGGTATACGGTGCAGTTTGGCGCAATAGGTCAGGTACTCGTCTACCGTCAACTCTCGATAAACCGGTGGGTTTTCCGGCAGGTAGCCGAGGCAGGATTTGGCCTCTATTGGGTGGTCGATCAGGTCATAACCATTGATGGTGATTTGACCGGAATTTGCAGCCAGACTGCCTGTGATCATCTGCATACAGGTCGATTTACCCGCACCGTTAGGACCCAGAAAGCCAAGTACCTCGCCCTTGTTCAGGGTGAAGCTGAGCTGATTGACCGCTTTAGTATTGCCATAAACTCGAGTCAGGTTTTCTACCTGGATTAAAGGCGTATGATTATTTGGGCTTTGCTTGGGAGCATGCATCTAAAGTTTTGACTGGGTTAAAAGCTGGGTGGATTTTACTGGGTTTGTGATGCAGGCGAAAGGGTAAACCGCCGCTTTGAGTCAGGTATTTTTGTATGGAATCAATAGATTGGCTAATTAGAATATCCGCACCATTATGGTGCTATATGAAAGTAGGCTTTAACTTGTTATAACTAAAGCCTTATTTTGGTGCAATAAAGTCGCTCAAGATCAGGGGATGCATCTGAGAATGGAAAAGCAGATGAAAATACGCATGATGGTATACCCGCATTATTAAGAGGTGGTTTTTTGACTTTTTCGGACTCATTAAGTCAGCAGTTGCAACAGCAAATCCAGCAATTTGATTTGCCTGATACGTTTATGCAAGGTGTTGAGCAATACTTGCTGCAGCTTGCTGAGCACATTGCTACTCAGGCAAGGTCGCTAGGGCGCTGTAGCCTGATCAGCATCAATGGCTCTCAGGGGTCAGGAAAATCAACCATGACGGTTTTTTTAAAACTCATCCTGCAGCATCATTTTAATCTGAGCAGTGCCGTAGTTTCGATAGATGACTTTTATCTGACGCTAGCACAACGTAAACAGCTAGCGCAACAGGTGCACCCACTGTTCGTTACGCGCGGTGTACCGGGTACTCACGATATAGAATTAGCAAAAAATACCTTACAAAGTCTGAAAAATTGTTCAGCACAGTCTCCTTGCCGAATTCCTGTATTTGATAAATCTATAGATGATCGAGCAGATGAATCACTGTGGCCATTGCTTGATAGCCCGGTGGATGTGATTTTATTCGAGGGCTGGTGTAATCATGCACCTTTGCAAAGTGAACAGGAATTGAAAACACCGATTAATGATCTGGAAAAAGATGAAGATGAAAAAGCCGTATGGCGTAACTATGTTAACCAGCAGTTGCATCAGTATCACATCAATCTGTTTTCTCAGGCAGACAGTCTGGTTTTTATGCAAATCCCTTCGTTTGAAAAAGTATATGAATGGCGGGGGCTGCAGGAGCATAAGCTAAAAAAAGCGGCCGCAGAATCCAGTCAGGGTGTGATGGATCAGCAGCAGTTGATTCGCTTTATCCAGCACTATGAACGAATTACACGTTCATGCCTTAAAGGGTTGCCCGCAACGGCTGATATTATTTTAAAGATCGATAATGATCATCGAATTCAATCCATGCAGATTGTCGGGAGTTCAAATTAATGTTTGACCAACTGCTCATCGTCAGCGATATGGACGGTACATTACTCAATCATCATGATTATAGTTATGAGGCAGTTTTACCGGTGCTGGCTGAGTTACAGCAGAAGCATATACCGCTGATTTTAAATACCAGTAAAACCTTTGCCGAGCTGCAAAGCTGGATTGAAAGATTAAATATCCAGCATCCATTTGTAGTAGAAAATGGTTCAGCAATATTCATTCCACAGGGATATTTCTCTGATATTGTACTTGAAGGGCTGTGGGTTGATCATAGTTTTACTGGTTATCAGGTGATTATTCTGGGTGAGTCCATTGTTACTCTGGCTGCTTTCTTACTACAGCACAAACCTCCGGCTATCGATTTCAGTAGCTGTTCGCTAGATGAGGCGATTCAATTGACTGGACTGGATAAACAGCAGGCAGTAGCGGCGCAGAATCGACAGTTTTCTATCCCCTTAAACTTTGACAATGCAAAACAGGAGCAGGAATTTGCTGAATTAGCCATGCTGTCGGGATTTGGAGTGCTTAAGGGTGGGCGCTTTTTACACCTGTTGGGTAAAACGGATAAAGGGGTAGCTATACAACGTCTCAAGCAATTATACGAAGTTGCTTTTAATGCGAAGTACGGTGTAATTGCGTTGGGTGATAGCCCGAATGATGCAGCTATGCTGTCACAGTCAGATATAGCCGTAGTAGTGAACTCGCCTTCGAGCGAAAACCTTAACCCATCTAGCAATAAACTGATCCGAACACAGCAGCAGGCACCAGAGGGATGGGATGAGGGCGTACAATCGGCGCTTAAATTAATACAAAAAGAACTTAAGACAGGAGAAGGTAATGGCTGATAGTTTTCAAAGTGGCAAAGTAACAACTCTGCATAACATCGTAAAAAGACCCGTCGAGGAAATTGAGAAAGACCTGCTGCGCTTCTCAGGCAGCCGACCAATGGGATTGATTCTACCGGCGCTGTATTCCGAACTGGAACGCCCGGCTTTAGCCAATATAGTCGACGAGCTGGAAAAGGTGCCTTATCTGAGTCAAATTGTGATAGGGCTGGACAGAGCTAGTGAGGCTGAATACAAACATGCCATCAAGTACTTCGAGCGCTTGCCACAGGATCATCAAATTCTTTGGAATGATGGCCCGAATCTGAAAAAAATTGACGACATCCTGCAAAAAGAAGGCCTGTCACCTAATCAGCTGGGTAAGGGGCGTAATGTGTGGTACTGCATGGGGTATATGCTGGCATCGAAAAAAAGTGAAGCTATCGCATTACACGATTGCGATATTGTCACTTATGATCGGTCATTATTAGCTCGCCTGATTTATCCGGTAGCCAATCCCGCTTTTTCTTATCAATTTGCAAAGGGCTATTACTCGCGCGTTGCCAATAATAATCTGGGTGGGCGTGTATCTCGTCTGTTGGTCACACCATTGATCCGAGCATTGCAGAATAATCTTGGTCATCAGGAATACCTGACCTTTATGGACAGCTTTCGCTACCCGCTGGCGGGCGAGTTTTCCATGCGTAAAGACGTAATGAGTGGTTTACGTATTCCCAGTGACTGGGGGCTTGAAGTAGGCGTATTACTGGAAATGGCGCGTAATTACTCAACCCGACGTATCAGTCAGGTTGAGATTGCGGATATCTACGATCACAAGCATCAGGAAGTGTCAGAGGATAATGATGAAGGCGGGCTATCCAAGATGTCTATAGATATCTCCAAGGCCCTGTTTCGCAAACTGGCCACCGATGGACATGTTTTTAACAAAGGGATTTTTCGTAGCCTGAAAGCCACCTACTATCGAGTTGCGCTAGATCTGATCGATAGTTACCACAGCGATGCAACCATGAATGGGCTTGATTTTGACACTCATGAAGAAGAAAAGATGGTTGAACTATTTGCTGAAAATATTATGAAAGCGGGGCATGTATTCCTCAATAAACCGATGGAACAGCCCTTTGTGCCGCACTGGAACCGAGTTGCCAGTGCTATCCCTGATATCTTTGAACAATTGCTTGAAGCAGTAGATAAAGATCACGAGTTGTATAAGTAACGAGTATGAAAAAGAAAAATTCTGAGTTGCGCGAAAAAGTTTTAACTCATTTAAACTTAATCTACCCAGATAACGACAACCAGCAGCTTGCGCGACAGTTAATTCAGATAATGGGGCTGGATGTCATCTGTAAAAAGCCCAGGCTACATGAAAATAACTGGAATCAGTCGGATGTTATTGCCATCACCTATGGCGATACCTTTGTAAAAGAAGGCGAGAGACCATTACGAACACTGAGGCGTTTTTTTGAAAGGCATTTCTCTGGAGTCATCAATGGATTACACATTCTACCTTTTTATCCCTGGAGTTCGGATGATGGATTTTCAGTTATAAACTACAAACAGGTTAATGACACTTTAGGCAGTTGGGTGGATATCGAAAGAATAGCGGTTAGCTTTAAGTTAATGGCTGATCTGGTCATCAATCACTGTAGTTCGCGCAGCGAATGGTTCGAACGATTCAAACATGGTGATGAACCTGAAAAGGATTACTTTATCAGTCTGGATCCAGAGACCGATCTTTCGCAGGTTACTCGCCCGCGTACCAATGATCTACTACGTGAAGTTGAAACCGCTGATGGTGTTAAGCATGTATGGTGTACTTTTAGTCACGATCAGGTGGATCTGAATTTTGCCAATCCTGAATTACTCAAGGAAATGGTCAGTATTATTGATTATTACCTGAACAGAGGCGTTCAGATATTTCGTCTTGATGCGGTGGCTTTTCTGTGGAAAGAGGTAGGTACCAATTGCCTGAACCTGCCACAAACCCATGAAATGGTGCGCTTGCTGCGTACTTTGATTGAGTACCGTAATCCGCGTGCGATTATTATTACCGAAACTAATATTCCTAACCGTGAAAATCTTGCCTATTTTGGTAACGCTAACGAAGCACATGTGATTTATAATTTTGCACTGCCACCTTTATTGTTGCATGGACTGATTAGTGGTAATAACTATTATCTGAATAACTGGCTGATGAGTATGCCGCCAGCTCAGGACGGAACAACCTATCTTAATTTTGTGGCATCACATGATGGCATTGGCCTGCGTCCGGTAGAAGGGATTTTGACAGATGAAGAGATTCAACAGATTATCGATACTATGCAGGCTTTTGGAGGGCGAATATCCTGGCGCAATCTGTCGCTCGATGAAGTTCGCGCCTATGAAGTAAACATTAGCCTGTTTGATGCTTTAAGTGGCACCATCGAAGGCAAGGATAAGTGGCAGATTGAGCGCTTTATCTGTGCGCATACCATCATGCTGGGTCTCGAAGGCATACCTGCATTTTATATTCACAGTCTGCTGGCAACAGAAAATGATTTACATCGAATGGAGGCATCGGGTAATAACCGGGCAATCAATCGGCATGTGTGGGATTGCGATAAATTGAATGGCTTGTTAAATGATGAGAATTCACATCACTCAATTGTACTAGGGCAGTTAAAAAAACTGATTTCAATCCGAATCAAACAGGCTGCGTTCCATCCTAATGCAACTCAGTACACCCTGCATCTGGGAGAAGGTATATTTGCCTTCTGGCGCCAGAGCCGAAAAAGACGTCAGAGTATTTTCTGTATCCACAATATTAAGAATGAGGTTCAACAACTGGCGCTGGGTAGCATTAATCTGGTCGAGACACAAAGATGGGTTGATTTACTATCCGATGTCGAATTTGAAGATCTGCGTGGCACGCTAGAATTACAGCCTTACCAATGTCTATGGATCGCGAATGTGCAGCAAGGATGAGCGGGTGTAGGGATTGAAATATGCCTGACTTGTAGATTCTCGGATGACAGTTCCTGTCATCGAAAATTGAAGTTTCTTATGCGGATTGAACTGCTTAGTGCAATACCATCATGGTCAGGCGGCTTTTCTCATTTCTTTAAACCTCCCAAATTTGAATGGCGAGCCTGTCCCTTGCATCGATCTTTTTCAATCAAAAATGGAGCAAAATTTACTTAAAAAACAATCATATATTCTATTACAATCAATTTCTGTAATGACGCGATCAGATTTGATGAATAAATAGGGATGTTATCCAAAATCATATTTAAAAATAATTGGTCTGTCAGGTGCATCCCCGATGATATCAAGTGCATGGGGTGTATAAAGTTGTTGGTAGACTCTAACGCGGGTTCTCCAAAGATTCCTGTAATTCAGGAATATCATCTAGCTAAGAGGATATAAAGTAACAATGAGATCTTTATCACTGCCACGTGCTTTTGCACTGATAATTCTTCTTGGTTTGTTTAGTACACAATTGCAAGCAGCGCCTTGCGTCAGCAAAATAGAAGAGTCCACTATGGCTACTGATGCCTCTACCTGGTGGGATTCCCGCTATGGTAATGGCTATCTGAACAGTATGTCCTATTCTCAGGATTCTTTGCTGACCTACAAGGGCTGGCAATATGCGGCCTATTACGATGCAAACCGGCATGTGGCCATTAAACGCAGAAAGTTACCTGATGGCAGCTGGGAAGGTCTGGTGTTGACGGACTACACCCAAAGCACTAATGACAACCACAACAATATCTCCATTGGTATTTCACCGGTGGATGGCCGTATACATCTGGCGTTTGACCATCATGATGATAATTTACATTACCGCTTCTCCAGTGCTGGTGTGGCCAATAACCCCTCCAGTTATAGCTGGAGCTCATCCTTGTTTGGGGCAGTGCAAAACCACCTGAATAACGGAGTGATCTCATCGTTAACTTACCCTCGTTTTATTACCGCACCCGACGGTACTCTCCTGTTTGAAGGCCGCCTGGGGCAAAGTGGTAATGGAGAAAGCTGGCTCTGGCGTTACGATAATGACGGCAGTTGGGTGCAATTGGGTAAATTCATTGAGAACAGCTATAACGGTGGTGATGCTAATGCCTATTTCTTTGGCATTCAATTTGATCAGAACAATCGTTTGCATGCGTCCTGGGTCTGGCGTGAAAACTTCGGTGGCAATTCTAATCACGATATTATGTATGCCTACAGTGACGATTATGGTAGCACCTGGCGCAACAATACCGGAGCGTTGGTTGCTAGCACCGGTAGAAGCTTTATTACGCTTGATTCCGATGTGAAAATCTACACTATTCCAACCGATTCGGGGCTGATCAATCAGGAGGCCATGATTGTGGATCTGCAGGGCAGGGTGCATGTTTTTGCCCGCCGTGATGCTGCTGGCATCAATAAGCAGATGCATTACTGGCGTGACACCAATGGTAAGTGGTTGCAAAACGACACTGGCATTAGTACTAAAATTTGGGCTAATCGCTCGAAACTGGCTTATGACAGCATGGGCAACATCTACGCAATTATGCCCAACATCCAGATTGCTTCGGCCTCTGCTGCCAGCGGCTACTCCGACTGGACGGTCGTGAGTGTGGATGATAATGGTCGTTTTAATCATTCCGAGCCATTGATCGATATTTCAGGTTTGAAATCCGGTAGTAATACGTTATACGTTTATGCCCAGAAAGGTACGCTAAATGGCACGTCCAGTGAAATTGAGGTGATTAAATATAGCCTTAATACTGGTACTTTCTCAGGTTGGACTCTATGTGCGAATGAAGGTCAGCTGTGTGAATTTAGTGGCACTCGCGAAGTGCGTTATGGTGCCAACGGTAGCTATTATTCGGGCAGTTTTAGCGATAAAACTACCTGCAGCAACAGTGTTTTCGGTGATCCTATCCATAGTGTTGAAAAGGTGTGTGAAGTCAAGGTTGCGGCTAATGAAGTGCCGACGGACTGGGCTTTCTGCGGCAACGAAGGTGATATCTGTAGCTTTGATGGCACCAGAGAAGTCCGCTATGGTGCCAGTGGAAGCTATAATACAGCAGTTTTCACTGGCAGTGCCGCCTGCGGTAACAGCACTTTTGGCGATCCAATCGGAGCAACGGCTAAGTTTTGCTTCTATAAGAGGAAGTAGCCTGGTGGGAACCTGGCATATCAAAACCGCAACAGCTGTAAATGCCTGCCGCATCAGAGGGAGCTGCCAGGTCAATGCAGTCAAAGTAGTGCAATATACATGCGACGGCTCAGCCAGGGGTGTATAACCCGTCAGGACTAGTAGTGGGTAAACTACGGTGATTTATGAGTTAAGTGGTCTGGATGGAATCATGACTCCACAGAGTGGGCTGCGGTCTAGTTAAAACCCTGCCTTCCCCATGTTATCAACACTGCTCACCGCCAGTTGCCACTGTTTTAATAATTCATCTCGCAACTCTGGCTCTATTTCAGGTTTGAAGGTGCTGGCTTTTAGCCACAGCTGTGAGATGGTCTCGGTGGAATCAAACAGGTTTGCCTGTAATCCGGCCAGATAGGCTGCCCCCAGGGCGGTAGTTTCGGTAACTACCGGTATTTCTATGTCGATGTCCAGAATATCCGCAAGCATCTGACACATCCATTGGTTGGCTACCATGCCGCCATCCACTCTCAGAGTGTCTATGGCATAGCTGGTATCCTTGCTCATTGCCTGCATCAGGTCGTAGGTTTGATAGGCAATAGATTCTAATGCCGCTCTAGAAAAGTGTTCAGGACCAGTATCGCGGGTGAGTCCGAAAATAGCACCCCTGGCATTCGGGTTCCAGTAGGGCGCACCGAGGCCGACAAATGCAGGAACCAGATAAACGCCATCGTTACTGGCAAGTTCTCGTGCATGAGTCTCGGTCTGGCTGCTGTCCTGTATGATCTTCATGCGATCACGCAGCCATTGCACGGCAGCACCCGCGATGAAGATAGACCCTTCCAGTGCATAGGTGGTTTCGCCGTTTAAACGATAGGCGACTGTACTCAATAACCCACTGTTTGAATTGACTATTTCATTGCCTGTATTGATTAATGCAAATCCACCTGTGCCGTAGGTACTTTTGATACTACCAGGTTTAAAACAGCTTTGCCCTATGGCTGCGGCCTGTTGATCACCAGCGACGCCACCAATTGGTATTTCGTGGTCTATCGCCTGTTTACTGCTTACCCCGAAGTCAGCGGCTGAATCACGAACCTCGGGTAACATGCTTGCAGGGACATTAAATATGTCGAGTAATTCTTCATCCCATTGTTGTGTGTGTATATTGAATAACAGGGTGCGTGAGGCATTAGTGGCATCGGTGGCGTGTACCTTGCCATCGGTTAAACGCCAGATCAGAAAACTATCTATGGTGCCAAAGGCCAGTTTGCCCTGATTGGCGAGCTCTCTGGCTCCGTCGACATGATCCAGTATCCAGGCGACTTTTGTGGCTGAAAAATAGGGGTCAATGACAAGACCGGTTTTGTCTCGAATAGATTCTTCCAGACCTCGTTGTTTTAATGCGGTGCAGAGATCAGCGGTTCGAGTATCCTGCCAGACGATGGCTTTGTGTAATGCCTGACCACTTTCTCTATCCCAGACGACTACAGTTTCGCGTTGATTGGTAATGCCGATAACGCTGACCTTACCAACTTCAGATAATACTTTTTTACAGACATCCTGAGTGCTTGACCAGATTTCTTCAGGATCATGTTCTACCCAGCCTGAATGCGGGAAGAATTGCTCAAATTCCTGTTGGGCGGTAGCAACGGCATGGCCTTTGGTGCCAAATATAATTGCTCTTGTACTGGTTGTACCCTGATCGATGCTAAGAATTAATTCGCTCATGTTTTATCTCCGTGATATTCGGATTAGGGTTATACTTTTTATAAAAATCAGATATCCATTGCTGCAGGTGTACTACTTCACTCTCATTGAGTCTTAAACCTTTTTTACTGCGGCGCCATAAAATATCATCGCTATGATAAGCCCATTCATGGCGCATTAAAAAAATTACCTCGCATTCATATAGTCCACCACCAAAATATTCACCCAGGTCCTGTGGTTGTTGGCAGGATTGAAGAATGGTGTCGATATCAGTGCCGTAGTTGCGGCAGTAGTCGGTCACAATAGTCTGATCCAGCCAGTTGTATCTGATTTTAGCCTGTGTCAGGAATTTATCGAAATCAGCCTGCTCAATATTTCCACCGGGCAGGGTGCTGGGTGCAGTCCAGGCTGGTTGTGTAATATCCAGAGGTTGCTGCAGCAGATCGAGTACCTGTTCAGAAAGTTTACGGTAGGTAGTCACCTTACCGCCATAAACAGAGACTACCGGAGCACCATTCAAATCCAGATCCAGCTCGTAGTCTCGGGTGACCTTGCTCGCATTATCGCTAGCGTCATCAAACAGTGGCCGAACGCCAGAATAACTCCATACTACCTGATCAGCTGTAACAGGTGTTTTGGTGTATTGACTAACGGCCTGACAGATATAGTCGATTTCCTGAGTATCAATTTTTACATTATTCAGGTCGCCCTGAAAGTCATGATCGGTAGTACCTAACAGGGTAAATTCGTTTTCAAAGGGAATAGCAAAAAGAATACGGCCATCCTGATTTTGAAAGATGTAGGGATACTTATGATCGAACAGCTTTTTAACAATTATATGACTGCCTTTTACCAGTCTTACCGAGCGCGCTCTGGTCGATTTATTATAAAGGCCAAGTGTGTTGTCTACCCAGGGACCAGCGGCATTCACTATTGCTCGACAGTTAACGGTTTGCTGTTTTGCGCTATGCTTATCGATAAGCGTAGCAGTCCAGTGATCGGTATGGCGCTGCAGGTCGATGCATTCGGTATGCGTGAGTATATTGGCTCCTCGCTCAGAGGCATCGCGTGCGTTCAGTACCACCAGTCGTGCATCCTGTACCCAGCAGTCGGAGTATTCAAAAGCACGGGTGAATTCTGCTTTGAGAAAATCACCGGCAACATGTTTATTCAGATTTACACTATTGGATGCGGGCAGCTTTTTTCTGCCACCAATATAATCGTATAGAAACAGTCCCAGGCGTAACATCCAACGCGGTCTTAAGCCGGTATGATGCGGCAGTATAAAACGTAGTGGCCAGATGATATGTGGCGCGCTATGCAACAGGACTTCACGTTCCTGCAAGGAGTGGCGTACCAGTAAAAAGTCGTAGTGTTCGAGGTAGCGCAGGCCGCCATGAATTAACTTGGTACTGGCCGATGAAGTATGCGATGCCAGATCATCTTTTTCGCATAGCGTTACTTTCAGGCCGCGTCCAGCTGCATCTCGAGCGATACCGCAACCATTAATACCGCCGCCAATGACCAGTAGGTCAATAAGCTCATTTTCAGCACTTTTGTTACGAGTGAGCATTGGTCATATCCATCCCTGTCTGGGTTAAACCCATTTAAAAACAAAAAAGCTATAAAAAACCGAAATGATGACGGCACCCCATAGCGGCGTGCTAAATGCAGCTAGCCATCCAAGAGAGATGAAAATACTGCCGAGTATAGAGATGAATAAACGATCTCCTCGAGTAGTATCAAGACCCAGAATGCCGTTGCGCGGATTACCACCGGGTGAATAATGCTCCCATACTGCCATTACTAGAAGGCAGAACAGGATGAATAGAAAAAAAGCTGCTGTCGGCCAGGTCCAGGCCATCCAGGATAAATCTAACATATCGATATCTCCATGTTCATACTTACACTCGACCCAGGGCAAAGCCTTTGGCGATATGGTTGCGTACAAAATAAATAACAAACGCGCCTGGTATGATGGTCAGGGCACCAGCTGCAGCAAGCAGGCCAAGCTCATAGCCTGAGGTACTTGCTGTACGTGTCATGGTTGCGGCGATGGGTTTGGCATATACCGAGGTCAGGGTCTTTGCCAGCA
>JBNKMF010000052.1:23994-35530 GCA_050292965.1 Gammaproteobacteria bacterium | reverse complement strand
CTTGCCATAATGATGGCAGGTGGACCCAGTGTTATCGTCCGTATAAGCCACTTCAGAAAATTCTTTATGGGTATCCAGACCAATGAAAATTAGTGTATCTTTACTCATGCTAGCCTCCGGTTATATGTGTAGAGCATATATTATGGCTCTGGCTTTGCTAACCCGCGATACTCTGGAGGCTAGCACCTAAGGGAATCATTTTGTCTAGCCAATGAGGCAATATGAAGGCACTTATAAATTCAGAAAATATTAAATTTGAGCTTCTTCAGATTGCCAATATGAATTATGGTCAAATGCAGCGTTGGAAAGATTTTGTAAGTTTGAATTATACTTTTGAAGTTTCACTTGATCATTTTATAGAAAAACTTAGTAAAGTGTTCGGCGAATTCCGACTAAGTGAAATTGAAGATGATGATGTTGATGATTTTCCCGAGTTGTCGGCATATCGTGATATAGGTCGGCCAGAGTTGCCAAATTTAGCTATTAATTACCCAAAAGAGTTTGAAGGGGTAATTAAATTTATTGCTTATGATGCTTTACATCAATTAGTAGTGCATCCGATACCAGTGTCAGAGTATTATTATTCAATAAATTCGTTGGATAAAGTGTGTGTGATTGACGGTAATGTTGTGTTAAGTGGTATTTGTTTTAAAAGTGATTATGTAGAACACACTTATAATTATGAACAACCAAGGAAACATGCATTACTCAAAAATCGTGGCTAACAAGTTGCTGCTACGGACAGTTTTTAGTCGGCGTCTTTTGCGCGTGGACAAGCCACTTTAGCGCAAAAGCCACCAACTAAAAACTGCCGCAGAGCAATGCGTTAAATTTCAAACCAACCAAAAGGAGTAATCCATGAAAAAGGGAATCGCCCTTGCAATATCTTTGTTTAGCTCAGTTGTTTTCGCTGACCTAACCATTTTTAACATGGAACTGGGGAAGACTACGGAAACCCAACTTAAGTCGATGTACAACGTCCAGCACACAGGTACTAATAAGTACAGTAACGGCAACATGTACTCAGTACCTACGTCAGCTATTAATTTTGATAGACTTCAAAAGGTAACGACTATCTTTGACACAAAAGGCGTACTTATCGCGGTTCTTACCACTCTCCCTAAATCGAAATTCGACTATCTGAATCAAACACTTGGAAGTAAGTACAAGCGAGTAAGCCAAAATATTCCTTTTGTTGGGAATAAGTCTGCGACATATCGTGATGGCGGAACAGAGATCACTCTTGAGGCTCCGCATTTGAGCTTCGAAATGACCATGAATTACATTCGGGACGATTTAATGCGCGCTTTTAATCAACAAAGCGAAGTTGAAAAGCGTCAAAAGCAGCAAAGCGAAGCATCGCAACTATAAAATTTAAGTGGCTGCACCGGACTGGCTTACGCTGCGATTCAGCCATCCGGTGAGCCAAGCGTTAAGCATACAGCCAAGAGTATCGCATGGATGAAATAACATTAATCTATTCTGAAGACCTACTAAAGAAGGCGGTAAGGTCATTCTGGTGGCGTTCCGTTGGACCATTATTTGTATTGGTACTTTTAGCAATGCTAGCAGGTACAATTTACTTTGTTCTTAAAGGTGAGCGGTCTTGGCTTGTAGGAGCTATGGGTAGTGTTGTATTAATGGGGTTTCTTTTTTCATCGGTTCTTTACATAAACCATTATCGAAATACGCTTGGCAAGTTTAGGGAGCTGAAAGGTTCGAATTCTACGTTTAAGATGAATCCAGATTGCTTTGAATTAGAATCGATCATAGGAACGAGCACAATGAATTGGTCAAGTGTAACGGAGTTGTGGCAGTTTAAGGATTATTGGCTCATCTTTCTGTCGAAAGCCCAGTTTTTTACTTTGCCATCGTCCTGTCTTACTGATAGCAATCGAGAATCAATAATTGATTATATAAAAGCCGCTGGTGGTAAAATTGCTTAACAAGGCCAGCCAATTGAAGTCGCTAAAAACGCGCCTCAATTGCTGGCAGCGTTAAATTTTTTACAAGGTGCTGAGTGCTGGAAAAATTTAAAAGTATAGGTATAGGCTTAGCCATCATAATTGCGGCAATTGGCTGCTTTATCTTATCTGCCTACTTGGTTAGTTTCCCTTTAATTGAGTCTATTGCAATTTATTCAGCACATGGCCCTATTGAAAACATATTTCTAATTCTTATTACAATAATTGTAGGAATGGTTTTTCTTGTATCGGGTCTAAATGAGACACCTTACAAAACAACCTTGTCTGGATGGTTTGTTTTCTTTGGTTGTCTTTTAGTATTTGGCTTGTTTGGTATACCCGGATTGTTCGCTTTTTCCATAGGAGGTAAGCTTTTAGTTAGTATATATGCATATATATCAGGAAATAAAATTTAACAAGCACAGCTTACGGAACTCCGTGAGTTGTCGCCTTTTTTGCATAAAGGCCGCAAAAAAGCTATATAAAGGACACCCAGCTTTTAAGAATAGGGTCAAAGCAACTGGGTGATTTTTATTTTTACGCAATAATTTAATAGGAAAGCATTAAGGTCCCGCTTAATGTCGCTGATTTCGCAGAACGCGATCTACTCAGCTAAATCCAAAGCATAATTGCCCGTTAAACGGATGCTCAATCCAACCTCTACGGTGTTCATAGTCCTGACCTCTACTCGCATCCTGCCCACAGAGAAAGGCTCGACGGAGAGCCTGCCCCGCGAAGCGTTTTGGGTACGCAGCGCGAAGTGCAGTGATAATACGGGGTGGATTCGATCGCGATTTGGGTTTTTCGTGCCTGGGGCATAACTCACTCCTTTGAGATTAATGAATGCGTTGAAAATAGAAAAGAATGACTGTATTGTCAACTTTTATTTATGGGTGTCCAAGAGATTGCGTCAGATCTTGGTGCTTCTACTTGGGGGTTGGTTAAATGGCAAACAATATGCGTATTGGCTGCATTTTTATTTTTTACATTAACTCTAGTGCTAAAATAGGTTATAACACGTCACTCCAGCCGACATCGGCGCTGTCGCGCCTCCTCGGCTGAGCTAGGCGTTATAAGTCATGAATGCAGAGCTGCTAAATTTAATAAAAAAGTATCAGAAATCGGTAGAATTGCTTTTCCCAAGAGTTGCGTAGCATCTAAATGTAGAACTGCCTATTTCAAACACAGAATGGACCGGTATTGAAGCAGATCAACGTGGTGAAACCTCTTGTGGTGTACGTTATTTCATTCATGGATATGGTATAGCTATGAATGATGGAAAAGTTAAAGTGGATTTTGACTTAGGAGAGAAGGGTCAAATAAATGGGTTCGATGCTTGGAGATTGGAAAGCTTCGTTGAAGAAAACAATATTGAGACGGAGCTATCTGATGGAAAGCTTATTGAAGCTGCAATTAAGGAGGCAGAAGCGAATGGAGAAGTTATTCGTTCCAAATACGTTCTGTGCTATTTGAAAAATGACTTATAACAATCAGCTGCACAGGATTCACTCCCTTCGGTCGTTCTCCTGTGAGCTGGGGCGTTAGGGCACACAAATGAAAATCATCGTGTTATCGATAGCCGTCCTATTTCTAGTGGCTTGTGACAACAAGGAAAAAGGTATGGATGAGAAAGATGCTGCAGAAATTGGAGCAAGTATAAAATCTCAGTTAAATTCTGAAGCCTATAAAAAGGCAGTCGAAGAACAGCTTCAAAGAATGGAGGCTGAATATAAAGTCAAAGAAGAAGCTGATTGGTTTGGAAAAACTGGCTTAGATGAAGAGACTGAAAGAGAACTCCCTCACTATCTTAGGAGAGAGCTTGGGGAGTCTCTCTTCGATGAAGGTTCATTGAAAGCTAATGATTTAGTTTATATCGGAGTCTATGAATTAATTGATGGCTCTAAAGAGCATTATTGGCGTATTCCATGGAAAAACGAAGAAGTATACGCAAGAATAGTGATCGGGATTGATGGTAGTAATTTGATGGACTGGGGCAATAGGAAACCACCAAATGAAAAGCCCTAACAAGGTGTTCAATCGGATTGGGGTAAGCTGTCGCCATTTTTGCAAAAAGGCCGAAAAAATACCGCCATCTCAGCCAAAGCAATTAACACGGCGTTAGATGAAAATAATGGAAGAAAAAGATAGCCATATAAAGCTGTATGCAGAAGGTATTACTGGTGGAAAAATCACAAAAGACCAAATATCGGAACTAGAGGAGTCTGATGCAACTGAGCTTTCGATTAGTGGGCTTAGGCAAGATACATTCGAATACTTGATATTTAAATATGGTTCAAAATTTAGAAAGATCAATTTCTGGAAATGCCCAAGGGTGGAAGATTTGACACCACTTGAAACATTAAAAAATATTGAAGGTGTCGATTGGTTTTGGAATACTAAAAGCAAATCGCTCTGGGATTTTTCTAAAAATATTCGTTTAACTTTTTTGCATTTAAGAGACTTTCAAAACGTGCAAACAATATCAGAGATATCTAAATCTAACTCTTTAATCGAAATCGATATTGATGGTGGGATTTGGAAGCAAAGTGAGATAGATTCTTTAGAAACACTAACCCAAATTAGTACATTAAAAACACTCAACTTTTCTTCAAAACTTGCAGACCGAAGAGCTGAGCCAATTATCAGGATGAAAAACCTTGAAGAGTTATACTTTTCATCGAATGTTTTCACTACTGAACAAATAGCTTGGTTAACTTCTAAAATCGTTCCAAAGGTAAAATCTCCACTATTAGCGCCTTATCGAAACCTAGAAGACAGTGCTTATAGGAATAATAAAGGAGAATATATAGACACTCTAGTTATTGGAAAGAGAAAGCCTTTTCTTGATTCAGAAAAACATTCAGATAGATTGCAGAAGTATATTTTAAAATTTCAAGAGTTAGTTACGTTTTATAAAGACAACCCTGATGCAGGTGAACCAATTTGATTTCATCTAACAAGTTGCTGCTACGGATAATTTGTTCGCTGACGCTCTCAAATTCCCGCAGAGCGTGGCGTTCAGGCTGTAGAAAAATTAAGATGATATTTTAAAGAGTAATAAATGATTAATAATTCTGAACAAAATTCGATCCTACGTGAATATTTTTATGGCTACGCTCTAAAAGTACAGTTCTATGAGCGTAGAAGAGCGTCGCGAACCATGTTACTTTTTATGTTCTAATTTTTCTACACCCTGGTTATGCTCAATAAAATATGAAATCAGATTATCGACAGTGGGCTAAACAGTATGAAGGAAAATATGCTGTGCATTTTGTTAATGATTTGCCTGATTACGATTTAAGAGAAGACCTTTTTGCCTTGGCAAAAGAGTTTGTGTCTACTGCAAAAATCAGTGATTACACTTCAAATTTACTAGATGCCACATTTTTTCTTATTTCTGCAACATTTGTAGAAGAAAGAATATTCAGCGAAATACCAAAAGATGAGAATTTACTTCTCTTTTTATCTTCAAAAGTCATAAGATCAAATTATGAGGATGCAATTCCTTTATTCGTCGTTGCACTAGGAAATATAAAAAGTAACACCAAAGAGGCGGAAGAGATATTACTTCAAACCATACATTTTAAAGATGAGTACACATCAAGAATGTCACTTATGTCTTTAGCACAATTAAAATCAAGTGAAACTGAATATTTTGCGGAAAAAGCTTGGGCATCTGGCCTTCAGTATCAAAAAATAGCATGTTTATGGGCTCTTAAAGAAGTCAATTCCGATAAATTACCTGGCTATTTAGATTTGGCCCATGAAGATGGTCAACTATATGTGGTTGAAAATGCAATTGAAATTAAAAGCAAAAGCGCATAATAATAAGCTCCAATGGAACAGCTCACTTCGTTCGCTTTCCATTGAGCTTGGTCGTTATGCGTAAGAAAATGAATATTGAAGAATTAGCAAAGAAATACGATGAAGCTATAGGGCCTATCGTATGTAGAGCAGAAGCACCTACTACGGTGTCAGTAACCGATATAGAAAATACCTTAAATATCAAACTTCCAAAAAGCATCGTGGAATTTGCTAAACGAACAAAGAATTATGGAAATTGGCTGGCTAGCATTGGGCCGGATTTTGATAATCCAAGCCATATATTGAATATCAATAAGGAACTAAGGGAAGAGGGTGAGATCCCCGTTAACTTTGTAGCTATAAACGTTGGCTATGATGAAGATTACGAATGTATAGATATTGAGACATATAACCCGTATATAGATGAGTACCTAATTACTTATTGGGCGAAAGACGTACCACTCAAAGAAAGCGGGCTGTACGGTAGTTTTTTTGAAATGATGTCTGACAATATAGCATCATGGGGAAAATGCGCATAAAAATGTATAACGAGACATGGGGGCTTGTTAATATATCTGTTATGCGTAATGAAGGTGAATAAACGTGCCAAATAAAAAGGACGCAACCGAAGTTAATGAAATTGAGATACAAGGCCTAGGTATTCTTCGGACAGGCGACAAGGTCAAACATCCAATTTTCGGTAAAGGAGTAGTAGAGGAGGGCTATATTTGGGAAACAGGAGAGAGAACCATAAGGGTACTTTTTGATAATCATGGTTCTAAAGCCTTGGCACCTGAATATGCAAACCTCAAAAAACGGCTATGGTAAAAACACATAACAAGTTGCTTTTGTCGTGCTTCGCGCTGGGACAGCCTAAACTGCGTTCCGGCTGCACCAAAGCATGGCGTTATGAGGTTCAGAATTGAATAGAGTCATTCTCATAGTCGTCATGCTAATCGTTTTACCAAGCTTTGCATCTGAATATAAATGGGATGACGGTTCAAAGAAGGTCGCTGATATTGACTGCGATGGTAAATTAGATGAAATGTTAGTTGGATATAAAGAAACAACTTTTCAAATTAGAGTGTTCCCATCTTCTACTATGGCTCCTGCTGCGTTGGAGTTTAGTCTGGATCAACCTGGCAGACAAGCAGCATTATGTGGCTCAAAAGTAACTATTCGGTTATACGAATCTGATAGTGAGTCTATTAAAGAAGAGTTTGGTGAGGTGTTTAAAGGGTATCAGTCAAAGCCAGGATGTTTTGATATAAATCTCTATGGTGGTGAGTGTGATTCTATAAATATATTTTGGAACCACGAATCAAAGGCGTTGACTTGGTGGCGGAGATAGCACCTCATAACAAGCGCTTTAAAACAGACTCGCGTCACCAGTGGGCTGCTCCGTAAACAGCGGGTCGCGGCTGTTTAGGCGAGCGTTAGAGCGCCAAAAAACGGGCGTTGAAATAAACGCCCACCATATCAAGAAGCAAGGGTTAATTAAGTTATCGTGGAGTAATGACTAATCGATTTTGCGAAACCTGTACAGAAATAGGAAGTCCAATGACAAAACCTGATTCTTCAAGCCATGTTCCTTTTAGTAAAATAAACGGGGTTTTAGGATTGCCGCTATGAGATTTGCCTTTCAAACAGTAATCGCGGTGCCCTTCTCGGACGGTAAGTGAGCGAGTGTTCATAATCAATACCTTGTGCAGAAATAAAATACCGCCACACCAAGGTTCCAATCTTAAGGTGGCGGGCCATACAGGGTTGGAACTGCCGCGCACAAGGAACGGTCACCCGAAGGTGCCCTGTACAACCCACCATAAAGGAGGTTCGACCACAAAAAAAGACGCTGAGCGTCTTTATGGCCCATGTGCATTGCGGGGTTCCAATCCCGGCTTGACTTATACCAAGCCGGGAAACTATAAATTACAGAGTTGGCACTGTCAACGCAGTGCTAAAATACGGCATAACACCGTGCTCTACCTAATCAAAGCGTGATGTCAATATAACCACTATGTGAAATCAAGAAAGGACAACTTATGGAATCTGCTAAATCATACAGAGAGTATTTAAAGAAATACGATGAGGTCAGAAGTGATATATACAAAGAGGTACCACTTGCGGTAAATATGCCGGGAGTAAGATTGACGCCGATTAATCAGGTGGCACTATATTTCCTGAAGAAATGCCCAGACTCAGGCCGACTACCCCCTAATGAAGATAGAATCATGAAAATTAGTCTCTTTATTTTTATCATTTCTATATTTTTATCAGGTTGCGCAACTATCGATACAATCACTAAAGCCGATTCTGATTCTCCAATATTTTTCAGCGGTACAAGATTAGATGTCACAGCTCAAAAAGATAATAAAATCAAATTAATGAAATACAACACTCCACCACCGCGATATCCATTAATTGATTTACCATTTAGTTTTTTAGCAGACTTATTTATATCACCCTTAACCGGTAGTGTTGCTCTTTATGAAACAATTTTTGAATAGCATAGAGCGCAAAATGTCAGCATATCAAGAGCCTTCTCGTGACGACATAAATCCGAAATTTTGAGAGGATAAGAAATTATCTGAAATTAATTAATGTTACCTAGTGGGTGCGGGCGGAATTGGTGCCCAAGTCCCACCAGGCTAAAGCTTAGCCAGCAGGCGAGTAGCGAAGCCCGGGTGCGACCAGGGTTAACGAGGTGTGCGGAGCAAGGGTGGAGCGAGAGCATAGGTTGTCTATGGAGCTCCGAAATATTGTAGAATTGTGGTCAATAACTATCGCAAGATGGGAAAGCTGACGGCCTTGAGTTCGTCGGAAAACAGTAGTCTCGAACACGTTTACGGTGAGTGTTCGAAATACCACCTGGGTTTGAGAAACTGATATGTGCTTACAGAGGGAGTTCGGTAACTCGTGAGATCCGGCTTTGTCCTGACGAGGGAAAAAACCGGTAACTGTCAGATCGGGCCTGAACTACTACACGTAATATTTCATTATCCACAAATTTTTGAATTTAAATCTACAGAGGTTATTGATCGAGGTTAGAAGTGTTTAGTTTTGCATTTCAATCTTAAGTCGTTGAATCACCTCTTTCAGCTCAACGATATTTACAAACTTAATGTACCTGGTATTCGGTTTGTTGAGCAGGTTTTTTGCAACGTCGATGTCACCGGTATACAGCGACATTTGTGCAAATAACACGGTTTTTGAAAGGTCTGGCAGCAGGAACTCAGGGCTGATCGATTGACATTGTTTGATGTAGTAGATGGCGCGCGCCTGGTTTCTTTCTCGCTCCAGTAAAAATATCATTAAACGTCCCAGGCAAAGTAGCGTTCTTGATGCTCCCCATGCCTTAACCCGGTCATAGATAACCTCAACCTGAGCACTAGTCATTTGTTCCAGTTCGTATGGCTGCAGCAATATCGCCATCGCTGAGCTATCCTGTTTGGCCGTCACCAATTTATAAACCTGGGCCATTAAACGATCATGATCAATCTGTTGTTTTTTTTCAGCTAATTCAATATCGAGTCTTTTTCTACTGCGTATCTGCATGCCTTTATCAATGCCATGACGCTGAACCTGTTTCATCTCTTCGATTTCTTCGTTGAGTTCATCGGCGATCTCCTGTTTTCTTTCCTTCAGCCAGAAAAAACCGTACAGATAACCTGCTACTCCTCCAGAGACGTGAGCAACCAGATTGGTTCCCTGAAAGTCATCTAGAGTAAACATCTTCCAGGCATCTATACCGATAAAAAACAGGGCGACAATCCAGGCAGGTATGTAGAGGGTTTTCCAGAACACGATATACCACCAGAAAACCCGGATTCGCGCATGCGGCATCAGATAGGCCGAAAGGCCAATAAATCCCATCACTACACCGGAAAAACCAAGCGTGGGCAAGGGGGTAGAGAGACCCAGCAGGGTCCACAGTGAGTAACAGATGCTTACCACAAAAGAGAGAAATAAAATAATGCTGGTATATCGAACTGTACTGCCAATAATCGCTTCTAACGCGGGGGTAAATGCCAGAAAAAATATCATGTTAAAGATTAAATGAAGCCAGCCTCCATGTATGAAAGATGAGGTAATCATGGTGATTGGGTTCCATGATCCCGGGTAGTAAATTAATTTTTCAGTGATTGGGAAGCTAAGCTGCAGAAAAAAAACAATCGTGCAAAGCGCTGCGGTGGCATAGGTCGCTTTGGGCGGATTGGCTAAGGTTAAGGCTGTACTATAGGGGAGGAGAAACATATAACTGTTGCATTTAAATTTATGTCTGGTGGGTGGGTATTATGAGCGAACTTTTACAGCAATGGAATGCGTTTTCAGGGTAGTTCACTTACCCATACGCCTACATTAAGCGTAGCACCAGGTGGCCCGATAAATGATCCCGCTACTGGAGGTACAGACTCAGGTAGTCTTGCTACAGCAACTGCAATGTGATCGGTGCCGACTATGCTGCCATTCGTGGGGTCGAATCCTTTCCAGCCAACACCCGGTAGATATACCTCTGCCCAGGCATGAGTCGAGCCGCTATCGGTAAACGATGGGGGTGTGTGCAGGTAGCCACTGACAAAGCGTGCGGCGAGGCCGATACTGCGTGCTACTTCCATAAATAAAAAAGCAAAATCTCTACAGGAACCGGTGCCTAGTGACAGCGTTTGTTGTGTGGTTTGCACGCCCGGTTCTTCACGCACCTGATAGCCAAAGCTTGTATTGATATAAGTATTAAGCCGTTGCAACAGGGTATAGGTCTGTAGCTGTTCACCACCACTCCATATTTTTGCCACCAGATCAGCCAGCAATGGGGCATGCTCGGGTTGAGTCAGTATCATATAGGGTAATAGCACCACCTTGTCCTCCTCAAGATACTCGAAGGGGAAGTTGATGGCATAATCAGCGACCAAAAAATCCAGCGGAGTTTCATCGTACTGCTGGATGATGATCTCGCTTTCTATCAATAACTGGCTGCTTGGGGTGACAAAACTGGCAATGGCCACCGAGTTATCCTCCATGTCGCGTTGCCAGCGTATGCTGGCATCAGGCGTAATCTTTAGCCTGGATGATTCAATGCGTAACTGATGACCTTCCAGTGGACGTAACCTCAGAGCATGTGGCTTAAGCTGCACATTGCCGTTAAAGCTGTAATAGGTGCGATGTAAGATTTTATAGCGTTGCATAAAGCGTATTCTACCCGCAATAGTCTGATCTATAACCCCTGCTTTTAGAGTTGAGTCCAGGTTTCAGAAAGTTATACCAGGTCACAGTATAGCTTTTAGCTTTTCGACCAGCGTATTCACTTCTTCATCCGTACCGACGGTGATGCGCAGGAAGTTGCTGATACCAGGTTTTTTAAAATAACGCACTAGAACCCCGTTTTGCTTGAGTGCCAGATATAGCTCTTCAGCTGATCGTGTGGCATGTTCGGCAAAGATGAAGTTTGCTGCCGATGGCAGTACCTTGAACCCCAGTTCGCCTAGCTGTTGAGTCATGCTTTGTCTGGTGTTAATAATTTGTCGACAGCCCTGCTGGAAATAGTCTTCATCCTGTATCGAAGCGACCGCTGCCACTTGCGCCATTGAATCGATCGGGTAAGAGTTAAATGAATTCTTGATGCGATTTAATCCTTCAATCAGGTCTTTGTGACCGATTGCATAACCGAGGCGTAAGCCAGCAAGGCTGCGTGACTTGGAAAAGGTCTGTATGACTAACAGATTGTCGTATTTATGGGTTAAGGCAATCGCACTTTCACCGCCAAAGTCGAT
>JBNKMF010000052.1:0-23987 GCA_050292965.1 Gammaproteobacteria bacterium | reverse complement strand
GATTTGGAAAAGGTCTGTATGACTAACAGATTGTCGTATTTATGGGTTAAGGCAATCGCACTTTCACCGCCAAAGTCGATATAGGCTTCGTCGATGATGACTACTGATGAGCTTCGTTGACATAATTTCTCGATATCAGACAGGGGGAGTACCCGGCTGGTCGGTGCATTAGGGTTGGCGATGATGATGCCACCATTGTCGATCTGGTAATCATCCACATCAATGGTGAAATCTGGTTTTAGATCAATGGTGTTAAATTCGATTTGATACAGGCAACAATAAACCGGGTAAAAGCTGTAGCTGATGCTGGGATACAGCAGCGGCTTTTGCTGTTTGAAAAAAGCCTGAAAGGCATGTGCCAGTACTTCGTCTGATCCATTGCCTACAAAAACATTCTCTATCTCAACGCCATATCGCCTGGCCAGTGCGCTACACAGGATTTTAGATTCCGGGTCCGGGTAGAGTTTTAGACGTTGCTTGTCGTAGTTGTTCAAAGCCTCAATCACCAGAGGAGAAGGAGGGTGAGGGTTTTCATTGGTATTGAGTTTTACGTATTGTTGATCCTGCGGTTGTTCACCGGGTACGTAGGGGTCAAGTTGGTTGACCAGCTGGGTCCAGTATTGGCTCATAGTCGGGTTAAGGTGTTGGATTTAGTAAAAAATGGAATGGCTCTAGAGTGCCATGCCATAGGTCCTACGGCAATGAGAATTTAAACTTTGCCTACCGCAGAAGTCGATTAATGCTGGAAGGTGTCGTTGAATCTTTTCAACCTTCAATTCGTGCTTTACGCATTTTTAACTCAGGCACCACTTCTACCAGTAATATTGAGGAAAACATCATCAAACACCCTATGTATCCAATCGTGCTGAGTCTGTCACCGAGAAACAGGGCACCAAATAACGCAGCAAACAGCGCTTCTGATGAGAGAAATATAGCGGCCTGCGGAGCGGTAGTATAGCGCTGGCCGATGACTTGCAGAGTGAATGCAACTCCACTGGCGAAAATTCCGGTAAAAAGTATTTCGGGTAAAGCGGCCTTAATGGCTTGTGTATTGATAGGTTCCGCAATCAGTGCTGTACTCAGGCCTAAAACCGTACACACAGCAAATTGTACAACTGACAAGGTAAGTGGTCTTCCTGATTGCTTACCGAATTTACCGATCAACATGACCTGAACTGCCCAGAAAATGGCACTAAGTATAGTCAACAAGTCACCAGTCTGCAGGTCTAAAAGATTACCGTTACTGAGCAGGTAAATACCCGTGAAGGAAAGAGCTGCTCCCGGCCAAACTATAAAATGCGGTTGCATGCGTAGTGCTAGCACCGTCAATATAGGTGTGAACACTACATACAATCCTGTGAGGAATCCTGAGTTTGTAACTGTGGTGGTTAACAGACCTACCTGCTGAGCTGACATCCCGGCAAACAGCGCAAGACCGATCCAGATAAATCCCTTTCTGTCTGAGCGCTGCAAAGGTTGTTCAGCCTTACGTGCCTCGAAAAATGCAAAGGGGAGTATCACTATCATAGCCACAGCGAAACGCAAGCCAATGAACATAAAAGGACCTATCGAATCCATGGCCCTGGATTGGGCAATAAAGCCCATGCCCCAGATAGCCCCTGCGAGCAAAAGAACGAGATTAGCCTGTAAACGTGACATGAGAATACTTAATGCCTGTGTTGAGAGTCTGGAAGAATAGGGAAATTATCAACCACATGAGTAGATTAAAATTTAATCCCTCGCTGCTTTTTCCTGTGGAGTTTCTAGCCTGTGGTTATTTCTTCAGCGAAAGGGTTGTTCCGCTTTTGCGTTTCGGATTTTTATAAACGGTTTTGTTTGTCGCTGGTTTTTCCAACTCAGGTTTTGTAGCAGCTTTTGCAGTGAGCTTGGTTTTCGGTTTTTTGTCGCGGACGGGGTGTGGATTTTTACCGATGAAGGTCTTCTTTGCGGCAGGTTGTTTAGCAGCTTGTTTTGGTGCTGCTTTTAGCACTGGTTTTAGTTTTTCTTCAGCGCTCGTCAAACGAATACCGCTGTCTTCAATAACGATTTCGCGCGCTTTATAGAGTTTGCCAATGGCCATTTTAAAGACGCGTTTACTCACGCCAAAATTTAGTTCAATTAAATCCGCAGGGCTTTTATCGTTTAAGCTGAGGGTACCATCGCCGTCGTTTAATTTCAGCATGATTTTATCGGCAACAGGGTCCATGCGTACATGCCCTAACGGTTCTAGCGAGATATCCAGACGATGGTCCTCTTCACGAACACGGCGAACATAGCCATCCATGCGTTGACCAACATGAATCGCAGTACGAATCTGGTTTTCGTGAATTAAGCCCCAGTATTCGTTATTCACCACCGCCTTATAGCCTAGGTCGGTGCGCTGAGCGATAAGCAAGTCAACTTTATCACCTTTCACGAATGGATCGGCATCGCCTGGCCAGTTGGCTTTTGCTTCATCTTTAATGAAACGATTTAATTTAGCCGAAGCAATTAAGCGGTTGGTATTGTCGAGGTAAACATAGACGACATAAGTTTTACCTTCTTCCATACGTTGATTCATTTCACCAAAGGGTACAAACAGATCCTTAGCCAGGCCCCAATCTAAAAACGCGCCCATGCGGTTAACTTCTTTGACTTGCAATGCTGCGGCCTGATGCAGTTGTACGCGTGGGCGCTGCAAGGTCGCAATGGGTCGGTCGTTAGAATCAAGATAAACGAAAACGTTAAGGCTATCGCCTTTCTTTGTACCTTCGGGAACCTGACGGCGTGGCAGCAATAAGCGACCTTCTTCATTGTCGTCAAGATATAAGCCCTGTGGAAGTTCTTCAATGACGGTGAGGGTATTGTAGCGTCCGAGTTCGGCCATGGTGCAGTTTCCGCAAGAAAGAGGTGTATGAGATTGCTGCATAGTGTACCACAGAGAGCGGTTTTGGCAGATCTATACACAGCAGAGACTAGCGACCAATGCACATTTCGATAACATAGGACTCACCTGCGTGCATACTCTATGGTGCAGGATTCATCATACGCCTACGACCCGATAGACTCTTATTATGAATTCGATTTGCTGGATGAAGTATCTAAGTGAATAGATGGTCTGAGGCCGTATACGGACACGTATGTAGGGTGCTGTGGGTTTTGTACCAAAATCCGGTAATATATGGTACTTAAGAGTTGTGGATGGCTAAAAACACCAGTATTAGTTTGGTTAACCACTTTGATGAATTTATTACAAGTCAGATTAAAGTATGTGCCATTGTGTTGCACCTCCAACTGATCAGGAAACACAGCTAACCCATAGCCTGCTATTTCCTCTCCTGACCACCACACGCAGCTGGAATAGCAGAGTCCTACACTCATTAACCTGGAACGACCGCTTCCAGGAAACAGTCGTTTACATTCTGAACTTCAATGAGTACTCACGATCCTGAACGAACCTTCTGGTTACAGCAATACTTCAAAAAAACTACGTTAGATTTTTCGGTAGTGCTTTTCCATTCCATCAAGAACATTACGCAGCAATTGATCCTGACATTTACGATAGTTTTTATGGTCAGGGCGTCGAAACAGGGCGCTCAATTCATGCTTACTTAAGGTGAAATCGTTTAGTTTAAGTATTTCAAGAAAATCATCTGCCTGTAGGTTTAGTGCGATTTTCAACTTGCGCAACACCATGTTATTGTTTAGAACACGTTCAGCTGTGTAGTCACCTTTAGGGCCTCTATTCTTTACAATCAGGCCGTTCAGAAAACCAGCAAGCTTTTCATCTTCACATAATACAAACTCAGGCTCTCCTTCGCGCGCCAACCAGGTAGCCAGCTCAGGTCTGGTTACTTCATACCCGCCAAGCTTAAATATAGTAAGCATCAGCGGATCGCTAAAATCAAAAATATAACGCACTCGGCGTAAGATATCGTTATTGTTGATAACTAGTTCTCCTGTACAGGTGGGATGTCACGGTAAATCCCACATAAATGGTCACTATATAAGTGACCGATGGTGATCGTGTCTGAGCTTATTCAGACCTCTATATTGCAATAACAATAAAAAATTAGAAAAGGTGTCTGCCGCCATCCATCGCAATGATCTGGCCATTGATATAATCGCTTGTTGCCAGAAAAAGAATTGCATCAGCAATATCCTGTGGCTGTCCTGTTCGATTTAATGGAATGTTCTTAATAATATGCTGTTTTGTGGCTGGTTCCATATCGGCATCATTTTCTGGCCATAAAATTGCACCTGGAGCAACGCCATTTACTCGAACTTCTGGACCCATTTCCAGCGCCAGTGAGCGGGTCAGCATCACGCTGGCTGCTTTGGCGCAGCAGTAAAGCGTGTGATCCTTGAGTGGGGAGCGAGCATGGATATCGAGCATATTAATGATGCAACCCTTGCTATATTTTAGTGCTGGAAAGCAAGCCTGGGATAAAAATAGTGCAGCCTTGAAATTTGTGCCCATCAGGTCGTCCCAGTTATCTTCACTGATTTGGCCGAGCGGTGTGGGGTAGAAGGTGGAGGCATTGTTAACCAGTATGTCCAGACCATCAAAGCAGTTTATCGCCTGATCTGCCAATTGATGAAGTTCATCGGTATTACAGAGGTTTGCCTGCATGGTACAGGCTGATGCGGGTCGGATCTGGTTCAACTGTTGCTCCAGCTGTTCAGCCTGCTGTACAGAGCTGGCATAATGAATAATGATGTTAGCGCCGTTTTGATGTAGAGTCTTCGCTGTTTCTGCTCCCAGGCGTTTTGCGGCGCCTGTAATCAGCGCTGTTTGACCGGTTAATTTCATTTGTATCATCGTATTCGATTAAAGCATGTCATCATATCACTCCAGTAACGAGTTACCACAACCTTCCAACGAACAGATGGATCACAGTATCCAGCTGATCGAAAAAATTATTCAACATATCGAGCAGGCCGGTGGGGTTATCTCGTTTCAGGAGTATATGCAGCATTGCCTGTATGAGCCAGGGCTTGGTTATTACACGGCTGGGTCTACCAAGTTTGGCGCTGCAGGTGATTTTGTTACTGCACCAGAAATCTCCAGTCTATTCGGGCAATGTCTCGCTAATCAGGCCGTACAACTGTTTGAAAAGGGTCTGCAGCGCCATATTCTCGAATTTGGTGCGGGTACTGGCAAGTTATGTGTGAATATTGTGCAACGGCTGAATGCGCTTGGTTGTGACTGGAGTGCCTATCATATTCTCGAAACCAGCGCTGATCTGCAGCAAAGACAACAACAGTATCTGCAATTGCACTTAAGCCCGGATGACTGGTCTAAAATCCATTGGCTGTCACAGCTACCCGAGAATTTTAATGGCTTAATGCTGGGTAATGAGGTACTGGATGCCATGCCAGTGAATGTGGTGGTAAAGGATCAGCAATGGATTGAGCTGGGTGTTGGGTTTTCTGAACAGAGATTTCAGTGGCTGGAATACTCACGTGATAGTGACGCCGTGCAGGCGATTCGTGTTATCGATCAGAATGATCAATTGCCACAGAATTATTGTACTGAAATAAATTTGAATTATGCCCCCTGGTGCAGGAGTGTTATGCAAAGTTGCCAACAGGCAGTCATGCTGTTGATTGATTACGGTTATACACGCGAGCAGTATTATCATGTCGCACGCAATACAGGAACATTAATGTGTTTCTATCAGCATCGCACTCACCCTGACCCATTTATATTCCCCGGGTTGCAGGATATTACTGCTTTTGTAGACTTTGATGCCTTCGCAGACGCTGCGAGCAGCAGCGGGTTTATGCTGATGGGAATGACTACCCAGGCGAAGTTTCTGATGAATAATGGTTTGCTGGATCAATTGGCAAACCGTGCGCAGGGAGAGTCAGAGCATCTGGCTCTTGCACAACAGGTTAAGACACTCACGTTACCCGGTGAAATGGGCGATAAGTTCAAGGTAGTTGGTCTTCAGACAGGTCTGGACTTGCAGATCAACGGACTGTAACAAATTCGTAACATGATACGGAAAATTTTAACAGGGTTGATTTGCCTCTGTGCGTTGACTGCTCTATCAGCCCAGGCTCAGGTTGATGTTAGCGTGCTGATATCCGGGGTGAATAAGGAGCTTGAAGATAATGTGCGACTGTTTCTGAGTATTGAGCAGCAGAAAAATAGTGACCTGCTGAGTCCGGGGCGCTTGAAAAGATTGAACAAAAAAGCTCCGCAGGAAATCAGTAAAGCCTTACAGCCTTTTGGATATTATAAGGTTAAGGTCGATGCAAAACTGGATAAGCTGCAAGGGGGAGGCTGGCAGGCAAACTATCATATTGATCCAGGTCCGAGGATTCATGTTGGTGTATTTGATTTTAAGCTGGATGGTGATATTAGCAGCGATCCTGCTTTTATCGAATTGATTGATGATTTCAGACTGAATCAGGGAGCTCCATTCAGGCATAGTGAATATGAGCGAATAAAGTCCGAGCTGGCTCGACTGGCCACAGAACGTGGCTATGTCACGGCTAAATTCACCCGCCATCAGGTTGAAGTTGATATGGATAGCTATAAAGCTAATGTTTATCTACACTTTGAAGGCGGTGCGCGTTATCGATTTGGTGAAGTGACATTCTCACAGAAGGTTCTGGATGATAGCCTGTTACGTCGTTATCTGACATTTAAACAGGGTGACCCTTTTCATCTTGATCGATTACTGGAATTACAACAGGCATTGAACGATAGTGACTATTTTTCTGTGGTTGAAGTCAGTTCTGGCCGGCCTGATGCAGATACACTGCAGGTTCCCGTTGATATCCAGTTAAGCGTAAGAAAGCGGCATCGTCTCAGTCTGGGCCTTGGTTATGGTACTGATACGGGTGCACGTGCAAAATTCGGCTGGCAGATACCTCGTTACAATAAACGTGGACATCATATTAATACTCAGGCAAGTGTCTCACAGTTGGGATATAGCCTGGGCACACAATACTCTGTTCCTATTTATAATCCGCGTACTGATCAGCTGATTTACAGTGCTGGTCAGGTTAACGAAAAAACCGACACCAGTGAAAGCACGCTGAAGACATTGGGGGTTAGTATCAATCGTAAGCGTGGGCAATGGCGTGCAACCATGTCGCTAAACTATCAGCAGGAAGATTTCATAGTGGCTGATGTAGATGATCAAACCAGGTTATTCATTCCCGGAATAAACGGCAGTCGAGTATGGGGTAAGGAATTCTGGGGCAATCAGGTGATTAACTTCTTCGATGGCGTTCGCCTTGATCTGGGGATTCGAATGTCTACCACCGAAGTATTATCCGATCTGAATTTCACTCAGTATAATGCTTCAATTAAATCGATTAATCGTCTGGCGGCGGCGCATAGAATCATTAGTCGAGGACGACTTGGATATATCAATACTCAGGATTTCGATCAACTTCCTGCATCTATCCGATACTTTGCTGGTGGTGCGCAAAGTGTGCGAGGTTATAGCTATCAATCGTTGGGTCCTGTCGATGAGAGTGGTGATGTAACGGGTGGAATGTATTTAATTGAGGGTAGCATGGAGTATGAATACAGCATCAATCCGCGTTGGGGAATAGCCGTTTTTACAGATGTGGGTAATGCTGTAAATAATCTTGAAGATGAGCTAGTACAGGGAGCTGGATTTGGAGTGCGCTGGAAATCACCCATCGGTCCGGTACGCTTCGACTTTGCATCAGCTATTAGTCGTGAAGGTCAACCCTGGCGGATTCATATTAATATCGGTCCTGATTTATGAGACGTTTCGGGTTATTAATATTCCTCGCATTACTCGTCCTGTTGCTGTCTTTTTTCAGCTGGATCAGTATGACAGCCAGTGGATTGCAATGGGTGTATCAAATATCCAGTACTTATATCCCCACGCAAATAACATTGCAAAAACTTGAAGGTCGTTTAAGCGGACCTGTTAAAGTCAGTGGTTTTAGCTATCAGCAAGCAGACGGCAGTGTTTACCAGATTGAGCAAATAGAGCTGGACTGGAATCCGCTATCTCTATTATCGAGTAAACTTGATATTCAATCGCTGCATGCGAAAACGGTGCGCCTGAAACAGGCGGACTCGACAACCAGCGATTCCAGAATAACCCTGCCAGAAATTCATTTACCCATTCAAATTCAGGTTGATAATCTGCTAATAGAAGATTTAACCCTGATTCAGCAACAGCAAAGTATACATTTCAACCGTATACAATTAACTGCGTCTACCCTGTTTGATCAATTGACTATCCAGCAGGCGTCTGTCGATGCAGATGATTATCGCATCAATATCAGTGGTGGACTGCGCCTGGCGGGTAATTATCGCCACAAGCTGAAACTGGACTGGAAATATAATCTTGCCGATAACAGGATTGTTCGTGGCAATGGTGAGCTGTTGGGTGATATCAAATCTACTCAATTCACCCATACTGTGGCGGGTGCAATATCGCTGGATTTAAAGGCCCAGCTAAACAATCTGTTGCAGGATCTGAGCTGGCAGGCGGTTGTTGATGTTAAGCAGTTTGATACTAGCAATATTGTTGCAGGCTGGCCTGAGCTGAGTGGTCAGTTGAAACTCAATGGCTCTGGCACTATTAGTGAGGCTCAATTGAAGGGGTCACTTGCAGGTAAAACCCCCGAGCTGGGTGCATTCGACTCTTCATTCGATGTATTGGCTTCAACCACCAGGCCGATTCAGCTCAGGCAATTTTCAATATCACCTGTTGCTAGTGCTACACGTGTCGAAGGGCAAGGTGAATGGACGCCCGGTGAACAGGGAGGGGAGGTAGACCTGAAACTCAAATGGCAGCATTTGAAATGGCCATTGAAGGGTGATAGCTGGTTTGATAGCCCGGTAGGGCAGGGCAAACTGAGCGGTAAGCTTTCTAATTATCAGTTCACCGTGCAAACAGAACGTCCCTGGGTACAGATTCCGCCATCAGACTGGAAGGTTACAGGTCAGGGTAATTTAGCAGGGATGAAGTTTACTGAGCTGAATATAAAAACCTTGCAGGGTGAAATTGCCGGTAGTGGTAAGTTGAGCTGGAAAGATAATATAAGCTGGAATAGTACCATCAAATTGAAAGATATTAATCCAGCTTCCGAGTGGTCTGAATGGCCTGGTAAAATGTCGGCCAGTTTAGTCACTAGTGGTAGTTATCAGAATGATAAACTGGTCATAGATGGAGATATCTTAAAGTTGTCCGGGGTTCTGCGTGACTACCCGATAGCACTCAGCGGTAAAGTAAAATGGGTAGATAATCATCTTGACCTGAAACAAATCGGATTAACTTCTGGGCAATCACGTGTGGCCTTAAATGGCCGCTATGGAGACAAACTGGATTTGAAATGGTCGATAGATAGCCAGAACCTGGCGGAGCTTTATCCCGATGTGCTTGGTGTACTTAAAGCACAGGGTCGGATTACTGGCACACAACTACAACCGATGTTGAGTAGTGATTTCAAAGCTGGGCGTCTGGCGTGGCAGAGTATCAAAATCGGCTCATTAAAGGGGAATGCCGCCGTCGATCTAAGTCAATGGTACCAGGCAAACCTGAAGCTTGATGCACAGGATGTAGAAGTCTCTGGAGTAAAATTACAATCCGCTTTGATTGCGGCGACTAAACAGGGTATTTCGGCAAAATTAAAATCTAACCAGGCTACTGCAGACATAAAACTAACGGGTAGTATGCATCAGGATCGCTGGAAGGGGAAAGTGACTCGTGCAAATTTTAATTCAACGCAACTGTCAAACTGGCAGCTACAGGCACCGGCTCATTTAACTTTGGGCCACGAGCTAATCGTATTAGAAAAACTATGCTGGCTAAATGATAATAAAGCGTCAGCCTGTGTAAAATTGACGCAGACGGGTCAGCGCTATCAAAGCGAAATAGATATTCAGCAACTGTCACTTGTGCTACTAAGACCATGGCTTCACGCAGATATGCAGGCTTTTGGCAGGATAAATGCGAATGCAGCGCTATCAATGAATTCAGATCAAAATATTGCCGGACAGATAAATGTCTCTATACCTGAAGGTGTGTTTCGCTACCCTCTTGCAGATGGTGAGAAACAACGCTGGTTCTATCGAGATGGCCAGTTGCAAATGCTATTGAATGATCAGGGTATCAACATTAAGTCCAGCTTGTTGGTGAATCAGACTGATTCTTTAAAAATTACGGCTCGATTACCTAAAGCTCAACTATTGAGTTTGACTAACGATCAGGTGATCGAAGGAGAAGCCAGTCTGAATATCCAGGATATTCATTTACTCGAAAGCCTGATACCTGAGGTTGAGAATGCAAAAGGTGAAATAAAATTACAGCTTAAATCGAATGGAACATTGAAGAAGCCGGGACTACAGGGAGTTGTTAGTCTTGACAATGGCTCCTTTAGTATACCCCGGTTGGGTTTGAATATATCAGGGGTTGATTTAAAGGGGATATCTGACAATCTCGATCAATTACAGATAGATTTAAAGGCACATTCGGGAGCAGGTGATATTGCAGTTAAAGGCGTGGCCAGCTTAAACAGTATCACTGACTGGTCAAGTGAACTTCAGCTTACCGGTAAAGATTTTCTGGTATCAAAGATACCTGAGGCCAATGTGCAGGTTTCGCCAGATTTAAAAATTAGTATTAAACCCCGTTTGATCAATGTTGAAGGCAGTGTACATGTTCCTTTTGCGCGCATTAATCCGAAGGATGTGTCTTCTGCTGTACAGGTTTCTGAAGATGTAGTCATTGTGGGTCAGGATCAAACCGAACAACAAAAATGGTTGATCACAACCAAAGTACGTTTGACGCTGGATGCTGACCATGTGTATTTTTATGGCTATGGTTTTGAGGGTAATATCGGTGGCAGCTTACTGCTGGAGGACCGTCCAGGTCAGTTAACCCGAGCCATTGGTGAGATAAAGGTTCCAGAGGGTCGATACCGTGCCTACGGTCAACGTCTGGTAATTGAAAATGGGCGATTGATTTTTAGTGGTGGACCAGTCACTAATCCGGGGCTGGATTTTAAAGCTAAACGCGTCATTAATGAAGTGACTGCTGGTGTAATCGTGAGTGGTCCGCTGCTAAAACCCAAGCTCGATCTATATTCGATTCCAGCCATGGGGCAGACCGATACACTCGCATATCTTATACTGGGCAGGCCGATGGAATCCAGTTCCAATCAGGATGGCGAAGTGGTTGCTAAAGCCGCATTGGCACTCGGTTTGAGTGGAGGAGATAAAATTGCACGCATGATGCGGGATCAGTTCGGTGTGGATGAGATGCGTGTCGAAAGCAGTGAAGGTGGCGACCAGGCTTCGTTAGTGGTGGGACGCTATCTATCACCCAAGCTGTATGTCAGCTATGGCGTCGGACTAATCGAATCGATCAATACCTTCAGTATGCGCTATCAGTTGAGTGATAAATGGCAGCTCAAGGCTGAGAGCGGTGAGAGTCAAAGTGCTGATTTGTTTTACACTATCGAGCGATGATGTTCTACGCTAATAAATAAGGAATCGGTGAATTATTTAGAGGTGCACTTGCACGCTGATCAGGCAGAGCGGGTTTTATCGTTATGATTTTTTAACAATAACTCGAATTCTTCAGCAGGCATTGGTTTTGCGAGGAAAAATCCCTGAGCATAGTCGCAGTGGATTTTTTTCAGAACGGCTAACTGAGCTTCTGTTTCTACACCTTCAGCAATGACCTTAATGCCCAGTTTATGTGCCATTACAATAATGGCCTCGGATAGTGCCAGATTGCTGGAATCCGTCTCCAAATTCATTACAAAAGACTTATCTAGCTTAAGGTAGTCGATATCGAATTTTTTGAGATAGGCCAGAGATGAATAACCGGTACCAAAATCATCGATAGCTATCTGTATGCCTGCATCTCTGAACTGGAGTAGCTTTTCAGACACGAAGTCTGCCGCCTCTAGTATGACCCCCTCGGTAATTTCAATCACAATACCATGTGGTGAAACATGATGTTTTTCGAGGTACTTTAACCACTTATGACGAACATCTCCCCTGGCTAAAAACTGTACGGGAGACTTATTGATACTGACTTGAAAGTTAGGGTTATATTGTGCACGCCAGTCCTTTACTCGCTGAGTTGCCTGCTTGAACACAAAGTAGCCGATTTTATGGATGGTTCCTGTCTCCTCTGCTATTGGTATAAAGTCTGCGGGGCTGATAAAACCCTGCTCAGGATGCTGCCAGCGCAGCAATGCTTCAGCCTTGTGGATATGGTTATCTTCAATAGCAACTATGGCTTGATAATAGACGCTGAGCTGACTGTCTTGCAGGGCCAGGCGTAGGTCTCGGGCCATACGCATACGCTGCTGAGAGGTCTCCTGCATAGATTGTGTAAAATAGTGTGTACGGCTGCGGCCAGCTTCTTTTGCAGCAAACATCGCCTGATCTGCATTTTTCAATAACTCTTGAGGCAATTGCGCGTCATCAGGATAAACCGTGATGCCGATACTGCATGAAATGAATACTTGCTCATTTCCCAGCAAGAAGGGGGTAGAAAGAGCGTCAATAATCTTTTGTGATACCTTTTCAATATGCGAGACATCATGTAATTCGTTCAAAATAACCGTGAATTCATCACCACCCAGGCGTGCTACTGTATCGGATTCACGTACACAGGCATTGATGCGTTGCGCCGTTTCTAACAGTAACTCATCACCAATGTGATGCCCCAATGTGTCGTTGACTTCTTTGAAACGATCCAGGTCAATAAACAGCAACGCAAGATGATGTTTCTCACGTTTAGCTATCTTGATGCTCTGTTCCAGTCGGTCGCTGAAAAGCCTACGGTTGGGTAATTCGGTCAAGGTATCGTAGTTAGCCTGTTTCCAGATAAGTGCATCGGCTTTTTTACGCTCGGTAATGTCAGAAAATAGTGATACTCGACGGTAAGGCTTGCCCTGTCTATCATAGATGGTATTAATCGTTAACCAGGCTACGAAATCCTCGCCATTGTTGCGGTGATTCCAAATTTCTCCTCGCCACTCCCCTGTCTTGTAAAGGCTATTCCACATATCCTTAAAAAAATCGGCATCATGAGTTCCAGAAGCCAGCAAACTCGGGTCCTTGCCAATCACATCATCCTTTTCGTAGCCAGTGGTTTGAGTAAAGGCTGGGTTGATAGCCAGAATGTGATTTTCAACATCGGTAATCATCATGGCTTCACTTGAATTCTGGTAAATAGAGGCAGATAAACGTAAAGCTGCCGCTGTCTGATTTCGTTCGATGGCAATGCTAGCGAGTTTGATCGGCTGTTCGACGGTAGACAGTTCCAGTTCATCCGGTACATGTGGTTGACGCTGATAGATAGTAAAAGTACCCAGCAGTTCTCCCTTGGATGAGAACAGTGGCTCAGACCAACACGATCTTAGTCTGCTTTTCTCGACCACTTCACGAGCATTAGCCCAGTAAGGGTGGGTTGTCAGATCTTCCACAATGACTCGTTCACCTGTGTAAGCGGCTGATCCACTACAACCAACGCCGGCTGCGACCTCTAAACTCTGAAGGTGTGCATTTAATGCATTGGGTAAGCTGGGAGCTGCGCCACAGCACAGATGATTGCCATCCTCGTTCAGCAAAAGGATAGAACAAAGCATCTCGGGATTGTCGCGTTCAAGATCCTGAATAATTATTTCCAGAATTTCTTCTAGAGGTGTCTCCAACGAGAGTAACTCGAGTACCTTGTTTCTTGACCTATCATGCTGTTGAGCCTTTTTACGCATATAACGCTCGGTCAGCATCTGTGTCAGATTCTGGTAGAAAGAGCGTGAAACCAGCAGCATTAAAAGCGAGAACAATATAATCATCAGGCTCATAGCTATGGAAAATTCATGCGATGCCTGTGAGAAGCGATAGGCCAGTGGCAGGTCCGCTAACAAAACAAAGCCAAAAATGGACAGACGGCTTGAGGATAGAGAGGACACTGCACCGGCTGTTGTACCAGCGATTACAAAAGCCAGAAAAACCTGATGAGGTAAACTATCGATAGCAAACAGAAAGAAGCTAGCGGCACCCCAGCCAAGGCCAGCAAATAATGCCCCGGCAAGCGCCAAACGGGACCAGGCATGGATGGTTTTATGGTTATCGGGTTGCACATGGTTAAAACGTAGCGCCATAATGAGGCGAAACAGACTGATCAGGATGGTAAGCAGAGCCCAGAATGTTAGCAGGGTGTTATCCACTGCTGGCCATAGTAAATAAACCAGTATGGCAGAATTTAGTAATGAAGCGAAAAGCGAGAGCGGAGCATTACCATATATTATACGGATTTGGTCCGCATGGACTTGTATCATTAATGGAGTAGCTCTGTGCTTCATTTTTACCTGTAATTGCTGTTCATCAAATCAGGTTTGGTCTACCTGCAGGTAAATCATTCCGAAATAGCTGTTGCACCGCTTTCGGTATTCGACAGGTTATCTTCACAAAAAGCGTAATTATTGAACCGCATAGACGCCTTAGTTTAAGTATAGGTTCAGGTTTTTAAATTGTCAGAAAGTCCCTGCACAATAGAGTAATAATTAAAGGGCAGAGATTTTTAAAATGATTCAGCTAGCTTTTAATCGTATACGGATTATCCTCGGTACAAAGACAAAATTGATTTTTACCAAGCTTTTTGGCCTGGTACATAGCGCTATCTGCTTTACTTAATAAAGTGTCGAAGTCATTGCCATTGTCAGGGAATACAGAAATGCCTATGCTGGCACTTACAATTTCAGAGATTTTGATGCATTCAATAGGAAGTTTGATTTTATCGATAATTCTCCGAGCAATATCATTCAGGTTGGATGGCGAATTACAATCTGGAAGAATGATAACAAACTCATCACCACCCACACGGCCAACGGTATCTATATTTCTGACCTCATCTGAAATACGTAATGATATTTCAACCAGAACAACATCGCCGATTTCATGGCTATGATTGTCGTTCACCGCTTTGAATTCATCCAGGTCGATAAACATGATGCCGACGTTATGCTTAAAACGCGAGGCTGCGGATAAAGCCTTGATAGCTTCCTGTTTTAACAGGTAGCGATTAGGTAAGGTGGTCAGTTCATCATGGGTTGCTATGCGGTTTAAACGATCCTGAATTTTTTTACGTTCTCCTATTTCATTGTGTAATTCATTGTTCATGCTAGCGACTTCTTCAAAAGCCTTCTGGATTTCTTCATTTGCCTGTTTAAGCTGCTGCTGTGAATCGGTGATTGTTTGCCGCATGCGATCAAATCCCTGTGTTAACTGGCCAATTTCATCGTGTGATATCACGGGTAGTGGGGCGAAAAAATCTCCATTCATCATGAAATTCACAGCACGCTGCAGATACTTTATGGGCTTGATGATAATCAGGTATTGCCAGACAATACTGAAGAAAATAAATACTAAAACCGTGCTAAAGAGATAGAGTTCGAGCTCATAAATTCGATGCTGAGCTGTTTCATATTCATCACTCCAGTCTACATATAGCCGGATAACCCCAAGTTGATTACCTTCTAATAGTATGGGGTGTGTATAGGGAATGTATTGATCCGCATGTTCGATTTCGCTCTCATCTAAAAATAAAGGGTATATCCTTTTTTGATTATCATCAAAAAGTGTTAGATGGCGCCATTTGCCCTTGCTAGCTTTATCCCGTTCTTGTAGGGCTGCATAAAGAGCGGCGTAATTATTCTCCAGTAAATACTGAGTCAGGCTGATATCCAGAGTACTCAGTTCACGATGTAAACGTTTTGATATCATGACTTTTGCCTCTGCATATTGTTTAGTTCCCCAGTAAAAATGTATCACTGAAGTAAAAAACACAAATGCAATCAAAACAGGGGTGGTTAATTTAGTCTGGATGCCCATCATGACATCTTATTCGACAGTGAAGCGTTCAAGCCCTAGCTTCTTAAGAGGCAGGTAGTCATCGAGTGAAGCAGGGCCAATTTTTTTTATCGGTATTTTTGATAGTAATAATTGTCCCGGTTGACTATCGCCAAGCTTTAATAAAGCAGCCTTGACACGGTTTGCTATCTGTTGCGGGACTCTGGGGTGAACCGCAAATGGGTGAGGTTTAACCGCTTGAGTTTTATATAAGACTCGTAATGCCGCTTGATATTTTGGGGGTTGGCGGGACAGGGTGTTCTGAACCCCTCCGCCGGCTTCCGCTTCTCCTAGTAACACATTGAGATACACTGAATCATGAGTTTTGACATAACGGGGATAAAATTTAACATTAAAATCATCTTTCAGCGCCTGTCTCGTGAGTAAGGAGGCTCCTAGCGCATTAGGTGCTGGGAAGGCAATGGTTTTGTTATTCAGCTGTGAAACGTGGGTTATAGGGCTGTCCTTTTTAACCACCAGAATGCCCTGTAATGTTTTGCCGATATCTTTGACCAGAGGGACATAGTTTTGTTGCTGGCTGGCAATAACAAAATGGTAAGGGTTCATATAAACAAAGTCGAATTCTCCTCGCATGAACTCATTCTCGAAATCGGGGATGTTGGGCGATCCTTTGATTTTAAAATGGTAGCCTGTTTCAATGGTCAGGTAGTCAATAATGGGTTGCCATATCTTATGCAGCTTGCGGGCTTCGAATTGAGGGACTATGCCTATGATATAGGGGGCGCCCTGGGCCAGTAGTGGGGCTATACCTGTAGTGGAATAAATTAATATCAGCAGGACTAACCGCTTGAAGAGCTTGGGTAAAAAAGTCATTTTTATGTGATCCTTCAGGTAAGAAAAAAGACGATTTATACTTCGGCTATAATGCATAGCCAGGATTCATCCGACTAAAAGTAGTATAGGAGTCATTTTTTATATAACAAGTTAATCAAACTTCCCGTAGATTGCGCTTATTCTGTCAGGTAGAAAAACACCAGGAGGCACACTGATATATAGATTTCACAGACGATTACAGCTCCAATCAGGTGATGGCGGAAACTTTGTCAGTAGATGGACGCACTCTGTTCTCGGCATTAAAGTATAGGAAGCCATATTTTCACGGAATTTTCACGTTGTATACACACTGTCCTCACAAATCTCGGTCCATTATCCAGAGTCATTAAATCATTATTATTTGACAAATACTGGAGGACATAACATAAACAAAAGCTCACGAATATTAATGCTGGTGTCAGTTCTGCTACCATTATCAGCCTTTGCAGAAAACCAAACTTCAAAGATAGTCAGTGTTACACCACCTGGTGGCCAGGATGGAGAGATTTGCGTACTAGATCGAGCCCTGATATTTGAAGACCCAAATGGCACGCGCATTCTGTACGATGCTGACGCACTGTAGCTGGAGCTGATGATCTCAGGCCAATGAAGAAGCAACACGTAATGGTAAGGTGATTAAGAAGGGCCGTACTGAAACCTTCATGAAGTTGAGTAAAGAACCGGTTTATGCGCCATTAAGTGGTAAAACTAAGGCGTTTAACAAACGCGTCATCTGCGAAGCGGGAAGCGAAAATACCTATTTATGAAACCTATTGGGTTATATCTTGCGGCTGGAACTGCTCATCAATATTTCTTTTTCCTCTATCAGGTTTAGCTAATTTTAAGGTTCCTGGTTGTTTTTCTCACTAGCTTTACCTGAAATACTTTGGCACAGCCATAGTTAAAATCTATCTTTTTCGCAGAGGTTTTTATTTCGAGATGATTTTTCTCAAAAATATTGCGCTTCAGAAAAATTTTTATATTTTTGGTCTACACTCTTGAAGTTACCTGAATTTAAAGGTCATTGGTTCGATATTAAATAAATAATATCACTGGTACTTTTAGGCAGGGACTGTCGATATTCAAATAAGTAGATTGTTTTTAAAACCAGAAATATTTAAGGAAAAAACCATGAAATTAAAAATCTCCCTTTTTATTATTACTCTGCTATTTAATGCCTCGATATGGGCAGCTACAGAATCTCCTATGACGGTTGCAGGCGCAACAACTGTAAACGCGACGGAAGCTAAAGCGCTATTTGATAGCGAAGCGTTATTTGTCGATGTTAGAAAAGATTCTGACTGGGATGCTGGACGTATACCGGGTGCAGTGCATCTGGATAATAAAAAAGGAAAATTCACTGACGCTTCGCTAAGTGCTGAAATTGGCAAGGATGAAAAGGTTGTGATCTATTGTAACGGTGCTTCCTGCCCTCGCAGTGCCAGGGGAACAGCAGATGCTGTTAGTTGGGGGTTTAAGAGAGTGTATTACTTCAGAGATGGTTTTCCCGCGTGGAAAGGCGCTGGTTATCCTGTTGAATAACCGCTTCAATTAATACTACCCTCAGAGATGAAGTATTATGACTTTCAAATCTCGTCTGATCACTTTTATAGTAATTGCCATCACTCTGGTGATGGCTGTTTTTTTCGCCATTACCTATTTCTCACTGGATATTGCCGAACAGAGGTTTGGCGAAGAAGCCATACGAGGTAAAAGCGTTCTTTGGCAAAAAGTAATTCAGGTTCAGCTGGATCGCATGGCTGCGAGTACGAGCAGCATGACACGTGCTAGTGACGCCCTAAAAGCCTTGCGTAAATCTGAAATGCAGGCGCTGTCAGATGCTACCTTACCTACCTTCAACCGACTCAATGCGACCGGCGTTATTACAGGGCTTCAGGTTGCTGATAGCTCAGGACAGGTCGTGTTTTCTGCACCAAACGCATATTCCGGCTTATCCGTCAAAAGTCTGATTAAAAAAACCTTAGCTGAAAAGAAGATCTTTAAGGGTGTTGAGCGAGATGACAATGGACAGATCGTCGCAGAAATTGTATTCCCTCTATATTTTCGTGGCAAGCTGATAGGTTGTGGTATTTATATGATAGATTTGAACAGTACGCTGGAAGATTTCAAGCAGGCTGATGGATCAGAAATTCATATTTTTACAGAAGGCAACAAACTTGAGTTCAGTACCGATAGCGAGCATTTCAAGCTGGTGGCTGATCGCCTGGATTTTTTGCAACAAGCTCGACAGTTTAAACATGAAAGTCAGGGGATGCTGATCAGCCATGTGCAGTTTCCACTACGGGATGTGAACGGTATTCTCATAGCCAATATTCTGACTGATACAGATTATACTGAAAGCTATAGCCGTCAGTCGAAGGTTTATCTGACCGGTATCACATCAGGTCTTGTGGCATTTGTCATTGGTATTGCCCTCATCCTGTGGTTCATTTCATATTCATTCAAACCGATGTACCGATGCCTGAGCGTGATCAGGAATATTTCTTCAGGTAATTTGACCGATGAAGTTACTGTTGATACACGCGATGAGTTTGGGCAGCTGTTACAGGGGCTGCAGGAGATGCAGGCTAAACTCAAGGGTATGATTCACGACATTAACCAGGCCACGCAACAGATCGAAACCTCCAGTGAGCATCTGGAAACAGTAACGGGCGAATCCAGCATCAGGGTTAACTCACAGAGCCAGATTACCCATCAGTTGGTGGAAAACATATCCAGTTTGATTGGAGCTTCAGATAATGTGAGAGTGGAAGCAGAAGAAGCCAGTGCTGAAACCCAAAGCGCTGTCAAAGAAGTGAGTAATGGGCGCACTATTATTACCGAAGGTGTTAAAACGATCAGGCATATTTCCGAACAGGTGAACAGGGCTGAAGCCGTAGTCAAAAATGTACAAACCGGTACTCAAGACATAGGTTCAGTGCTTGATGTGATTAAGGGTATTGCTGAACAAACCAATCTGCTTGCGCTCAATGCCGCGATAGAGGCTGCACGTGCTGGGGAGCAGGGACGTGGTTTTGCTGTAGTTGCAGACGAAGTCAGGACATTGGCCAGTCGTACTTCAGAATCCACACAGGAAATCGAAAAGATGATCGATAGTCTGCAAGTTGGCGCTCATGATGCGGTAGAAAAGATGGGGGGCAGCACCCAGTTAGTGGATAAGGGTGTTGAAATCGTTAACCGGGCGGATCAGTCATTCGATACCATAGCTCATTCAATGAAAGAAATTAGCGCAAAAAGTCAGAGCATTGCCTCTGCTGCTGCAGAGCAAATGTCAATATCAACTACCATGCAGACGAACGTGGAAACGATTTCATCGGCCACCCAGGAAGCCTTGCAGGGCAATCAAATTACTGTTGATTCTACCGAAGAATTGATTTCGCTAGCCGAAGAGTTAAAACAGAAGGTGAAGCAATTTACCATTGTCTGATATCTTCAGTTTGAAATTCAATTATTCGCCCTGTACACATTTTGGGTTCATCAGGCTTGCTGTTTGAGCGATTACTAGTGGTTTAACTCAACTTGATAGTTCAACTCTTTCTCACTCATCGCAGGTACTGTCAGTTTAAATAAAGCCTGTGTAGGCGCCTCTTTCTGGTAGTCGTCAGAGGTTTTAAGTATGCGCCAGTTTGAGCCGGGCATGATTTCTGTGAGGTTGATCGTTTGCGCCTGTTTACTGCCATTGTTGATATTGATTTTACGTGTCAGACGAAATTGTTTTTTACTGATCTGATTGTGATCGACGGTCTGACGCTCGATACTGATATCGAATGCCTTGCCCAGCTTGATTTTCAGGTCGTCGTTTACTGCAGTATGGTCGATGTTGTCTTCACCCAGAAACTGGTTTTCACCTTTGCTGTCTTTACCATAAACGCGCACGGTACCTTTGGGCAGCGGCATACCGAGTGCAGGCTTTTTATTGTCAAACAATAAGAATTGATCCGGTTTGGATTTCTGTTTATTCAGGCCGTTGCTATCAACCCATGCCTTATCTTCAAGTTTTTTTGACACCTTGATGGCGTTGGCGGAAAACAGTTTGATCTGTTTGCTTTGATTGTTTTTGATAGTGGTTTTATGGGGCACGCTGTACAGGTGGTAGCCCTGTATCGACTCTTCCGATACGCCACCTACGGCGGATACCATTTCCCTCATGGTATTTGCGCGCATCATCACTCGGGGCTGTGGTGCCTGCATGTTGATGTCTCCTGCCATTAATTGCAGCTGTGCATCTCGGTAGCTGATACCACTCTGGTTCTTTAATGTGATCCAGCTATCCAGAGTAGCCTGTTTTTCGCTTACGTCGAGTTGTAGCACGTAATCGCTTTGCCAGCTTAATCCGCCACTCAGGTAAGTCATCTCGACCTGTTGCTGACCCTGAATATCATCAAACAGGGTAAGTGACAGGGTGGGGCTACTGCGCAGATTATCGGGTATCTGATCGAAAACCATATGGTAGCTGGTATTGTTAGCCAGACTTTCCAGACTGCCGTCTTTCATTTGCAGGATGACGCCACCATTGGTGGAGAGAATCTTGCCCTCTACCCATTCCAGCGTTTCACCTGTATCACTGGATCGGCGTGCGATACGTACGTTTTTACCGATATTTTTTTCCACCAGCGCCTGCGGTGAAAGCAGATCAAAATCGTAGTTTTGTTCCTGTACATCCAGCCCCTTGATGGCAACCGTCTGTGCCATGATGTTTTGCGCAACATCCATAAAAGCAATTTCGCGAGTGGGCTTTGGCAATGTGAAGTTACGCGAATCTCGGATCAGGGCGCGACCACCATTGTAAATGGTCAGGCTGATGCCCTGTTGATCATCGGCGCTAGTCTTAAATTCATCGGCGTATAGATTGGGTGTCAGGCTTAGTAAAGTCCAGCTAAGCAGGGTAAAGGTAAGTTTTTGCATATCGGCAATCCTGTTGTGTGTGCGAAAATTAGGTTCCATTATATAAGGTCGATAGATTAACATAGCATGAATAATTTACGATCAGGGAGCTAAGATGAGTGATTCAGACCATATTGCCTACCGGTCGGGTGCGGATTATGCGGGCGCGCAGCGCCTGATAGATTATGAAAGGGAATACCTGGAAAAACACCGTAAGGATTTTGATGCAGAGCATGTGAGAGGGCTGGCATTGTCAGGAGGAGGCATCCGCTCAGCGAGTTTTTGCCTGGGAGTGCTACAGGGTCTGGCGGCAAATGGCCACTTGAAGAAATTTGATTATCTCTCCACCGTCTCTGGTGGTGGTTATCTGGGTGGTTCCTTATCCTGGCTATGGAGCGGTCTGTGGAAGGATGAATCCAGCTCAACCCCAGACCTTGGGGTGAACAGGCAGGATTTTCCCTTCGGTACCGAAGGGCGAAAGTTTCATTCAGATGATGAAGACCTGAATCGACTACAGGCGTCTCTTTTACGCCATCTGCAGCAAAATGGTAAATATCTGACGCCAGGTAAAGGTATTACTATGCTTTCGTTTATTTCAATTGTGCTGCGCAGCATAGTAATGGGTTTTGTGAGTATGCTGTTGCTTGTAGGCTTTGTATTTTCTGCACTGTATACCTTTGGCCTGTTTGATCAGCAGCATGCTACCTCAGCTTTTTTTCGCTCGGCTTCCATTATCTCATTATTGGCTTATCTCGCATTACATGGTTTTTATATATTCAATGTTTGTAAGAATAAAAAGGACAGCAATCCACGCCAGGCTTATCTAAAACGGCGTTTGTTCGAATCTTTGATGCCCTGGTTTTTGAAAGGGGTTCTGGTGTTTTTACTGTTTGGCCTGATCCACTGGGTGTATATCGAACTGAATATGTATGCTGAAACAGCGGGTGGAGTGGCTGCTGCTTTGGGTGCGTTGCTTGGGTCGCCTGGAACTGATTCGAAGTGGCGTAAGTATCTGGCAATAATACCGCACAGTACTCAACTGGTGTTCGCTGCGGTGCTGATGATTTTCGGTGTTCTGGTGTTAGCCGATGGCTGGACGAATATGCTGAGCAATAAATTCGGTATGTTGCATATTATTATCGCCACTATATTGGCAGTAGCGGTATTGGCTATGGCACGCTTTCTGCCAATTAATAATATCTCGATTCATCGTTATTATCGTGATCGGCTGATGGAGACCTTTATGCCAGACGTGGAAAAGGTATTTGCTAATGGTGATACACGCGAGGCTATGCTGGCTAATCAGACTGGTGTGCATGAATTAAATCGAAACAAATATTCAGATGGAAAAAAAACTTACCTGCCCTACCATTTAATCAATGCCAATATCATCCTGGTGGAATCTGAAATTGCAAAATTTCGTGGTCGTGGTGGGGATAATTTTATACTCAGTCCCCTTTATTCAGGGAGTAACGCGACCGGTTGGCGCAATACTGCAGAATTCTGTAATGGAGGAATCACCCTGCCCAGTGCTGTCGCAATCTCGGGTGCTGCGGCAAATCCAGATGCTGGTGTCGCTGGTCAGGGACTGACTACGAATACGGTGATTTCTATTTTGATGTCGATTTTTAATCTTCGTCTGGGTTACTGGGCGTGTAACCCAGACCCTGAAATCCAGAAAGACCAATCAGCCGTTCCTAGTTATTATTACCCAGGATTCTGGGAAGTTTTCAGACGCAGTAAGATGAATGAAAAGGCAGAGTTTGTGCAATTATCAGACGGTGGTCATTTTGAGAACCTGGCATTGTACGAATTGCTACGCCGACGCGCAGAATTAATCGTGGTATGTGATGCGGGTGCAGATGCGAATTATGAGTTCGGTGATCTGGCGAATGCGATAGAAAAGGCAAGGGTAGATTTTAGCGCGAAAATCGAGATCACCAAAAGCATGCTGGACGAGCTGATACCTGCTAGTAAACCGGGTCAAAACGATATGAAATATCCACTGGCGAATAAAAGCTATCTTATCGCGGACATCGATTACGGTAATCGTCCAGTGAAAGGAAAATTGATATACATAAAAACAACGCTTTCAAAAAAACTGGGCGCGGATATCCATGGTTATAAACGAACCCACCCTGATTTTCCTGACCAGGCAACGGTGGATCAGTTTTTTGATGAGGTACAATTTGAAGCTTATCGTGAACTGGGTCGACAGATTGTGAACAATATGATGGAAGATCCGGAAGTGGTTGATCTATTCAAATAATTGCATGTTTCTCGATCAGTGAATGAAAAAACAAGTGGCCTGCATGAACCTAGATTCCGCAGTTGACCGCTCGCAATAGAGGTTAACCCACTGTTTCATAAATCATTACAGTTGATG
>JBNKMF010000051.1:32622-35540 GCA_050292965.1 Gammaproteobacteria bacterium | reverse complement strand
ATGAACTTTATCTTCCTCAATCCCAATGATAAAAATTACTCACCACCCGTCGAAGAGTAATTTCTAAAACCCATGCCACCTTCAACTCAACAGGATTCAGAAGGCACAGTTCAACTGGCATTCCGATTTTTACCTGAGTTAAACTCTCTACAGAGAGCGTCTAGATGTATCGTTCAATGTCGTGCTATCACCATTTTATTTCTATTGGGGTTGAGCCTTATATCCCTCTTTTTCATCGAAGTCCTGCTGCCACCCAGTGAAAGTGAAACAGGAAGTTTGCTTTTTAAGCTTTTGATATTGTTGTCTTTTGTATTGCTAGCGGTCAGTGTTTATATGGTATGGATGGATTTATTGAAGCCCATACTCAGCATTAAGGTATGGTCTCAACAGATGCGTAGCGGCCATCTGGATCACAAAATTGATATTCCAGAGCATGGTGAGTTATCGCAGCTATCCGAAGATCTAAATGATCTGGGTACCATGATGTTCCACCTGGCTAGAGACACTGAAGAGCAGTTGCTTCAACACACCATGCATACAGAGCAAAAAACCCAGTCTCTGAGCATTCTTTATGATGTTGCTGCAAGTATCAATGTATCCAACAGCCTGGAAGATTTACTCAAACGTTTCCTCAAAACCTTAACAGAAGTCATTCATGCGAATGCTGGTGCTGTGCGCCTGCTGAATCAGGATAATAGAATGGAGCTCGTTGCCAGTATTGGTTTTGATAGTGAACTGATTGCACTGGAAAAGATACTGCCTGCCGAAAGCTGTGTCTGCGGTCGTGTTGATAACTGTGATGATCTGGTTTATCAGGATACGCTACTACCCTGTAGTAAAAATGTTCATCATAAATTTTTTGGCAATGATCAGGGCTTGATTGTTGTTCCTTTACAGTATCAGGGCAAAATGCTTGGGGTTTTTAATCTATTTGTTCACAAGGATATTTTTGCCAGTAAAAACACAGATGATTTTCGTGAGCTATTTACCAGCATAGGTCGACATCTGGGTATGGCAATAGCCAAAGCCAGGCTGGATGAAGAGTCTACAAAACTGTCCATCATGAAGGAACGTAATCGCCTGTCATACGAACTACATGATTCGCTCGCCCAGACATTAGCCAGTATCCGTTTTCAGGTTCGCGTGCTGGATGAAATTCTACATCAGGATGATGAAGCCTCTACCTGGCAACAATTAGAGCGTATCGAAAATACGGTTGATGAGGCGAATACCGAGTTAAGAAGCCTGATAGCACACTTCCAGGCTCCAATCCGTAAACAGGCGCTGATTCCAGCGGTTCAGGAAATCGTAAAACGATTTCGCACCGAATCGGATATCCACATTTTCTTTCAACACACCATCAGCGACCCGATCAAACTTTCTGATAAGCACCATCTGGAGGTTATGCGTATTATTCAGGAAGCTTTGAATAATATCCGAAAACACAGTGAAGCTAACGTTGCTCGCATCATGATCCGTCAGCCATCGCCTGATCGAATTCAAATTCTGGTCGAAGACGATGGCGTCGGCTTATCTGAAAATAACGAGCATGCTAAACCCGGAGAACAAATCGGTTTGAACAGTATGAAAGAGCGCGCATCGCGCATCAAAGCCGATTACATATTAGAAAGTGATCCAGGTGAAGGAACTCGTATAATACTGGAATTTAGCTTGTCAAAAGCCCAGACTACTCCACCCACAATAAACATAGAAACCTTCTTTAACCTGAACTGACCCTATGAATTTACGCGTACTTATTATTGACGACCACACCCTGTTCCGTGAAGGACTTGAGGGTCTGCTAACACGTCGTGAGATTGATGTCATCGCTTCTGTTGGTGATGGTGAAGAAGGCATACGTCTGGCACAGGAGTTAAATCCGGACATTGTGCTACTTGATATGCGCATGCCAGACATCAATGGCCTGGGAGTTCTTTTACGTTTGAATGAATCGGGCATGACAATGCCTATTTCTATGCTAACTACAAGTACCGAAGAGCGTGACCTGGTTGAAGCCTTACGCAATGGAGCCAGGGGTTATCTGCTAAAGGATATGGAGCCAGATTCATTAGTGGTCGCACTACGAGATATCGTCAACGGCAAAACAATAGTAGCCCCTACTCTGGCCCCCGTACTGGCAAAAGTAGTCCAGGGTAACTCACCCAATAGTGATGAGAATGACAGTCCATTTGAGGATTTAACACCCCGTGAAACTGAAATCCTCGGCCTTTTAGCTGAAGGCCAAAGTAATAAAGTGATTGCCCGAAATCTGGGTATATCTGATGGTACTGTCAAGTTACATGTAAAGGCTATTTTGCGAAAATTGAATGTACACTCAAGAGTTGAAGCAGCCGTACTGGCTGTGGAACATGGTATGCGTGAAAGTCAAAAGAATCTGACCAGTTAATCAATCAGGCGGCTTATCCATTCAGCTTGTGATTTGAGTTGTTGTAACCATAAAAAAACCACCTGCATAAAAATACAGGTGGTAAAAATTGCCATCTATTAACCATATTGGAGGCAGGGACATAATAGATCAAGCTCAGCCTGCTTTCTATAACTCAGATTAGTTTTTTGAGTTTATGGCCAAGTCTTTACTCAGCACTTGACTAAGGTCAAATACCCGGGTAATTAATAAGGCTAACAACATCTGGCCCACTCAATCGAATAGAAAACATAATATGCCTGTTGATACGCTATGATGCAGCCTTTGCATACTCCTGATTTAACCCTATTAGCACTGACATTTTCGGCTGATATTTGCTGTATCATTAACCAATAACTCATTATCCTGGAATCCGCAGTTGGACGAGTTGAAGTGCGTTTGAGGCGGTGTAGATCAAGGACTTACAAAACTACCGTATCATACTCACACCCCTTACCTAAGTCCCTATAGGCAAGGCTTCCGCGTCCTGCTC
>JBNKMF010000051.1:0-32522 GCA_050292965.1 Gammaproteobacteria bacterium | reverse complement strand
ACGCCCCTTACCTATGTCCCTATAGGCAAAGCTTCCGCGTCCCTGCTCACGCCCCTTACCTATGTCCCTATAGGCAAAGCTTCCGCGTCCCTGCTCACGCCCCTTACCTATGTCCCTATAGGCAACGCGGATATACGCCTCCTTAAACGTGCAATTCAGCTCGTAGCGGTATTCACCGATTGATTTTTCAGCATGGATGCTGTTATTTCGCGAATGCATGGACGCCTACATGGATGTAGGTGGTAGAGCGAAGCAGGAGCCAGAGCCGATGCATAGGAGCGTGAAAATACACATCAACTGCAATCTTTATGAAACGGTGGGTTAACCTCTTTTTTGAGTGGTCAACTGCGGAATCCAGGATTATTTGAGCCATTTAAATAAAGTATCTCATTAAGAGCATAATTTTATAAAATCTTAATATAAGTAGTTGATTATATAAGGCTTATACATGACGATTTATTATTAAAGTACTGGGCTTTGTTTTGAAATTTGTCTATGATCAGGATGTTACGAGGCAACAATCGGACATACTGTCAACTTAAGATACAGGAACTATAAATGAAAAAAATATCTACATTGACCATTGCCGCAACATTGGTATTCGGCAGTAGCATTGCCATATCGTTGGATGCACAGGCATTTAGTTTTGGGAATATGGACTGGAATGATGGCCCAAGTTTTGGGAATAGCTGGAGCAGTGGACCTCGCTGGGGTAATGGCTGGAATAATGGCCCAGGTTGGGGCGGTGGTCCTAATTGGGGCGGTGGTCCTAATTGGGGTGGTGGTCCTAATTGGGGTGGTGGTCCTAATTGGGGCGGTGGTCCTAATTGGGGTGGTGGCCCTAACTGGGGCGGCAATCGATACGGTGGTGGCCCCAACTGGGGTGGTTATCGAAATGGTGGTGGCTCTGGCTGGAACAATGGCCCACGCTGGGGCAATGGCCCTAACTGGGGTAACAACATGAGTATGCCTCGCATGGGCTGGGGCAGTAATGGCCCGCGCTGGGGAAACAATGGATCTGGATGGCGTAGTGGTCCACGAAACTATGCTCCACCTCCTTATAGTCGTCCTCTCCCCGCTCCAGGGGGTCAATATAATGCCCCTCCACCACGGCCACAACAAAACTCACCGAAACAACCTGCTAAATAGCTATAGATCATTCAACCAGCCTGCTTTTTGCAGGCTGTTTTTTTAGTGCTCTATGCGCTCTTATAAATTCAACCTAGAATCCGCAGTTGAACATGGATTTGTGGGAAATCCCGGCGTGCCCAGCAAGGTGTCGTTTGCCGTTAATGGCTATTCCCTTAACAAGAACGACAACGCAGCAGGGTGTGCTGGGATTTTTCACCAATGATTGTAGCGTTATTGGGTTCACCCAATAGGTTTTCAGCATGGATGCATAGGGGCGTGAAAAGAAAATTCATTAATTGGTTTAACATATCAATAACTTACGTTAGAAATTAGCGTTTAACAGCGGAATCCAGGTTCATACCTCAGCAGGCAGAAGTTGATATTGATAATGCCCAGGAGTTCCTGCTCAATAAAATCTGATATGATCAGAAAGTACCCAGGAAACTCTTAATCAATATCGTAACGCTTATGTTCGCTGCGTCTGCGGCCAGAACGTTGACTGATAACACCCACAATATCTTCCAGGCCGTTGATTAATTCAATTTCATCAAATCCTGGTTGACTGGCTCTAAGCAGATAGCGCCCATCTTCTATAAATAGTTGTCGAAAGATATATTCATCATTGGGATTAGCGACAACATAACAGCCGTTTTTTACCATTCCGCCCGGGTCGATCACGATGATATGGCCATCCTTAAATTCGGGTAGCATATCATCGCCAATCACACGTAGCGCAAAGGGTTCGCTGGCTCCGCAGCTGGATATTTCTGAGTCATAGTTAAAGCTGGTCATTACTAAATTCCGTATTCTAATTATGTGTTTAGAGTATCACTGTATTTCACTGAAGAAGTAGCCATAGTCTCAATTGCATTTTGCATCAGTATACCCAACTTAAACATCTATTATCTGTTCTAGCTGTTGGGTCTTTTGCTTCTTTTGCTGTATTGCCCACAGGGAAGCGTAGATACCATTATGTTCCAGTAGCTGTTCATGACTACCCTGTTCCTTAATTTCTCCATGCTCCAGCACCAGTATTTCATCGGCATCAACAATGGTAGAGAGACGATGAGCAATTACCAGTGTTGTTTTATTCTGAGCAATCTTATTGAGAGCAGAAAGTATGTTCTTTTCAGATTTGCTATCCAGGCTTGAAGTTGCCTCATCAAACACCAGAATCGGTGGGTTCTTCAACAGTACTCGGGCTATTGAGACACGCTGTTTCTCGCCGCCTGAAAGCTTAAGCCCTCTCTCCCCGACCACGGTGTCGTAACCTTCAGGAAGGTTGATAATAAACTCATGAATATCAGCCATTTTTGCGGCTTCAAAAACCTGATCCTGAGTAGCTTCGGGATATGCATATTGAATATTATAGAAAATGCTGTCATTAAATAACACCGTATCCTGAGGTACGATGCCAATTTGCTTACGCAAACTATGTTGAGTCACAGCTCTGATTGATTGATTACTGATTTTTATCTGGCCACTGGTAGTATCATAAAATCGAAAGAGCAGCCTTGCCATAGTGGATTTACCCGCACCTGATGGTCCCACAATGGCAAATTTCTTTCCTGCGGGCACTTTGAAGCTGATATCCCGGATAATTTCCCGGTTTTCGTTATAGGCAAAGCTAACTTGATCAAACTCTATAGTGGCTTGATCGATAACCAGCTCGGAAGCATGCTCCGCATCAGTGATCTCAAGTGGCTTTTTCAACAGCTTTAGAACCATATCCATATCGGCCAGAGCATATTTCAATGATCGATAAATGATACCCAGAAAGTTCAACGGTAAAAATAATTGCAGCATCATGGCGTTTATTAAGACCAGGTCTCCCAGTGATAGATGCCCCTCAACCACGCCATTGGCCGCAAAAAACATAACCACTGTGACACCGATGGCAATAATGGCACCCTGCCCAAAATTTAACGTAGACATAGTCGACTGACTTTTTACAGCTGCTTCTTCCCAACCCGACATATCCTCCTTGTATCTTCGAATTTCATGGGCTTCATTATTGAAGTACTTGACTGTTTCATAATTCATTAGACTGTCCATCGCCTTACCATTAGCTGATGAATCTAGCGCATTCATCTCAAACCGAAAATGCATACGCCATTCGGTTACCAGAAAAGTGAAGCCGATATAGATGAATACAGTAGAAAATACGGTGATGGCAAAATGATTGTCGTACTGATTAAGTAAAATGCCTGCGACCAGTAAAAATTCAGCGGCAGTAGGAACAATATTAAACACAAGATAGTTGAGGATAGAACTTATACTCTGGGAGCCTCTTTCCATATCGCGCGAGATACCACCCGTATTGCGCTCGAGATGGAATCTTAACGATAGCTTATGAAGGTGCTGCAGTACCGATTCAGATAGCTCACGCATGGCATGAAACCTTACCCGAGCAAAGATGGCATCTCGCAACTCATTGAACCCTGAGTTAATAAATCTCAACAGGCCATAGGTAAGTAACAGCAGTACCGGTAATACAACCGTCTCCTGAGGCCCTCGGTCCAGAGTATCAACGATATACTTTAACACGATGGGAATGCCGACCATCGCCAGTTTAGAGATAATAAGGCTCAACAGAGCTGCTAATACCCTACCTCGATATATCCAGATAAATGGAAACATCTGGCGGATATTTTGCCAGTCATCACGATTTGACTGAGGCTTTTCAGTTCGCCCCCAAGCAGGAGATGCCATTAGTTTCTTGTTAACTATTAAAAGGGGCGAATTATATATGAAAAAACCTTATTCGTTTTTGATCTGTACTGCCTGCAGAATATATTTATAGACTTCATCAATACTTGCATCCAGATTGGCATCTGTATTTGTGATTAATTCAGGATTTTTGGGTGCCTCGTAAGGAGATGAAATACCTGTAAAGTGTGGAATTTCGCCCGCCCTGGCTCGTTTATACAGTCCTTTTACATCCCGTTGCTCACACACCTCTATAGAGCAATTACAATATATTTCATGGAAATCCGAGCCAGCAATTTTTCTCGCATTTTCGCGATCAGTACGGAAAGGGGAAATAAAAGCAGTTAAGACAATAATACCCGCCTGTACAAACAAATTGGCAGTATGACTAATACGACGGATGTTCTCTTTGCGGTCATCATCGGAGAATGACAAATCGGCACACAATCCGTGACGGACATTATCTCCATCCAGTACATACGTGTTATAACCCAGATGAAAAAGCTGTTCCTCTACTGCGTGAGCTAAGGTAGACTTGCCCGCTCCAGATAGACCAGTAAACCAGAACAAGCCTCCTGTATGGGCATTTTTCTGTTCGCGACGTTGACGCGTTACGGTGGCTTGATGCCAAACTACATGGGTACTCTGGGATTGTGACATTTTTTTCCTTGATTAAAGATTTATATCAGACTAGTTTACTCCTAGAAAAGAATGACTTCTCACTCAAAATCCTTGAATGTGCTGAACCTCTCAAAACCTTAGTTTTTAATTATTTTTTTTCTTACAACTATCTGTGACTGAGGTCTAGGAAGATAAACCACTTTTTGCATAATGTTGTATAGCTTACAAACCATATTATTAGAACAAGTTGAAACCTGTAAATTTTCCTTACACCCTGCCTAAAGCTATTAACATTGAACTGGTGACAGAGTAAAAATATAGAATGAGATCAGTTACAAGGAATATTGGTGACTTCACGGTAAAAGTTTCTGAGGAGTATCCACTTGAACAGCTTGAGGTAGAATGGACAAACATCCAGCGGAGGCAGGAAGTCCCATTTTTTCTAAGCTGGACCTGGATATCATGCTGGATTAAATCACACCAACCCAAAATCATTGTCGTGTCAGCCAGCGTTAACCAGGAAACTATCTGTATCGGACTATTCACTCAATCAGTAGATAAGCGACATGGCTTTATTTCGTCCCGGCAACTCAGGTTACACCAGATAGGGGATCAGGCCAGGGACCAGATCTGGATGGAATATAATGACTTTATATGCCTATCTGAGTTTAAAATTGAAGCTACTAATGCATGCCTGCAGGTCCTGGATGATCTTGATTCATGGGATGAAATCATTATTTCCATGATGCCAACCGAGCGGGCGAATCAACTTTCGTTTGAAGGTGCTGTGATAACAAAAGATTTATTCACACCCAGTTATTCGGTTGATTTGCTTAACCTGAGGTCTGAAAACAAACAATATCTTGACTCCCTTTCAACAAATACACGTTATCAAATCAGAAAATCTATCAGATTGTATGAAGAAACCTATGGAGCTCTGACTCTTGAAGCAGCCAAAAACACTGTTGATGCATTAGCGTTTTTTCATCAGGCGGGTGAACTACATATTCAACGTTGGAAAGATAGTGGTTACCATAATGCCGAATTTATTCACTTCCATAAAAACCTGATCAAAGATGCATTTGAGAGTGGTAAAATTGACCTGATAAAAATAACTGCAGGTAACGAAATCGTTGCTATCCTTTACTACCATATTCTAAATCAATCCGTATATTTTTATCTGCAAGGTCTAAGATATGAATCTAACCATAAATTCAAACCCGGTCTGGTTGCCCATTCCATGGCCACACAGCACTATCTAGATCATGATAAGACTAAATATGACTATATGGGCGGATTCAGCCAATACAAAAAGCAACTATCCAGTGCTTCTGTTGATATGTGTACTGTCACCATTCAACGACCTAGATTTCAGCTAATGTTTGAAAAACTGGCTCAATCGGTAAAAAGAACTTTATCCCATGACAGTAATTAACCCTTTGATCATCTGATGCTTAAAAGTTTTCAATCACAAAATTTCATCACATTCGGCATTCTTCTGATTATTCTGATAGTTCCTGTGGCGTTTATTAACACCACGCTAGCAATGATTGATGTATGGAATACTAACGAAACATTCACTCATGGCTATCTGATATTCCCAATTTCAATCTGGTTAATCCTGAAAAAAAGAAGTCAACTCCAACTAATGACAGCAAAACCGGAGCCTCGGCTATTTACCTTATTACTTCCCGTATTAACCTTATGGATTGTGGCACGAATAGTTGATGTTCAGGTTATTCAGCAAATCAGTCTGATTACCTTAATACCCGTTTTAATCTGGCTTGTTTATGGTAGATCCGTACTGCTTACAATTTTGTTCCCTGTTCTGTTTCTATACTTTGCCGTCCCATTAGGTCAGAGCCTGATCCCTTCCTTGATGCAATTTACCGCTTACTTCACTGTCTCTCTGGTTAATCTGGTTGGCATTCCTATCTATCAGGATGGATTATATTTTACATTGCCTTCGGGCAACTGGTCAGTCGTAGAGGAGTGCAGTGGCGTCAGGTATTTAATTGCTTCTATCGCATTAGGAACCATCTATGCTTACACCAGCTACAACAGTTATCTAAAACGCTCTGTATTTATTATTTTCGCAATCATAGTCCCTATCCTTGCGAATGGTTTACGTGCTTTCGGTATAGTTATCATAGGACATTTGAGTGGTATGGAACTGGCAACCGGTGTAGATCATCTGGTTTATGGCTGGGTGTTTTTTGGAATAGTGGTGTTTTTTATGTTCTATATCGGTAGCTTCTGGTGGGATCCTATAGACTCAGCAGCATCAGAACAAAAGGTCGCCACAGCACCAGATCATATTTCAGAGAGTAAATCCAAATTGATCGTGCTACTGGTGATTTCAATCTGTTTGGTCGCTTTCGCTAGAGTAACAGCCATCTATATTACAAAACCTGTCTTCAAGCATACTTCTCAGGTTAGCATCTCCTTACCCGACAACTTTGAAGCATGGCAGTATGATGATGCATTGATGTATAACTGGAACCCTATATTTAATAACCCGGATGCCAGGTTAGCTAAAGGTTATCGCTTTGGCGATGATGTTGTTCAGGTAGATATCGGGTATTTCGCATCTCAACGCGAAAATGCAGAGGCAATATCTTCGATGAATCGCATTACAGATCCTTATGAGGGTGACTGGAAGATAACTTATGCTAATGAGCTGCAGTACCAAAATTTATTAGTAAGCGAGTACGATATAAGAAGAGGTAATGAAAAGTTAGTGATTTGGAGTTGGTACAAAATCGGTAGCTTTGAAACACCTAACCCTGTCATCGCAAAATTTTACCAGGCCTACAATAAGATAATCTTGAGAAGAGAAGATGCCTCTTTAATCAGCCTTGCTACCCAGCTGGGTGAAGAAAAATCAGCTTCGAGGAAAAGACTATACGATTTCTGGGATAAATCTAAAAATGAGATATTACAAAATCTGGAATCTATTCCTAAACAAAATCAAAACTGATTTACAACCTCTAAAGAATCAATACTTAGATGAGCAGCCTAAAGCACCAGATTATAGTATCGGAAAACGATGGAATTGATCGACAGGCATCCCCTGTTGAGATCGGCATTCCATTACCTCGTGGGAAGTTTTTTAACACTTCCAGTCTGGTTTTACTGACAGATAAAAAAATACAGTTGCCCTTAGTGGCATCAGCTTCTGCACTATGGCCTGATAACAGTATTAAGTGGTGCTTTATCAAAGCCATCATATCCATCAAGGCAAATCAAAGGATAAAGCTATCGTTAGCTAAAGTTGACTCTGCCAGTTTAAAGGCCGTCAATAAAATCAGCACAGTTTCTGAGACAGATGATTTCATTATTATTGAGTCCAAAAATTCCCTATTTACAATCAATAAAAAGAAATTTAATTTCATCGATCAAATAGCATCAGGAAATACAATATTATCCAACTCAGGGCATTGCCAGCTAGTTACAAAAAATAATTCACCAGCTCAAACCCGGCTGACTCAGTATAGCTACGCCACCAATAGTTCATCATCTACAGTTTTAAGCACCTGCTTATCACTGGATGGAGAATTTATAGTTGATGAAGAAATGCTGGCCCGTTTCAAGATGGACTATACATTTTATTATGAAACCGACTCAGTCCGATGCGATTTCACCATTCATAATCCTAAACCAGCAATACACAGTGCGGGTTTATGGGATTTAGGAGACCCAAACTCTCTACTATTTAAAAGTCTGAATATTGGGATTGGCATTGAGAATATTGACAAGTTACTCTGGAAGGATATCACTGATAAAAACTGGAAGAATGTGGCTGATAACAAGATAACTATACATCAGTTTTCCAGTGGAGGGAAAAACTGGAATAGTCCAAATCATAAAGATCGTAGTAATCAAATACCACTAACAAATAATGGTTTTATTATTTCAGCAGATGGTAGCCAACTAGAGCAAGGACAACGAGTTTCTCCCCTGCTGGGTATTGCCACCAAAAATAACAGCTGCCATGCCTATCTAGAGAACTTCTGGCAGAATTTCCCTAAAGCATTCCAGGTAAACAATGGTATACAGTTTCAGCTTTTCCCAGAGCAAGCTACATATGATCATGAATTACAGGGTGGAGAAAAAAAATCACATACTTTTTACATAAGCTCTGGCGGGGATGGATCTTCACTGGCACATGCCTTTGCTCCGCTGGAAATCTTCATTGATCCAGAGTGGATAAAAAGCTGTAATATATTTGAATTTTCAAGCTCAAGCGATCAGGCTTCACCTATACAAACAATTATTCAACAGGGGCTTGATGGCGATAATAATTTTTTCATCAAACGTGAAGTTGTAGATGAATATGGCTGGCGCAACTTTGGTGATCTATATGCCGACCATGAAACGGATAATTATTCAGGACCAGACATTTTTGTTTCACACTTCAATAATCAGTATGACCCTATATTTGGTTTTTTAAAGCAATATTTCCAATCGGGTGATGTTCGGTGGTTTAAACTCGCAGATGACCTGGCCAGGCATGTTACAGATATCGATATCTATCATACCTATCAGGACAGGGATGAATACAACCATGGCTTATTCTGGCATACCGATCACTACCTTGATGCGGAAACCTCTTCTCACCGTTCCTATTCCAGCCATCACCCTAAAAATGCCTACGAAGGTCATGCTGGAGGTGGCGGACCAGGTGGGCAGCATTGTTACACCACCGGGCTATTGTTCCATTATTTATTAACCGGTAACACCGCCTCCCGACAAGCTGTGTTTGAATTAATGGACTGGGTCTCAAAAATCTATGATGGAAATGGTACGATACTCGACCTGTTGATATCCATAAAAAACCATAATCGCCCAGACCTCAAAAATGTTTTTCTAGAGCAATACCCTTTTGATCGTGGTACTGGAAATTATATCAATGCCCTACTGGACTGTTATTACCTGAATCACCAGCCATCAATTCTCCACAGGGTGGAATACATTATTAGAAATACCGTCCACCCAAATGATGATATCGATGCAAGAAACCTTTCGAACATTGAAGAAACCTGGTTTTATACCATCTTTTTCCAGTCCGTATGTCGCTACCTGAAAGTGAAGGAAGAACAGGCTGAATTTGATGATGCTTTCTATTATGGCAGGGATAGTCTATTACATTATGCAAACTGGATGGTCAATAATGAGTACCCCTATCTAGAGAAACCGGCAATACTGGAATTTCCTAATCATACCTGGACCGCACAGGATATTCGCAAATCATATATTTTATATCACGCCTGTTATTATGATTCTCAACACTCGGAGAAATATATAGCCAAAGCCGATGAAATCTATTCCTATGTAGAAACTAAACTCATCAATGAACCCACACGAAACTACACCCGGATACTGGCTATTTTGATGCAAAATTATGGTTTTAAAACCCTGCCAATCAACAGAGAATCCTATCCTCACTTTGACTCAGAAAAAAAATATGATCCTGTTACAGAAACCAGCACTTTGAAAAAATTTAGCAATGTTTTTAAACATTTTTTAAAAGCAATAAAATCCATTTCAATAAGGAAAGAACTCAAATGGCTTGCATCAAGATCACAGAAATTCTCCTGGTTAATCGGTAACTAAGATATGAGCCATAAACTAATATCTTTTATTATCCCCCATAAAGGAAGAGAAAATTTCCTGATTGAAACTATAAAATCGATAATCGATCAGGATTTTGATCTTGAATTACTGAATATTGTTTTAATTACCCAAAATAAAAACCTTTCAGAAGACATAAGCAGTTTTAAAGAGCATATAGACCTGGAGATTTATTACCAGGATGAGTCTCTGACAATTTCCCAGTTAAGAAACTATGGTGTACAGAAAACAGAAACCCCTTACCTGGCCTTTCTTGACGCAGACATTTATTTATCAAATAACTGGTGCCAGTGTATGCTAGACACCTTAAAAAATGATGATTCCAATGTCCTGGTCAGCGCAGCCCAGATACCTGATACAAGCGCAACACCACTTGAATTGATAAGAGTAGCATTGAGTAATGCAGCCCTCGATGAAGATGTGGATTTTTTACCGGGTCGAAATCTATTTCTATCTCGTGATATTTTTGATCAGGTAGGTGGTTTTCCTGAACATCTGATTACCTGTGAGGATTATTATTTCACCGATAAGGTCCACGCATATGGCAGTCTATTCTATACATCCAAAGCCAGTTATATCCATTTGGGTGAAGACAAGATTTATTCCGAGATGTATAAAAAGGAAATATGGCGGGGGCAATCTAACTTGCAATCCATTCAGGGGCGTAAAATACCCTTTCGGGAGCTACCTAGTTTTATATTGCCCCTGGCAATCGTGAGTTTTATGGCACTGGCACTGCTATTGCTCCTGTTAAACCAGCCTATTCCCTCTTCCATTTTGTTTATCATGGCAGCAGGCCCATTTTTAGCTTATTCAATCCGGGTATATTTACTTGCGAAAAAAGAGATCAAGTTCAGATATATTCTGCTATTTTATCTGTATTATTTCCCTGCGCGCGCTATAGGTACCATTGGCGGACTTTTTAATAATTTCAAATCTAACTCTCACAACTAATGCCGACTAAATCAAAGTTGAATATATTGCAATTTATCTGTCCTACCGGATTTTATGGTGCCGAGCGTTGGATACTGGCATTGGCTAAAAATCTACCCAAAGACCAGATAAACTGCGACCTCGCGGTCACTCTGGAAGACAATTCAAAAGACCTTGAGCTGGTACGCCATTTCCGTAATAGCCAATGTGGCAATACTTATGAACTGCCAATGAACAACCGGTTTGATTTCTCTGTCATCAACAAGCTGGTTTCTCTTATAAAAACCAATGAAATAGACATCATCCATACCCATGGCTACAAATCTGATATTTTAGGGGTTATCGCAGCGAGAAAAGCCGGAATAAAATGTGTTGTCACGCCACATGGCTTTGAAAACTCCTCCGATCTTAAATTGCGTTTCTTTATCTGGCTAGGCTGTAAAGCTATGGCTTTTTCAGATACTGTGGCGCCACTATCCCCACAACTGGTAAAAGATTCAAAAAAAATGGGGGTGAAAGAGCAAAAAATTCATTACATACAAAATGGTGTCGATCTCTCTGAAGTGGATGAACAAAGAGCTAGATTACCCATGGTAAAAGAGAAAAAGCGTATCGGCTTTATTGGTCAGTTAATAAGCCGGAAAAATGTTTTCGACATCCTCGATATATTTGATGAATTACAAACTGAACTGGAAAATATTGAGCTTGTTCTGTTGGGCGATGGCGATCAGAGAGAAATCCTTGAAGACTATGCTGGAAAATTAAGCAGCAATGACTCTATTCATTTTCTTGGTTTTCTGGACAACCGACTTGAATACCTGCAGAGTTTTGATCTTTTTGTCATGACCTCCACGCTTGAAGGTATCCCAAGATGTTTAATGGAAGCATGCGCTATGGGTATCCCAGTAGCTGCCTATAATATTCCAGGTATCGATCAGTTAATTACACACAATGAAACAGGCCTGTTAGCTAACCCGGGCGATAAATCAACTTTAAAAAATTATTGGAATAAGTTGCTAACAGATAAAACTTATGCCGATAATTTAAGTGACAATGCCCGACAATATGTCTTGCAGCATTATTCAGCCAAACGGATGGCAGACGAATATCTGGCACTGTTTAAATCCCTTGTTAATACCTGAATCAGATTATGGGAACCGAAATCAAGCCTGATACTTTATTTTTACTCTCAGTCGACACTGAAGAGGAATGGGACTGGTCAGGGCAATTTCCACAACAGGATTTTTCTGTAAGCAATACTGATAAAATCCCAGAGTTCCAGCAATTTTGCAAACTACAAGGCATAAGGCCAACCTACTTTGTCGACTATGCCGTGGCAAACGATTCCAAATCTGTTGCATTGATAAAACCTATAATTGACAACAACAAGGGGGAGATAGGTGCACATTTACATCCCTGGTGTAACCCACCATTTTTTGGATTTTCTGGTGAAAAAGAATCACACGTGGTCAATCTTCCGTTCAGTCATGTTGAGCAAAAACTTGAAGCGTTAATTCTGATATTAAAAGAGCGGTTCAGCATTTCTCCCTCCGCTTTCAGAACCGGAAGATGGGGAATTAATGGCGAGGTTTTATCTTTACTTGAAAGAAAAGGCTTTGAAATTGATTCCAGCATGTATCCATTCTTTAAAAATGAATACTTTAACTGCGAAGAGACCTGTTTGATGCCATATTGGCCAGACTATGAATCCCCTATGCATAAGGGAAATCAGAGAAATATTTTAGAATTTCCAGTTACTGTCGGGTTTAATCATCAAAATTATAAAACAATGATTAAGCTCTATAACCTTTTAAATAAACCTTCGTTACAACCCTTAAGACCGGTTGGCATAGCTTGGCACACCCGTTTAATGCGAAAACTTTACTTTAGCCCTGAGGTCACTAGTGGCAAAGATATGAAACCTCTAATTGATTTTACTCTGAATAATCACCACCAAGTCCTGCATATGTATCTACATAGCTCAAGCCTTCTGGATAATTCCACGGGATTGATGACAGGGAGAAATTCGATGCAAAAAATCTGTAGTAATATTTCAGAGGTTATTGAATATGCTAAAACGAAAACCAACCTCAAGTTTTGTACCATTTCTGAAGCCGCGACACTGATTAAAAACCGTACTGGAATTTTGGGGGAATAATCATGCATATCAGACAGGCTAAAGATAGCGATATGGAATTATGGGACAGATATGTCACCCAGCATCCCGATGCTTCGCCATATCATCAGTATGCATGGCGCAAAAGTATTGAAAAGGCTTATGGAATGTCAGCTTTATATCTCCTGGCTTTAGGTGATAATGATCAAGTTATAGGCGTATTACCAAGCATTTTAATTAACGCCCCCTTTTCTTCTCAATATTTTTGTTCTTTGCCCTATTGTGATCGAGGTGAAGCAATCGTCGATTCTAATGAAGTTGAAGAAAGCTTAATTAGAGAATTGATCAACCAGGCAAAAGCCCTTCATATAAATAAAATAAGCTACCGCTCAACAGATAAACTTACAACCTCAAATATTCCATCCGAAGAGGAATTCATCGGTCAAAAAGTGAGGATGCTGCTTAATTTGCCAGAAAGTGCTGATGCGCTGCTTAAAGGTTTCAAAGCTAAGTTGAGAAGCCAGATCAATAAGGCAAAAAAGAATGGTCTTGAAGTTTCAGTTGGAAATAATGACCGCAATTTGGAGAGCTTTTATCAGGTTTTCACGCAAAACATGCGCGATCTGGGCTCCCCAACCCATAGCAAAAAATGGTTTCAATCCATCACTGACAATTATGCAGAGAACTGTGTCCTCTCGGTTGTTTACTATCAAGGGGCCCCCATAGGAGGTGGAATTATACTTATCAATGGAAGCACAGTAGCCATTCCCTGGGCTTCGACCCTGAGATCATATAACCGATTAGCACCGAATATGCTACTTTATTGGTCACTGCTAGCCTATGCTACAGACAGGGGTTGTAAGCAATTTGATTTCGGTAGATCCACCTATGGCGAAGGCACCTATAAATTTAAACGGCAGTGGGGAGCAAAACCACAGCCTCTGGTTTGGAAGGAAATTGAAATAGACTCAGGTCAATCAACTACACTTCATTCAAGTTTGAACGAAAGTAAAACCAGAAAACTTCTGGAAAACATATGGCAACGCGTACCCTTATTCATAACGGTATGGATCGGTTCCGGAATTAGAAAATATATCAGTTTATAATATGTGCGGAATAGCAGGATTTACACAGTTTCATAATACCTATGGTGATACTCAGACCCTTGAGTTAATGGGGCAGACTATCTTCCATCGCGGACCCGATGCGGGTGGAACTTATCTCGATAAAAAAATAGGCTTATGTCACCGCAGGTTAAGTATTATAGACCTGTCAGAGTCAGGTAACCAACCCTTAACTTCTGCAGATGATCAGTATGTCATCGTCTTCAATGGCGAGATTTACAACTATCCAGAACTTAGACAGGAACTGTTAAAGGAAAATTATGAGTTTAAAACCCATACAGATACTGAAGTCATTCTCGCTTTATACGCAAAATATGGCAAAGAGTGTCTTCAGTATCTGGATGGCATGTTTGCCTTTGCACTATGGGATAAACAAAGTCAAACTCTATTTATAGCACGTGATCGCATAGGTAAAAAACCTCTGTATTACTATCCAGTAGAAAATGACATCATTTTTGCCTCTGAACTTAAGGCTTTGTTAAAACTTGATGTCATCCCGAGAGAAATCAGGGTGGATTCAATCTACGATTTTTTTGCCTATCAATACATACCTGACCCAAAAAGCATCTTTCAAGGCATTTATAAATTAGAGCCTGGCCACTACCTGGAGGTCAACAAAGACGGAATCACTAAATCCCAGTATTGGGATGTTTCCTTTGAAAGTACCTCTAACAAATCTGAAGCAGAGCTACGAGATGACCTTATAAAGATAATTAATAAGTATACTAAAAACAGAATGATATCTGATGTGCCATTAGGCGCATTCCTGAGTGGCGGCGTAGACTCCAGTGGAATAGTAGCTACCATGGCAAGGAATAGTGATCAGCCAATAACAACCTGTTCCATCGGGTTCGACGTTGAGCAGTTTAATGAAACTGAATTTGCCCGACTTGTCGCACAACAATACAAAACCGATCATCATGAATTTACTGTACAGGACAAAGTGACTGACAATCTGGAAGAAATAGTCAGATATTTCGACGAACCCTTTGCTGATCCATCACTGGTTCCTACCTTCTATGTATCCCAACTTGCACGTCAAAAAGTCACGGTTGCAATAGCAGGTGATGGTGGTGATGAATTATTCGCCGGTTATGAAAAGTACAGCATTGATCATCTTGAAAATAAAATTCGAAACCTGTTCCCATCATTTCTCAGAACATCCCTGCTCCCGGTGTTAGAAAATTTTCTATCCAGATTCAATAATTCATTGTGCAAAAAAGGGAGCACATTATTGCGATCCTTATCCGTATCGCCTGAAATGGGTTTCTACCTTTCTAACTCACAGATCACTGATCGTATCTGGAATAAAATCACTCAACCTGACACCAGAAAAATATTAGGGAACTACCATCCCGCTCAAATAACAACTGATCACTATCAGAAATGTAAAGCCCCTGATCATCTTGCAAAAATTCTGTATACAGATATGAAAACCTATTTGCCTGGAGATATTCTTGTCAAGGTAGATCGTATGAGCATGGCCAATTCACTCGAGGTAAGAGCCCCTATTCTTGATCACCATATCATTGAGTTCTCCGCTACCATACCTTCAAAGATGAAGTTTAAAAATGGGGAAAAAAAGCACCTGCTCAAAGAAGCATTTAAAGAAGACCTGCCCGACGACATTCTTTATCGTAAGAAAATGGGGTTTTCAGTACCCCTAGCTCAATGGCTGCGTCATGAAATAATGGAATATGCTGAGAAAGTCATCTTTAGTTCGAATAATGGCATCAATAAATACTTCAATATGGATGAAATAAAAATACTATGGGATGACCACCAGACCTGCGTAAGTGATCATTCCAGTGTTTTATGGAGCATATTAATGTTTCAAATGTGGTGGAATAACTACATGCAAGACGGTGAACAGAAGTGAAAATCCATGTCCTACATATCACCTTTGACATGCGCATTGGCGGCACGGAACAGGTGATAAAAAACCTTATAGAAGAGCGAGATAAATCGCGATTAGATATGAGCATATTTTGCCTGGAAGAACCTATAGGGCCTTTTGGCCAGATGCTTATTGAACAGGGAATATCAATAAACAGTGTACAGCGAAAACAAGGTTTCGATATTTCTCTGATCAAACACATTCGTAATTATATTATCAAGAATAAAATTGATGTATTACATTGTCACCAATACACGCCCTGGGTTTATGGGACACTCGCTTCTATAGGGACAGGAAAGAAAGTAATATTTACCGAACACGGTCGATTTTATCCAGACCGAAGCAGCTGGAAACGTCGTTATATTAATCCTGTTTTAGCCAGGCTGACTGATCATATTTCTGCAATATCTCAAGCAACAAAACAGGCTTTGATCGACTATGAGTTTATCCCGGAAGATAGGATCCATATTATATACAACGGCATTCAACCACTAATCGCCGATAAAAAACAATCCTCCACACTAAAAAGTGAACTTGGCATTCCTGACGCATCAGCTATTTTAGGTACGATAGCGAGACTTGACCCAATTAAAAATCATCAGATGATGCTGGCTGCCTTTAAGTTAGTGCTAGAGCATCACCCTGATTGCTATTTGATCATAGTCGGTGATGGAGAAGAGCGAAACAGGCTCGAAGCGACCTCTGACAGTTTAGGCATCAAGGACAAGGTGATTTTTACAGGCTATATTGAAAAACCAGTGAACTTACTTGAAGCGATGGATATTTTTCTTCTATCTTCGCTTAGCGAAGGAACATCTATGACATTGCTGGAAGCAATGGCACTTAAAAAGTCTTGCGTAGTAACTAATGCGGGTGGAAATTCTGAAATCATTCTTGATGGAGTGAACGGTATTGTTACTGAAAATGATAATGCAGAAGAATTTTCAAATGGTATCAAGACTTTGCTAGACGATCAGAGCTTGCGTCAGCAAATGCAGGAAAATGCATTCGACCGTTTTAATAACAAGTTTACAGCACAAAAAATGCTGCAAAACTATGAATCTCTGTATTAGCAATGATACAAACTATTTTTAAAAGAACTTTGAGTACAGCCTCATGAAACCACCGTTTTTTATTGTCGGAATTGGTCGATCTGGAACCACGCTCCTTAGATTGATGCTCCACAATCATCCACAGATTGCTATCCCCTATGAATCTCATTTCATAACCGAGTATTACAGGAACATAGAAAAATATGGCGATCTGCAAAACCACGATAACCTTCATCGACTTGTATCCGACATATTAAATGAAGACTTGATCAGTAAATGGGATCATACCTTTGATATCGATAGAGTATTGAACAATATAACTGAAAGTAATCTGAGCAATGTGCTAAACGCCATTTATCAGGACTACGCTACTTCAAAAAACAAAGCACGCTGGGGAGATAAATCTGACTATCTGGACAACCTCCACATCATTCATCGACTCTTCCCAGACGCCAAGTTTATCCATATTGTTAGAGATGGAAGAGATGTCGCCAACTCAGTAATCAAGCTCGACTGGGGGCCAAGAGACATTATTCAGGCTGCAGAATGGTGGGATAAGTTTGTACTGCTAGGAAGGCGAATGGGACAAATGTTACCGCAAGATCAATATACCGAAATTAAGTATGAAGATCTGGTTCTAAACACAGAGAAAGAATTAAAAAGACTATGTGAATTCCTGGACGAGGAATATTCCGAATTAATGCTCAATTATCACCAGTCGTCCAGCAATGCCATTCCCGCTGGTAGATCATACCACTATAACAGCACAGAACCTCCGAAACAGTCCCGGGTATTTGCCTGGAAAAATGAAATGTCAAAACTGGATGCAGAAATTTTCAATAATTATGCGCACCTCACCCTTGATGAATTCAATTATGAACAGTCAAACTATGAAATCAGTAAATGGAAAATTTTTCTTGCGAAAATCTTTATTCTAGGAAAACGTATATTCAAATGATTATGTTTGATCACCAACAATTTTTAAAACAGAACAATATGCTCAACGAAGCACTGACAAAACTGCATATAATTTGGGATGCTAACTAATGTTAAAGTCTTTTAATAAGCTGAGCCTGAATCTTAAGTTCTATCTCTATGAACTCATTAAGTATGACTTACCGAAAATAAAATTCCCTTTATCTGTAGGTATAATATTCCTGTCCCAGATTTACCTGCTGTCAGGAAAGTATTTAAAGTCAATAAAACTCCTCTCAATCCTGTTCCGTTCCGGCTGGCTAGGAAGTGTATTAATCCCCACAATAGTCACTAGAAAATTATTCTGCACAAACCCGCAAAAGCAATTTCTAGATGGTTTTAAAACTGAATTGCTAGAGGATACAACGCCCCTACCCCATACCAAAAAATTTTTCGATGACCCAAAACAACTGTTTGAAGGTGTACTTATTGTTTTGAAAGAATCGTCCGACACAGAAAAAGGAGTCATACTTCTTAAATACAGCTACTATTTCCCTCTGTTATTCAAACTCTTTAATGTGGATCAGATTGCGGAAAAGTACCACATTGTATTAGAACCAAGTTGGGCTGGTTTTTGTGATCCCAACATACTTATTTACCAAACCTTGAAACATCCTGTTTTCGTCATGACCTACGAAACTCGCGATCTCAATTATCTACAGCAACTTAACTCCAATTTAGTACCTGTCAAAATTGGTCCCAGTTGGTGGGTCGACCACTCTGTTTTTAATACTGACCTTAAACTCGACAGGGATATCGATTTATTGGTCATCGCTCAATGGGCAAGATTCAAAAGGCATATCACTCTATTTAAGGTTTTCAATCGGCTAATAAACTCCGGAAAAAATCTAAAGATAGTCCTTGCAGGATATCCTGGCGACTTTGATATCCAGCACATAAAATACCTTGCCGAACTTTATGACCTGAGTGAGCACGTAGAAATTCATGAATGGCTACCGCCAGAGGAAGTAAGTCAGCTATATCAAAGATCTAAAATAAACATCCTGTGGTCAAGATTCGAAGGTAATAACAGATCCATTATTGAAGGAATGTTCTGTGACACTCCGGGGATAATCCGTGAAGGTCATAACTTCGGCGATAAATATGCATATATCAATGAAAAAACAGCGATGTGGGCAAATGAAAGTACATTAGAAAAGACAATTATTCATATACTTGAGAATCCGAATACTTTCTCACCAAAAGACTGGGTTCTGGGACATCATAATAACAAAATCGCAACGGCAACCCTGCACGAGATTATCACAAAAAAAGAAAGAGAATATGGCAACGTCTTTGATGGCCCTATTTCACTGAAAGTGAACAACTTACATGGAATGTCTTACGTTGATAAAGATGACTACAACAGATTCAGCAAGGATTACGACTTCATTTTGGAGTGCACTCATGCTGAGAATGATTCTTAGCAGTCTGGCCTTAACAGGAAAAGCTGAGAAACAATGAATAATTATGATAGCGGTGCTTCATTAAAATGAATTTGAAAGTTTAACTTAACTCGGAGTCAGACAAAAGCACTCGCCAGTTGATTAAAGAATAAACAGGGATATCGTATGATACATTCAGAATATATGGTGACAATCAACCATATCTTTCTTTTTTAATCTGCTTCAAAGTTTTTAAAAGTCAAAATATTGCAGATGAAATATAGAAAAGAAATTGATGGTCTCAGATCTTTTGCTGTGATTCCGGTAATACTCTTCCATGCAGGGCTTAAAACTTTCAGTGGTGGATTTGTCGGAGTTGACATTTTTTTTGTAATTAGTGGATATCTGATAACAACAATTATTCTTGCTGACCTGGAAAAGGGTTGTTTCTCTATTGTGAAGTTCTATGAACGCAGGGCGAGGCGTATCCTGCCCGCGCTTTTTTTAATAATATTCATTAGCCTACCATTTTCCTGGTTATTACTTTATCCTCAGCAGCTCAAAGATTTTTCTCAGAGCATTTTTGCGGTATCACTATTTTCATCGAATTTTCTATTCTGGCTAGAAAGTGGTTATTTTGATACAGTTTCTGAACTAAAGCCCCTTTTACACACCTGGAGTCTTGCAGTTGAGGAACAATATTACATACTTTTTCCTCTATTCCTGATTCTCGTATGGAATATCAGAAAACTCTGGATTTTCACCGCCATCATTGCATTAGCGATTTTCAGTTTAATCATTGCTGAGTATTGGTCCATATATAAACCAGATGCAGCTTTCTTTTTGTTACCGAGTCGCGCATGGGAATTGATGATAGGAGCGCTAGTGGCATTTTTATTACTATACAGCGATTACATCCCCTATTTTATTTCAAAACATAAATACACAACCCAACTGCTGGGAATCACTGGATTTATCCTCATTATCTTCTCCGTATTGATTTATAACAGGAGTATTCCTTTTCCATCTATCTATGCATTACTGCCCACAGTTGGCACCGCCCTAATCATTCTGTTTGCCCGAACGGGCACCCTGATAGGCACATTCCTCTCAAATAAGATTTTCGTTTACATAGGTTTAATCAGCTATAGCGCATATCTTTGGCATCAACCCATTATCGTATTTACCAAATACTATACCAACGAGAATTTAAACTTATGGATAGCATTGGCCATCACCATTTCCACTTTTGCGCTGGCTTATTTAAGTTGGTTGTTTGTTGAAAAACCATTTAGGGATCGCCAGAAATTTTCTCGAAAAGCTATTTTCATGTACTCCTTTACTGGCAGCTCCATACTATTAGTCATCGGCTTTACCGGTCATATCACTTCTGGGTTTGAAAACCAGTTTATTCAATACAGACTAAATTCTGATCAACAAGCCAATTACTCATTGATAAAAAAAGCTGCGAATACCGGGCATGGTATTGAGATGTTTGACAACCGTGAGTGTATTTTCTGGAGCTCAGATATTAACCAGAAAACGATTGACAGGTATATAGGTTGTTCTCAACAACATGGCAAAGGCGTCATCATTCTGGGGGATAGCCATGCAATGAATCTCTATAATATTATCGCAAAAACAGACTATCACCCCTTTATAATGGGCATATCGCGTGGTGGATGCAGGCCGCAAGACAACAATATAGACTGCCACTACAATAAGTTTGATCAGTTTCTATCGGGCTTTAGTGATCGAGTAAAGTATATTGTTTTTCACCAGTCCGGTTCATATTTCATTCAGGATGAAAATGGACATTTTGACTCTGCACAGACCTTTAAACCGGATAGTAGCTATGATTTTAGTTCTGAACAAATTAATGGACTGATTGAATACCTGAACAAACTGAGTCAATTTACCAGGGTATACTGGATGGGACCATTCGTAGAGGCCAGAGTAGAATTATTCACACCTGAAGTCATTAATGGTAATTTCAGGATGAATAGAAACAGCCTACGAATATTTCGCGAATTAGAAGATTTTATTATTCAGAAAATAGACCAATCAACTAAATTTAAAGCTGAAGATTACATATCATTCACTGACAATATACAATTTGATGCAAGCTTTCTCAAGGTTGGAGAATGCGTTACCTATCGGGATATCGATCACTTTAGTAGTTGCGGCGAAGACATTTTATCCCATAAGTTCAAGCCCTTACTCGAAGACCTTTATGGTTGATATATTTTTAGGACATCTTTAACCAAGGGGTTTATGATTGCCCCTTTTTATTCTTTAATACTATCGAGGATATAAATGATGGAAATATTACTGATTTCACCATCTAATCCATTTAACTCAAATAGTGGTGGAAATCAACGGAGTTCCCTTGTTCGTAATGCTTTGGAAGAAATAGGCAATACCGATACACTGTACATACAACCTGGTGATAAAACTGAAATTGTTAAAGACGAATTCTGTTGCAAAGGCACCTGGAAGGACTATCCAGCAGGTTTTTTAAAGTTTACACCTTCAAATACATTGACTGATCTTGCGGAGAAGTGTCTTGGACGGAGGTTAGATGAATATGATGTCATCATCTCTCGTTATTTGAACCCCATCTGCAAACTAAAGATTCCCGAAGGCGTCAAAACAATAGTCGATCTGGATGATTTCGCTTACCAGCATTCAGCCGGGGAAGGACTCAAGGGCAGGCTAATTAATATGAAATCAAAAATTTTATATACTCTATCTAAAAAACAACTAAAACGTTTTGATTCATTTTTTTTTGTTACCCATGAAATCCGTAAAATTTGTTCTAACTACCCTGGTGAAATTTTGCCTAATATCCCCTACACCATGAATAATGGGGTTATAGCAAAGGAGCTCGGGGATGAGATCTTATTTGTTGGTGCATTATGGTATCAACCGAACGCCTACGGTGTGGACAGGTTTTTACAAAACATCTGGCCAAAGATTCTAAAAAACAAGTCTGATATCCAGATTAATCTTATCGGTGAAGTCCCTGAAACTTTTAAGAAAAAATGGTCTGGTAAACCGAACATAAAATTTAAAGGGTTTGTCGATAGCTTATCCGAAGAGTATGAAAAAGCAGCATTATGTATTGCACCCATTTATTTTGGCGGCGGAACAAACATTAAGGTCCTTGAAGCTCTGACGTACAACCGCCCATGTGTCGGGACTCCTGACTCATTTAGCGGCTTTGATCCGGCTTTAAAAGAAAGTGGCGCACTGCTTGAATCCCTGTCTGATGAAGAATTCGCTGATAATTGCTTACAAGTTTTAAGTAACAAAAAGGAGTTTCAGCAGAAAGTTCTAAATGTGAAGTCAGTATTAGCTGAAAAATACTCTCAAAAAGCATTCACTCAAACTGTTCAAAAACTTGTAACAGAAATGGTTGAATGACTTCTTAGATATAGTAGTTTAGGTTTAGAGTACCAAATTTGCATATTCCCTAAAGATTGACCCTATTTCTCCAGGAAAAAAAGACCTGGAGAATATAATACTTTCAAAATGTTAAAGATATGAACAGGAATTTTACGAAATGTCATTAAGCAGCAATTTATTGCAAAGCTCCAGTATGTTGCTATCAATTAAAATGATCAATCGTGGTATTGGTTTGATCAGCACTATTATTCTAGCAAGAATACTCACTCCCTATGATTTTGGTATTGTCGCTCTAACATCATTAGTTATTCATTTTTTTGAAGCCATATCTAATCCCGGCACCAAAGAATACCTGATTCAGAAAAAGGGCCTGATAGATGATGATGTCTCTACCGGATGGACCTTGAATTTAATAATAAAATTTATCGTCTGGATCGCATTCATCATATTGACTCCTTATATTGCAGAATTTTATGACAAGCCTGAATTAACCAGTGCTTTATATGTAATATCCTTAATGGTGCCGATTGCAGCACTTTCGAATGATGGTGTAATTCTGTTCATGAAAGAGTTAAATTATAGTCCATTATTTTATCTCGAATTAACCCAAAAACTCGTCGCATTTTCTTTCACAATATCATTTGCCTTTATTCTCAAAAGTTACTGGGCAATGATCATTGGAATTGTTGTCTCATTCCTCTTTAAAACTTTCGGTACTTATTACGTACATGATTTCAGGCCAAAGTTTTCACTGAAGAATATCAAGGTTCAATGGGAATTTTCAAAGTGGATACTACCCCGTGGAATCATTGGATTCTCACGTTCAGAGATCGATACTTTTCTGGTATCAAAATCATTTGGCTTTGTTCCACTCGGTGGATTTAACATGATGAAATCTCTGACCAATATGGTTGGCTGGGATGTCCTTAACCCTGCAACAGAACCACTTTTGGCCTCTTTTTCCAAAGTTAAGGATGACATGAACAGATTGAATTTTCAGCTATTGATGAGCACCTTCATAATCCTGACTATATCGCTTCCTGTCGTGGGTTTTATTTTGCTTTTTCACAAAGAAATTATTCTTCTGTTACTCGGCGAACAGTGGACCATTTATTCTGAGGTGTTAGCCGCACTGTCATTACTCATTTTAACTTTCGGCCTCACCAGTATTTTCCAGCATTTACTGACTTCATTAGGCAAGGTCAAAGTTCAGTTTAACTTCGAAATAATAGGCTTAATCGTTACCGCAGGATTTCTGCTATTGATGGATTTTAAAAATCTTGTTGAATTTTCCATCGCGAGATCAATGTTAGCCATTCTATTAATTGTATGTTTGTTTGTTTATGTCAAAATTCTGATCAAGTTTTCAGTTTTTAGATATTTAAAATTGATCTCTCCATTAATACTTGCTTTGCTCCTTGCATGGGGGGCGGTGGTATCGATAAATTTCAGTCATGATATGATAACCTTCTTTTACCTTCTTTTTAATGGCATAGTATTTGTGAGCGTTTATGCTCTTGCTTTATTCCTCTCTTTATATCTTCTTCGGCATAACGAAGAAGTTATTTACCTGAAGTGGCTATCGAACAATAGCATAAATGCCCTAAAAAAGAAGCTGGCACGAAAATAGCGAGACCGAAACGATGAACGTATTCCTAACCTCTCTTATGCACAGGCAAACAGCGAGAGATTTCCGGGTTGTTGAACAGAGCTTTGAGAGAACAGCAAGATCAGTTTGTAACCAAAGTGATGATAATTTTATCTTTATGGTTGTGTGTAATGAAAAACCTGATATTCAATTTACTCATGAAAATCTCCACTACCATATTGTTGATTTTCCACCAGCAGAAAATTCCCCAGACCCAACATCAAAAAGAATAGATAAAGGTAGTAAATTAGTTTCCGGGTTACTTAAAATTCAGAAATATAACCCTAAATATGTCTACATAATTGATGCTGACGACTGGATAGTTCGAAGTCTAAATCAATTTCTGAATAGCAAACCAACTCAAACTGTCGGCTGGTATATCAGCGTGGGATATACAGCTGATCTGAATACTAACAGGAAACAGTTGAAATTTGGTGTTAACAGGTTTTGTGGCAGTACATTTATCAGTAACTATGCGACTTTAATGGAAAAGCTCAATATTTCTGGTCGGCTAACAGAAAGCTCAGGACAGAATGAAATCTATAATGTCCTTGATAAAAATCTGGTTATAGACCTGTTTGTTTCACATGGGTATATTGAGTTCTACGCTCAATATAATATGAAGTATAAGGTTATTCCTTTCCCTTCACTCGTCTGGTTAAGAAATACAGGAGAAAATATCCTTTCAGATGGAAGTTTTAATTCAGGTGTTCCTATTGATTCCAAATTTTTAGAACTGTTTTCACAGGACAACTCAACTGTTGCGGCTCAGCACAAAATTCGAGTGAAGGATTATTTAATGTATACTTTATCTTCAGCATTCTCATTTTTTGGCTGGGTCTTCTCCAGGCAACGAAACTTATTTAAATCTTAGAGGGTCGATAAGCAGGTTTATCAGTATAGACTCTACCATAGCCTCCTCAGGTGATTGATTACACGTAGAAAATCTACTGCGTACAGTGATATTATATCGATCTTTCTCCCTGGAATTCGATCAAGGGTGTCCTCAGTTTTTACTGACAGTATAGGTACTTATTCATTCAACGGGAAAAGACTGATATTTTTTCATATTTCAGCTGTAGGTAAGCATATTGTTAACCGTTATAATTTTTGTCCTGGTATTTATATTATGTAGTGTTGCGGCTTTTTTTAACCCGGTTTTTTCTTTCGTCGTTTATGAACTAGTGTACTTTTTCTCTCCCCATGAACGTTGGTGGGGGGGCTACCTTCCGGGAATCAGCTATTCATTTTTAACTGTCATTCTCATGTTTATCGTTTATTTTTATCACCTAAAAAAACTACCGGTGAATAAAATAGCCCAGGCCCCCCAATTAATATGGATGTATCTAGCAATTCTGTCCTACGGTATAGCCTATTTTTATGCTGTCAACCAAACGGGTCACTCAACTGCCGCAATCAATTTCATCAAACTTGGAATCATAATTACTCTTGCCTATAAAATAGTAACCAATGAAAAAGCCCTGAACTACGTGCTTTGGGGATATATCCTGGGATGTTTTTATGTCAGTTATCTTATCTTTCAGGTTGGCAGAAATTCCGGTGACAGGGTTGAGGGTATAGGGACAGTAGATGCACCTGATGCCAATGGCATCGCCGCGATTTTAGCCCCCTCACTAGTTCTGCTTTTATATTTTTTTATTTTCAAAAAAAGGCTAGTCTCTCGACTTTCTATTATGTTAATGGGCGCATTCATTGCCAATGCGCTCATTCTGATCAATAGCAGGGGAGCAATTATTGCTGCGGCAATTAGCCTGTCCTATTTTATGCTTCGATTGTTCGGTCGAAGCAAGATTAAAAACCAGAAAAAAATAGCGTTCCTGCTGGTCTTAATCGGGATTTCAGGTTTATATGTTCTTATCGATGAAGGGTTTATCCGACGAGTCCAGTCGATTTTTGTAGAGACTGAGGTTGTCGAAGAGAGGGAGACGGCAATGACCCGGACCGTATTCTGGTCATCGGCCATTGATCTGGCAATAGATCATCCTATGGGAACAGGATATCTTGGGTTTGATTACTACGCTCCTATCTATTTACCGCAGGGTATAGCAACGGGTAAGTCAAGAAACAGGTCTGTCCATTCCACCTGGTTTGAAGTCCTGTCGGAAGCGGGCTTTCATACCCTGATTATTTTTCTTTTCATGTTACGTTCCTGTTATGTTGCTTTAAAAAGATGCAAGGAACGATTATATAAAATCCAGGATTATGAAAACTGGTTCAAGATAATCGCATTAGAAGGTGCCTGGGTGTCTTTTCTGTTCACCATGACGTTTTTAAACCGATTCAGGGCTGAGATACTCTACTGGCTGGTACTATTTTCAGCGCTCGCCTTAAATATCTATTACCTGAAAGAGAATGACAAAAAAGAAAAAGATTAGTAGGGCATTGAAGGCTCTCTCCATACCGGTCATACCAACCTGGAAATTAGTGAAACGGTATAGTTATCGTGAAGGGTTCAACCTGGCATCCTCAACTGGACGAGTTGAATACGAGCGGTCAACTGCTATCGCAAGGGGTAGAAACTTCATTCCGCCTTTGAGAATTTATACTTTTCTCTTACATCCATAATCGGTTTTTCTACAAACTGGTATAAAATCTCAGCCAACACCAGACTACCACAGAGTGCCAGTGCAAAGTAAAGAGGGAAAGGCCAGCCGAGAAAATACTTCTTCATCAATGCTAACATCTCAGGATGCAACAAATAGAGAGAATAAGATCGTGTAGCAATATAATAAGCTCCGGGAAAATAAAAAGTTGACCTGACTTTAGGGCTTTTGTTTGCATATAAAACCCAACTCCCGAAAATTAATGCCAGAACCAATCCGTCTGGATCACGTATTCCCATACCGGGAAAATATCTGCTAACAAAAAATAGTAAAAAGAGGAAAAACGCTGAGAGAGCGGTGTATAAGGAATATTTCGCCAAAAAAGACCAAAAAGAAGGGTAGTTGTGGTAGATATGAGCCAGTAAAACACCAACCACGCATCCATCGACCCTGACATGAGTTTCTTCATGGGAATGATAAAGCCCAGTAATTCTAAATACGAGAGGCAAAAGTAGAAGGCATAATAGAATTATAGAGACTTTATCTCTATTAGTTTTAGCTAGAAACATCATGACTAATGCAATAAAGATATAAAAATGCTCTTCTACACATAGTGACCAGCTGATAGAAAAAAATGGGAGTGAATTATAGTTCTGGATAAAAATAAAGTACTCCCAGGGAAAATTTACACCATCCTTTGTTAAATATCGCTGACTCACTGAAAAGATTAGTACCACAAAATAAGCGGGTAAGGTTCGCATCCACCGCCTATACCAGAATCTTTTAATTTTTAGATTACCATGCTCATTTACTTCCTTAAATAGTAGCCCACCAAGTAACCAGCCCGATAACACGAAGAACAAATCTACACCTATTCCTCCCAATTGTAGTGGCGCCAAATGCAGTGGAGCCCCGTAGGAAAGTATTGAATGAGCCATTACTACCAGCAAAATGGCAACGGCGCGTAATACATCCATAGACGCATAACGATGTTTCAAGGTAAACCTCAACTTTGTATAACAAATGATTTAGTAATGTAGGAAACTATAATGAAGATATCTGCACTATTTTCATAAACTCTGACCACTTCAATAAAATCTTGAATGGGTCTCCATAAATTTCTCAGGCAGAGGATTTTATATATGGCAATATTTGTAGGTTAAATGCACAAGGGTAGCACTTCACTATAGTAGTAATTCTCTATAAAAAACCAGGGCTCTTTAATAAAGAGAATTGATAAAGGTATCCTATGGTTTAATCGAATACTTAAGAAACAATGGTACCTTGTCATAGTTGCCTAACTGACCAGCACGCCTGAGTGACAGGTATAATGATTGGGTCTCTTCATCAAAGTAGCCGCCACCAATTCTCTTAAGGCTCCCGGTCTGGAAAGGCGTATTGAAGACTCCATACTCATAGGGCCTCGGTTCATTCGGCTTCATGTCTCCATTACGTACATCGATGAGGTCCTTTATGTCAAAAAGCCAGTAATAGTTATAATTATCACTCGAGTCATAGGAGCATGGACCACCACAGACATTTCCATTATCCTGAGTGATTTTATACCCTATCCCTGATTGATGACCGCCTGAAGAACCTATCACAACATAGGTTCGTGTTCCAGGAACAATAAATCCGTATTGAGCCTCAGATAATTCTGTCCATAGATCATTGCTGTTAACTTTAATGTTTCCATCGATATCAAGATCGGGATAGCCTCTGTCAGGATTTGCAGCATCCTCTTTATGTCCATAGATATTATACCCATAAACTTCCCAATCAGCGTTGTAATCTGCTTCCTTTTTATACATAAAGTCAGTTAAATCGAAATCCATTAGAGGCATGGTGGATATGGATGTGCTAGCAGAAGAATCAATATTCAGGTCATTATCCAGCAAAAATGCAGTAATCCCCATTGGATTACGTGAATTGATTGCATAATTACTGGCATGACCTAACAGATACTTCCCTTTAAACAAATCTTGCATCAGTTGAGGGATTTCGCTCATCCACCCTGCTGCGTGAACCGCCCCTTCGATTTCGTATAAACCAAGAACATCACTATTTTCTATATCGTAAGCATCCTTAATTATTAATGTAGTATTCGTATTGTCAGCAAGTCCATCATAATACTGCTCAGCATTTACTACTAATGAGCCTTTGTATAAAAATAGGCCTGTAATCCTATCCAGCCCCTGAGGATTGGATACCCTGTTTAGTACTCGAGTGAACTTCTGAACCACTTTCTCAGTTGATATCACTTCATTTATATCAACTGTGTTTACTATTTCTGGTATCAGAAACTCAGCAATTTCATCATCATTCTCATGACCCACAACAAAAATGGTATTGGCTGCTGGGTCAATGGTGAAAATCCCATTAGAATAACTCATGCTGGTGTCTGTGTTGAATGTCCATTGAACAATCCTGAAAGCCCCCTCATACTTAAAATCATCGAGGGTAATTCTTGGCAGATTTTCAAGTTCCTTATAAGCCAGACTATTCGTTGGGACTGTATTTCCAGACTCAAGAAGAGTTAGTTCATCATTGACACCGGCATTACTTCCACCACAACCAGTGGAAACTAAAATAACACTGATTAGCGATAATAATTTAATGATAGTTAAACTTTTCATTTCATATGCCTCTTTTGAGTCACTTCTCTTCCAGTATAAACAAGTTAAATAACACTTTTAAGTACAACACATTTCATAATCAACTCTCTATTTAATTTTAGACATAAATTCACAGATTATTTAACAATTATTTACTTTCTATTTCTAAAACCGACCAGCAGAGCGTATCAAGGGCTTTATAAACTAAAGTTATAATACAGTTGATGTAATACAATACACTTATGAAACGCCCGAGTGTCCAAACCATTTTTCATCGATTAAGGCCACACCAGGCAACGATCACGATAGATCAACGCCTCTTAAAAGAGTAGATCTTACAGCCTTCGAGCTTTTCCTCTTCAGTTGGTTTATGAGGTGGATTGTAAAGTTTTTTAAGAATCTCCTCATCAGGTTGGCCATTAACAGTCCCTGATATTTGATGATCCTGATATCGTCCATACATAAAACCGCCAAAAGATAGATTAAGCAGCAAAAACAGGGTGAATATCAGCATAAAAATCTTATGGTTAAAAAAACGAGCCACTCTTATATCTGTGCTAGAAGAGGATAACCAGAATTTAGCGAAAAAAAGCAATGTAAAGCTGAAAGGCAACCACAAATCAGCGGTATATCGATAGGCTATAGTCGTGTATGAGAGCATGATTACTGGACCTATCAACAAAATCAGGAAGATCACGAGATACATCCTGGAGGCAGCTTTATCCATCCCTGATTTGTTAGATAATAGTAAATAGAGAGCAGTAATCAAAGTAATTCCTGCACAAGACCAGAGTAATGCCAGGGAAAAACCAGGATACTCTTTCCTAACATACCCCAATCCAAGATTATCGATTATATTTGAATGGTACTGTGATAACCCAGTAAGATAATAAAAAAGATTAGGTAAAATCCTTCCTATTTCAAACCTCCCTACACCTGTTTCAAATTTCGAACAGACTCTTTCTGATAAGCCTTCGCCGACACGAAAAAACCCATATTCAGCTTTGCTCAGCGAGAAAAAATCGTCAAAGCGGATATAATTCAGAAACAGAAATAGCAGCCCACTGGCAATTAAAATGACGCCTGGTATAAAGCCAATCTTAATGAACTTTATCAGGAAACCCCTGGCAGATATCTCTCCTTTTTCTGAAGCAGAAGCTTGATAGAAAGCAGAATAGATAATTAATAACAAAACGATCAAATATAATGATATTGCGACTGTCTGGCGAGTATGTACTGATAGAGCTGCAATACCTGCGTATAAAACAAGATTTGGATGCTTTTTGACACCATTCCAAAATAGATCCCGCCAGATTAAAACTATAAACAATGTGCTGAGCATAAACATGGCAGCATAGGGTTCATGCCAGATAGGCGCCTTCTGGACGATTATCGTATATCCGCTTGCAAACCAGATGGTCAGGCTCAGTAGATAAAGCTTATAAATATCTGCTTTCGACCATTTATCCATACGCCCAGGAGATCTGCTATAGTAGAGCAATGCATATTGAATGGAAGCAGCCGCCAATGTAATCATGATCCATACCGAGAGTTTTGCCAGAGGAACTTCGCTTAGATTAATAAATGGGTATGCAATCAATCGGCCAATAACCGAAAACATACCGTAATAAAAATAGACATTTCCTTTATAAAAAAAACTCTCCCTGCCAATCGCTTCATAAGGAACATCCAGACGACCATCCAGAATAGAAAGGGCCAGGGAATTATAAGCTTTCCACAAATAATCGTAGCCGAAGATATCGAATGTGAATTGAGTAATCAGTGAGAAATAAACAATCGCAGGGATAATAAAGAAAATCAGAAAGGTTTTAGGTCTTGAATAGGGCATTTTGATACGATTTAAAATTGAGAGGTAATATGAAATTCAAAAGTATTGCCTAATTGAGTCTAGTAGCGCATCCCTATCCTGTCTTTGTGGCTACCATCCATTAACTGCCGCAACTTGATATCGTTGTTCAGGTAATGTTGAACAATTTCTGAATTCACATCAAAAGTTTTGCCGGCACTTTAAAGATTAAAGCTGCCCTAATTTAAATGCATTAATCGCGTACTGTCGATCTTGCTCTGCCCCATCTTTCAAAAAAATAATCAAGTTGTGATGAGGTTAACACAAGACGCAAAATTCATCTTCTACCTGGAAGACCATACTGGTCATGTGAATATACCTGGAATTAGTATAGCCCTCAACAATATAACAAATATCAATCTAGCATGACTGATTATCTAATTTTCCACCAGAGATTTTTATCCATATATCTAGTCACAGATATATTTACAATTTCCATTGACTAATAGATACCATTAAGGCATGAGTGCAATGGTCAAGACACCATGCTCGATGTGTAAGTTTCATATAGTAATAATTTCTCTGAAATGGAAAGTGTTAGTTTCAGAAGTGAAGAAATAATTCCAAATAAGAAATTAAGATCAAATCGGAAGGTACGCTACACAATAGTCACTATTTAGTATGTACCTGAGTTTTTACTATAAAATATAATAGTTCACATGTTACGTTATTATCTTAGTTTAAAAATGTAGAGGTCTAATAGCACCGGACTCTTTAACAAGAGATAATAATTATTAATTATCAAGATGTCATAATGAGTCAGAAACTTCAACCTAGAATCCGCAGTTGGACGAGTTGTAGTGCGTTTGAGGTGGTGTAGATCAAGGCGTAACGACGCGGAAT
>JBNKMF010000050.1:0-36290 GCA_050292965.1 Gammaproteobacteria bacterium | reverse complement strand
ATCGAGAGCGTTGGATCTCATGGTTATTCGAGGCCAGGAAACGCTATGGCTTGTGTGTATTAAACTATGTGGTCACCTCTAACCACATCCATCTACTGGTAAAAGATACTGGAAAAAATGTCATCGCTAAAAGTCTGCAGTTAATAGCTGGACGTACGGCTCAGGAATATAATCAGCGTAAACAACGCAAAGGAGCATTTTGGGAAGATCGTTATCACGCCACGGCAGTCGCGTCGGACGAGCACTTTATTAAATGCCTGGTTTATATAGGACAAAAATCGGTCGGACCGAAGTAACCTTCTGATTTTAAAAGTATATCGCTCATTTAAACCTGCGATTTTTACCTTAAAGGATCAATTTAATAGGGGAAAAACAAACTTTAAGGAAAAATCAAAGTGTCCATTTCGTTGCGTTCGTTAGTTGACACCATCTAACCCACCAAAACCCCCTCTATATCCGAAACCCTAATCTCCGCAATACACCCCGAATTAAAAGCTATCGCATCCCCCTCAATACCATCAGAAAATATAACCCCCTGTTCCGGCATGTACGATTCCAGTTTCAGAGTGTTGCTATTGGTGACCTTTCCAAATACCAGATCGGTACCGGTTGCCTGACTAGGAAAGGGCTCACGCACGGCGAACTGGAGCTTTTTCTCATCCCAGGCAAATCCCTCTGACATGGGGTGTGCCTTCTGGCCGACCACGCCGATAGCACCGGCCAGTATGGACTGGAACCATCCTGTTGAGCCGAATCCGGTGGATACAATAATACCGGATGAGCTTTGCATCTCTGATTGTCCATTCCACTTAATCAGGTAACGGGCCGAGGTGTGCGATTTGGGGCCGATAAACAGGTCATTTACTGCCAGCATGCTTTGCCCAAGATTTGTTTTTGCTTCGGCAAAAGTGACTCTTTTTTGATCAGCATTGCCGCTCAGGGTTTGTTGAACGGCTTTGTCCAGATCGTCGATTTCAAAAGGCAGTAGCTTTCCGTCCCAGCGCTCGGGATCTGGATTGATCCCGATCACGGGTTGCCCATCAAGATACTTTAAGGTGTTTGCGACCAGGCCATCCTGCCCGATGACGATGACTATGTCCTGTTTACCAAACTGATAGTTGGGTAAGAAGCTGCGCTCGAGTTGTTGAAAGATACCTCTGGAGCGAAGCATGACCTCAGCCGTGGTAATTCGTTGTGTGTAGAGGTCATGCTCGTCCAGGTAATCCTTTACATCGACCTGATTGTGCTCCAGGTAAAACTTCGCCTGGGGCCAGGTATTGAAGCGCTCGATCAATTCCTGCAGGCGGGTTTTACGTGTAATCAGGATAAAGCGTTGGTCTCTGGAAGACATCACTCATCCCCTTTTCATCATTTGACCGAACAGGTCGGGTGTAATGGTTAACTCGCCGATCTTGCCTGAGTTTTGTGCCAGTGATTCAAAGGCCATCGCCATTAACTGTTCTGGCTGCATATTGGCTAATGCCATGGCTTTCAGATTCTCAACCGGCAGTTCTTTGAAGGCTTTCATTTTACTAGCCACTGCATAGGCGTCTGCATCTGATTCTTCCTTACGGTTTGCTACCGAGCGTTCGACCAGTTTCTGTCTTTCGGTTTCATTATCAATCTCGGCCTGGATGCGTTCGCGTTCAGTTTCTGCCTTACCACGTTGTAGCTGGCGTTCATTCTGGATGCGAGATTCTTCGATCTGCTGCTCTTTTTGCTGTATGTCGTGTTGGGTTTGCAACTCTGCTTCTTTAATGGTTCGTTCCTGTTCCACTGATGATTTTCGGCGAGCATAGATGGCATCATCCGCTTCCTTCAGAATCGATTCTCTGGCTTCGGCTTCTAAGGCCTTACGGGTTTCTGGAGTAGGGGTGATAGCAATTACCGAAGTCTTTAAGATCACTATACCCATGGCTTCTAATGATTCATCGTTGGCCAGGCGTTGCTTGAGATCATTGGCAAGCTCTACATTGATTGTTAACGCTGATCTCAATGAAAGTGTTTGCACCTTTTCCTGCACAATGGCCTGCGCTGACTGGATGACTCTATCGGAAAGTTTCATGGGGTCATCCGAGATATAAGATTGACCATCTTTTTTCAGAACGAAGTTCAACATACTGGCGGTTTTCTCTGCATCTTCAATGCGAAAGGTGATTTGCCCCTGAACCCTGACCTCCTGAAAATCTGAGGTTTGCAGCCCGAAAATAAATGGCGCCTCCTGTGCATTCACCGGGATAGCTGCCAGGGATGAAGTGGCGGACAGGTAGAAAAAACTTAGCCCTTTACCCTGTTTCACTATGCGCCCATTTCTGGTTTTCACCACATAGGTGGAAGGATCGGCTTTAAAATATTGAATACCAAACATGATATTTCTCCTTAGTGACTATTGGACACAATTAGATTGTGACTTATAGTCACTAAAAGTCAAGAAGAAAGTGACAAAAAGTCACAAAGAAATTTATTTTGAGTTAAAATGACCTCGTTGTATGCAACTCCTGATGAGTATGAGAGCCGCCAGATGACGACCAGAAAAACCACAGATAATATTCAAAAGCCCTTGCTAACGGTGGATTCGGTGCTGTTTACCTACCATGACAGGGCGTTAAAAATTCTGCTGGTGGAACGATCTTCAGCGCCTGAACAGGGTAAGTGGGGCTTACCTGGCGGTATTGTGGATGTCGAGAAAGATGATGACCTGAAGGATACGGCATTACGCAAACTGATTGAGAAAACTAGCGTGACACCGCCGTATCTGGATCAATTAGAAACGGTTGGTAATCAATCGCGTGACCCAAGAGGGTGGTCGGTTACGGTTTGTTATACGGCCTTGATGGCCTATCAGGATTGTGAACAGCATGTAAGTCATGTATCGGATGTGCGTTGGGTTGAGCTGGACAAAGCGCTTAACATGGAGCTGGCCTTTGATCATCATGATCTGGTAGTCAGTGCGCGAGAACGCATGCGCCAGAGAGCGCTGTATTCCATTGCCCCTGGTTTTGCCCTGCCAGAAAAGTTTACCTTCACCGACCTGCAGCATCTGCATGAGCTGCTGATTGGAAAGCCTATTCAGAAACGTTCTTTCAGAAGAAGAATAGAGCAGGCAGATTTACTGATAGATAGCGGTGAAAAACAGCATGAAGGAGGGCGTCCGGCGACCTTGTACCGGATGAAAGATGAGGCCATGAGCCACCGGTTTGTGCGCAATCTTGAGGCTGGCGATACGCCTTTTAAGGAGTAGTCCTGCCGATATTGTCTATTGCGACGCTCAAAAGTTAATCCGAAGTGGACGCGTCTGGTCAGGATGTTTCGAGGTTATGGCAAGATGCAATATTTGCCCTTACGAGCCTTTCATTATTCTGAGTAGTTTATCGACAAGATTCTATGCTATATGTATGTTATTTATATTTGTAAAAGCGCATACAACAATTCGGAAATTTCACAGAATGGATGGCAAAGGTATAATGAATCTAATTTTCCCTATGAATTTGAACAGTGTACGTTTGTTGACCAGGGTGATGTTGTTTGCCGTGTTTCTCGGCTGCACTGCGTGTCAGTCGTCGGACGGAGACAAAAGATCGAATGATAGCCCTGGCGGCGGAAGCGAGACGCCGTCACCTTGTCTGGGAGCCGATGCCCAAACGGAAGGTTGCGGCGGCCTTCTGCCGTCACGCATTGAAGGCGTGGCACCCCTGTATGTCTTTTTTGAGCCCACTTTTGATACGGATCGGGCTGCGTTTCGAACAAGGGTTGTTAAATGGGATTTTGGAGACACGAGTGCAGGGAGCTGGTCCACAACCGGTGGGGACAAGAATACGCACACCGGCCCAATCGCGGCCCACGTTTTTGAGACGCCGGGTACCTTTGTTACCACAGCCGCAACAGTCGGACCTGACGGAAAAGAGATCACCCAGACCGCCACGATTGTGGTGACCGATCCCGATGAAGTATTTTCCGGTGACGCATCCATTTGTATTTCTCAGACAGCTGACTTCAGCGGAGCGCCTGCCGGTTGCCAGCAAATACAAACGGATGATATCAGCACAGTGAATTCGTACATTCAGCCTGGAACGCGGATTCTCTTTCGCAGAGGTGAAACCTGGTCAATGCCCCAGATGCTTGTCATCAATGTCGCGGGACCAGGGCTCATCGGCGCGTTTGGAGCGGGTGAAGATCCCGTCTTTAACCCTACCAGAACTGGTATCCTGTTCGGAGATCGGACTCCCCTTACTGCCAATGACTGGCGCATCACAGATCTGCAAATCGTTGGAGAGGGAACTGCCGCTAGTGCGATAGGGCTGGGTGTTCAGACAAATAACCTGTTGCTCCATAAGCTCACCATACGGAACGTTCACAGCGCGGTATCGGCCGGTGATTCGATATTGAGTTACTGGAACAAACAGGGGGAAGGGCCTCATGATTTGCACGATGGGCTCGCCCTGTCTGAACTCGACGTTCAAGGTATCGTCGGTGGTAACGGCGGCAACGGTGTGTATCTGGTGGGGCTGCGTATGGCCGCCATGGGTTGTTCCTTCGAGGATTCCACTGCGGCGGAGCATGTATGGCGCATGCCTCACATCGAAAAAGGTCTACTTACCCACAACATCGTCAGCAAGGCGGCGATTGGCAAGCATCTCTTGAAGCTCCACGGGCCGAAATTTGATGATGGTCTTCTTGGCAATGGACAGTACACTGAGCGGGTTCAGATTTCGGACAACATCTTTCGCGCCGGGGTCGAGGCCTGGCCCCTGGCCATCGGTCCGCAGAACGAAGCAAATGATGAACGCATACGAGACATTGTGCTGGAACGGAATCAATTTATAGCGGGTTCCTCAAATGCGATCATGGTGGTCCTTTGGGCTCAATCCGTTACCGTGCGCAACAATCTGTTTGATACTTCGACTTCTACCGGTGATGTACGTTGCGTTGGAGCAACCCAGAGGGGCGTCGAACCGGCCCCTGTGAACATCGATCTCTATAACAATACCTGTTATTCGAGTTCTAACCGCAAGGTTACGCTATTGAGAATGGATGGTGCGACCATGTCCAGTGCAAAAAACAATCTGGTTGTATCGACGGGCGGAGTAGCCGAACTGGGCCTCATGGGGAGCAATTATGAGTCCAATAACATTATCAGCACCACTACGCTCTTTGTCGAAGCCGCGCCATCGTCCCCCGAAGGCTTTGTACCATCTCAAGGATCGCAGGCAGACGGCGTCGGTGTGCCAATTGAGGGCCTGGTGGAGGACTACTTTGGAAAGGCGCGTTCTCAAAGCGCCCCTGACGTCGGAGCATTCGAGAATTGAAAGATGTCCGTTAGCTGTTTGCCCACGGGTAGTGGAGCACAACCAGGCAAGCTCTCTGATTACTTGAATGCCAGAGTCTGTTTACGCTAACTTAATTACCATCGTTGGAGGTTTAAAAACTTCAATCCAGGCGCTAGAAGCGTGGTTTAGTCATTCCAAATGAGCGATGAGTAAAGCTTTCGTCCCGCTCACGCTCCTTACCTGCGCCCATGTAGGCAACAAAACAAACCTCAACCCGAAGGGGATGAGACTATTTCCCCCAGCGGTGTTATCACGACAATTGCTCGGCTCTGGCTTCCTGTAATTTCTACATTTACTTATATGTAGCTTATGCCATTTGAGGGACCGCTGCGTCTGGCCCGACCGCGATACTGGCCGTGCATTTGACGGATAAAGGGACTGTTGGGAAAGCGCTTTTTGTCCCTGTTCTCGCAGTGGAAAGGGGCTCGCACGTGGGCACAATCTTGCTACGAAGAAAGATCGAAGTCAGCGTGTGAAATACCATTGCAATTAAGGTTGGTCACAGCAGTAAGCTATAGTGGCAGGAACGCATGTTCATGCCACCATAGTCTGGCCGTAATTTGCTAGCATAGTTTGGCCACTATAATATATCCCATATATATCAATTACTTGCGGTTTGCTGGCACCCACGGCTACACCGAAATCATCTTCGCGCTGAGCTATATTGATGTGGTATTACTTCTTGCTGCGAATCCGCAACCCTAACATGAAGTGATGGGCTAATTTCTCCTTGCTTTACACCAGGGGAACATTTGTTGGTATACACGTTGGATACACGCTATAATCTATACAGTAGATACATCATATAGGAGATGCCGTCATGGCCTTATCAGTCCCGATCAACATGAAAGCCGAGCCGAAGGTACGCAGCCTCATAGACCGCGCTGCCAAGATCGCCCACCGCAACCGCACTGAGTTCGTATTGGAAGCGGCGATCCAACGTGCCGAGGAAGTGATCCTTGACCAGCGGCTCATTACCGTCGATGAAGAGCGCTTCGAGCGCTTTGTCGCCGCACTGGATGCCCCGCCTGCCAGCAATCCCCGCTTGCAGCGCCTTATGGAACGCAAGGCTCCGTGGGAGTGATCACCGCTCCCGCACCTCTGGGGGCGGAACACGATCTCCAGAACTTCGATTGCGGCAGACCTGGCCTCAACGACTGGCTTCAGAAGAAGGCAGCAAAGGCCCAGCGGGTAGGCGGCTCTGCCAGAACCTATGTTGTCTGCTCGCCAGAGGGCCGCGTTGTAGGCTACTACGCTTTGGCAACAGGGTCGGTCAATCGGGAAGATGCCCCAGGGAAGATCAAGAAAAACATGCCAGACCCGATCCCCGTGATTTTGATAGGCAGGCTGGCTGTCGATCACTCTTTCAAGGGGAAAGGTTTGGGGTATGGTTTGTTGAAGGATGCTCTACTACGCATTGTGGCCGCAGCCGAAGAGATCGGAGTTCGTGCAGTGCTGGTCCATGCGCTCGATGAGCAGGCCCGTAACTTCTACCTCCATCATGGCTTTTACGAGTCCCCCACCAACGACCTGACACTCATGGTCGCTGTCGAGGAAATCCAGCGGACTTTAGGTTCAAGCAGTCCGCAGCGTCACATACCTTGATTTAACTATCATAAATAAGCTTTTAAAGGCAGATTGTAGCGGCGTTAGCAAAGAGCTGCACTTTAATTCCAGCTCAAATTCGATTTCGAGCTGTCTAATGTTTATCTAATCCCAATAACCTGACAGCTTCTTGATTTCCTCATGGCTACAAGGCAGATCAATTTTCTCACCCTCTTGCATTGGCCGATGAATTAAATTCAGTCGTTCTGCTATTTTGATGCTAGATACCTCAGACATAGCCAAAAAGGTTTTCTCTTAGCCTCTAATGTCGGACCGATCCCTCTTTCCACAATTCTTTTTTTATAACCGAATTCTGATCTTAAATGCGTATCGAGATCTGAGCAAAATGAGTCGAAGTTCTTTAAAAATTTATCATTCATCCAGTCTGGCACAACATACCCCTTTGAGGCCGGACTAGCGGCCTTAATACATAAAAACAAACAATGTTCCAACTATCAATTAGTCGCAAAGCATTAACTAAAGTGTATTAGAAGCAGGCAAATTTTTGCATCGCTATAAAATACCTGCCCAAGATAAAATTTAAAAGCTGATAAAAAGCATCACAAACCTATCGAAAGCTCATTCTTTCGATGCACGTAGGGGGCGATTTTGCTTAAAAAACCTTTCAAAATGAACACTATAGATTGTAGCCCTAAAGGGTGCATGAAGGCTGGATGTATTAATTCTCCACGACACTATAAAAGATGGAAATTAAACAAGCTTTTGGCCATGCGTTGCGACAGATCAGAAATAGCAAAGGTCTAACACAAGAAGATTTTTCTATTATCTCAAGTAGGACTTATCTAAGTTCACTTGAGCGAGGGCTCAAAAGCCCAACAATTGAAAAAATAGCCGAACTAGCATCGGTGCTGAATATTCACCCTTTGACCTTGGTTATTCTAACTTTTCATGAAATCGATCCAACACAGTCTATCGAGTCACTTATTGACATGGCTGAAAAAGAAATCGAAAACATCGAATCTCTGAAAATTAAGAATTAGGAGCTATTTTCGTCATCTTAGAAGGACTCCGTTAAGAATAAGTCTCCAATTCATCTGCCAATGCCTATAGATGCGATTATTGTCAGCCTGTGGTGTGAGCTTAAAGAATTGTAGGCTGGTGTAGAAGATCACGCTTGGTAACATTGTTACTATAAATTGATCAGAATGATCAATTTATAGGTTCAAGAACACACTGAAATATAAGAAGATAATTGGTGGGCCCGGGAGGACTCGAACCTCCGACCAATGGATTCACTTATTCTACTGCTTTCACAATAGCGCGGACTATATCATCACCCTCTAGTAAAGGTCGGGTGTCGGACGCTAATGGTGTTTTACATGACAAGATCGTGTCAATCCACCTAGTCTCTGAACCTTCCTGACACGCTTGCCAGGCTTGGCTGCTGATTGGCTTATCCCCTGGAAGGGACTTAGCTTTCCAGCAATTCATCCGATTTTTCCATATAGCATTACTGCTATAGGTCACACTTTTTAGTATGAGTCCACTGCTCTAACCAACTGAGCTACAGGCCCCAAGAGCGGCGTATTCTATCATCATTTTTTAAAGATTCACCCTATATTTTTCTGTGTTGTTCGATCTAATATGCCAATCCAGAATTGGATATTATTAATTCTTTAAAAAATGGCCTCCTCAGAAAAATATGTGGGTAGAATTTTTCATTTCGAAGTGCAATTTGTTGAAATAGAGAGACATTCAGATAGTAGTAGTTGATTATTTCAATGCTCACTTTTGAATAATCAAAACCAATTTATGAGTTGGCAACTCATAGAACAAATAATTTCACACACTAAATGCTTTCCTTGCTCCGTAGCTTCTTCCTTTAAAGTGTGCGAGTTACTTTTTTCTACAGCAAAAAAGTAACCAAAAAATGCCGCCCCTCAACCCCTTCACCGACAAAATGGCATCCAGAGCGCGGTCGGCTCAGACGCGGGTCCAACCGCGCTGAGCCTCAAATGACATCCCTGTCATTTGACCCCGCTCTGAATACCATTTTGCCGCAGGCTTGAAAGGGGATGTATATCTGCTAACGATGCTGAGACACGGGATATTGAGAAAGCAATTTGCCCACTAATTTTTCTAAAGAGCCAAAAATGCAATAGATTGTATTACCCGTAAAACAAAACTAACGGGCAGGCAACGTAAATTCTGCTCTCGTAAGTGTCAGAATGAAGCTGGCAATATCTCCTTTTAGAGCTATCTTGCTTAACAGAAAAGAGGGCGTGACAGAAAGGTAGATCTAATTCTGCTGTATGCTGTCTGCAGTTCAGAATGTGGTTATGCTAAAAACTTTTCAGCTCTTGAGATTCATCATGTTAACTCGGAAACCAAAGCTTTCAGCTGGATCTTGGGCCACTTTCAAATAGAAAATGGAGTGTGGTGCTTGAGGAGGCAGAAAAATGTATTCTGCTTTGTTTAAATTGCCATGCCGAATTGCACAACCCTGATTGTGCACTCGGCGGCTAATCTTTATTAATCAGCGTCAATAAAACTTCTCAATTGTTCTGATCGACTTGGATGACGTAGCTTGCGCAATGCCTTGGCTTCGATCTGACGAATACGTTCACGTGTTACGTCGAACTGTTTGCCCACTTCTTCCAATGTGTGATCGGTGTTCATGTCGATACCGAAGCGCATGCGTAATACCTTGGCTTCTCTTGGTGTCAGACTGGACAGGATTTCACGGGTAGATTCCGATAATCCAGCATTGGTCGCTGTATCCGCAGGTAACAGAACATTGGTGTCTTCGATGAAATCACCCAGGTGCGAATCTTCGTCATCACCGATTGGAGTTTCCATTGAGATAGGCTCTTTAGATATCTTGAGCACCTTGCGTACCTTGTCTTCTGGCATGTCCATACGTTCTGCGAGTTCTTCTGGCAGGGGTTCGCGCCCCAGTTCCTGCAGCATCTGGCGAGAGATTCGGTTGAGCTTGTTAATCGTTTCGATCATGTGTACCGGTATGCGAATGGTACGCGCCTGATCTGCAATAGAGCGAGTGATCGCCTGACGTATCCACCAGGTAGCGTAGGTGGAGAATTTGTAACCACGACGGTATTCAAACTTGTCAACGGCCTTCATCAGGCCGATGTTGCCTTCCTGGATGAGGTCGAGGAATTGCAGGCCTCGATTAGTGTATTTTTTGGCAATAGAAATAACCAGACGTAGGTTAGCTTCGATCATTTCTTTCTTGGCACGACGTGCCTTGGCTTCGCCAATGGACATCTTACGGTTGATTTCCTTGATGTCATGGATAGTCAGGCGTGATGTCTTTTCAATCGACAGCAGGCGTTTCTGGTGGCGTGTGACTTCGTCACGCACTCCTTCCAGGTTTGAGGCGTAATCTTTTCCGCTGGCGATATGTTCGGATAGCCACTCGAGGTTGGTTTCATTCTGTTTGAAAGAATTGATGAAATCTTTGCGCGGCATTTGCGCCTGATTGACACAGATGTTTAGTATTGCGCGCTCATTGGAACGAATTCGGGTGATGATATCTCTCAGATTGTTACCCAGTTCATCAACAAATGAAGGTAGCAACTTAATTTCCATCAGCAGCTTAACGGTTTCATCGAGAAGCTCATTCCATTTCTTTGGATCGTCGCTTCCCGCGGCTTCCATGGTTTTAGCGAAGCTTTTTTCGATTGTGCTAAAACGTTCTTCGGCTTCTTCTGGATCAAGCCCGGTGTCTGGTTCTACTGCATCATCATCGTCGTCATCATCATCCTCATCGTCATCATTATTTTGACTCTGAGCAGGCATGGGGATGGCGTTAGGATCTTCGTTAGGGTCTACGTATCCAACGATGAGGTCGGTGAGCTTGGTCTTTTCGTCACGTACTTCCTGATAACGCTCCAGGATAACTTCCATGGTGTCGGGATAACGTGCGAGTGCTGACATGGCCTGATTGAGGCCGTCTTCGATACGACGGGCGATTTTAATTTCACCTTCACGGGTCAGTAGCTCAACGGTACCCATTTCACGCATATACATACGTACAGGGTCGGTAGTGCGACCAAATTCGCTGTCGAGTGAGGCGAGAGCGGCTGCGGCTTCTTCAACTGCATCTTCATCGGGTTCGTTTTCAGCATCGTTAAGAATGTCGTCGGCATCTTCGGTGGGGGCTCTTTCATGGACTTTGATGCCCATGTCATTGATCATGCGAATGATGTCTTCTATCTGTTCGGGCTCTACGATTCCGTCAGGTAGGTGGTCATTGACCTCGGTATAAGTCAAATAACCTTGCTCTTTGCCTTTGGCGATGAGCTCTTTTAAGCTGGATTGCTGATTTTTATCCATGGTGACCTGTAGAAGATGAAAGAAAAAAGTACAAATGAACTAGCCAGTATATAAGATTTTTTGGTTTTTTTCCAAAACTAATAATGATTTATTGCCTTTTGGTGAGTAATAAATATTCCCGCAGCTCAACTTCGTTTAATTCGCTACCTGAGTGTAGTTTGTTTTGCAGCTTCTTGAAGCGATTGTTTCGGTATTGCTGACGAAGTTGTTTGATGGCATCGGTAAACATTGGTTCAATGTCATTTGCTTCGTTTTGCATCGCTGGAGTCATTGCGGCGATTTTGTAAAGGTGCGATTCATGCTGATGTCCGGCGAAGCGAGCTAGCAGGTTTTGTGTGCTAATACCGGGGTGTTCATGCACCTGATCAAGGATCAGCAACAACAGGTCTATGCCGGGGATATCTGCTTCGCAGAGATCATCCAGATTGCCTGCTGATTGTGCTAGCTCTGGTTTTTGCAGTAGCAGATTTATTGCCAGGCGAGTTGGGGTCCAGTGCTGTTCGGGCACAACCTGTTTCTGTATGGTTTCCTGCGGGGAATTGCCCATGATTTTTAGCAGCCTTGAATCGAGTTCAATGGATAGCCTTTTTTCAACTTCGCGCAGGATTTCATCTTTCAGGCTTTGTAGTGGTATTTTTTCGAAGTAGGGGCGCAGCATGTCGATAAACTGCGAGCGGCCCTCAGGGCTGTGAACCTCGCCTCTTGAAAGCAGTTCGTGGAATAGAAATTCGGTGAGTGTAGATGCCTGTTGAGCCTGTTGGTGAAAGTCTTGCAGTCCAAACTCTTTTATATAAGTATCAGGGTCGTGACCTTCAGGTAAAAACAGGAATCTCGCCATACGTCCTTCTTTTAGCGAGGCCAGGCTGTTTTCAAGAGCACGCCATGCCGCTTTTCTACCAGCCTGATCGGCATCGAAACAGAAAATCAGCTTTTTGGCGAGGCGAAATAACTTTTCAATTTGATCATGGTTTATGGCGGTGCCCAGTGTGGCGACAGCATTGCCAACGCCATGCTCGGCGAGAGAAACAACATCCATATAGCCTTCGGTGATGAATATCTGTTCGATATGAGTATTGTTGAGTTTGAGTTCGTACAGCCCGTAGATCTCTTCACCTTTGTGGAATACCTGTGACTCGGGTGAGTTGAGGTATTTCGGGTTATCTTCGGGGTTTATTATGCGACCGCCAAAGGCGATGGTGCGCCCTCTACGGTCGCGGATAGGGAACATCAGGCGATGTCTGAATCGGTCGTAGATTTTATCCTGTTCGTTTTTGATCAGCATTCCAGATTCGATCAGATTACTGGTATCACCTTTGAGGTTGTTCCAGCCGGGCGGGGCGAATCCAATGGCATATTGTTGGGCAGTTTTTCCGCTGATGCCACGTTGTTGCAGATAATCAATTGCCTGCTGATTTTGCTTGAGTTGTGACTGGTAGTATTGCGAGCAATTTTCCAGCGTGTTAAACAGTGATTCGGCTTCGGCTTTATTTTGCTGATTGGGGTAATGCCCCTTTTCGTAGGGGATTTCTACACCTATATGTTGCGCCAGGGTTTCTATCGCTTCGACAAACTCCATGTGATCATAATCCATCAAAAAGCTGATGGCGTTGCCGTGTTGCTGGCATCCGAAGCAATGATAAAACTGTTTATTCTGGCTTACAGAAAAGGAGGGGGATTTTTCGTTGTGGAATGGACAGCAGGCCCAGTATTCGCGCCCCTTTTTTTTCAAAGGGACGCGGGCATCGATGATTTCGACAATATCTATCCTGTTGAGCAGATCATCTATGAAAGTACGGGGTATTTTTCCCGACATTTTTAATTGGCCTGCTTCAATGCAGTTGGCCCTGTATCATGCTGCATCCTGCTGCAGAGTATCCATCAGGGAGTTGATATCCTCAGCTTTGGGTTTTACCAGCCAGAACATGCGTTGATATCGGATGAAGTTATCCAGAATATACTGCCCCCAGACACTGCCTGTCAGCGCTACATGTTTCTCGATCATGCCTTGCAGGTGAGTGCGGTAGTTCTCTGTGTGCTCTGAGGAAATGCGGTGGATATCTATCAATTCATGGTTAACGCGGTCTACGAAGCTCTTATCCAGATCGAGAATATAAGCAAAGCCACCTGTCATACCTGCACCAAAGTTGATACCGGCTTTTCCAAGTACCGCGATAATGCCTCCAGTCATGTATTCGCAGCCATGATCACCTATGCCTTCCACTACTGCCTGTGCACCAGAGTTACGAACGCCAAAGCGTTCACCGGCAGTACCGGCTGCAAAAAGTTCTCCGCCGGTTGCACCATACAGGCAGGTGTTGCCCATAATCGTCGTGTCCTGGCTTTTGAACTTACTGTCATCGGGTGGTGTGATTACAACCTGGCCTCCAGCCATGCCTTTACAGACGTAGTCATTGGCATCACCCTTGAGGGTCATGTGCAGGCCTTTTGAATTCCATACACCAAAGCTCTGTCCAGCAGACCCAGTGAGGTTTAGCTGGATTGGATTATCACCGAGGCCTTCATCACCATGCGCCAGTGCTATCTCGCCCGACAGACGTGCGCCTATCGAACGATTAATGTTCTGCAGGTGATAGCTGAATTCGCCTCCCGTCTTGTTTTGAATGGCTGGCAGGCAGTCCTTTACCATTTGTTCGGCGAGTTCGCCTTTATCAAATGGGATGTTTTGAGGTTCGATGCAATACTGCGGCAGGTCTTTGGAAAGACCTCCATCATCCAGTAGGGGCTGCAGATTTAATTTACTTTGACTGCTGGTTTTAGCTTCGATGGCTTCCAGTAAATCGGTGCGACCTATGATATCAGCCAGTTTACTGACTCCGATTGAGGCGAGGATGCTGCGTACATCCTGAGCAATGAAGCGGAAGTAGTTTTTCACCTTTTCTACATTGCCATTAAAGTGTAGCTCTCGCAGGATCGCATTTTGTGTGGCAACACCAGTAGCGCAGTTGTTCAGATGACAGATACGCAGGAATTTGCAGCCCATGGCTACCATGGGGCCGGTTCCAAAGCCGAAACTTTCTGCACCCAGAATTGCTGCCTTAACCACATCCAGACCGGTCTTCAGGCCTCCATCGGTTTGTACACGCACCTTGTCACGTAGATTGTTTGCGCGTAGTACCTGGTGTGTTTCGGTAAGCCCTAGCTCCCAGGGAGAGCCAGCGTATTTGACCGAAGTCAGCGGACTGGCACCCGTGCCGCCATCGTAACCGGCAATCGTTATCAGGTCGGCATAGGCCTTGGCCACGCCAGCGGCGATGGTGCCGACACCGGCTTCTGCAACCAGTTTGACCGATACCAGTGCTTTAGGGTTGACCTGTTTCAGGTCAAAGATTAATTGCGCCAGATCTTCAATTGAGTAAATATCGTGGTGAGGCGGTGGCGATATCAGGGTTACACCGGGTTTGGAGTGACGTAATGTGGCAATCAGTTTGTTCACTTTTTTGCCAGGTAGTTGGCCACCCTCACCAGGCTTGGCACCCTGAGCAACCTTGATCTGTAAAACTTCAGCGTTTACCAGATAGTGTGGTGTTACGCCAAAGCGTCCGGAAGCGATTTGCTTGATTCGGGACATTTTATCGGTGCCATAACGGGCCTTGTCTTCACCACCTTCACCAGAGTTGGAACGTCCGCCTAGCTGGTTCATGGCCTGGGCCAGGGTTTCGTGCGCTTCAGGTGATAGGGCACCCAATGACATGCCGGCAGAGTCGAATCGTATCAGGATGTCATGTAACGGCTCGACCTGGTCGATATCGATGGGTTGTGCCGACTTCAGGCGCAGCATATCGCGTAATGCGACTGCGGGGCGGTTGTTGACGGTATCGGCGTATTTTTTCCAGTCTTCGTAATCGCCGCTTGTTACAGCCTGTTGCAGAGTTTGCACGACATCAGGGTTGTAGGCATGATATTCACCGCCGTGTACATACTTAAGCAGTCCGCCCTGGGTAATGCTTTTACGTGGGTTCCATGCTAGTTTGTTGATGGCTTTTGCGTCAGCTTCAAGATCTGCAAAGTCGATACCATCGATACGACAGGTGGTGCCGGTGAAACACAGATCAACCACCTCTTTATGCATGCCGACAATTTCAAACAACTGTGAGCCACGATAACTGGCGATGGTGGAAATCCCCATCTTGGAAATGATTTTATACAGCCCTTTGTTGATACCTTTACGATAATTGGTGCCGATTTGATGATATTCCATGCCTATGATTTCACCCGATTTCACCATACCCAACAGGCTGGCATAAGCGAGATAGGGATATATGGCCGTAGCGCCATAACCTATTAATACCGCGAAGTGGTGTGGATCGCGTGCGCTTCCAGTTTCTACCACGATGTTTACGTCGCAACGTAATCCTTCCTGGCAAAGGCGGTGGTGCACGGCACCCGTAGCAAGTGCTGCGTGAATGATTATTTCATTTTCTGGTACGTCATGATCTGTCAGTACCAGAATGATCTTGCCATCACGGCCAGCCTGTACCGCCTGATCAGTCAGATTTATAATCGCCTGCTTCAGGCTGGTTTGAGCAGGATCGTAACTCATTCGGATACGCTGATGCTCGAATTGGGTCTGCCTGGTTGGGTCTAGCAGTTTGTGAAATTTGTGATCTGACAGGATGGGTGAATTTACTACCAGACGATTGGCGAATTCAGGGGATTCTTCAAACAGGTTTTGTTCCTGCCCAAAGCAGGTTTCCAGCGACATGACGATTTTTTCGCGCAAAGGGTCAATTGGGGGGTTAGTAACCTGGGCAAATGACTGACGGAAACTATCATATACCGAGCGCACGTGGTGCGATAGCACGGGAAGGGGCGTGTCATCACCCATGGATCCGGTGGCTTCCTGACCATCTGAGGCTAATACGCGCAGTACCTGATCCTTTTCTTCAAAGCTGACCTGAAACAGTTTTTCAAATCGATCCAGCGTATCCTTGTCCATCGATTCTTCGGACAGGGGGGCATGTTGAGGATCTGCAGACAGATACTTTAGTCCATTTTTTAGCCATTCTTCATAAGGATGACGATCCTGTAGCATTTTATCGATATCTTCAGAAAGTAATACCCTGGCACTTTCGGTATCCACCGCAAACATTTGTCCGGGCATCAGACGGCCCTTGGCAACAACATCTTCGGCTTTGTAATCCCATACACCGACTTCTGAGGCGAGGGTGATATGACGATCACTGGTACGTACCCAACGTGCTGGGCGCAGCCCGTTGCGATCAGTGACACAGCAGGCATAGCGACCTTCGGTGAGAACGATTCCGGCTGGTCCATCCCAGGGGTCCATATGCATGGAGTTATACTCGTAGAAGGCTTTCAGCGAGGAATCCATATAATCTACATTTTGCCAGGCAGGTGGTACCAGCAGGCGCATGGCGCGAAATACGTCTATACCGCCAGCCAATAGCACATCTAACATGTTATCCATAGAGCTTGAGTCTGAACCGGACATGTTCACCAAAGGACGAACCTCGGCCATATCGGGGATTAGATCAGATTTTAGTTTATGTGCACGAGCATTGGCCCAGTTACGGTTACCCTGTATGGTGTTGATTTCACCATTATGTGCGAGGTAACGAAAGGGTTGTGCCAGTTTCCAGCGAGGCCAGGTATTGGTCGAAAAGCGCTGGTGAAATACACAGATCGAGCTCTTCATTTCAGGGTCGTTTAAATCCAGATAAAACACCGGCAGGTTGGCTGGCATCACCAGACCTTTGTAAGACATAACCCGCGAGGACATGCTGGGGATATAGAAATGGCTGTCGTTTTCATCGTGTGCTTTTTCGATAGTGCGACGCGCAATAAATAATGAGCGCTCGAAATCTGCGACGCTGCAGCCTTCTGGTGCATTGATAAAGGCCTGGAAGATGGCTGGTTGGGAGTTTAATGCTTCATCACCACAGGCTGATGAATCGGTAGGTACTTCTCGCCATCCGGCTAGTGCTAACCCCTGTTTGGCGACCTTTTCTGCAAATAGTAATTTTTCGTTTTCAATTACGGATATATCGGGTTTCATGAAAACCATGGCAACGGCGTATTGATCGCTTAACTGGATACCAAGTTCCTGTGCTTTACTGCGTAAAAATGAATCGGGCTTCTTTAATAATAACCCGCAGCCATCGCCCGTTTTGCCATCTGCAGCTATAGCGCCTCTATGTGTCAGGCGGGCAAGTGCCGAAATCGATGTGCTAATCAGCCAGTGGCTAGGCTTATCGTCTATATTGGCAATCAAACCAAAACCACAGCTATCTTTCTCAAAGCTGGGGTGGTAAAGGCCTTTTAAACGTGATAGTTCGCTCATAATACTAACCGGTTGGTGAATTCTGAATATTTTGACTGGATGCAATGATGCAGCACATCAAATTCAGGCAAAAAGGTCGGTTATTATACTCGCCCAGGCATCGGCTATTCAATATTTACCGGAATTCTGCAGTCGTTGAGCAGGAGAGACTTTATTTGCTTGAATCTTATGAGCCAGGGTTAAACCCACTACATGGGCTGCACCTATCACCACGTGAGGTGCCAACTCTTGATTCTGTAAAACCGCCTGAGTGATGAGTCTTTGCCTGCTCTGTTGGGCTCCATTGCGGTCTAGCGCTGTTGAACCTGGATTCCACAGTTGATCGCTCGCATTCGAGGGTAATCAACTGTTTCATAGAGCATTACAGTCGATTTATCTTTATCACCCAACAGGTGAATCCCGTTACGAGATGAATTGCAGGTTTGAGGCGGCGTATCTCTGCGTTGCCTATAGGGATATAGGTAAGGGGCGAGAGCAGGACGCGGTAGCTTTGTAACTTCTTGATCTACAGCACCAACAAACGCACACTTCAACTCGTTCAACTGCGGATTCTAGGTTGAAGGGTTTGATTTAACAGGTTGGTATCATAATCAGCGCTGATAATGGCCTTGCCGAGGTCTTTGAGTAGAACAAGCTTGATAATACCCTGATCAACCTTTTTATCAATCGCCATAATGTCCATGTATTGATCAATAGTCATGTTCTGAGGCGGGTGTACTGGTAGTTTGGCCTGTTTCAGGAGCTCAATTGTACGGGTTTGAATATTTTCATCTATCCAGCCATGCCTAAGCGATAGATCTACCGCCATCACCATCCCTGCCGCGACGGCTTCACCGTGTAACCAGTTACCGTAACCCATTGCTGATTCGATGGCATGCCCAAAGGTGTGTCCGAGGTTGAGTATGGCTCTGATTCCTGATTCTTTTTCATCGATTGCAACAACATCTGCTTTAGTCTGGCAGGATACCAGGATTGCCTGGCTGAGCAGTGCCACATCTTTTTGCATGAGTCCCGCAATATTCTCTTCAAGCCAGTTGAAAAACTCTGTGTCATGAATCAATCCGTATTTGATGACTTCAGCCATACCTGCGCTGAGTTCTCGATCAGGGAGTGTCATCAGCGTGTTGGTGTCGGCTATGACACATTGCGGCTGATAGAATGCTCCAATCATATTCTTACCACGAGGATGATTTACCCCGGTTTTACCACCAACTGACGAGTCAACTTGAGACAATAAAGTAGTCGGTATTTGTATGAAGTTGACACCGCGCTGATAAATAGCAGCTGCAAAGCCAGTTATGTCTCCAATAACGCCACCACCTAAGGCAATTAAGGTGGTTTTTCTGTCGTGTCTTTTATCAATGAGGACATCAACGATTCGCTCTACATTTTCAAGACTTTTATATTGTTCTCCATCTTCCAGGATTACCGTGTCAAAACGAATTTGTCTGTCATTCAGGGCTGCTTCGACTTTGTTCAGATAAAGGGGGGCAACAGTTGTGTTGGTTACGATCAAGGCGCTATTGCCGAGGATATGGTCGGTAATTAGGGAGTAGGTATCCAGCAGTTGGTTACCGATAAAAATCGGATAACTACGATCACCCAGGTCTACATTAAGTTGATGGAGTACTGTCATGATTGAGTTAGATAGTCAGGTAATTTAGGTATGATTTCATTTGCAACACGACGTGCATATTTGCGATCAGTACGTATACGCAAGTCAGCAAGCTCCAGGTATAGAGGTTTTCTTTCATTGAGTAACTTTTCCAACCGCTCACGTGGGTTTTCTGTGCGTAACAGAGGTCTTTTCTTATCATGTTTTAACCTTTCCATCTGCTGATTGACCGAGGTATCCAGGAAAATGATAAATCCAGCAGATTTTAATAGCTCACGATTTTCTGGACGGGTCACCGATCCACCTCCGGTGGCTAATACCAGATTGGGTCTTTCGGTTAGCTCTTTAATTGCTTTGGTTTCCCGTAATCGAAAACCTTCCTCGCCTTCTACATCAAAGATACAGGGGATATCTACGCCGGTTTTTTCTTCGATGTAGTAATCGCTATCATAAAATTCACGATGCAAGCGGTTGGCTAGTAGCTGGCCGATAGTTGATTTTCCGGAACCCATGGGGCCAATCAGAATGATGTTGTTAGAGCTCATGGGTTGTTTGATTGCAAATCCAGCGCGAATTTTAGATTTGCCGGTAATGAAATACAAGCTCCCAGAGTATATATATACGCTGGGAGCTTGCTAAATCATCTGATATCGAGGTTTGCATTCTGCAAAATTTTGGGAGTTACAAAGATAAGTAATTCAGAGCGCTCATCTCTGTTTGAAGTAGATCTAAACAGGTTGCCTATTAGAGGAAGGTCACTGAAAAAAGGAACTCTTGATTCCTGGGTGGCTTGAACAGTTTCATAAATACCACCTAAAACAACAGTTTGACCGTTATCTACCAGTAACTGTGACTGCACTTCGCGTGTGTCTATGGTTGGTGCTGAGAGACTGCCGCTGAATTGCACGTCTTCACCTCGAGAATCCTTATGTACTTCCAGATCCATGATAATCCGATCATCAGGAGTAATTTGAGGAGTGGTTTCCAGCGATAATACGGCCTTTCTAAATTTCAGTGTTGCAGTGCCACTATCAAGTGTCAGATAAGGGATCTCTACACCTTGCTCAATTCTCGCTGTATGTGAATCAGCAGTAATTACACGTGGGCTGGATACTACCTCACCGCGCCCCTCGGTTTGAGCTGCGGATAACTCGAGTTCGAGCAAGGTGCCTAAAGGTAGTTTAGCCAAAGCTAAAGCAATAGAACCAGCTGGGTTTTGTACTGGCATGTTTACGTTTAGAGCATCACCATTGATAATCAATGCTTCGTTATTAATCAACTGGTCAACACCTCCAAGAGTTCCTGAAGTAATTGCCCCGTCTCCGTTTGATCTATCTTCATAGCTGTCGTTGCTGACACCAAAGCGCACACCAAGCTCCTTACTGAAGTCATCGCTGGCTATAACAACCCTGGTTTCAATTAATACCTGACGTACAGGTATATCAAGTTCAGATAGAAGCTGTCGAACACTGGACAGACTGCTATTGGTATCTTTTACCAGTAGCGTATTAGTCCGGGCATCAACACTGACAGAACCACGTGCAGAAAGGATAGAATTGTCTTTCAGGCTGAGTAATTCAGCTATATCGGCCGCTTTAGCATAATTAACCTTGATAAATTCGGTACGTAACTGTTCAAGTTCTTCAACTTGCTTACGAGCTTCGAGTTCAAGCTTTTCTCTTGCAGCTATCTCATCGGTCGGAGCAACTAGAATGACGTTGCCAGCGCGACGTTGAGCCAGGCCCTTGGTTTTCAGGATTATGTCCATAGCCTGATCCCAGGGAACATTTTTCAGTCTTAATGTCAGGTTGCCTTCGACTGAGTCACTGACTACAAGATTCAGACCAGTGAAATCAGCTAACAGCTGAAGTACTGAACGGACTTCAATATCCTGAAAGTTGAGCGATAGTCTTTCACCAGTAAAGCCAAACTTGGCTTTTTTGCGCTTTTCTTCTTCTGCTTTAGAAATAGGAGCAACTTCTACGGTGTAGATCTGATCTGTCTGGTAAGCGAGATGTTCAAAATCACCGTTTGCTGTAATCGTCATTTTGATGGAAGAGCCATCCTGTACTGTATCGATAAAGCTGATTGGTGTTGCAAAATCACTTACGTCAAGACGGCGTTGAAGTTCAGGTGGGAGTTGGGCGCCAAGAAATTCGACATTTATGGATTCGTTTTCACGAAATACATCGGTGGAGATTGCGGTGCTGGTTAAATCGATAATAACACGACCTTCGCCATTTGAACCTCGTTTAAAATCGATATTGGTAATTCCCTTGGCTACAGCAGGAATAGTTTTACTTTCTGATAGGGCTACTGGAGAAGGTTCATCTTTTTGTGAAGCTGCAAAAGTTACGGCTGAGTCGGACTGGTTTCCAGCCAGGGTCATGATCATTTGATTGCCGCTAACAGAGGTTGTGTAGTCGGTAGGGCGAGAAAGATTAATCACAACGCGAGTTCTTCCTCTGGATGCAGCCGTGAGAATTGTTTGCATTGCGCCGATACCAATGCGAAATGAACGTTGCTTTAACTGGTTTTCGGTATTGGAAAAATCCAGGGCGATTCGAGCCGGTTCATCGATAGTAAAAGAACGGGGTTCTACTGCATCTTCATCGAATGTGAATACCAGTTGTACTGCGTTACCTGTCATAACTGAGTAATCAAGACCAACCAGGCTTCTAGCCTGTGCCGGGCTTAGGTTAAAAACAATAACCAGAGCAAATATTAGTTTTGGTATTTTCACGGATTTAAAAATTCTGAATGAGTTAAAAAATTTCATTGATGTATCCCCGTTATTCAATCAGCGCTATCGCTGCTGAACGTTCGATATAATTTCCCAGACCGTCTGGAACTATTTCTGTTAATTGTATTTCTACATCGGTAAGTGAAATAAGACGGCCATGATTTTGCCCCATATAGTTACCTACAATAACGCGGTGGATGGTATTGTCTGGGGCGAAAATCAGACCCCACTTGGTACCGTCTTTTGTAACAGTTCCTTTAAACCTTAAAGTATCTAGTGGAAAGTCTTCAAGTGGCTCTCTGGGGCGGTCTGTGTCAGGTCGTGGACCAGTCGCGTCGGCACTAATCGATTCATCAACTCGTTCAGGCCGTCCGAAATCCACAAGCATAAAAGGGTCGCGCAAATTCTGGGAGGTATACTCAAAATTTTGATAGGGAACAAACGGAGGGATAGGCTCAACCCGTCCGGGAGGCTTCGCTTTTGTTTGATCGACGAATTGTTGTAAATCATTTAGACCTTGATTACAGGCGCTAACACTAAAAAGAACAATCAGGGCGAAACTGGTTCGGGCTGCGGTATTGAAAGAGATCATTATTGCTCATCCTCTCTCAGGTAACGATATGTTTTTGCAGTAGCAGTCATCTGCAATTTTCCATTAGCAGGATCTTCCTTGGTTCCCTTTTTCTGTTCCAGTTTCAGGTCGTGCATAGTTACAATTCGAGGTAAAGCGGCTACACCGCTAATAAAAGAGGCGAGATTGTGATAAGTCCCTGAGACTTCAAGAGCAATTGGTAACTCTGCATAAAATCCCTTTTTTTGTTCAGCACTAGGTTTGAATTTTTTTATCTCCAGACCGTTAGCAAGAGCAGTTTGACTAACATCAACTAGTAGTGATTCAACATCGGTTTTTTCAGGAAGCTGTCGAAGAATGGCCTGAAATGAAGCCTGCATTTCTGCCAGCTGCTCTTTGTAAAGATCCAGTTTGGCAGCCTGGTCTGCTTTGATGCTGAACTCGGTTTTTAATGAGCCTTCTTTTTTCTCAACCTCTTCTAAAAGGTTTAATTGATTAGTTGTGTCAAAATATATGCCTGCGCCAATAATTAATATAAACACAATGGCAAGGAAACCATATTTTATTGGGTTGGAGGCATTTCCCAGGTTGTTCAAATCGATATTATTTAGTTCGTCGCTAATACTCATTTTAGACCCCCCTGATTTGCATCTTCTTCAGCATTTGGGGATGTCTGTTTAACGCTCAGTATGAAGGAACTAATACGGGTTACCTTTTTATCTTCGATTTCAATAACATCAAGGTTGGGGTCTTTTAACCAGGCTGAAGAATTGAGGTTGCGCATATAGCTGGAAACTCGGGCATTAGATTCTGCTTCACCGGTTAGTTTCAGGGTGTTATTGTTCTGTACAAGAGTTTGCAGATAGACGCCATTTGGAACGGTGGTAACAAGATCGGTAAACAAGTGCACAATAGAAGGTCTACTGGCTTGCAGGTCCTGAATTACTTCCATCCGTTCCACCAGACTTTTGCGTACTTTCTGTAGTTCACGGATTTCCTCAATTTCTTTATCCAGTTTTGATATTTCACTGGATAAGAACTGGTTCCGACTATTTTGGTACTCAATTTTTGCATTCATCTGAAAGTGGATCAGCCCAACAATTGCAGCACCTAATACCATGCTCAGTACGAGCATACTCATAAACTGCTTTTGTCGTTCCTGTCGTAGTTCTTCGCGCCAGGGTAGTAAGTTAATGCGCGTCATAAGTGTTCAGCCCCCCTGATAGCGAGTCCTGCGGCTATTAGAAAAGATGGGCCATCTGATTGAAGATTGGCCTTATTGATTTTGCTGCTAGTTGACATATCTTTAAAAGGGTTCGCTATCGTAGTTGGAACGCCAATATGTGATTCAGTTAATTCAGCTAGATCAGGTAAAGCGGCTGATCCGCCACCGAGTATCAGATGATCAATATTGCCGGTTGAGCCACCTGCCGAATAGAAAAATTGCAGAAATCGACTGACCTGTTGCGCAGTAGTTTCTTTAAAAGGTTCCAGAACTTCAGGTTCGTAATTATCCGGGAGACCACCCTGGCGCTTTGCAAGACCGGCCTCATCGTAGGACAGGCCATAGCGACGCATTATTTCTTCAGTGAGTTGTTTACCGCCAAAATTTTGTTCGCGAGTATATATCAATTGATGATTATGGATGACACTCAAGCTGGTCATAGTGGCCCCAATATCAACAATTGCAACGGTTTGGTCTATGCCCTGATCAGGCAAACCTGTAGAAAGAGTCTGGAATACAGTTTCTATCGTATAAGCTTCTATATCAACGATTTTTGGTGTTAAACCAGCTAGTTCGACTGCCGCAATACGGTTGTCGACATTTTCACTTCTGCATGCAGCAAGAAGTACGTCTACTGTTTCGGAATTTCCTTCACTTTCACCGAGAACCTGAAAGTCCAGATTTACCTCTTCTAGAGGGTAAGGAATGTATTGATCTGCTTCTAGCTGGATCTGGCCTTCCATTTCATCATCATCCAAATTTGCAGGCATGGTGATTTTTTTGGTAATCACAGAAGAGCCTGCGACGGCGATTGCACAATATTTGGATTTTATTTTTGACTTGTGCAGCGCACGCTTTACACTCTCACCGACAGCTTCAACTTCGGCTACATTTTTATCCACCATGCTATTCGCTGGGAGAGGTTCAACAGCGATTCCTTCGATTCGATAGCTTGATCCAGACTTACTGAGTTCGAGCAACTTAATCGATGTGGAACTTATATCGATACCGATTAAAGGCGGCTTTTTAGGTGTTAAAAACACAAGTGTACCCCGATAGTGACTGTGTTCAAGAATGTTAATGATAAATTACATTAACATCTACTTGTAAGTGCATATTTTGTTAAATTTTTCTTTAAACATGTCAAAGTCTAGTAGAAGAATTTCTTCTTGTCGATATTTTTCATGTGTTGGCTTATAAATATACCGTAACTTTATGAAAATACTTGTAAAAATTTTAGCGGCGATGTTTGCTGCAGGTTTGCTCCTCTTTATCGGAGGAATCCTGTTTATATTCCTGGTGTTAGTGCCTGAGTTGCCCTCTATAGATAATCTGGAGGAAGCTGAGTATCAGGTGCCACTGCGTATCTTCGATAAAAATGAGTTTTTACTAGCTGAATATGGTGATCATAGACGAATTCCCGTCAAATATGAGGATATTCCGAAAAAAATTGAGCAGGCATTTCTGGCAGCTGAGGATGATCAATTCTGGGAGCATGCTGGAGTAGATCCTCTGGCTTTAATGGCGGCTGCGTTTGAGCTGGTTACTACTGGCAATAAATCTCGTGGAGGCAGCACCATAACTATGCAGGTTGCACGGAACTTCTTTCTAAGTACTGAAAAAACCTATAGTCGTAAGCTGAATGAGATCTTACTGGCGCTAAAAATTGAAAAGGATCTGGATAAAAAAACCATTCTGGAGCTATATCTAAATAAGATTTATCTGGGTAAACGAGCTTATGGCATAGTTGCTGCGGCTCAGGTTTATTATGGTAAAACTCTGGAAGAATTATCATTAGCTCAAACTGCAATGATAGCGGGCCTGCCCAAGGCTCCTTCACGTTATAACCCGATTATAAATCCCAATAGAGCATTGATTCGTCGTGACCATATTATACGTCGTATGAGTCAATTGGGCTTTATCAATGAGGAAGAATATCAGGCGGCAAGAGCTGAACCGGTCACTGCAGAGTTACATAATCTGAAGATTAGTGCTGACGCACGTTATGTTACTGAGATGGTTCGAGCTAATGTGTATGAAACCTATGGCGAGGATGCATATAAAGTAGGCTTGAAGGTTTATACCACTATAGATGATCGTTTGCAGCGAACAGCTAATACTGCTTTGCGTGATGCATTGCTCGCCTATGACCGGCGGCATGGGTATCGAGGAGTTGATGGTAAAATTGATCTGGCTTTAGTGGCTCAGGATCCATTTGAAGAGGGGCTTGTTGAGCCAGCTACGATTGGGAATCTTACCCGTGCTGTAGTTAAAACTGTTGAGGATGACAAAATACAGGTTTATCTACCCGATTTTCGTCAGGTTGATATTCCTTTTGCAAAGGCTATTGACTGGGCACGACCTTTTGTGAATGAAAACGTAATAGGGCCCGCGCTGAAAAAACCGTCGGATGTGTTAAATGCTGGAGACCTGATCTGGGTTGAGCAGAAGGAGAGTGGCTGGTGGTTAGCTGAGGTGCCCAAAGTTCAGGGGGCTTTAGTCTCAATTAATCCATCAAATGGCGCTATCCAGGCGCTGGTTGGTGGTTTCGATTATTTTCATCATAAATTCAATCGCGCTTTTCAGGCTAAACGCCAACCAGGATCAAACTTTAAGCCCTTTATCTATTCGGCAGCTCTGGAAAAGGGGCTGACTGCAGCCAGTATTATTAATGATGCTCCGGTGGTTTTTGATGATGACTCACTGGAGGCCACCTGGAGACCTGAAAATTATTCAGGTAAGTTTTATGGCCCTACTCGGTTGAGGGAGGCGTTAGTAAAATCACGTAACCTTGTTTCTATCAGGATTCTTCAATCCATAGGGCTGCGCTATGCAACAGCCTATGCGCAACGATTTGGCTTTGAAAAGAAGGATATGCCCTATGATTTATCTCTGGCACTGGGTAGCGGCGCTTTCTCACCCCTCGAAATAGTGCGCTCTTACGCGGTTTTTGCAAATGGAGGGTATCTGGTTAAGCCTTACTATATTGACCGAATAGAGTCTAACGATGGTGAAGTATTGTTTCAACAGCAGCCATTAACCGTTTGCGAGGACTGCGAAGTTATAGCCGCTGAAGACAGTGTAGAAGATAAAAAAGTTGAATTTCAAACTGAACAACAGCCTTCTGAGAATCAGGAACAAGAGGTAGAAGAAGCGTCGCGAGTAATTGAATATGCACCACGAGTAATTACTGCGCAGAATGCATTCATCATGCGAAATATCCTTAGAGAGGTTGTACGGCGGGGTACTGCCGTCCGTGCGAAAGTGTTAGGCAGGACGGATATCGCTGGTAAAACAGGCACTACAAATGATCAAAAAGACGCCTGGTTCAGTGGGTTTAACGATCATGTTGTGACTACTGCATGGGTTGGTTTTGATGACCAGAAGCCGTTGGGCGTTCGAGAGACTGGTGGTCGAGCTGCCTTGCCCATGTGGGTTGACTACATGCGTGAAGCCTTGAAAGGCCTGCCAGTGAATCTAGAAGAGCAGCCAGAAGGTATTGTTACTGTACGTGTGGATTCGGATACAGGGGAGCGGGCGACGGAGAATTCCAGGAGGACTTATTTTGAGATCTTTAAGGAGGGTACAGAGCCGAAAGAATATACTGCCGGGTCGATGAATAGTGCCGGAGCTAACCCGGGGTCTCAGGGAAGCGTGCAGGATGAGAATGTTGAAAATGAGATATTCTAGGGGATCTGTTGGGTTTAGGTGATCGTCGCGGGGGAATGGTATTTTGAGTCAAATATTTCGATCATTTGAGGCGAATAGTGAGTCTATTTAACGATAATGATCGGATTGTTGGCCAAAATACCTTTTCCTCAGTAGATTCATCCTAAATCCGACAGGCTCCTGGAAAAGCGTAAAAAAATATTTTGCCGCTTAAGTAAGCGGCAATTTTATGATCGTTTATGCGCGTATAGCTCGACCAAATTCATGTACAGCATCAACCAGCACCTTGAGGTTGTCAGGGTTGACTGTCTGATGAATGCCGTGGCCAAGATTGAAAACATGGCCATTGTTAGGTCCAAACTTCTCAATCAACTGTTTTACCTGGGCGCGTATTTCATCAGGCTCAGCATATAAGACATTGGGGTCTAGATTGCCCTGTAATGCCACCTGGCTGCCCACTCTCTGACGTGCATCATCGATTGAAATAGTCCAGTCAAGACCAACAGCATCGCATCCTGTGGCCGCTGTTAATTCAATCCATTGCCCGCCGCCTTTGGTGAATAAGGTTACCGGGATGGTTTTTCCATCCTGTTTGGTATTCAGCTGTTCAACGATTTGCTGCATATAGCGCAATGAAAATTCCTGATAGGCTTCAGGGGTTAATACACCGCCCCAGGTATCGAAAATCATAAGCGATTGTGCGCCTGCTTCAATTTGGGCATTCATATAGCTAACCACCGATTGTGCGGTAATATCCAGAATCCTGTGCAGTGATTTTGGTGCTCCATAAAGCATCCCTTTTGAGTGGTGATAGTCCTTTGAGCTGCCGCCTTCAATCATATAGGTTGCCAGAGTCCAGGGGCTGCCGCTGAATCCAATGAGTGGTACCTGTCCGTTGAGTTCGTTGCGGATTAAAGTGACCGCATCGGTAACGTAACGCAGGGAGTCGGCGGGGTCGGGTACAAATAATTGATCAATGTCGGCCTGAGTACGGATAGGGCGCTCAAACCTGGGGCCTTCACCTTCGCTAAAATATAGACCGAGATTCATTGCGTCCGGGATAGTCAGGATATCGGAAAACAAAATAGCGGCGTCTAGCTCGAATCTGCGTAATGGTTGCAGGGTCACTTCGCAGGCGAGCTCGGGAGTTTTGCATAAATCGAGAAAGCTTCCGGCCTGTTTTCTGGTTGCTTTGTATTCTGGCAGGTAACGCCCAGCCTGACGCATAATCCAGACGGGAGTGGTATCGGTATCCTGTTTGAGTAAGGCTTTCAGATAGCGATCATTTTTTAGTTCAGGAAATCCCATTTTTTATACTTCCAGATAATCCAGGATGCCCTCGGCAGCCTGGCGACCTTCATTGATTGCGGTAACCACCAGATCGGAACCACGTACCATGTCACCGCCTGCAAAAACCTTTGGGTTGGTGGTCTGGTAGGCGTAGTCGCCACTTTCCGGTGCGATTATTCGACCTGAGTCGTCGATTGATATATTGTTACTTGCTAGCCATGGTGATGGATCGGGGCGGAAACCAAAAGCTATTAATACTGCATCAGCAGGTATGATTTCTTCAGAGCCTTGAATGATTTCGGGAGTGCGACGACCATTTTCATCGGCCTCACCAAGTTGTGTTGTGATCACTTTGATACCTTCAACTTGCTCATCGCCTACGATTTCGATTGGCTGACGGTTAAAAAGAAAGTTAACACCTTCATCTTTTGCGTTGTCTACTTCCTTTACTGAACCGGGCATATTTGCCTGATCGCGGCGGTAAGCACAGGTAACTTTCTTTGCGCCCTGGCGAATTGCGGTACGGTTGCAATCCATAGCAGTGTCTCCACCACCAAGTACTACTACATTCTTTCCTGCAAGGTCGATGAAGACAGGCTTTGATTGAGTAGCAAAATCGATTTCATTGTGAATATTGGAGATCAGGAAAGGCAGTGCGTCATAAACACCAGATTTGTCTTCACCAGGAAAGCCGCCTTTCATAAAGGAGTAGGTGCCCATACCCATAAAAATTGCATCGTAATCTTCGATAAGTTGCTCGAAACTGATGTCGCTACCAATGCTGGTATTTAATACAAACTCAACCCCCATGTCCTGGAAAATCTTACGACGTTTGCTAATAACTTCTTTTTCCAGCTTAAAGGATGGGATTCCAAAGGTCAGTAGCCCGCCTATTTCGGGGTGACGGTCATACACTACGGGTTTTACGCCATTGCGTACCAGTATATCGGCGCAACCCAGTCCGGCTGGACCGGCACCAATGATGGCGACCTTTTTACCGCTATCTACGACATGGCTCAGGTCGGGCGTCCAGCCACTGGCCAGTGCGGTGTCGGTGATGAATTTTTCAATTGATCCTATGGTGACAGCGCCGAACCCTGTTGCCAGTGTGCAAGCGCCTTCGCATAAGCGCTCCTGAGGACAAACTCGCCCGCAAATCTCTGGCAGGGTATTGGTTTTGTGCGACATCTCAACGGCTTCATTCAAATTGCCTTCTGCAATCAGTTTCAACCAGTTGGGGATGAAATTGTGAACCGGGCATTTCCATTCGCAATAGGGGTTGCCGCATTCAAGGCATCTATCAGCCTGTTCTGCAGCCTGTCTCAGGTCAAAATTATGGTAGATTTCGGCAAACTCTTTAACTCGATCCGGGGCGGATTTCTTTAGAGGGTCGCTCCGTTGTACATCGAGAAACTGAAAAACGTTTGCCATGGGTAGTGCTTAATTGACCAGTGGGTTAATTTGCACTTAGCATATTTTTGATTTGCTGACTGACCCGCCCCATATCGGCGCGGCCAGTTAATTTGGGTTTTAGAATTCCCATTACCTGACCCATTTGCTTCATTTCAGTTGCTCCAGTTTGAGCTATTGCATCCGAAATCATTTGTGTGACTTCAGCTTCTGATAAGGCAGCAGGTAGATATTGCTGAATCAATTCCAGTTCAGATTGTTCAATAGCAATCAGATCGTCACGACCGGCTTTTTCGAACTGGCTGATTGATTCACGGCGTTGCTTGACCATTTTGTCCAGCACTGCAGTGACTCGGGCATCATCCAGTTCAATGCGTTCATCAACTTCAATCTGTTTTATTGCTGATAACATCAATCTGATTACAGCTAGACGCGGCTTATCAGCGCTTTTCATGCTAGCTTTCATATCCGATTGAAGTTGTTGCTTGAGTGCGCAGTCGGTCATACTAGAGCCTCTAGTACATGCGTCTTCTGTTACCGACCTCTTTACTCAGGCGCTTGAAGTTGCGTTTTACCGCAGCTGCAGCTTTGCGTTTACGTACAGAAGTAGGTTTTTCGTAGTTCTGTCTACGACGTGTTTCGGTAAGAACACCTGCTTTTTCACAAGAGCGCTTGAATCGACGAAGCGCAAAATCAAAAGGTTCGTTGTCCTTTACTTTTACTGAAGGCATATTAAGAATATCCAGGTTTATTAAATATTGAGTGTAAATCGTTACACCGACGTTTCGAGCCGGGCAATTATAAGGAGGCATTTTGAAATATCAATTGTTGCATAGCGAAAACAGTGAGAAATCAGCTAAATGAAGGTTTTAGGCATAGAAAGTTCCTGTGATGAGACGGGAATCGCAATTTTTGACACGACGAACGGTAGTTTGGTGCAGCGATTGTATAGTCAAATCGAGCGGCATCGAGAGTATGGCGGGGTCGTTCCTGAGCTTGCGTCTCGTGATCATGTAGCTAAAGCGGCGCCTATGATCGATGAAATTTTGCGTAATTCAGGAGGAGTGGAGTCCATCGATGGTATTGCCTATACCCGAGGCCCCGGTTTGATGGGGGCTTTGATGGTTGGAGCCTGTGTGGCACGTGGTTTGGCCTGGGCGATTAATAAGCCGGTATTAGGAGTGCATCATATGGAAGGGCATTTGCTGGCCCCTATGCTGTCTGAGCAAAAACCTGAGTTTCCATTTGTTGCACTACTGGTTTCTGGTGGGCATACCATGTTGGTGGATGTGCAGGGTGTTGGTCGCTACCGAGTGCTTGGTGAGTCGCTGGATGACGCGGTTGGTGAGGCATTTGATAAAACCGCCAAGTTGCTGGGTTTGCCTTATCCAGGTGGTCCTGAGCTAGCTGTGCTTGCCGGTACAGTGCAAAGCAGCGATCTAAGGTTCCCGCGTCCAATGGTCGACAGGCCAGGGCTGGATTTCAGTTTTAGTGGCCTGAAAACCTTTGCCTTAAATACCATGCATAGCATGGCGCCATTAGATGATCGGTCTCGTGCGGAAATTGCCTTTGCTTTTGAGTCAGCTGTAGTGGATACCTTAAAGATCAAATGCAAAAGGGCCTTGAAGCAAACAGGCTATAAAACTCTGGTAGTGGCTGGAGGTGTTGGGGCTAATCAAAGATTGCGAAGCGGGCTGCAGCATTTACTTGCTGATTTGTCGGGGGCGGTGTTTTTTCCTGAGATGCAATATTGTACCGATAATGGTGCCATGATTGCTTATGCTGGGGGCTTGCGGCTGGCAGCAGGTCTTTTCGATGAAGATGTATATGATGTTCTGCCGCGCTGGTCGTTGGAGCAGCTGCCTGCATTACCGAGTTGATCGCTGCTATCTTTCCTGACCCTGCATTATGCGCAGTATGTTCTGCTTGTGGCGAAGCACCAGAATCAACGATAGTAATGCCAGGAGCATGCTAATTTCTACCTGCGCTGTCAGAGAGATGTAGATGAGAGGCATTAATGCAAAAGCAATGATTGCTGCTAGCGAGGATAATTTAAATACTCTGGCGATAATCAGCCAGATGCCAACAACGATCAGGCCGCTAATCCAGTGAAAAGCGAGAATGAAGCCAATTGCAGTAGCAACACCTTTACCGCCACTAAAACGGTAATAAATCGGGTAGCAGTGTCCGATAAATGCACTGAGTCCGGTGAGTGCAACCCAAAGCGTATCGGTTAAAAAATACTGTGCCAGTAGTACCGGTATAAAGCCTTTAAGCAAGTCACCGAACAGGGTTATTGCTGCTGCCTTTTTGCCGGCAATTCGCATCACATTGGTCGCACCGGGGTTGCTGGATCCCTCGCTGCGTGGATCTGGAAAGCCCATGATGTGGCTTAGCGTAATGGCGGATGAGAATGATCCCAGCAGGTAGGCTGAAATGACAAAGCCGAGATTTAACAGGTGAAAGTTTTGCAAGTTGCTGATGGTATGCTTTTTATCGTGGGCAGAACTTTATCAGGATATTCAAATGCTGAACAGATTTTTAAGAGCAGAGCTAGATGGCAACAGAATTGTTTATAAGTCGTAGTGGGCGAGGGCCGGGACTAGTATTGCTGCATGGCTGGGGAATGAATGGGGCAATTTTTAGTCCACTACTGGATCATCTTGATGATGATTTTGAAGTGCTATGCGTGGATTTGCCTGGGCATGGAAAATCTGCAATGGTCAATGCTGATTTTGATCATCAGGTGGAACAGCTGGCGCGATTATTACCGGATTCAATATTGTTGGGCTGGTCTATGGGGGGGCTTTATGCTACTGCGCTGGCACGGCGATACCCTGAGAAATTTAGCCATATTGTGCTGGTCGCTTCTAACCCCTGTTTTGTGCAGCAGGATGATTGGCGTAGTGCCGTGCCTCAACAGGTTTTTGATGAATTCTCCAGCTCGCTGTCAGGTGACTGGAAGGCGACTATCAAGCGCTTTATTGGTTTGCAATTGCATGGCGCTGAGCAGGCGCGACATTTAATACGTCATGTGACAGCTCTTTTGGTTGAGGGTGGTGCGCCGCAGCCTGAGGCGCTCAGTAATGGTCTGGAGTTGCTGCTCAATCATGATGCGCGAGACGCTTTGAAGAACCTCGTTCAGCCAGTGATGATGGTGCTGGGGAGGCGTGATACGCTGGTACCTATAAGCTTGTTACAACAAATACATCGGGTAAATCCATCTATTCGTGTAGAATGCTTCCCCCATTCGGCGCATGTACCGTTTGTTTCTCATCCACAGCAATTTGCAGATTTATTACGTGAATTTACTCAATCCTCCACGTCTGGACAAAATAGCGGTTAAGAAATCATTTAATCGAGGTGCAGCCGATTACGATAAGTGTGCGGTATTGCAAGCTGAAGTGCTCAAGCGCTTGCTGGAAAGGCTGGAATATATCAAGCTTCAGCCCGAGTGGGTTGTAGATCTCGGTTGCGGCACCGGGCAGGCCATCAAACCGTTGACTAAAAAGTACCGCCATGCTCAGGTAGTAGCGCTAGATATGGCCGATGCGATGTTGCGTCGTGCACGAAAAAACTATGGTCTGTTCGATCGTAAATACCTGCTCAATGCAGATATGGAAGTGCTGCCATTCAAGTCGCAAAGTGTAGATATGGTCTTCTCCAGTCTGGCATTGCAGTGGAGTAATGATTTGCACGCTACCTTTAAGGAGTTTAAGCGTGTCGGTCGTCCTGGCGGGGTGATTCTATTTACCACGCTGGGCGCTAATACCCTGAGGGAATTGCGCGAAAGCTGGAAGCAGATCGACTCCACGCCACGTGTGCATCAGTTTATGGATATGCATGATGTCGGAGATGCTATGTTGGCTGCGGGATTGTCGCAACCTGTGGTTGATATGGAAGAAATCACGCTTGAGTATGATAAGTTCCCTGACTTGATGCGCGATTTAAAAGGTATAGGCGCTACTAATGCGGACCGTAATCGTAGCCGAGGCCTGATGACGCCAGCCAAGCTGAAGCGCTTACAGCAGGCCTATGAGCAGCTGGCTTTTGACCATGATCGCTATCAGGCTACTTATGAAGTTGTGTATGGGCATGCCTGGTTCTAAAACTCTGCTTGTCAACTGAATATATCCCGCTCGTGCTGTATCGAGTGAAGAATCTTCTCCAGTTTCTCGCTATCAATGCGTTTACTGCAATATCTATTTCCAGTTCCTTTTTATCCCTATAGCTCCTGATTGTTGATATAAAAAACAACTTTTGGGTGCTTATGTGGCCTTGTTTGTTAGATAAACCATGAATTTATTTAACAAAAACAAGTGTCTTCGCGAAATTTGGAATATTTATTGTATTTATATTAATAAGATCGACTAAAGAGGGTATTTTTAACTTGATATAAATCAGAGTCATCATTAGACTCAAGGCTATTTCAATGGTGTAATATTGAGATTATTTTCAGGAACATACCGATTATTTCCAGAAACTGGACTTTTTTATGATTCTTGAAAATGCAGATGTTGATGAAAAACGCTGCGAATTTTTAATAAGACCCAATAGGTCAATGACGGTAAAAGGGATGGTGCTTTTTGTCGTATTGGTTGGAGTGGGCGTTTTCCTGATAGCACTAAGGTTTGTGCTACTGGGAGCATGGGTGATATTACCGTTTGCGGTACTCGAGGTTGGTTTCCTGGCTGCTGGGTTCTGGTTGTATGAAAGGGCGAGTCGCTATCGCGAAACAGTTCAATTCTCCAGAAATATCTTTCTGATTACTCAGGATGGTGTGAATGTTCGTCGAAGCTGGCGTTTCAATCCACACTGGGTTCAGGTGAATCTTGAGCTGGATCCCAATGACTGGTATCCAAGCAAGCTACTCATAAGGTCGCATGGTGAACAGGTTGAGATAGGCGCCTGTTTAACCAATCAGGAAAGAGAAGAGCTATCTATAGCAATAAAACAATCAATGCCGCAGGTTTTAAATCAAGCGGTATGAATAAGAAGTAAGTTTAACAATTATCGGGGGTGTATCTAGATGACTCAGCTAGTAAAAGTCTTCAAAAGAAGATGGTTGCTGATCGTATCCATGTTTTTTTCACTACCAGCAAGTGCTGCTCGTGAATATAACCTGCCAGAGCCAGCGTCAACTATGGCGCGCGAAATCTTCAATTTACATACCATGACGGCCACCATAGCCACCATCATCATGGTTATTGTAACCGGCATTATCGTTTATGCGCTGATCAAATTTCGTAAATCTGTCGGTTATGAGGCAGATCAGGAATTCAATCATACCTGGTTTGGCCGTTGGTCCTGGGTGCTGGTCCCCGCCATTGTACTGGGGATCGATTTTAGTGTTGCAGGCCCGGCTTCCAAAACACTTGCCAACGTTGAATCCTATGATGAGGCTGCCGTGACAGTCAAGGTCACGGGTTCACAATGGAAATGGACCTACGAGTATATGGATGACGGTATCAAGATTGTCAGTAATCTAAAAAGAGAGCTTACGGTAGATGATGAGCATTATTTAAGGGATGTAGACAATCGGCTGGTACTCCCGAGTAATCAAAGAATCCGCTTTTTACATACAGCAACCGATGTATTACATGCCTGGTGGGTTCCGGCTCTGGCCTATAAAAAGGATTCAATCCCCGGGTATATCAATGAAACCTGGGCATTCATTGATCAAGAGGGTGTTTTCCGCGGGCAGTGCGCTGAAAACTGCGGTACAGGCCATGCCTTTATGCCTATTGTTGTGGAGGTGGTCAGTCCTGAGAAATTTGATGAGTGGAAGAATGGACAGAAAGTAGCAATGGCCGCTGCTGCAGCTGAGGCTTCTGCAGATAAAACCTGGTCGAAAGATGAACTGTATCAGCGTGGAGAGAAGCTCTACAACACTACCTGTTCTGCCTGCCATATGCCTACAGGTCTGGGCATACCCGGTGTATTCCCTGCATTAAAAGGTAGTCCCGTTGCTACCGGGGATGTTGCTAAACATTTGAATACTGTATTGAAAGGTGTTGCAGGAACCGCAATGGCGGCCTGGGGCGCGCAATTGAATGATCTTGAGCTGGCATCGATTATTACCTATGAGCGAAATGCCTGGGGTAATGAAACTGGTGATGCCGTACAACCCGCTGACGTTAAAGCAGCTCGATAATATAGATAACTGGGAGATAAATGATGAGTGAAGCTACTACAC
>JBNKMF010000049.1:23904-37161 GCA_050292965.1 Gammaproteobacteria bacterium | reverse complement strand
TAAAAGCCATATTTTCATATTACAAGCCGTGAAATATCATCCAATAATTCTTCATTTACTCTGATATCCACTAAGACTCCGAATAAACCCATATATTTTCACGCCTTCAAGATTTTATAGACACCTTTTGATTGTAGTTGTTAATCTTCAATCTATGGGTGTCCGCGTTTACTACTAAACGCCAACGAGAGTTCTTTAGTTCATTACTTTGTAAAACCCATAAGCAAATTACTTAAGGTAATAGAACGATTCACAACTTATACTCGGCTTGAGATGTTAGGTAAAAGATTATATGTTGTAGTCAAAATACACTTAACGATTGTGTATAGTTTGAATCAACGGAATCACTGATGCGGTTATAAAAAATAAAATCGAGCTTGGGTATGCAAATAACAGCGAATTAAACCAGTTCAGGAAAGTAATATAAATTGATAAAAATATTTGCACTTTAAAAAAGCATTGGGCATGTTATCGAAGTTATCACCGTATGCGGTTTCTATATCGCGTGAGCAGATCGACCCTGAGTTAGAAAAAGTTAAAAATTATCTAAATGTGGAAACTGCAATTGGAAAGGTATTCAAAAATAAACTCAATACCATTAAATCAAATGAAAGCGTTTTCCTTTGTGGCAGTAGTGGTGAAGGTAAATCGGAAATATTGACCAGATATAATAAAGACTACCAAGGCAGAGCCAAGCCTCATCTGATGCTACACCTGCTGCCCCTAGTTTTGAGTAAACATAAGGAATGAAGCTTCTGTGAGTCTATTAAGCATACAGCTGCAACCGGAATACCGCTCTGATTACGACAATATAGTGAGAGACTTAATCGAACCATGTCTCAATCAGGCTTCAACATATCGTCGTGCTGTTGGTTATTTCACTAGCTCAGGGTTGTCGTCTGCTGCTCGAGCTTTGAAAACCTTTATTGATGTTGGAGGAACAATGAGTCTGGTAGCAAGCCCGCTACTTAATTCGGAAGATTATGCAGCTATCAAGAGAGGTGAAAAGGCCAGAGATGATGTAGTGGAAATGTCCCTTCTACGTGAGATTTCTCAGGAAATGAATAAAACCGATTTAGATAGATTCGCATTGTTGTCTTGGTTAATTGCTGAAGAAATGCTAGAAATTCGGGTCGCGATCCCAATCAACTCTGCAGGCGAATATCGTAACGGAATCTACCACGAGAAAATAGGTATTTTTTCTGACAGTGAAGGAAATTCTGTTGCCTTTACAGGTTCTCCAAACGAGACCCTAGGTGGGTTAATTAGTAACTTTGAAAGTGTGGATGTATTTTGCTCTTGGGACGACCCGCATGAAAGAGTTCCGCGCAAGATTGAGAATTTCGAGAGACTCTGGAGCAATAGAACCGTTGGGCTCAAAGTTTTAAATTTACCTCAAGCCGTTCGAGAAAAGCTACTCGAGTTTAAGCCCTACAAGCAGGGTACAAGGCGAAAAGATAATAAAATTGAAGATACCGGTACCGCCTATCGCTTTTCTGAAGGTCTATGGCAACATCAGGATATGGCTGTTGAGGCTTTTTTGAAATTCCGACACGGTGTGCTTGAGATGGCCACGGGTACAGGTAAAACCCGAACATCACTTGCGGTAGCGGAAAAACTGTTAGATGAGAGTCATATCAGTACGCTCATTATCGCTGCAGATGGTCCAGATTTATTAGATCAGTGGGCGAAAGACGTTCTTACTTTAGGCAGGAATCAAAATCCAAAGCTAGTAGTATTTAAGCATTATGATAAGCATAAAGAGATAGATGATTTTCTGATGGAACCAGAAAATTGCATACTATTAACATCAAGGTATTTTCTGCCGAGAGTATTAAAGAGATTGAATGGCGAGGCGAAGTCAAAACTGATGCTTGTTCATGATGAGGTTCATGCACTAGGTAGCCCGAGTAATCGGGAAAGTCTCGAAGGCCTTTCTGATAATATTCCCTATCGATTGGGGCTTAGCGCGACGCCAGAACGCGAATATGATGATGACGGTAACGTGTTTGTAGAGCATCATATCGGGCCTATAGTTTATAGATACGAACTAGCAAATGCGATCGAAGATGGGATTTTGGCACCTTTCCACTATTACCCATTAGCCTATTGGCCTGATGAAAACGATGGAGAACGAATAAGTAGGGTTTACAAAAAGATGGCTGCCCGCAAGCAAGAAGGCAATCCAATGTCAAAAGCAGAAATCTGGACAGATCTTGCGCGAGTCTACAAGACTTCTAGGGCCAAGCTTCCGATATTTGCTGATTTCCTCGAACATCATTCAGAGGTACTAGAACGTTGTATTATTTTTGTTGAGACGATGGAGTATGGAGAAGAGGTATTGAAAATCGTTCACCGACATAAGCCCGGATTCCATACTTACTTTGGGGGTGAAGATAAATCGGTATTAGAGCGGTTCGCTCGCGGCGACTTAGAGTGTCTGCTAACTTGCCATAGGTTATCAGAAGGTATAGACATTCGATCTCTGAAGAGCGTAATTCTATTTTCTTCAGCTCGGGCACGCTTAGAGACAATTCAACGAATTGGACGTTGCTTACGTATCGATCCTATGGACCTTGAAAAACGCGCTGTTATAGTGGACTTCATCCGTGCGGATCAAGGTGATACCCCAGATAGCGATGAACATATGCCTGCGGATCAAATGCGCAAAGAGTGGTTGACCGAATTATCGAAAATTAGACCGGGTGCCTGAATATGGATTACGACGAACTAATTGAAAATGCTATTCGACGGGCTGTAAAGGACGCCGGACAAAATGAGGAGCTAGCTAATATGCTCGTACGTTGGTTCCAGGAAGTGTCTACGGGGAACGAGTCGGTGGACGATGTAGATTTAACTCGAAAGCATTGTGAAGTCCTATATGACGGTACGGCTCGAAACGGAAATGAGGTCTAGGTTAGATATGAGTACCTCGATTAGATTGCTCGGATGGAAGGCAGAGGGATTTAGATGTCCTGACCATTCATTTAACTTCGAAATTCACGCCGACGAGACCTGGCCTGTTTCATTGATTCAAATGCCAAATGGTACAGGAAAGACTACCACGTTAAATCTTCTTCGAGGGACGTTATCCGGTGAGTTTGAAGATCGTGGCATCTGGACGAAAGAGAAGATCAGGCAACTTCAAAAGAAAGACCATGCCGATGATAATGGGTGTTTTCGTGTAGATCTACTGGTAGCCGGACGACGCCTAACTCTTATTGTCAATTTTGATTTTGGGGAAGGGGTAGCAAAGTACAAAACAAGTTATGGTTCTGGCCAAAAGGAGGGTTTTAATCCTCCAGGAATAGTCCAGCGTTTTTTCAGATCCGGGTTTGTTAATTTCTTTGCTTTCGATGGAGAATTAGCGGAGCAGTTATTGAGCGATGATCACACAGATGCTCAGCGCGCTGTTGAAGACCTTTTCCAACTAAATATTTTTAGCGGAATAGCAAGTGCAATTGACGACTACTGGGATGCACAAACATTGAGTCGCACTGCTACTAAACAGAAGGGCTACGCACAAAGAAAAAATAGGGTCGAAAGGCTCAGGGCACGGCATGAAGAGCTAATAGCTAAACGAGAAGAAGAAGTCCAAGAAAAAAATAAAATTGAGGTCGAACTGAGGAAAGTAAAAGATCGTTTTGAGGAGCGAATTAATGCAAGTCAAAAGAAAGCCACTTATTTACAGGAAAAGGAACGAGATTTTCAAAACAGTAAAAATCTGGTATCTAATCTATCCAAGGACCTGCTATTGAAGATGCGGCTCCCGGCGGCACTATCAGGAGAATTCGCATCGAAAATTATGAATTTCAAGAACAATCTTGATCGAGTAAAGCTACCAGAAAGCGCAGCGAAAGAGTTTTTTGAGGAGATCATTGAAGAGGAGCTCTGTATTTGTGGTCGAATAATGGATGAATCAGCACGTCAAAGTGTTAAAGAGAGGGCTGCGCAGTACTTGGGGTCTGAAGAAGTGAGCCTGCTAAATGCGTTGAAAAGTGATGTGGATCAGTATGTGGGTGGCGCCACGTCACAGCTGCACGAAAGTATCGAGTCTAATATCAAAGAGCTTGTGGACGAGACAAGGCGGCGTCAAGAGCGGAAAAACGAGCTAGAAGCCGCAACACTAGCGGTTTCAAACGATGACCCCGTGCTCAAGAATGCGCAAGAGCGCATGCGTAACTTAGAAGCACGCCTCACGAGCACAGAAAATGAAATCCGTAAGTACGAAGACTTAGACAATGGTCAGAATGACGAGAATACCTATGGCATCCCCATAATTGAGCGACGCTTAAAAGATGCTGAACGAATGCTCGCGGAGATAACACATACGATTGAGTTAAAAGAAAAGCGAGACATATTGCATAATATAATTTCGTCTGCCCAGGAAAAGGCGAGATCAAAGCTAATTATCGACGTTGTAAACGAATCCAATGACCGAATCGAAAAACTCATGCCATATAACGAAATTCGGATTAAAGATATTGGCCATTGCCTTAATCTTGAAGGTCAGGAAGGAGGGAGCGTAGGAGAAACCCTTTGTGTGGCTTATGCATTCTTATCAACTCTATTTGCAAAAACCCGTCATGAATTACCATTTGTAGTGGATAGCCCAGCCGGTGCAATCGACCTTAGGGTAAGGGAGCAAGTAGCAGAGCTAGTACCTAAATTGAGTCATCAATTTATCGCATTCGTTATCTCTACAGAGAGGGAAGGATTTCTTGACTCATTAGAGCAAAGCGTCGATTCAAAAATTCAATATATTACGTTATTTAGAAACTCCGTCGAAAACGCGGGAATAACATTGGATAACTCTGATGAAATAGTCGAAACTTACGATGGTAAGACTGTGTTTGGCCGACGCTTTTTCCGCGGTTTTCATATCGATATAGAGAAATAGGTATGCCATTTCGTTTAAGGAAAGATACTAGACATTGGTTTCAGGACATCTCAGGCGATTTTCAAGTCGACTTCGATATGTATTATCTTTGTTTAGTTGCGGGTCTTTCGGCAGGCGGTCGGCGAATAGAGATAAAATCGGCCGATACCACAGAGCTTGTAGATTATTTTCCTGGCCCCTATAAGGAAAAAAACAGGATAATCATTGCATTGTTCCTCGCGACAGAGATTGAGCGTATGGGAGTATCAACGAATGATCGCGAGGCAGTGCATAAACAAATCAGCAAATTAGTAGATCCACGTACGCCATCACAGTTGAGTGAAGAAGGCATGAAGTTGATGAATCAGATTTCGTATGGGGGTTATGAGTTACTGACAGAACAATTTGAAGATCGGCCTAGGAGCACTGAAGCATTTCTTGTTAAATTCAATCGTCTCATTCACGAAAAATGATTATTCAATATTTATTTAGCTGGGTTTTACATCGTGTTTTCACATTGAAAGCCAGGATATCAAATTGTGTTTAATAAAAATGATAAAAATAGGCGAGGATCTATGATGAAAACTATTCGTGAGTTGGATAAGCATTATCGTTTGTGTGTAGATGGGGATAAAAAGATTTGTAAGATTAAAGATAAGGCTTTTTGGGAATTAACCTAATTGGCTATAGAAATAAATAAATTGAGAAAATTATGCCTAATCAAAACATACAATTCATAAGCCTATCTAAGCTAATATTAGATAAATCGAATCCTAGGCTTCCTTCTAAATTCAGGAAAAAAAATCTTTTTAACGAAGATATTATTGGCTGGATGTTAGGAGATGCAAGCATTATTGAACTAATGTTGGCAATAGGGCATGCCGGCTTTTTTATTGGAGAAGCTTTACTTGTCGTTCAAGAAGAGAATGGCAATTACACTGTTATCGAAGGCAACCGTAGATTAGCTTCAACAATATTGTTAAGTAATCCAGAGCTGGCCGAAATTCATAAGAAAAAAGTGGCTCAGGTCATTCAGGAAACTACTGAAAGGCCCCAAAATGTTCCTTGTATTATATTTAATAATAGAGAGGATATAAATAAATACTTGGGTTATCGGCATGTAACGGGAGTTAAATCCTGGGGGATATTGCAAAAAGCTAGATACTTAACAGAGCTTCAAAAGGACTACACAAATATTCCATTTACAAAGCGATTTAAAGAGTTGGCTAAATCAATAGGCTCTCGTAGTGATCATGTGCGAAAGCTGTTAGTTGCTTACCAAATATACGAACAGATAGAGGATAACGGTTTCTATAATATTAAAGACTTGGACGAGACCTCAATTTTCTTCAATTACTACGCAGACTCACTAAGCAGGGACTCGATAAGGAATTTTATAGGAGTAGATATTAAATCGGAAACTCCATTAGAACACTTGGACAATTCTAAGCTTGAAGAATTGACGAAGTGGTTTTTTGAAAAAAATGAACAAAATAAAGTTAGGGTGATAGGTGATAGTGAGCATTTGAGTATGCTAGATAAAGTCTTAGGCAATGAAGAAGCAAGAGACTATTTCCGAACCGGTAGTGGTTCAATTCTGGATTCTTATCAAATAGTCTCAGTAACAAGTGACTCATTTTCTCATGAAGTAGAAATGGCTTTAGCTGGATTGAAAAGAGCGCAGAATATAATTCATAAAGTTGAAAAACATACAAATAGCGATGCAGTTAAAACTAAACTGAAAGAGATATTCACTTTAGCTAAAAACATGAAGTCGATTATTGAAGCTACAGAGGATGATGAGTGGAATGATTGAGTTTAAAATCCTTGAGAAAACACCTTCTTGCTCAAGGGATAAAACACATCATTACTGTGATTATATTGAGTTAATTACCTTATGTGATGGTATCGATGGCATATCCAATTCAGATATCTATGACAGATTTCTTGAAGATGAAAAAATTAAAAAAATTGGATCGGAAGATGGTGCGGAATCCAATGAAAATTGGGTGGCTGAAATAAATTCATGGTTTTCAGAGCTGAAAGCCAGGATCTCTGCTTACGGTGAAAATTATCCTTATGAATTTCAAGAAAACAGGTTTTTACTAAAGGATAACTTAAATGATTATCAATATATTTATCTAGGCTTATTGCTTTGCTCTTCTCTAAGATACATTGAGAATAGTAGTGTATTTTCAAGTGCCTTCGAATTTGCTTCATTATGTGCGATGCAGGAATACTTGCCTGAATTGGCTGAGGTGCACATATTTGGGGTGTCTAGTAGAAATGAAGGGCGATATACAGGGAGTTTAAAAAATAAGATCACAAAGCTTTCTAAAGATACAAATTACCCAATTAGCTCAAGACCAAATATTTTTAAATCTGTAGATAATGGTGATGGAGGAGTGGATATAGTTGCTTGGTTACCTTTTTACGAAGATGTTAACTTGGATAAAAAGTTACTTTTTATAGGGCAAAGTGCCTCCACTATGGATTGGGCAAACAAACAACATAGTGGAGAAAGGTTGCATGCATATTTAGACATTGAAACAAAATCCCTTAATACATTGTACGTACCTTATGATATGAGGGACTATGCTCGAAATATTAAAGAGTGGACACGTATTACAACAGATATTCTGTTTGATAGACATAGGATGCTTAAGTTGTTGAAACCTGAAAGGCTATTTTCTGGTGAACTTGGTCTAGAGTTCAAACAACTTATTCAATCTGCTGTCGAATTTGAAGAAGGTATTTTGTAAAATTTGGTTGATAGCCCTCTATGGCATCTTTAGAGAAAGGTGAACAGTCTATGGTTTTATTTACTGCCTATTAGGGTTCAATATTCTAAGTTCCGTTCGTGATTCTCTCAAACGAAGCTGAACCTCCATGCTTCAAATTTAGATGCTATACGTCAACTAGCGAAGAGATGTTTGTTTTAGAATCAATAAGTTGAGCGCCATCTTCAACATGACTTCCCCAGGCCTTGTGCATTTCTTGCTTGTTCAATGTGGGGTATTTTTCTTTAAGCAGCAATTCTACCAAACTTGAGTAATCCCCCAACCACGTAAGCTTATCCAGTGATCGTTGTGTGAGTTCTATTTCTTGGCCTTGGTATGTGAAACCGCGTTCAATAGATGTGAAGAATGCTAATCTGGCACCAATGTTTACGGTTAAACCAATATTTGATTGCAGTCGTTTAAGTGAGTTGAAGGCTTTAGCTGAAATTTTCATATCATTTGGTAGCATGTTTCACCTATTAGTTAGAACGCCAAAAATATCCTTCATTAAAATCCGAACAACCCCGGTTGGAATCATAGTCAACTGAAAAAGCATGTGAAACTTCCGAAGATAATTCTTTATAAAAATCTTCATCAATTTCAGTGTCGGTCGAAAGAATAAGAACCTGATGACTGGCAGTAGGAAAATAGTTTTGCACAAGCTTGTTACGATGCTTAGAGTCCAGTCTACCCAGCGGGGTATCGATGATAATTGGTAGATTCCGGCCAGAAGTACGGCCTAATGCCTCAAGCATTGCTATCGCATATATTTGCTTTTCACCTGCTGACAGTTTTTTCTTGTTCACTGTTTTGCCATTATTGTCTGTCAGGGTAACATTGAAGTTTTGAGGGTTTATATTCGCAAGGATATCCATATCATCTTTACGAGACAGTTTGCTAAATGATTTGATAAACTCGTGCTCTAGGATAGCTATTTTTCGCTTCTTTGTTTGCTCTGCAAAGTCACTTAACATTGCTCGGGAATTAGCTGCCAATTCCATACCCTGGTCGTGTGACATCGATTTGCTATATTTTTCATCCAAGTCACGTAGCCGACGTAGACTTTCCATTGCTTCGCGCAAAGATTTTTTTGCACTTTCATGGTTGACTTTCATTTGGTTCCTTATCCCGCCCTCTTGATTCTGTAATTTACCCAGCTCCGCCATGATATCATCTAGTCGAGACTGATCTGGTGCACGAGCGATATTGTTTGAGACAACATTGAGTTCTTCTTCTAGTTTATCGATTTTGGCTCCTAAACTTTTAAATTGCACAACTTGTTGTGGTACATAAGATGTGATTAATGCGTGGATACGCTCATATTCACTATCAGATATGTCGAGAATAATATTTGTATCATTAACTGGATCGAGTATTGTGGAAAATGAGCTTTCTATTGCGATATCAATGGTCTCTTTGTCTTTCTTATCTACAATTTCATGAAGTTGATTACGTAGCATACTTAGATGTTTGTTAAGTTCCTTTCTTGCTGCTAATTTAGCTTTGGCAGTTTTTTCTTTTTTCAGGAGTTCTAGTAAAGTTGCTAGTGATTTTTGAGCGAGGGCTAAAGGAATGGAATCAGCTATTAATACCTTCATCTCCTTGGTAATGCTAATTTTCTCTTCGGTAATCTGTTTTGCACGTTCTTCTTCAGCTCCGCGTGATTTTGCCCAGGCACCGCCCAGGTCGGAGATTCTTTGATTGGTGCCAGCTATTTCAGCCTTGATGCTTACTAGTTCAGTATTCAAGTCCTGGTTTCTAGCTATAAAGGTCTCGTATTGTGAGTATTTTTTTTGATACTCTTTTTCGTAGGCTTGTAATTCTTTGGAGATATCTTTTGGCAGTTTTGTCTGTGTGTTTTCTCGTAGATAAATCCCCAGGTCTGCACGTAACCGATCGATTATATCGAGGCCTAGTAAGCGCTTAATGGCGTCTGCTAGGGCTTCATTGGTATTGTCTTCCGCCAGAGTTGCTATTTTTTCACCATCAAAGAAAAATAGGTCGGCTACACCGATTGGGATTAGCTCATTGAGGAAGCTTTGTAGTTGTTCGGTATTTGAGCCTTCGAGTAGTTGGCTATCTTGAAATATTTGAAGGTACTCGACGATTTTGCCACCTTTTTCCTCCCAGCTACGAATAACTCTATACTCGTTTATGATGCCATGCTTACCGTGGGTAAAGTCAAGTTCGACGGAAGAAGAATATGGGGTTGCAGAACTTTTACGAGGCTTATGAATATATTCCCTTAATTGCTGATGGTAGTCCTTTACGGTGACACTTCGCCCTATGCTTTGACGACCGTATAGGACTAAGCGCACTGCGGTTAGTGTTGTAGTTTTACCTGCACCATTTAAGCCGCCAAAAAGAATTATGGGGCGTTTACGGCCATACTTTATTTTGGGGGTTAGCTCGATATTGTGTTCGCCATTGAATACGCCAAAATCCCTCAAATGTAGTCGTTTAAGTATCATGTTTAAGCTTTCTCGTATTTTTTATCGAGTTCTTTTAACTGATTGTATTCATCGGCAAGTTCTCTCAATTTTTCGTTGTAACCAACATCCAGACTTTTAAGTCCTGACTTGTGTTTATTAGTCTCCATTTTGGCTTTAATGCCTTCTAATGATCCCCAGTCTCGGTTTAGTAGGGTACCCATATTTTTATATAAACCTTTACGCCGGCTATGTCCGTCCATTGAAAGTTCAAGTTCGATTAGTTTCATAGCTAACTCACAAGGCACTGTATATTTATCTTCCAGGCTCTTGAGTAGGTCTGCATCGGCTTGAGTAAAAGTACCAGCATCCTGGTCTGCCCAGTCCAGGTCTGTTCCATAGACTTCTCTATAAATTTGCGGGAGTGAATCTGCCCAGTCTGGCTCATTAGGATCGAACATCCATTCACGACGAATAGCATAGAGCTCTTCCGGTTGTATGAGAGTGATCTTTCTTCCATCATCTTTGAGCTTTTTCTCGATGGAGAGAAGTTCTTTAAGCCAAATTTTGCGTCGCTCCATCCAATACGGACCAGGGATGGTTTTGACAACAGCATTATTGTCATCATTAATGGATTTACGTGCGTACTGTACCTTACCGGTGCGACGCTTATAGTTTCGATATTTCTCTTTGTTTTCAGGAATGGTACTAGCGTAGAGCTGATCCCTGAAGTCTTTTAATTCTTGTAGCCATGTTTCTCCAGAGTCGATAAGGCCTTCCATCGCTCTGTCTTTGGTGACTACTGTACAAGTCCAGCACCCAAAACGTGAGTTTCCACAGGATGGTGTGTTTGTGTCTATAACAAGCGGGCATTCACCCGCGTTTGAGTCTTTGTATAATGAAAACAGTTCAGAGTGGTCTCCACCCCATGGGGCTGGCGCACCAAGAAGGTACATCCAAACATCATCAAAGGACCAGTCTTCAATTGGTGTATAGGTTAATGCTCCGGGTAGTGATGTATGTCGGGAGAGTGTAGAACCTTCAATTTTATGTCGGGCCATGACCTGGGCGCGTGAGGCACTTTCATCACTACGAGCCCCAAGCACCACGACTACTTCGCCATAACGGGTGACTTTATCGAGTATAAATTCACTAACGGGGTCTATCTTCATTCGCTCAGTACACCATCGAAAATTCTGAGTTGGCGCTGGGTAACCTTTTCCAAGTAGGTTGACCCAAAACGTCTGCTCCATTTTTGGAATGACCTGATGGGCTGTCATAGGTAGGTTGTGTATTTTCGCTTGACTGTTGATTTTGTCGATAGTGTCAGCAATCATATCAACAACCATTGGAGTCTCCACAAGAGTATCAGATGAGATAACGTAGATATGCTTATGTCGCTGAGCTTTTTTAAGTTTAGATATTGCAACATAGATAAGAGATAGAATGGTAGTGCTGTCCTTACCACCACTAAAGCCGACCACCCAGGGCTTTTTATCCTCTAAGTAAAGATTTTGTATCTCATCGATCAAGCCAAGTAGAGGTCTACCAGCAATGCTGGTGGATATTAGCATTTCATCCATTGTTGGATGTAGTAGTTTTTTATTACTCATGAATAGAACTGCTCTTCTAAATTAAGGCAATCAGCGTTCAGTGGTACATTCATATTCTTTCTTATTAAGTTTGCAGTTAGTGCTACATTGGCACGTGCTTTACTAAGTTTTCCATACATCAAAGCTCGACCTTCCCATACCTCTGTATTCGAGCGAGACCAGTCAATTTTACGTAGGGCTTTTAGCTGTTTCTTCCAGGTCTTGGGCTTTTGACTTAACAAATCAGCACCAGCGCTACCTAGTGCTTGTAATGTTACACCATGAGCATGCACGTAGTTTTGCCTAAGTTCTGCAGTGCTTACTTCTTTACGCTCTGCGGCCTTCCAATCAGGGATGTGCTCACATACTTCTGTCCAGAATTCTACAGCCAATTTTTGTTCTTCTTCATTAATTTTATCTTTTGCCGATTTTCTCAAGAGGGTGCGACTTGCAAGTTTTATACTGCTTAATGTGAATAGTTTAATACTTCGATTTGAAAGGCTGGATTTATCCATTTCGGTTAGCCGACGAAAGCAATCAACATTGGCGACCACATATCGTGCTAACTCTGAACTTGGGTCACGATGATCATATAGAGTGCTTAGAGAGTCATTTGGTCGAACAGCATGTTTGTTGAGGTCAGCGAACATTTGTTGGCTACGCTTAAGGTCTTCGTCAACAAAAAACAGAACAGGAATATGGTCATGCCCAAGTTCGTGAGCTTCTTTAATCGCTACTTCTATAGCGGCGCGTCGATGCTGTCCATCATTAATTAAAATTTGTGCATTCATTGAAACAGTTAGCATACCTAAATTTACTGCAGCCCCAGTATCTGCCATGGGTTCAAAATGTACTTGCTCATCAACTGAGGCTGTGATTGCTGAAAGAGTGTAATTTTGTGGATTACTGATTAGATAATCCGCAATCTCTGGAATACGGCTTCTGTTTAGAGTTCGTTGGGCCCGCAGTTCAGGAGGCACTTCCTCTTCGTCAAAAACGAAAATTTTAGGTACCAACCGCATAGGACACATAGCTATATAACAAGGCCTTCCTGCCTGAACACCTCTAGCGGCAGGGAAAGTGTGGCTGTATTCATCTATCAGGGATTTGGCCATATCTGAGCTCGATTGAAAAAAGTCGCTTTTGAAAATTTGGTCGAGATTGTATGTGATAATAAAATTGAATGGAAGTCATAATTGACTTCCAAGATTCACGAGAAGAGTTTTATTATTGATGGCAAACAGAAGTTTTAACTATGTAAGGGTAGCTATCCATCAGTGTAGTTAGATTTGGTAAGCCATAATGAAAACGGCCAAAACATTGAGCTGCGTAATCTCGGGTACCCTATATGAATAAACCACATACGGGGTACCCTCACAATGCGCCATATATCGGAACGTAGCTAGATCAGCGAAGAGACTATCCTGAAGGGATAATAATATAGCTATTCCCAAAAAATTGGTAAAAAACGATAGTGTTTAACTCCGGATACTATGTCGCTCTCGAGCCAAATTGAATTTCTATTTGATGATGTTCTATTTTTAATGTCTGAATTTGATAATATCAAACTAAAAATA
>JBNKMF010000049.1:0-23809 GCA_050292965.1 Gammaproteobacteria bacterium | reverse complement strand
AAATAACGAAATAACGAAATAACGAAATAACGAAATAACGAAATAACGAAATAACGAAATAACGAAATAACGAAATAACGAAATAACGAGGGTTAGATACAAATTAAAATTATTGGAAATAACGAGGGTCAGATACAAATTAAAAATATCGCGCAGAATTTTGGGGTCACGTAAGGCTGTCAATTATGATTAGACCCAAGCTAAACTTTATAGCAATGTATTTTATGCATGCAGGGAATTCCAGAGACAGTTTACTTAATTCAACACCACTCGGGATGCGTGAGAGGAAATGTCCAGTCGACGTGTTCCTCCATGCATCCCAATTTCGTCAGATCTAAAAATTATTTCTGTAATACTTTCGTGTTATCCGGTCTTGCTCATGAAATCGAGTTCGTTTGAAATGGCTCGAATGTTTCTTATTAGGGTTCCCACTATCATGTTGTCTTTTATTCCGGTTGCGATCATTATGCGTCAAATCATAGATGCGATGACTGGCCAGGTTTAGCTCCCGTTTTAGTGTCTTCCGCTCAAACCGACTTAAGTGTCCATCCTTGTTGAATTGCCGGCTCAGCTTTTTTATGTGCCGGTGTTGTTTACGTAGCTTATGGGCTTCTTTTTTTGTCAACTCACCCGTGCGAACCCCTTTATTGATGCGCCTATGCTGTCGTTCTATTCGGTTATCGAATTTTGAATAGCCACTATGATCATAGTGAGCCATTACCGGGTTTGAGAGTACCGCCATCAGGGGTAAAACAAAAATAGTGTTTAAAAATTTCATAATTATCTCCAGTTGTTCATTCGGAGATTACTTTATGATTGATATACTGAATGGGTGCTGAACTGATAATCTTGTTCGCAAAGATTGTGGTTAGGTCTTTGAATTAGGATCAACCTTTTTGAATATCACAATATAAAAAAGACAGTGTTTTATATGCTCATGTTCGATGAGCAAAAGCTGATTAATTATCAACCGATCAAGTCTTTGTTGATCGAAACATAAGTTCACATATGCCTTGCAGAGTTTAATAAATGAGCACTCAATACTAAATCTATTTATACCTTTGGTGATAATCTAGTTTTACGAGTTAGGTTTGACACATGGAAATTATTGGATCAATAAAGGTTATTTGGTGTATATAACGATTTCTCGCACCTTATGGAAAATAACATATATTTCCAAAGATTTACTGCTCTGTACAATCCTTAAATCCGTTCAAAATTAAAATGGGCACGTGTACATTAAAATGAGTCATTTGCTGATGAATATCTACAGGTATCGTGAGGCAATTAAAAATAAATTATGAAATTGCAATAAGAAATAGTTTGACTTCAAAAAAAACTAAGCGTATTTTAAAAAAAAAGAAAGCAGTATTCAGGGATCAAACAGGAAGATAGTTTGGAAGTGCTCTGCAGTTTCTATACATAATAACTAACAATAATCGCATAAAGGCAGGGGGCTATTTATGCAACAAGTCATATTGGGTATAGACGATCAAAGGCCGGTTTTCATAAGAAAAAGCTGGCGTTCAATATTTTTCTATTCAAGTTAATTTATATATTTCAAATGGATCTCTTCAATAAGTTACTTATTCAATGTTCGAAATTTGATTATTGTATAAATTTCTTTCGCAAATTATTTAATTCTAGTAAGCATCTTGTTATGTCACTTCTGGTTTTTATAGCGAGCGCACAGCGTATTTGTTTTAAAAAATGTGAAATTTAGATGGGGCATCGTATAGGTTCTAGCTGGTTAAGGCTAGATAAAAGACCTGTCTCTGTGTCATTAAAAACGAATGAAGAAGATAGGGGTGTGAAGTTGATGAGTGAAGTACTAGCGCTTTTAATACGATGGTGTGACATAAGAATCAAAAGATATTAAGGGTACTGTATTGTTGATAATTATTGAAATAATGAAGGGTTTACGTGGGTTTCAATATTACCGCCCCATTAGTTTGAGTAAAATCTAGTTTGAGGAAATAAGAAATGAGTGAAAACTGCGTAATATTTGATAACAGTTCATTAAAATTTTATACCACCTTGAGTTTATTGATTTTTGTACAAGGATGCGCATCATCTGGTGGAGGCAAGTGTATGGTTGAAAGTCCTAATGCCCCATTTAATGATTATAAGGTTGGATTGTGTGATAAAAAGATAGAAGCACCGGGATATTTTGATGTTGGCGCTGGATTTGGAGTTATTCAACGTTCTGGGCCTGATGTTAAAGGTGTACTGGTTAGTTTTAAAGGATACCCATTTGGTCGATGGTATAGTAAAGAGAAAAAATCGAGTCCGATGGACATTTTAAGTCTATCTCAAGAAGTAGAGGTAGATTGCAGTAATACAGCTACTGCAAATGGTGTGGTAGAAGGTGGTGCAGAGGAACAGGATAAAAAAAAATGTGAGGAAAATAAATTAAGAAAAATAGTAGATTTAACTTACAAAATTGACTCTCTTTATAAAAATTCTGGCGAGTACAAAGAAATAAGGGAGAGGAGTAATTGGTACAATAGACTATCTGTTTTTTATGCACGATCTCCAGAGAATTTTACCGGAGGATCTCTGGATACAACTGTTGATGCCCTTGGAATAGGAATTGATATTACTCCAGAATTTTCCTTGATTGTTGGTGGGGCGACATACGAAAATACTGATGGTGGTATCTCAAACGACTATGTTTTTGGGGTTTCGCTGAACTTAAATGCCTTTAATTTTCTTAATGGAAATTGAGAATGTAATTGGTAGTGTTTCATGTGGATCTAAATATATCGGAGTAAGGTTATTGAGTATAGACTCTGATAACGCCAATGCTTCCGCCAGTTTATATTTGGTTTGGTAAATTTGTAAATGAGGGGAAGATACTCTTTTAATATTCATTCAACAACAATACCTGAATGCTATAACAAGCCAGAACCGAATTTGCAGGTGTTCCTCACCCCATCACCCAAAGAGGTAATAGTCGGGTGGACATATTCTTAAGGCGGCAGGGTGCTCAGTCAGGCAAAACGAAATTGTCATTTGAAGCAACAAATTTAACAAAGTCCAGCGAAGACAAAATTCCTACCAGTTCCTCGGCTTCTGTTACCACCAGGTGATGCACCTGATGTTCGAGCATCTTTTGAGCGGCTTCTTCAATTGTGGTTTCAGGTGAAATGATGATCACTATTGGGCTTGCAATTTCAAACACCCTTGTATAATTTGGATCCTCGCCTGTGGAGTCAAAACGTGTAACATCCGACTTTGATACGAAGCCAATCAGATTCCCTGAGTTATCGATAACAGGGCCTCCACTGATTTTGTGGGTAACAAAGATTTCCTCTAGATCGCAAACCGAGATGTCACGATGAATTGTTCTGACTGAGGTCGACATAATGTTACTGACAGTTTTCATTTGAATGTCATTTTGACTTCGATTGGCTGATGCGAATGTAGCAGTTGAAATCATAGGAAAATAGTATTTTTGTCTGTAGTAGATTGTAACTTATAAATAAAATTTCGGTAAAAATAAACAGTAAAACAATATAAAATCAAGAGCTCATGACCGTAAAAAACTTTATGAGTTTATACCCGGAATTAACATAAGGTATTCAATTGACATGCTAATTATGATATCGAGCTGTTTCTCAAATATTTCATCTGCAAATTAAATTGTTACAAAATATTTCAAAACCCTGGGGCCAGGTAAGTTGATGCCAGATGAAATGCAATCAGGAAAAATTCTAATCGTCGATGATGATGGTCAGATGCAAAAATTGCTAACCCGTTATTGGTCACAAAAAATAAGAGAGTGCTAGACTATACCGTTAAGTTAAGCCTTAAGTATGGTTTAACGAGCTCTTTATACGCAGAATAAAATATCCTGTGCGAAGTTAATTTGATACGGCAACTTCCGATTACTGTAAATAAGGGGCCGCTACTCTTTAAATTGTGATTCAACTACAATACCTGAATGCCAGGACAAGCCAGAACCGTATTTGCAGGTGTTCCTCACCACATCACCCAAAGGGGTAATCGTCGGGAGGACATATTCTATACTGAGGAAGAAAGAGAAGTTTATCTGGGCTGGTTATAGGATTATTGTCAAATACACAAAGTCGAGATTCTGGCCTATTGCCTGATGACCAACCACATTCACTTAATCGCCAACGTGGATGGAAAGGATATGTTTGGCAGGGACGTTATTTTTCATCGGCACTGGACGAGCATTATCTGTGGGCCGCGATTTGCTACGTCGAAAGAAATCCAGTCAGGGCAAAAATGATGAGAAAAGCAGAAAACTATACCTGGTCAAGTGCTACCGAGCATTATTGATCACAAAAAGTTGGACGGGTATTGCAGTATCGACCACGTGGTAGACCAGGAAAAAAGCTGGATGAAGATTGAAAAAGGGTGGCGTCCCCTTTAAGTAGCAGTACCGTTGATCTATTCTTGAACGGTCAGAGCGCTGATCATCATGCACACATCCTCATCAGTACTGTCCGCCTGACGGCTCCAGATCAACCATAACTGCAAGCGGTGTTTAAAGCTGATCTCCCTGGGTAAAATACCTGCATCAGCCGCTGCTTGTACCATCAGAAACGAATTAAATTATAGGCCAACAGGTAAACCAAAATCTCCCTGACCACTATCAATGGTTCCATACTTAGGTCCGTAAACGGTGCATCTATGAACTATTTCTCTGGATCAGCGCATGAAGAAAGGCGCATTACCACCCCCGAGTCGCTGCTAGTTACGCGATCCTCGCATCAGGCAGAGTGGTTTGCATAGCGCCAACAGACCGGAAGTTTACCCCCGCCATGACTTCACATAACGACAACTGATTATCAATGGGTTGCCTGATTGCTTGTGGTATGGTCAGAACAAGAAGGTCTCAAAATGCCGAACAGTGAGAAAATTCCGTGCAGAATATGAATGCAGACCGGATTTACTGTCGTTTCGGGCGGGATTCTGAAGGTCTGTTGTCGGCTTAATATGTCAGGACGTTGTGTTTATTCTTCTTATACCTATCCGAGCATTATTAAGCGAGCGACTGGAATACTCATAAGCATATAATTAGCGCCAAATTTTTTTTTTATACTATTCTCTTCTAATTAGAATAATAGAGATTACCTGCTCGATCTATAAATAATTTAAACCGGAATCCGGAATATCCGGGACCATTCGTGCTGAGGAAGGTTATGTTCAGAAGTATCAAGTTTCAGTTTATCGCTCAAATTATCCTGGTCGTTACTTTAATTCTGATAGTTTTTGGTTATTTTAACTACTCAAGCTTCAGGGACGGCTTAATCAATGATCTCAATGATTCAGTAAACGCGGCGCTTGGACGTATGCAATTAAGTCTGCCGGGACCAATCTGGAATTACAACGTAGACTCTCTACAAGCCAACATTAAATCAGAACTGACTGCGAATGTGATTGCCGCTATCCAGGTGACCGGATCCGATGGGAAGACTTTGGCCTGGTTTGGTAAGGAAGGTGTCGATGAAAGTGGTAAAACGGTTTTTATCGAAATCGACTCAGAGCCTGAAACAACCACAAATACTTTTGAAGTAGAGCTAGTCTATATCGAATATGGAGAGAAAAACGCTGTCGGAATGGTGACAGTGTACGCCGACATGAATATCATCAAGCCCCGATTGCATACCCTTTTGATGCAACAAGTGGTGATGATTTTGGTGCTGGATGCCAGTATTACCCTGCTGATACTTGTGGTGTTAAATCGAACAATGCTCAGACCTATTAAGGTAATTTCTGATGCGATTCAGGAAATTGCCACGGGTGAAGGTGATCTTACCCAGCATTTGGATTTACCGCCCGGAAAGGAATTGGATCGTTTAACTAACGGCTTCAATACCTTTATAAATTCCCTCAAGGATATCGTTTCCAGCATTAGTACAGCTGCGTTGGAATTGCAGAATAAATCAAACGAAAGTCGTGAGAAGGCTATAGAAACTTCGCAACATCTAGTTGGACAGCAATCCCAGATTCAGATGATGGCGACAGCCACTACGGAGATGACCGCATCTATTTTAGACGTCGCCAATAGCGCGACCGAGGCCTCGAATGATGCTGAAGTAGCCATGGAAAAAAGCGCCCAGGGCAAGTCGATCGTCGGTACTGTTGTTCGCGATATTGATTCTCTTGCGAAAGAAATTGGCACAGTTACCAGCCAGGCATCTCAACTGATTTCAGAAGGCAAGAACATAAGCCAGGTGCTGGAGGTCATTAAAACGATTTCCGAACAAACCAATCTGCTTGCCTTAAATGCAGCGATTGAAGCCGCAAGAGCAGGAGAAGCAGGGCGTGGATTTGCGGTCGTGGCGGACGAAGTGCGTAATTTGGCGGTAAAAACCAGTCAATCTACGGATGAGATTCAAAGTAGCATTGAAACTTTGCAGAGCGTTAGCGATGCCGTAGAAAAAGGTGTGGCCTCACTGGCTGAACGTACTCAGGTAGGCGTGGAAAGAGTGAGCAAAGCTGGCGACGCGATAGAGGAAATTAATATCGCAATCCAGGATTTGACAGAAAAGAACCTCAGCATTTCTACCTCAGCCGAAGAGCAGACTCGAGTTATTACTGAAATTAACCAGAATATTGTGGAAGTATCCGGTGTTGCGGACTTTTTATCCAGGAACGCTACTGACACTGCAGGTCGTGCTGAGGATGTCAGCAAGCTAGCAGGAGAAGTTATTGGAAGATTATCGAAATTCAAAACTTGATGATGTTTGGAGTGCAGGATTTCGATATAGAAAGCGCTCAATTAACTGTTAACAGCGTTCAATCTACATGACTTCTTCAGAGTAGCAGGAGCAAAAGAGTAAGAGGATATCTTTGGCAACTGGGCAGCTATTTACATTAATACAACCATATTCCGTTGTTTCGTGCTCTGGTAAGTCTGAATGATGCTTTCAGGGCTTTTAAAGTGCAAAAATGAAAATTACTACAGAGAGGTAATTATATGAAAATCGTAAATGCTCTAGTTTTAAGTTTATTTCTTTCCTTTTCGGTGCAGGCAGAAACTGTTACCGCAGCCCAGGATCCCTGGCCCCCTTTTATTCAAAAAGGTGCTGATCCGGGGCTATCCATAGCATTAATCAAAGCTGCCATGAAAAAGGAGGGGTATACAGTCGATTTCAAAATCATGCCCTGGAACCGGGCTTTAAATGAAGTTAAAAATGGTAATGTGGATATACTGCCGGGAGCCTGGTACACCGAAGAGCGGGCTGGTTATTTGATCTACAGTGATTATTATGCACAGAACAGTATCAAATTTATTAAGAAAAAAGGTGATAACTTCGAGTTCAATGGTTTGGATAGCCTCAGCGGGAAAAAAGTAGGCATAGTTGCAGGCTACGGCTATGGCGAAGAATTTTCAAATGCGTCTAACTTCTCTCGGCCGGAAACAGGTAGTATTGAAGCCAATATTAAAAAACTACTGAGTAATCGGATCGACCTGACTCTGGATGATGAAATTGTGGCCAAGTCTGTCATCAAGCGGGCGGGAATGGATTTGGGTGCGATTGACTTTACCGCAAACGCGTTATCTGTCAATAATCTGCACATCGCCTCTGGAAAGGCAAATGCACGGGGACAAAAAATTATTGACGCTTTTAATAAGGGCTTAGCAGCTATCAAGGCAGATGGTACCTACAAAAAAATTCTCTCAGACTATGGTGTAAAATAGTTTTTGTTAGGGCCTGTTAACAGGCCCTAAACAAAAAGGCGTTGAATCAATTTGGCTCGGTTGAAAATACCCGTGTATGCCGAACCTGCCTGAAGTCGATTGCCTATCTTGAGTAAGTACAGTACAGCGTCAACTTCAAGGGGCCTACTAGAGGAAGCAGGCCCCAGTCAGCGCGTTAAATACCCTACTATTTATAGTACCTCGCCCGCTGGTGGACATGGTGCGGTTACCAAAACCACTACCCGATGAGGATCATTGAAATGGCAAGTCAAATCGAGTCTTAAACAATAAATCAAGTTTCGATCTAAGCGCATATTGTCTGTCCGAATATTTGTATACACCCAACAATTGGAAAGGAAATTGCCTGGTAGACCAGGATTATCGCTGACCCCTTGCACAATGTTTATATCTATCACGAGGCACTGATCTACCTGTTAAAAGGTGAAATGATTGATGATATGGCCGATTGGTATGATTCTGATCTAAGTGTTGAGTAGTTCTCCCTTCCTCAATTCTCCCAGATGCATGCAGATGTTAACCTGGCGCCTGGGCCACAAAATAACAACTATCGGATGTTTTCAAAATGTCCGCTATTTATCACAATTATCACAAAATGATAACATTTTAATGTGAGGGTGAACTTAGCTGGATAGCAGGTGTTCTACTTTGTTATACGAAACCTGTTATCCCGGAGAATCTATTATGCTATCGAAAAAAATCCTCGCCCTGATCATTGGCCTGTTCGTCGTGCAGCAGCCTGTGCAGGCTGCGCTATCCAAATCATCTGCTGATATGCCGGCGAGCAGTCACGTGAAAACAATCGTACTGGGTTCTGGCTGCTTCTGGGGTGCTGAAAAAGGCTACCAGTCGCTACAGGGTGTAATCGATGCCGTTTCTGGCTATGCTGATGGTGACAGCAAGATTAAACCTGATTATCGTGAAATCACCAAATACGATTACAAGTTTGACCCGGACAATTACGCTGAAGTGGTCGAGGTTAAATACAACAATGAAATGCTCAGCACCGAAGCACTGCTTCAGCATTTCTTTGAAGAGCATGACCCGACACAGAAAAATCGCCAGGGTAATGATATTGGCACCCAGTATCGTTCCATCATCCTGTACACTGACGAAGCACAGCATCAGGCGGCGCTGAAACTGCGTGACCAGTACCAGAAACTGTTAAGCGCTGCAGGCTATGGCAGCATTGTTACCGAGATCAAGCCTTTGCAAAAATTTAACCCAGCCGAGGAATATCATCAGGACTACCTGCTCAAGAACCCTAATGGTTACTGCCCGAATCACGCGACCGGCGTTACCTTTACAAAGCATGCGACTGCAAAGGTCGATAACAGTGCATTGCTGGCAGGTAAGCAGGTGGTGGTACTGGAAGCTGAGCATTGTCCATTCTGTGAAAGATTCAAGAAAGATGTCAGCAGCGAGTATCACGGCAGTATCCCGATGACATTTCGTATGGCATCCGGGCTGAATGGGCTTACACTGAAAACACCTACCTGGGCCACGCCGACGATTTATTTCCTGGATAATGGTAAGGAAGTCTTTGGACACCAGGGTTACATGACGGCAGAGGAGTTTTACAAGGCGCTCGGTTATTTTAAGCTTGGCGACAGTGAAGCGTACCGGGTAGCTTTTGCGCAGGGAACGGACAGCCGTTTCTGTCGCCAGTACGAAAAATTCAAGCATACCCCTGATGGTGTTTTTATCGATAAATTAAGCGGCGCACCACTGTTCGATACCCGTGATCGCTTCAACTCTGGAACCGGCTGGTTATCCTTCACTCGCCCGGTTGAGGGCGCCACCATTGAACAGGCCGACGACAGTTACGGAATGCATCGCACCGAGGTGTTGTCCAGCAGTAGCGGCATTCATCTGGGGCACGTGTTTGATGACGGCCCCAATGGTAAACCGCGTTATTGCATCAACGCTACCGTGCTGGAGTTTGTGGCGAGGTAAATCGAACGGGCCATCAGAGCTGTAAGTTGATGGTCCTAAATGCAGCAACATCATAATGAAAGCATACCCATGTTATGGGTAAATGGGAAAGTAGAGTTCCTGAATCAGGTTTTCCCTTAGAAAAAATCGGGTCAAAGAGCAACAGTTTCTAATATTGGAGGTTGTTAATGTTCAGTAATGAAATATTTACAGACTGCCAATGATTGGAAAGGAAATTAAGCTTCATCTATTCAGCTATTGCTTCAGTTAAATGAAGGGGGGTATTAGGTCAAAAATAGGGTTTAGTTTAACCTTAATGAGTATTTTTTCCATAAAGTTTAAGGTCGGTGCTGCGCCGATTGTTTTCTGGTCGCTGTGCTTTTTAAGTCATTCCGATTCAATTGGATTGCTGTGGCAATAGTGCAATTAGCTGGACATACTCCAGATTTGCCTTATCTACTGCCATAAAGTTTGCTATGTTTATCATTTTAGACGTGATGCATAAACGATGGAATTAGAAGCCCGAGGAGATTGAGCGGTAGATTTATGGGAATACAGAAACAATGAATGAGCCGGAGCAAAAGAACGATTATCTTGGTGAGCACGCAGAATTACTGATATCGAGCTATCACCGTTTAACAGGAAAAGATTTGGTAAAAAGAGGACTGGTTGGTACAGAAAAATATAGAGCGCTCTATGATGCACCTTACGCGGTTGTCTCACACGGCACCGAGGATGATCCTGTCTTCAACTATGGAAACCGGACAGCGCTCAGTTTGTTTCAAATGGAGTGGCCGGAGTTTACCACTTTACCTTCCCGAAAGTCGGCAGAGCCTCAAAACAGAGCTGAGCGAGAACACCTTTTGACTCGAGTAACCCTGGATGGTTTTATCGACGACTATCGTGGTATTCGGATTTCTTCGACGGGCAACCGTTTCTGGATAGAAGACGCTACTGTGTGGAACCTGGTTAACGGGAAAGGCGTGTATTGTGGTCAAGCTGCTGTTTTTAACCGTTGGATGGTTCTGGAACCAGGCTCTGTTGAAAAATAAAAGAGACCAGGGGAAAAAATATTTATAGACACCCAAAGATAGGAAAGAAAATTAATCTTCATCTATTCAGCTATTGCTTCAGTTAAATGAAGGGGGTGTTAAGCAAAAAATAAGGTTTTGTTTAACCTTATTAGATATTTTTTCTCTGGTCTGCTTCTCGGGACAAAATGATCTTGCAACCTTTGATATCAGGTTGTAAATAAGGAGCCGCTACTCTTTAAATTGTGATTCAACTACAATACCTGAATGCCAAGACAAGCCAGAACCGTATTTGCAGGTGTTCCTCACCACATCACCCAAATAGGTAATCGTCGGGAGGACATATTCTATACTGACGAAGATAGAGAAGTTTATCTGGGCTGGTTGCAGAATTATTGTCAGATACACAAAGTCGAGATTCTGGCCTATTGCCTGATGACCAACCACATTCACTTAATCGCCCTGCCTAAAACAGAAGCTGGATTGCAATTGGTACTCAAACCGCTACATATGCGATACGCACAGCGATTTAATCGTCAACGTGGATGGAGAGGACATGTTTGGCAGGGACGTTATTTTTCATCGGCACTGGACAAGCATTATCTGTGGGCCGCGATTCGCTACGTCGAAAGAAATCCAGTCAGGGCAAAAATAGTGAGAAAAGCAGAAAACTATACCTGGTCAAGTGCAGCCGCGCATTGTAAAGGGCATACAGATCCGGTATTGACCACAAAGGTTTACTGGAAGAAACAATTCGAATCTATCGGCAATTGGTCCGCCTGGTTAGCGGAAGGTGATTCTGTTGATGATCTATCGATCATTCGGCGTAATATTGAAAAGGGATTACCCTGTGGTTCAAATCGATTTATTCAGAAACTGGAAAAACAAATTGGACGGGTATTGCAGTATCGACCACTTGGCAGACCAAGAAAGCTGGACGATGATAAAAAAGAGTGACGACCCCTATAAACCGCAGTACCGTTGATCTATAGCAGTGTCAAGCTTCAAAAAGTGGGTGTCCTAATAAGACTATGGGGAGCTCACTGCCTCCAGGGATATTTTGGACGCTCGTGGAACGGCGCCATTCCGCCTGGCCCGTTTACGCCCATGCCCTACCCACAGGCGTATGAACATCCCGAATTTGTACGCGCTCAGTAGAGCTGACTTGCCCCGTATCAATTGGACAGCTATAGTCTTCATTCGGCCGACGTAAGCATCTGAACAGCGGCCCCATTTGACTGTAGCTGACTGAGGATTGAATGCCGCAGCTGACCCCAACGACTTTATCGACTGTCTCCGTTGCCTTCATTGAGGATTGGCTGACAGGACTGCGCCGGCTCTGCGATGAGGTGCAGCTTGCGTCCTTTCTTGAACGGTCAGAGCTGAGCAGGTCCATTCTCTCGGACCAGGATAGCACCCCTCAAAATCGGGTCACACTAGATCAAATTGTGGCGTTGTATCAAATTGCTGCGATCGAGACTGGGGACGAAATGATGGGCCTATGGTCACGGACTATTCGCCCTCGTGCCTTACAGCATTTATTGACCACTGTGCGCGAGGCGCGCAGCCTCTCCTCTGCGCTCTACCGCTTTTCAACTTTTTGGAATTTGCTACTTGATGATTATCAATTTGAGCTGATCGAAGATGATCAGACGACAAGCTTGAGCCTTGTTCCGCGTCAGGCGGTAACGCCACAGCGCTTTGGCCATATGTTGATCCTAAAATTGGCACATGGACTTATCTCCTGGCTCGCGCGCAACGAAGTGCCGATGCAGGCCGTCAGCTTTGCTTTTGAACGCCCGGAATTTTCGGAAGATTACGCGATGATTTTCCCTGCCCCCATCTCATTTGGCGCTGCTCAGTCTAGCATCAGTTTCGCTTCAACTCATCTTGGCCCCTCAGCCCCACGCACTGCGCGAGATTTAACTGAGTTTCTTAGGAACGCGCCGCGTGATTGGATCTTCACAAAATATCGTGAGCACACACAATCTTTGCGCGTGCGGGAATTCATCTATCGCTCTGAAGGGCTGCAAGCGCAGCTGGGAGATGCAGCGCAGGCATTGGGCATGACTCCGCGCACCTTGATGCGTCGCCTTGATGCCGACGGCACATCATTCCAGGCCATCAAAGATGGCTTGCGCCGTGATCTTGCCATCCTGGAACTCAGGGCTGGCAACAAAAGCATAGATGACATCGCCCATATGACTGGCTTTTCATCATCTGCCAATTTTTACCGCGCCTTTTCCAAATGGACCGGGGTTACGCCTGGCACATATAGAAAAAAATTCGCTTAAAATCGCTCCTATTTGGATAAAAATCCGAACATTTTGTCACTATTCGATAATTATCTGTCAAGCCAGGAGATAGCCGCGCCCTTGCAGTTTTGCTACGGTGTTACCAATAAAGATTACAACAAGTGCAGACGCGCCATGCGTAAGCATCACCAGGAGGAGTATGATATGAACAATATGACAAGTAAGATCGACACGATCCTTGCCGCCGCCAAAGATCATTGTGCCACAGTGATTAAGCCGAATGTTGATGCATGGAACGCCTCTGGTATATGGCCGCGCGATGCCTCGGACAAAGCAGGCGCGCTAGGTCTAACAGGCCTGTATGCCCCTGAAGAATTTGGTGGTCAGGGTCTACCTTTGGGTGAAGGGATTCGAGTCTATGAAGAGCTTGGCAAAGGCGACGGCGCGTATGCGTTTGCGCTGTCGATGCACAACATCTGTACCTTTGCAGTATGTGGCTATGGCACAGATGCATTCAAAGCTAAATGGGCGGCCGAGCTTACATCAGGCCGCAAATTGGCCAACTTTGCATTGACTGAGCCGCAGTCCGGCTCAGATGCCACGAACATGTATTCCCGAGCTGTGATCAATGACGATGGCACATGGACGATCAACGGTGCCAAAGCCTGGGTCAGCCTCGCGGATGAAGCAGATGTGTATTTGACCGTCGTTAAAACATCAGACGAGCCAGGTCATAAAGACATGGCAATGATTGCCATTCCAAAATCCGCAGAAGGCCTTTCATTTGGCTCAATGTACGACACGCCATCTTATGAATTTTTGCCAATGAGCGAAATGTACATGAATGATGTTGTTGTGTCTGAAGACAATATTATCCTCCCCATCGGTCAGGGTCTTCAAGGCTCTTTGATGGCTATTGATATTGCCCGTGTGTCGATCGCTTCAGGTTGCTGCGGTTTAATCGAAGCGGCGCTCGACACGGCGCTGTCTTATTCAAAAAACCGTAAAATGTTCAAAGGCAACAACCTTGATCTAGATGGCATTCAGTGGATGCTCGGCGAAGTGGCCACAGATCTTGAAGTCTCTCGCTTGCTCTATCGCAAAGCCGCCAATGCCCTTGGCACAGACGAAGGTTCGCTAATGGCAGCGCATGCGAAGCGTTTCGTGCCAGACGCAGCCGTCAAAGCCGCAAACACATGCACTCAAGTTTTGGGCGGTATGGGCCTGTTGAAACCCTACGGTATGGATCGCTTGTCGCGCCTGTCGCAAATGTTGCGCATCGTTGATGGCACCACGGAAATCAGCCGTGTGGTGATCGGACGTCACTTGCAAAAACGCGCTAAAACTCTGCCTGACTTGCCAGTGCCCAAAGGTTTTGGCGAAAGCTAACAACAGCGTGGCGCGGGCACAGCTCGCGCCCCCTGGCTAGATGTGAGCCTGTCACATCGCGCTGGTCATTTTGGGGAGGAGCGACCATGCACAAAAACTTTGATATGTTTGACAAAACACCGGCCAATTACGTGCCACTGTCCCCTGTGTCTTTCCTGGCACGGGCGCATGATCTATATCAGGATCGCACAGCCGTCATTTATGGCGACACACGTCGCAGCTGGGCCGAGATGATTACGCGGGTCGAAGGGATTGCTGCGGGCCTCATCGCACGCGGAATTGAACGCGGCGATACCGTGACGGTTCTAGCCCCCAACATCCCAGAATTCTTTGAACTGCATTATGCCCTTCCGATGACGGGTGCGGTGCTCAATACGCTCAACACGCGGCTCGAGCCTGAAACCATCGCCTATATCCTGGATCATGCTGATACGAAATTAGTGATTGTCGATGGCGAATTAATCCCATTGTTGCAGCGTGCCTTTGACCTTTTGGGCCGCACAATTGATGTGATTGAAATCCAGGATTCCAATGCCGTCCAATCGCAAACTATGGGCAGCACGACTTATGAAGATTTGATGACCGATCCCGCCACCGTGCGCCCGATGGGTGGCCCTGTGGATGAATGGGATGCGATTGCGCTGAATTATACATCCGGCACGTCAGGCCGCCCCAAGGGCGTCGTCTATCACCATCGCGGTGCCTATTTGATGGCACTAGGTACGGTCGCTGCGTGGCAAACGCCATTTCATCCAGTCTACCTCTCAGTGGTGCCGATGTTTCATTGTAACGGATGGGGCCATCCGTGGATTATGGCGATACTTGGGGCGACGATGGTCTTTACCCGCAATCCGGCGCCGGATCTAATCCTGGAGGCGATCAACACCCACGGCGTGACCCATTTCGGTGCCGCGCCCATCATTTTGCAAATGCTCGCTGAGGTTGGCACTGATAAACCCTTTGATCCCAAAATCAAAGTGATGACTGCGGGTGCCCCGCCTCCACCTTCAGTTTTGGAAAAAACCACGGCGATGGGCCTGGATGTAATGCAGGTTTATGGCCTTACTGAAACCTACGGTCATATCGCACAGTGCCTCTGGCAGGACAGCTGGGACGATCTCACGCCTGCGCAACAAGCACAAAAACAAGCACAGCAAGGCATTGCTTTACCGATGGTCGAAGCTGTCCATGTCATTGACACAGCACAGATGGCAAACGTGCCACGCGACAATGAAACTCAAGGCGAGATTGCGATTCGTGGCAACACGGTGATGAAGGGATATTACAAAGACCCCGACGCCACCAATGCCGCCTTTCGTGATGGGTGGTTCTGGTCGGGCGATGCGGCGGTGATGGACGATCTGGGCTATATCCAGATTCGAGACCGTCTGAAAGATGTGATCATTTCAGGAGGCGAGAATATCTCATCGGTGGAAGTTGAGGCGATCCTCTATCGACACCCCGCAGTGCAGGCTGCCGCAGTGGTAGCCAGGCCAGATGAAAAATGGGGTGAAAGACCTTGTGCCTTTATCGAATTGCGCGAGGGGTACAGCACCACCGAAGCCGAGATCATCGCCTTTTGCCGCGAGCATCTAGCGGGATTCAAAGCACCCAACACCGTTGTCTTTGCCGATCTGCCGAGAACATCGACAGGCAAACTCCAAAAGTTCCAACTGCGCGAACAGGCCAAGGTTCTTCCCTAACCTGGCGCCCCATATCAAGAGTACTTCACATGACATATATGATCTCTCCTTCGCGTCGGCTGCGGCGCACTGTGTTTTCTGATGGCGTCGAAATGGCGGGTGTCAAAGGGTATACCGTTTATAACCACATGCTCTTGCCCACTGTGTTTCGGTCTGTGCAAGAGGACTACCACCATCTTAAATCTGCTGTTCAAATTTGGGACGTCTCTTGCGAGCGGCAGATCGAACTGCGCGGGCCCGATGCTGGACGATTGATGCAAATGCTCACACCGCGCGATATGCGCTCCATGCCCGAGGATCAATGTTGGTATGTACCAATTGTCGATGAAACTGGCGGCATGCTGAATGACCCTGTGGCAGTCAAACTCTCTGATGATCACTGGTGGATTTCGATTGCCGATAGTGACCTTTTGTATTGGGTCAAAGGCATCGCAAATGGATGGCGCCTGGATGTCCTGGTCGATGAGCCAGATATTAGCCCCCTTGCCATCCAGGGCCCCAAAGCAGATGACCTGATGGCAGATGTCTTTGGCGATGCCGTACACGACATTCGGTTTTTCCGCTATAAAAAGCTTGAGTTTAATGGCGAGCCAATGGTTGTGGCGCGCTCTGGCTATTCAAAGCAAGGCGGATTCGAAATTTATGTACCTGGAATGAAAAATGCGATGCCCCTCTGGAATGCATTATTTGAAGCAGGTAAAAAATATGACGTGCACGCAGGCTGCCCTAACTCAATTGAACGGATCGAAGGCGGATTGCTCAGCTACGGCAATGACATGACCGATGATAACACCCCGCATGAATGCGGCCTGGGTAAATTCTGTGACACCCATGATGCGATTGCCTGTATCGGCCGCGATGCCCTGTTGCGGGTGGACAAAGAGGGACCCGTTCAGCAAATCCGCGCAATAGAAATCAAAGGCGATCCTATACCTGCATGTGATCGGTGGTGGCCAATCATGGTTAAGGGCAAAAAAGTGGGACGTGTCAGCTCGGCCGCCTATTCGCCTGATTTCAAGACCAACGTTGCCATTGGAATGGTACGCATGACCCATTGGGACGACGATACTGAAGTGGTCGTCGAAACGGCCCAGGGGCCACGCCCTGCCGTTGTGCGCGAAAAATTCTGGATTTAAAAATAAGCCAGAGCCTCGGCACACGGGGCTCTGATCAAACATGAAAGTGACGCCTATGCCGCGCGCCCCAAGCCTGCCCGTTTCCAACATGATGGTTAAGCCTAATACCTGATCGATACCTGATACACTCTGTAACTGTTGATACTCAGGTCGTAATTTGACCTGCGATACTACGGTCTTCTCAATTTCTGAAATACTGGCTTGAAGAGTTTTTATCATCATGATATTAATTTATAGTGCCAGAGTAATATTGGCATCGTTCAGTTATTGATCAATCTCTTTATCCTTAATGGCTTTTAACTTATTTGCATTCAATGAAAGTGCGGTATTCCTGCTCAAGATATTTTGAGCACTGAGTATATTGGTTGTGCTCTGGTACACAGTTGACTCCGCTTCCTGAGTAAAACTCTGATAGCGCGCTCTTCTTTTGATACCCACTTTACCTGCTTTATCCAGTATGACGATTACACTATTATTTGAATGTAAGTCGATTCAGCAATATAGTTTCATGAGAGTTCCTCTTTTAGGTTCGTTAAGTTCGAAACCAAACGGTAACGCCTATTGGGGAACTCGCAAGATGATTATCAGCTCTAGCCTTTAGCCTACCAATCTGATAGTCTTTTTCCATGTCCAGGCCTTTACAACTAGAATTCCCCGAAGCACTTTATCACCTCACTTCCAGAGGGGATCGTCGTGAAGATATCTATGAAAACGACGAAGATCGCCTTGCTTTTCTAGAAGTGTTTTCATCTGTCATCGAGTGATTATCTGTTGTCACAGTTTAGCGTACAGCGTAAAACTGCAATTCGGAAGTATCAGGCTTTTGTTCAGGAAGAATTAAAAAATAATTCTGTCTGGTCAAAACTGAACAACCAGATCTACCTGGGTGATGAAACGTTCATCAAGCAGGTGAAACAGTATATGGGTGACCAGGATAAGGATTTGCAGATACCAAAAATACAGAAGCAATCGATCGCTAAATCACTGGTAGAGTATGAAAGAATGACTACAGGACGAGACGAGGCTATTCGAATGCTAGTGGCGCTTACTCTTATCAGGAACTGGGTGATTGCTCAGGACTGCATTTTACTCGAATTGGAAAGATTGTCAGGAAACCTGGAGCTAATGGCTGCCTCTGAGACTCCTAAACTTGCGAGTATGTAATGAACAAAAGTTCCGATCATTTAAATAGTGCTTTGTTGAACGAAATCACCCTGGCTTTCCAAACGGCAGGTATCAGAGTAGAGGACTTAAAACTTGAGGACCTGGGACGCATCGATGAATTTCATATTGGTGGTCGGCATGTCACCCACCTGATCACTCAACAATTGAATCTCAGGGCTGGTCAGCAGTTGCTTGATATAGGTTGTGGTATTGGTGGAACTGCGCGTTATCTTGTCGATACCTATAACTGTCAAGTGAGAGGTATAGATTCAAATCCCGAATATATTGCCACTGGGCGGACGCTAAATCACTGGGTAAATCTTGCAGATAAAATCGATTTAAACTGTTGTAACGCATTAGATATGCCTTATGATTCAAATTACTTTGATTGCGCCTGTATGTTACATGTAGGGATGAATATTGATGACAAATCAACATTATTCTCAGAAATCTATCGTGTAATCAATACGCAGGGAAAGTTGCTTATCTATGATGTGATGTCGACTGACAGTGCGCAACCAGAATATCCATTGCCCTGGGCTGATGATGCTTCAGAATCACATTTAGAAACACTTAACGATTATCTGAAACGATTAACTGCGGCAGGTTTTAAAATCGACAGGGCGCAGGACCATCGCGATACCGCTTTAAAAAGTATCAATGCATTACGTGATTTGCAGCACAGCGGTAATAAACCAGACATGCCGGGACTGGAGATACTCATGGGGCAAACCTTTTCTCAAAAGATTAGTAACTTGACGGCTGGTTTGACTGGCGGGTTAATTGCTCCGTTTGAAATAATTGCCAGCAAATAATCAGCAAGGCTAAACGAATTTAATTGTCCATTGTTTAGAGGATTCAAATACTGGGCTAGACGGTTCAACAAATTACAGTATTTGCCCGGTTGTATGACCCACGTTATCTTGAGCTTAAAGTATAGTGCAGAGTCTTGTTGGGTGAATCTGATGCTGCAACGGGGAAAAATATTTATTTGACTGTAAAACATTGCAGGATATGAATTGAGCCTTATTGACCTGTAATATTGGATATATTCAATGTCACCCTCAGCTGAATTTTTACTTGTGATGAATGGGCGTTTAAACTACTCTTCTTATTCTTACTGTATTACCTGTATTTGAGAACAAATTAGATGCTCATTTAAATTTGAATAATTTTGTTATATGGAAAGCAAACAAGATATGTATCTCAATATTATTCAAAATATGAAGCATCAATTTGAAAAAGCACTCATCCCAGAGTGCGAGTTTTATTGGGGTAATTTCTATATCCATCTCAACTTTCTCTGATCGAAAAAATTCTAAATGAATAACAAATACAAAATCCTGATTAGTCTATTTATATTTATCATTATTACAGGGTGCTCTCAAAAGGTCGCTACCTATGTTTGGAATGCACCTGAAAAAGTCTCTGATTATCCTGAAAATAAAGGGGATATAAATGATGTAATGAAAAAAAGGAGCAGTTGGAAAACAGGGAATCGAGATTTCGGTATTGCTTTTTCCGGCGGAGGGACTAGGTCTGCTGCTGCCACTTTAGGGCAGATGCAGGCACTGTATGATCTTGGTTGGTTGGATAAGGTTGACTATATTTCGGCTATATCAGGTGGGGCATGGGGCTCTCTTCCATTTATGTTTCTACCCGAGAAGTACTGCGATAAGGAAACTAAGGAAGCATGTGACAAAGCTTATCTAGGCAATTATACCTCTCCGCTTAAAATCTCTGAAAAGCAATTAATGTGCAGTGATAAATATTCATTATCTGATGCTATATCAAACGCAAAATATGACGTCCTAAATAATAACCACTTTTACATGTGGCTTACAGGTAGAGGGGATGAAACCTTTGCAAGGTATCTAGGTAATATTTTTCTTCGTCCTTTTAAATTGAAAAATGGTATCGATAAGGATCTAGGAGAGCAAAAATTCTTTGCTTATGGAGATGCTCCGTATTTTAATCAATTAATTATTGATCAAAAAACAGAGGGAGCAACTGCCGATAAAACTGATTTTTTTAAGGCAAGAGTAGACCGGCCGTTCTATATTGCAAGTAGTACACTTATGACCTTTGGCTCAGGAGATCCAGAATATTTTCTACCAGTGGAAATGACCCCCTTTTATGTGGGGGTGCCAACAAAAGCGAAAATGATCAAGCGCGAAAAAAATATCGACATCTCTAATCCTGATGATCAGGGTAACCAATATTCTATTAAAGAAACTTATCTAGGTGGTTATGTCGAACCATTTGCTTATGATTTTTTACCTCCAGACGTTGGTCGTTCAAGCAGCACGGGAGTACGTGTGATTGTGAAAAGTAACTATAAAAAGCAGCGTTTTTCACTCTCTGATGTACTAGCAGCTACCGGGGCTGCACCACATCAAACACTTCGTAGTGCAGGACCTTTTGAAGTATTAACGCAGCAGTTAGGCTTTCCTGAATTTATTCATTGGGGTGTAAGAGATGATTTGCAAGAAACAGAACATCACCAGCATGATGATAAAGAGGGCGAGAAGGTTGTAGTGGATTATTTAGAACAGGCTCATGGTGATGGTGGGCATCTTGATAATATCGGCATTATGCCGTTGCTAGCACGCAAGGTGAAGAACATTCTCGTGTTTGTAAATACCCAGACTCCCTTCCGCAGCGGGGGCAATGTATATGAAACGAGCATATATGACAATATAACATCGTTCTTTAATTATGATAGAGAGGGGCCTTTTAAGAAAGTATTTGAAGGTAAGCCTCATAATGTTATCTTTGAGCGAAGTGCATATGTCAAGCTTTTAGATGGTCTTAAAAAGAGGCAGAGCAAAGGCGAACCACTGATCTATTGCAATCAATATAATATTAAAGAAAACGAAAGATACAATATTAGATACGATGCTGATTACAAGCCCAATATCTGTTGGGTTTACCTGGACAGGTCTAAAAAATGGTTAGCGGATATCAAAAAAAATGACAATATTAATATGGAAATGATAAATGATATTGATAAATATAAAGGGGAATTTAAACACTTCCCACATTATTGGACATTCCTCAATAACTTACCGCGTATTACGCTAATAGATATGTCTCATAAGCAAGTTAATTTGTTAGCTAATTTAACTGCCTGGACAGTCCGTGAAGGCGCACAAACTATCCGCAATGGTTTTGATGAAGAACTTAAAAACTTTCTTCCCATAGAAATAAATAGTAAAAACTCCAATCCTGAGGTAAGGCTAGAAAGTTGTGACAAAGAGTCCCCTCGGCCCAAAGAGTTGTTAATTGGAAAATAGACTCACCCTTAGCTTCGCTTAATTTATGTTTCTTATTCTTACCCTGGGGGCAGAGTCGAACAGTTTTTTAGTGCAGGACGGGGTCAGGATGATCCATCTGCTATGACCCTGGATATTTGCATCATTTGATCCTTTTCTTTTTGATCCAGATTTGAGTAGATCATCAAAATCTCCTGAAGATCATCTGGAAAGTAGGCGCATAGGCCGTCTAGCTCCACATGCTGTTCATCCATCCAGTTGCGGGGTTTTTTTAGCTGCTTTTCGACCTTACGACATAATTTATCATGGAGCTTCAGGAAGGGGTTATCCAGATGTTGCTTGAATTCTGAAGGTTTTAGCCCGATAGTTTTTCTAAGTGCCGTGACTTCTGCTTTATTTAAAGATTTTACCAGTTGGCTCAGGTTTTGATGGCGAATAGCCTGAAGATCGCGCTCACCAGACCCTATGCTACCTAATCCAAATTGAATCCAGCAGGGATTAATTTTAGTGACTTCGGCTATCTTCAATATGTCCTGAGAGGCGGGCATAGAGATGCCCTGCTCATAGTTACCTAATCGGCTGACACTCCATTCAGGAAGCGCCTGTATAAGTGCTGCGCGCGTCTTAAACCCAGCCATTTGCCGGGCCTGTTTAATTCGTGCGCCGACCTGTTTTCTAAAATCATCGGTAGGAGAATTTTTTTTGGGCATAATAAATAACAAGAATCTTGTAATAAGTTGTTGACAGCTTGTAATGCTTCATTATACTACGCAGCAATTCTTAATTCTGATTTATTTTAAAGATATGCATCATTTATTCATTACCTCACTGAAGCAACTCAGGACCAGCCACCAGGCTGTGCCTATGCGTGAGTGGCTATGTATATCTTTTGAAAACAGGTATAAGACAGTAGATTTTTGACTTTCTATTTTGGAAGGTCAATGGCGCCTTCCGAGTAAAAATAAAAAACCCGGATTGTGCTAACAAGTCCGGGTTTTTTTATGCCGGAAGAAAGGGATGCCAGAGATACAACATAATTGATCAGAGGTGCTCTAGTTATTCACAACTAGAGGAATATGAAATGTCTGTAAAAAAACAAGACTATAGATAAAGAGCTCTATGGTCGTGTTAAAAGAAAATATATGGTGTATGGCCAATATATTGGTTAGTGTTAACAGGCCCTGGGTCATATGCCAGGTTGGTGGGTCAAGCTAGATATGACACTGCCAGGAAGAAGGGAAAATAATGTTGCTGTATTGCAGTGACGAAGGGGAAAGATCCAGATGGTCTGGTTTTTCCTTTGGGTAATCACCGACCCCATGAATATTACTGGTGAGTGATTGGTGTAAGCCATTGAATAAATTTTGGAGCGAAGTTTTAAGTGAAAATGTTATCGATAAATAGAGCTGTCTGGCCGGTGATTTATGTATCGCCCACAGCCCAGTTGCGCCCTGAGTTTATGGGCAGGCAGCTCTGTATATCCGGCCTGTATATAAGCAATGCGCTCAGAAACCTGGAACAGAATCATTTTGATTCAAAGGGTATTGGTAAAACGTAATTCTCTATGAAAGTCCTTCGGAGGATTGCAGTAATAGCAAGCACCTCCGAGAGTTTAAAAACCCCGGTTGTGCTTGAGAAGGCACCCGGGGTTTTTTTATGCCCTCACACCGGCGTTCCCGGTGTTAATGATCTTTGACAATTTGGAATCACGCAATGCCACCGGGAAACCGGTGGCCGGGCGAAACACTGAAGTAATCAGTCAGTTGTTTTGTCGCGGACATTTGTCTGCGATATGTCGAACCCATCGACCGCCCACAACTGCAGATATAGCTCAATGGGTAGAGTGACGGCCATCCTGGCCGAGGACCCAGTTCGATTCCGGGTATCTGCTCCAGATTCGCCTGCTTGCAGGCAAATGCCTGGCATTCTTGTCCCGAGATGCCGGTGCAGCGACACATCGGGTCCCCATGATGGATAAGCCGGACATCCAGTGTAGCCGGCAGTGTCATCAGGCCGCGTGAGGTCTTTACGATAATTGATGGCGACATCGAAAAAGGGGGAATGCCTGCATACCCCCCGCCGGGGCAACTCGGTCGATTTACGCAAGCCCAGTCCTCTACGTCTTCGGGTCGCTCGGAGATACTGATAAAGGGATGCATGGTGATTAAGGATGTCGGGCGGCTAAAACCGTGGTATTCGAATGTTTTCGTGACTGTTAACGC
>JBNKMF010000048.1:0-37693 GCA_050292965.1 Gammaproteobacteria bacterium | reverse complement strand
CATTGGTACCCCAGCTATCGAGCAACTGCATGATGTGATTGCTTAATAAGACACGCTGATCTTTGCTGCCGGTTAATCTCATGCCACCCCCGGGGAAGTAATAATTGATGGCTTAGTATAGATTCAGCTTAGCTGCGAATACCCAGCTTAAAGATAAGGTTAATCATCTTCCAGATTAAAATATCCGCGTTGTAATGCGTGTTTGAGCTGATCGAAGCCTTCGATTGCCTCCAGATAGGCATTGCGCCATTTTTTCGCTTCTTCGCAGAGTTGAATATCAAGATTCGATTCATCAGCATGCGCCATCTGCAGCACATACTTCAGATATCTTGCGCGTAAAACAGCTATGGATTGCGCTAAATTCAGAAAATCTGACTTCTTGATATTACCTGCAATTTCAGAAATTGTACTTGAATTCATTAGCGAGATTTGATGCTCAAATTGCTGCATCAAGCGACGTATCTCTGTTTCATTTTCGCCAGACATTAGGTATCCCCTGATCCATCCTTATACTTAATCATAGTTATAGACAAAAAATATACAGCTGTCAGTGATCAGATGAAACAATTTTTCAACGATATAAAGTCACACTGACCCGCCGGTTAAGTGCCCTGGATTGATCGTCCTTGCCTTTTACCAGGGGCTGATTTTCGCCAAAAAATTCTACCTGTAGCTTTTGTGGATCAACATCACTCTGCACCAGATAATCGTACACATACCAGGCACGCCGCGCAGAAAGCGAATCATTGTAACAATTGGTTCCTTTAAAATCTGCATGCCCAGATATCTTCACTGTTTTAACTGTAGGATCCACTTTTAGATAAGCCAGTATTTTCGAAAGCGCTCTTTCCTCTTCTTCCTCCAGCGGAAATTCATCGTCAAACTCAAAATGTACCAGAGCACGCTTTATATCCTCGAAATTATAGGGGTGTAGCTGACTTATACATTCACCAAAATCAGCCTCAACATCACGAAACCTGACGGTAGAGAGAATAACTGAAACCGAATTGAAGCCATCGTCATCATCAATAAAAAACAGGCTGGGCTGCATTCCCTGCTGCAGCTCAAAATAGGCATAGCGCGCCGTACTGGAGTTAATATCAACTACTGGATCGCTTAACCCAGATGTTTTAAGGTCAGCCAGGGTTGACTGAGTCTGTATGCCTTTCCAGTTAGCGGTTACTGATTGAAAAGCCACAGCCATATCTTTTTTATAGTTATGCTTCGATATAAACTTCAATTTCATGGGGCGGCCACTCTCCTGATAGAACAGCGCTTTACCAAAGCGTGGGATGATATGCTCTATCTCACATCGCGTAGGGGTATTTACCGTCAGCGTCCATCGTGACTTTTCCATAGGAGACATATAGATACGATCAGGAGCCGCCTGCACGGCAGCCCCCCACATAACTATCAGGCAAATAAGAATCAAATTGCTCTTAAAGGGTAAAATTGAAGACATACCTTACTATATCGTTCAAAACTGTGGAAGCTTGAGCGTTTATTCGCGCTAAGCAAGAAAACTATTGACCTCGTCATAAAACATTTGCGGTTGTTCTGCGTGTAGCCAGTGACCGGCCTTTTCAATACAGCTGAATGAGGCCTGAGTAAAATGGTCTGGAATCAGCTTTCTGACTTCAGTATTCAGGTAATTAGACTGCCCGCCGTAGATAAAAAGCGTGGGCGTTTCAATATGCCAGTCACTGATATCATCAAAACCGATAATTTGGGAAATGTTGTTCTTTAGCGCTTTCCAGTTGATTTTCCATTTAAATCCATTTTCAGTAACTACCAGATTCTGCAGCAGGAACATACGAATCCTGGGGTCAGGGATACTATCAGTTAATTCAGTATCCGCCTGCTTTCGACTTCTAAGCGATGTCAGATCCAGACCCAATACCGCATCGATTAAGTCATCATAATTATGTCTATAAGTAATGGGGCCAATATCAGCCACAACCAGCTGATTAATCCTGGCCGGTTCGAGCTGACAAAGCTTCATGGCAACCTTACCCCCCATGCTATGGCCGATTACCGAGGTTTGAGATATCTGCAATTTATCCAGCAACTTGATCACATCCAGCCCCATGAGCTGATAACTCATCTCATTCAGATGAGGAGAATTGCCATGATTTCTTAAATCAACGCTGATAACAGTAAAGTTACTGGCAAATTGCTGACTCAGAGTTCGCCAGTTGCGCGATGAACCGAACAAACCATGAATAATTAGCAAAGGTGGCCCTTCGCCCATCAATGTGTAATTTAAAATTGTAATGCTCATAGATGAATACGCTATAATTTTTTGACTCTTGATCCACAATTAGGATAAATCATGCAGAATCTCAAGCAGATCACACAAGTGTACTGGAATATCCGTTGGCTAAGAAGATTAGTTATTAGCGTTGTCAGTATTTCCATCATTTTGCTGCTCATCCCTGTCGGCATTCAACTGGGTATAGCTTACGTACTGAAAGATCAGGGGGCGAGTGAAGCGAGTGTTGAAGATATTAACCTGAACCTTTTCTCAGGTAGCTTCGAACTCACCGGCCTGAGCATGCAGGTTGCTGAAAACAATAGTGCGCAGATTGGACATATCTACGCCAATATCAATATGCTGGATTTAATCAGCAGTCATGTGGTGCTGGATGAAATCACCCTGCAAAATATCAAGGCTCAGGTATATCGCGAGGATAATGGCAACATCAGCATTAATGGGTTGCAGGTAGTAAACAACGAAGTAACAGCCAGTAACAACGAAGAGACTCAAGCCAGCTCAAAACAACCACTGGCGTTTGCGATCAACAAACTGTTAATCAAACAGGTCGCCGTATCCTATCAGGAAGCGGATTTCCAGCAACAGCTAGTAGTAAACGAACTGACTTTGAACAATATAAAATCCTGGCAACCCGAATCAATCGCAGCTATTGAAATTGATATGGCACTGAATGAGTCCCCAATAAACCTGACTGCGCAGCTGAATCTATTCGACAAAGCCAGAAAACTCAAAGGTCAGGTATCTATTCAGTCACTGGCATTTACCCCTTTTGCTAAATATTACCGAGACTATTTAACAGACCTGCAGGGAAAACTGACGGTTTCCAGCGAATTTGATATTGCTTTGGACGACCAGATTAGTGGGCAGGTAGACAATGACATAGAAATTGCTGGACTCGATTTACAGTACCAACATATCCATCAGCAGAACGAACTCATCCACTGGAAGGGAAAAACAGTACTTACAGCCAATAGCCAGCCAGAGATACAGGGCTCATTGCAGATAAAAAACAGTATAACTACTGATAGCGAACAGAAATATAAAGTTGCATTTTTTAGCTCGTTATCCCTGCAGGAGCTTGTATATACAGCAGGCAACATTACCCTGGATAAAATCAATTTACAGAATATGAAGCTAGCCGCTCAGAGCGAGGATCATCAAATTCTGGACCTGGGCCAGTTGAATATTGATAAGGTAGATTTTCATCAGTCACCACAGTCTGTAACTATCGAACAGATTACGCTGAACAAACCCATGCTACAGGTTACGCTGGATGAGAAAAAACAACTCACACAAATAACGCCCCTTCTGGCGACTATTCAAGCTTTCTCAAAAACTAATGAAAAAGCACAAACTGAAACCAGTACAACGGCATCTACAGAGCAGGACCAAAAGCCACTCGACATAAAAATAGCAAAACTAATATTAAAAGAACCAGGCAGACTGGAGTTTTCTGACCTCAGTGTCTCACCAAATTATGCGACTATTATTCACTTTAACCAGATTGAAATGGACAATATCTCATCAACTGAAGCGGCAGATTTCCAGCTGGCACTGAAGCAAGGTGACTATACCACTCTGGATATCAAGGGCTCCGGCTTTCTGTTAGACCCAACCCGGCAGATGGCTTTCAAAGCCAATATCAAACAACTCGACCTGCCACCAGTAACTGCCTATACCAGTGCGGCCATGGGCTATGGTATGAAAAGTGGCGTCATTGATTCGGACATTAATGTCAAAATCGATAAACGAAACATTGACTCTCTGGTAGATTTGAAGATTGATTCGATTGAAGTCGTCGAAACTCAGGCAAAAACAGCTGAACAGATAACCAGTGCATCCGGTATGTCTATTGATCTAGCCGTTTCAACCTTGAAAGACGATAATAACGTAATCGATTTAAAACTACCGGTGAAAGGAAACCTTGACGAACCAGATTTCGATATCAGCCTCGTCATCAACAAGGCCCTTGGAAAAGCCATGCAATCAGCGTCTTTATCCTATCTCAAATATGCCTTGCAGCCTTTTGGTTCACTGGTTTCATTATTTAATCTGGCAAAAGCTGCTGCCGAACATATCTCCCTGCCACCGGTTCTGTTCAAACCCAACAGCGTGGAATTCGCAGAAAACCAGCAAGACCTTCTGGAAAAAGTGCTTAAGGTATTGAAACAACGACCCGCACTCAAAATCAAGGCTTGTGGCATTAGCGCACTCGCAGACCATGATTCGATTAAACATGAGTTGATGGCAGCCGAAATCGAACGCCAAAAGCAACAACAGAAAGCAGAAAATAAAAAAGCAGACCCAGGTAAACCAAAGGAAGAGATCATCATTGCCGAAGAGGTAATCCAGCAACGCATGAAAGACCTGGCGGATAAGCGATCCGCCAGGGTTAAGAATTATTTTCTGGAGAAAGGCGATTTGAAATCAAATCGGATTTTGAATTGCCTGAGTTCCTCAAGTATGGATGAGAAATCTCAGGCGGCGGTAGAGTTGGAGATATAAAAACTTAGGTTTTTGTTAATTAATTATTACAGAAACGAATTTGTTTTTCTTCAAAAATACCATTCCCATTCGTATCCTCACCTGTAGGTTCGTCAAACTTGTCCTGAATATATAAAAGAGCACGGGTGTGAATAACCATAGAAGTATTCGATGTGCACATAGTATTACCGGGAGCGCATAAACTACCTGTGTACTTGCCGTCAGCAGCATCATGAGCGCCATTTTTTGCACCATTACCTGTAAAGTTAATGATATCGATTAATTCGCCAATTAATTCATAGTTGTATAGCGCACCATCAAAACTCCCATTACCATTTATGTCCAGGAAAGGCTCAGGCAGATCATAGAATATTTCCGTTTGGTCAAATTGTCCATTATCATTTTCATCAAAGAATGTTTCTTCCCCAAAAGCCCAGGCAGTAAAGCTAACAGCACAATCTGGCGGCGCCGTATAGGGATTACCCGAACTCCAGGTTACAGAACATTTACCATTTTCAATGACACAGGAGTCTGAATCTGTAAATGTGCCCCATTCAGTTTTGAAATTAATAGTTTGTCCTGAGGTAATGAGTAAATCATTAAAATCATCGGCATTAATAGTAATTACAACTTCTTTTTGTGTGTAATTAATATCAGAGTCATATACTGCAGGATCAGCAGGGTCAAATAACATAAAAAAGCTTTCTGCTGTAATTATACCTGTTGGAGTTGAAGGACCTACAGAACCATTATTTGAAGTATCCCCTGCAGCTGAAGATGAAGTTATCGAATCATCACCACATCCCGTAAGAGATCCGCAGGCAAGAATTAAAAATACTGATATGCCAAAGTTTGCAATTTTCATTTTAGATTCCTTTGAGGATTAGTATCTGATCGATTTAATCTTATTTCTATTTTTATTGAAATAAGATTTATCTTCAGTGAAATAATAAGTAAAACCAAGCCCAATAGTATCAAAAGCAACGTCAAGGTTGTTATCAATGGATTTATCTAACAGCATAAGATATTCAAATGTTACCGCAAGGTTCTTGGCACCAAAAATTTCTACACCGACACCATAAGACCCGCCCGACTCTGAATCCTTAACATAATTTAAACCCGATATTGAAGTCTTATCACCAAAAGCACTACGATACCTAACGTCAGTCAACCCTAGAAGCCCATAAAATTTATATTGCCCCAAATCCTTACTTGCACGGATATATGCACCATAAGTGAAAACATCTCTAAACCAAATTCCATCGGGGTTATAGGGACACCCCCCAAATTGCCCCTCAACAGAAATGACATCATTTAGTATCCAGCCGATTTTACCCTTAATATGACCACTATTGAATTCATCTGAACCTCCTGAACTGGTGAATTTCGCCGCGCTATCTGAAAATATAAGACTTACATATGTCCCACTAAAATCTATTTCCGCATTAGCCGAAAAACTTGATGAATAAATCATCAGCGTGAGTGTAAATAATTTCACTAAACGCGAAAAAGGTATATGAAATTTGATTTTCATGAGTATTCCTATGCAACTCATAATTTGTATTAAGCCCAAGTATAGCAGCCACCTAATAGTTTACCTTAAGATTATATAATAAATTATTGGCTTACAAGGTGATTTTAGGCCAACTCTCTACGCAGAACTGGTCAATAAATTCACAAAATTTTTGATAACCTATTAAAAATAGATGGAAAAGCAGAAAAATCAACTCAATATTGGGTTGATTTTTCTTATGCCTTTAATGATCAGTAATGTAAATCGATTGAGTTATTTTTTGCTCGGGATATACAGATCAGTGATAGTTCCTTCCGCCATTTCAGCCGCAAAATTGAAAGTTTCTGATAAAGTAGGATGAGCGTGAATCGTCAACCCAATGTCTTCAGCATCTGCCCCCATTTCAAGCGCTAACACGGCTTCGGCTATCAATTCCCCAGCATTTGGCCCAACTATACCGGCACCGATGATTCTTTTAGTTTCCTTATCAAACAATACCTTGGTCATGCCCTCATCACGATCCAGACCTAATGAACGTCCACTCGCGGCCCAGGGAAAAGCACCTTTTTCATAGGCAATGCCCTGCTCTTTGGCAGCAATTTCGGATAATCCCATCCAGGCAACTTCTGGATCAGTATAGGCTACCGAAGGAATCGACATCGGCTCGAAGAACGACTTCATGCCAGCAATCACTTCTGCGGCTACTTTTGCTTCATGCGTAGCTTTATGTGCCAGCATGGGCTGCCCAACAATATCGCCGATTGCAAAGATATGCGGTACGTTAGTACGCATCTGCGAATCTACAGGGATAAACCCTGCTTCATCCACATTCACACCGGCTTTGTCGGCTGCTATCTTGAGACCGTTTGGACGTCGACCTACTGCAACCAGAACTTTATCGTAAACCTGTGGACCGGGATCATTCTTCCCTTCAAAGGTTACTTTTAACCCACTCTTTTGCGCTTTGATTTCAGATACCTTAGTACTTAACAGAATATCTTTATACTTACCCTTAATGCGTTTCATGAGTGGACGAACAAGATCTTTGTCACATCCTGGTATCAGCGAATCCATAAACTCTACCACTGTAATTTCAGAGCCCAGCGCATCGTAGACCGTAGCCATTTCCAGGCCAATAATCCCGCCGCCGATGATCAACAGCTTTTTAGGCACATCTTTAAGTTCCAGTGCATCGGTGGAATCCATTAGACGATCGTCATCGTTAGGGAATACTGGAATCTGAGTTGCCTGTGAACCTGCTGAGATAATACAGTTATCAAAAGAAATAATGGTATCTACACCATTCTTACTGACCTTAATCTGATGGTCGTTAATAAACTCACCGTAGCCATTCACAACCTCTACCTTACGTTGTTTGGCTAACTGTTTTAACCCACCCGTTAATTTTGTAACCACGCGAGATTTAAACCCATTGATGCCGTCAAGATCTATTTTTGGCTTACCGAAGCTAACCCCATTGTTTTCCATATGCGCTGCTTCGTTGATGATTTGTGCGGTATGCAACAATGCCTTGGATGGAATACAGCCCACATTCAGGCATACACCGCCGAGTGAATCGTATCGTTCTACCAGAATAACCTGTTTGCCTAAATCTGAGGCACGAAATGCTGCGGTATATCCACCAGGGCCTGAACCCAGAACCAGCACTTCACAGTGCATATTAGAATCGATAAGATCTTGTTTACTCATTACAATAGTACCCTTCTGATATCCGTCATTACCTGACTTAGATAGTTAGTAAAACGCGCACCCTGAGCACCATCGATTACCCGATGATCATAGGACAACGCCAATGGAAGGATGAGCCCCGGCTTAAAGGTCCCATCCGATTGATATACCGGTTGCATTTTTGATCGAGCCACTCCAAGAATGGCAACCTCTGGCGCATTTACTATCGGCGTAAACTGTGTGCCGCCGATCCCCCCAAGACTGGAAATTGAGAAACATCCTCCCTGCATATCAGCAGGAGATATCTTACCTTCTCGAGTTCGAGTGGCTACTTCAGCCAGTTCAGCTGAAAGTTCATAAATCCCTTTTTTATCGACATCACGTATCACAGGCACCATTAAGCCATTCGCTGTATCGACTGCAACGCCAATATGGAAATATTTTTTAAGTATCAGGTTTTCGCCAGTAGCATCTAATGAAGCATTGAACTCGGGAAATTCCTGCAAAGCAGAAACCACTGCTTTCATGATGAATACCAGCGGCGTCAGTCTAACCCCTTTTTTCTCAGCTTCTTTCGAAAGGGATTTCCTGAAATTTTCCAATTCGGTAATATCCGCTTCATCGAATTGAGTTACATGAGGTACAGTCACCCAGCTTCTATGCAAATGCGCTCCTGAGATTTTCTTAATACGACTTAGTGCTTGAGTCTCGATCTCACCAAATTTACTGAAATCTATAACTGGAGCATCTGATACATTTAATCCACCACCTGTAACAGCAGTTGTTCCAGACTGTAAGGTTGACTTAACATACTGTTGAACGTCTTCCTTTAGGACACGCCCTTTTTCACCCGAACCATTAACCTTTGAGATATCTACACCAAGCTCGCGTGCAAAGCGTCGAATCGAGGGGCTTGCATGCGCCATAGTACCAGGTTGCTTGGTTTCATTAGAGTCGGGTACAGGAGGTGGTTTTATTGCTGAAGCCACAGGAGTTACTGGCTCAGGAATCTTTTCACTGAGCACAGGTTCGTCTTCTTTATCAGCCTGAGACTTCTCATTCTCAACATCTGTAGCGCCCGACACAGGCTCAGATGAAGAGGAATCAACTTCAATTACCGCTATTTCAGTTCCCTGAGAAATTCTATCCCCTACTTTTACAGCTACTGTACTTATTACACCAGCAAAAGGTGTAGGGATTTCCATAGTAGCTTTATCCGACTCCAGCGTGATTATGGAATCTTCTGCTTCGACTTTATCGCCCGCCGAAATCAGTACTTCGATGATTTCAATCTCATCAAAGTCTCCGATATCCGGTAATAATATTTTTTCTGTGTTAGCCACGTTGTGCTCCGCTTATGTCCGCTGCAAAAAAAATCAAACCGTAATTGGGTTTGGTTTTTCTGCGTCAATGTTATATTTTTTTATCGCCTGTTGGACGATTTTTGGTTCCAGCTCACCTTCATCTGCTAATGCTTTTAATGCGGCAACTGTGACGTAATATTTATTTACTTCAAAAAATGTCCTCAAATTTGCACGGGTATCACTTCGACCAAAACCATCAGTACCCAATGTAACGAGATTCATTGGCATATGTTCACGGATTTGGTTGGCATAGGTTCGGGTGTAGTCTGTAGCGATTACCGCAGGGCCTTTGCGCCCTTCCAGATTTTGTTGTATGTATGATTTTCTGGCTTTTTTGGTGGGATGCAATTGATTCCATCGAGCCACATCATTCGCTTCGCGAGCCAGTTCATTAATACTGGTTAGACTCCAGATATCTGAGTCTATATCAAAATCCTGCTTAAGTAGTTCAGCTGCTGCTATCACTTCACGAAGTATTGTGCCAGAACCCATTAACTGAACCCGGTTACCTCTTGCATCACATTCCTGCAAACAATACATCCCTTTTATGATGCCTTCCTCAGCCCCTTCAGGCATGGCAGGGTGATGGTAGTTTTCATTCATTGCTGTGATGTAATAGAACACGTTATGCTGATTTTGATACATACGCTTCATACCATCATGAATAATGACGGCCATTTCATATGCAAAAGTAGGATCGTAGGAAATGCAATTCGGAATAGTACCCGCAACGATTAGACTGTGACCGTCCTGATGCTGTAGACCTTCGCCAGCCAGTGTCGTACGGCCTGCTGTCCCTCCAATAAGAAAGCCTCGCACCTGCATATCACCAGCCGCCCAGGCCAGATCACCAATACGTTGAAAGCCAAACATGGAGTAATAGATATAAAACGGAATCATACTCACGCCATGGGTGTAATACGAAGAACCTGCAGCTATCCAGGAAGACATGGCTCCAGCTTCATTGATACCTTCCTGCAAAATTTGTCCTTTTTTATCTTCACGATAATACATAACCTGATCAGCATCCATAGGCTTGTATAACTGGCCACTATAGGAATAAATGCCTAGCTGTCTGAACATACCTTCCATACCAAAAGTACGCGCTTCATCAGGTACTATGGGTACAATATTTTTTCCGATCTCTTTATTTCTGGTCAACGTCGACAGCATGCGTACAAAAGCCATAGTTGTCGAGAAATCTCTCTCTCCACTATCTTTAAGCAAAGCTTCAAAAACATCGAGTTCAGGGATTTTCAATGGCTCTGCCGTATCTTTTCTAACCGGCATATATCCACCTAAAGACTCACGCCTTTCGCGCATATATTTCATTTCTTCACTGTCTTCTGGAAAACGGTAAAAAGGCACATCTGAAATCTGACTATCAGTGACTGGAATATTGAATCGATCTCGGAATGCCTTAAGCGCTTCCTCGCCCATCTTCTTTTGCGAATGGGTAACGTTCTGGCCTTCACCCGCTTCGCCCATGCCGTATCCCTTGACCGTTTTGGCAAGAATCACTGTTGGCTGATCTTTCTGTTCCATAGCTGCCGCATAAGCTGCATACACCTTGTGCGGATCATGACCACCACGGTTCAAACGCCAGATATCGGTATCTGACATATTAGCAACCATAGCTTTTAATTCAGGGTATTTTCCAAAGAAATGTTCACGAGTATAGGCACCACCATGCGCCTTATAGGCCTGGTACTCTCCATCGACAGCCTCTTCCATACGCTTTTGCAATAGACCATCTTTATCGCGATCCAGTAATGCATCCCAATATCCGCCCCAGATCACCTTAAGCACTTTCCAGCCAGCTCCACGAAAGTTTGCTTCCAGCTCCTGGATGATTTTTCCATTGCCTCGTACAGGGCCATCGAGACGTTGTAGATTACAATTCACCACAAAAATCAGGTTATCCAATTTCTCGCGTGACGCCAGCGAAATAGCACCCAGAGATTCAGGCTCGTCCATCTCTCCGTCACCCATAAAGGCCCAGATCTTTCGATCGGATGGCTCAATAAGTCCACGATTCTCCAGATATTTCATAAACCGGGCCTGATAGATAGCCATCAGTGGGCCAAGCCCCATAGATACCGTTGGAAATTGCCAAAAATCACGCATCAACCAGGGGTGAGGGTAAGATGACAATCCATTCTCATTTAAAGCTTCCTGTCGGAAACTAAGTAATTGCTCTTCGCTGAGACGACCTTCCAGGAAAGCCCTGGAATAAATGCCGGGAGCAGAATGGCCCTGGAAAAATATCAGGTCACCCTGACTTTTTTCATTAGGTGCTTTAAAAAAATGATTGAAACCTACATCGTATAATGTGGCTGCAGATGAAAAGCTCGCAATATGTCCACCTAGTTCACTGGTCTTACGATTGGCCTGCACCACCATAGCTGCAGCGTTCCAACGGATAACCGCACGAATACGCTGCTCAATCGCCATATTGCCGGGGCTTGGTTTTTGATGTGCAACAGGAATGGTGTTCAGGTAAGCAGTATTTGCACTATAGGGTAAATGAGCTCCCGAGCGGCGCGCTTTATCGATTAACTTTTCCAGTAAAAAATGCGCCCGCTCAGTGCCTTCAAATTGAAGTACCGAATCAAGCGCTTCAATCCACTCCTGCGTTTCCTGTGGATCAGAATCATGATTTTCTGTCATTCTTTTCTCTCTTTTATTTTTTAATATTTTGTAAAGCCCCTTAAATACCTTCAGGGTGCTGATGCCATATACATCTGCGGTATACATGCCCAGGCATTAGATATTTCTATGTCCGACGGGGTCTTTTGAAGTCAAGCTATGTCTTGGAAACAAACAGTAACTCACTCAGGATGGCGGGCATTATACGTTATATTTAGAGTTAATCAGCTATTCATGAGATAATAAAAATATATAACCTTAGGACTATCACCTATATTTATGGCACCATTAAAAATCATTCAACCCGACGACTGGCATCTACATCTGCGAGACAGTTTATCATTACAATCAGTAGTTAATGACAGCGCCAGACAATTTGCCAGAGCGATTATCATGCCCAATCTGGTTCCTCCTGTGACCAACTGTGAGCAAGCCTGTGCCTATCGTGAACGCATATTGGCTGCAGTCGAAAAAGATCTCAGTTTTGAACCCCTCATGACACTTTATCTGACCGATAATACGAGACCTGAAGAAATCCGCCTGGCTAGTGAATCCCCCTTTATTCATGCCGCCAAGCTCTATCCTGCTGGAGCTACTACCAACTCTGATGCAGGAGTTACTGGTATCAAGCAAATTCATGCGGTACTGGAAGCCATGCAGCAATATGACCTGCCATTACTCGTTCATGGTGAGGCTACAGCAAATGAAATTGATATCTTTGACCGTGAAAAAGCATTTATTGATCGGACCTTGAATCAACTGCGCAAGGATTATCCAGAGCTTCGCATCGTGTTTGAACACATCACAACATCAAATGCCGTGGATTTTGTGTTAGACCAGGTGCCAGCTTACACTGCAGGAACGATTACCGCTCACCACCTTTTGATTAATCGTAATGCCCTGTTTAAAGGCGGTATGAATCCACACCATTATTGTCTCCCAGTTGTTAAGCGCGAAACTCACCGACTTGCACTATTGAAAGCAGCCACCCAACATGCTGATCGATTTTTTTGCGGCACCGACAGTGCACCCCATGCACAGGGAGCAAAAGAATCCGCATGTGGTTGTGCCGGAATTTATACCGCACATACTGCCATAGAGTTATATGCCGAAGCCTTCGAAGAAACACAGGATTTCTCACAGTTTGAAAAATTTATGAGCCTTTCGGGGCCTGCTTTTTATCACTTGCCCGTTAATACTCGTAAAATAGCCCTTAACAAAAAGGACTGGACCATTCCCCACTCAATCCCTTTCGCGAATCAAACCTTAATTCCCTTTCGCGCCGGACAAACCCTCAGCTGGAAACTGGAAGCTTAATAAATGACTGAACACACCCCGATGGAAAAACGTTTTCGAGGCTTTTTGCCTGTAGTAGTCGATGTAGAAACCGGCGGTTTTAACGAACAAACGGATGCCTTACTGCAGATTGCTGCAGTGATACTGGATATGCGTGAGGATGGCACACTGTACTGCCAGGAAACCCATACCTGTCATGTCACCCCTTTTCCCGGGGCAAACCTCGACCCCAAATCGATGGAAATCAATGGTATAGACCCCGACCACCCACTACGTATGGCAATGGAAGAGAGAAATGCCCTGCCGCATATTTTTAAGCCCATTCGAGCAGCACTCAAACATCATAATTGCAAGAGGGCAATTCTGGTGGGGCATAACGCCAATTTTGATTTGAAATTTATCAATATTGCGGCTGAAAGAACGGGAATTAAACGTAACCCCTTTCATCCGTTCAGCACCTTTGATACCGTCTCTTTAGCAGGACTGGCCTATGGTCAGACTGTTCTTTCGCGTTCGGTTCAGGCTGCGGGGTTAGGCTGGGATAACAGTGAAGCGCATTCAGCAATCTATGATGCAGAAAAAACTGCAGAATTATTTTGCACCATTGTGAATTCTATGCCGTTTCTACCTGCTAAATCATAATCCTCAACCCGTGGTTTCAGGACAAATTAATGGTGTAAGAGATTGATTCCACTGAGAGAGTCAGGAACTTGCGTCAAGGACCAACATGAAGCTATGAATTCAGGGTTATTTGAGCAACAGTATACCTTTTAACTCTAGAGTATTTTCCCCTCAGTAGTCTATACTCAAAAAAACTTAAAAATGCCAACCTAATGTTACAAAAAGAAGATATCTCTATTATCGTAGTCGACGACCTCCAGTTTAGTTGTGAAGTCGTAAAATCAGGCCTCAAAAAGTCCGGCTATAAAGATATTCGAACGGCCAACTCCGCCAATAAAGCGATGCTTTTATTAAACGAAAGGCGTGCTGATGTAATACTGGCAGATTTCTGGATGCCCGAAATGAACGGACTGGAATTAACCGATTTGATAAGACGATGGGATGAAAAGAATAACCGCTATACCGGTATTATTTTACTAACTGCGGAGGATACAACCTCCAGCATAGTAGTAGCTTTCGAGCACGGTGTAGATGACTTCGTCTCAAAATCTGCCAACCAGTACGAGCTGGCCGCTCGCGTCTACGGTGCTGGTAGAATTTCCGTCATGCATAACAATGTCCATAAATTAAACAGTGAACTGACTACCCTGTATCAAAATAACCATCGCCTGAATCTGATTGATAACGATACGGGACTATCAAATTATAAACAGTTTGAAAGAACTCTGGAGTCGATGATTATCCATTGCGAAACCCGGGGAGGTGGAATTGCTATTGGGCTGATTAGAGTAGATGTTGATGGAGATGAAGCTACTGATAACAAGCAACTGACCAAACTAAGGCCCGGCACCCTGAGAACCATCTCAAATGCACTACAACTGGTACTAAGGCCTATGGATGAAATCGCACGTATCGACAGCAATACCTTTGCTATAGCTCTGATTTACGCTGACCAGAATATGTACAACACCGACATGTTCAAACGAAGTACCGCCAGTATACTTAAGCACGCGCACCTGCTTACCAATCAGGGCAAAAATCTAAAGTTATCTATTGCCTGCTGGAATACCAGTGATTTTGACCCAATACCCAGTGTGCCTTACGTGCTAGAACAGGCTGAATCCCATTTCAGCCCATTAGAACTGGAACCTGAAAATTAATAAAAGACCGCTTACTGGGCCTTTTCTATTGGTAACAATCGAAACCTAACTGGCTTTTTTAGCCACAGCTTCCTTAACTATTTTCTCTAATTCGCCAGACTCTTTCATTTCAAGTGTGATATCGCATCCACCGATCAACTCACCATCAACATACACCTGCGGAAAGGTAGGCCAGTCAGCATAGCGCGGTAGATTCTGGAAAATTTCAGGGTCAGTCAGAACATTCACATAAGCGAACTCGACACCTAATGAAACCAGAGCTTCGGCAGTACGGCTGGAAAATCCACACTGTGGCAGCTGCGGAGTGCCTTTCATGTAAATCACTACCGGATTTGATTCAACCTGTTCTTTAATACGTTCTAAAACGTCCATCGTGTTACCTCAACAATAACTTACTAAATTAGTCGGGTATTATATGCGGCATTTAAAATAAAAATAAAGCCCTAATCGTTAAGTTATCTCAGATTAATTCGAAAGTTGCGTTTGCAGCCAATACTCCAACAATGCGCAATGCCATAGTTTACTTCCATTTAAACGAGTAAAATGCGATTCAGGCTCTGCCAGAAGCTTATCAATATACTGCCTTGAGAAGATCCCTCGTTCCCGGCTTTGCTGAGAATTTAAGATATCCGCCATAAATTCATAAAAATCGCCACGCACATATTTTAGAGCAGGCATGGGGAAGTAGCCTTTTGGGCGATCAATCACGCTATCAGGCAGGATACCTCTGGCAATCTCTTTCAGGATACCTTTGCCCTGATGCAATAATTTCAATTCAGGTGGGCATTGCGCTGCCAGCTCAACCAGATGATGATCCAGAAATGGCACCCTGGCTTCCAGCCCCCAGGCCATCGTCATATTGTCCACACGTTTAACTGGATCATCCACAATCAATGTGGTCACATCAAAACGCAGCACGGCATCCATAAAGGTATCAGCATGTTCGCTATTGAGCTCTGCACTGACCAGTTCAGAGGTTACATCCTGAGTATGGTAGGTGGGATTAACGGTTTCCAGATATTCCTCATGATCCCGGTCGAAGTACCAGGGCGCAAAACGCTGCAACGGAGTGCCCGCCTGTGCCAGCATACGCGCATACCAGAAATAGCCTGCAAACACTTCATCTGCACCCTGCCCGCTCTGCACCACCTTAACCGATTTAGCAACCTGCTCCGATAACAGATAAAACGCTACCGCATCCTGCCCGAACATGGGCTCCGACATGTTTGCAACCGCTTCAGGTAATCGTTTAAGCACCTGTTCATTGGGAATGAGATATTTATGATGATCGGTTTGATACATTGCCGCCACTGGATCGGAGTATTCAAACTCACTACCCTTTTCTTCCGGCTGATCTTCAAAACCAATACTGAAGGTTTTGATATCTTGAACACCTGCCTGATCTAGCAACGCAACCAGCAAACTGGAATCCAGCCCGCCTGAGAGCAATACACCGACCGGAACATCTGCAATAGTCAGGCGTTTTCTAACCGACTTTAGCAAGGCAAGATGTACCTGCTCGCGCCATTCCTGGTCACTCAAGGCTTGCTCAGGACGTACAGCCGATAATTCCCAATAGCGTTTAAGGGATAACTGCCCGCTGGCATTCAGATTCATGAAGTGTGCTGGAGGACATTTTCTTGCGCCATTAAATAAGGTACGTGGCGCTGGAACAACCGCATGCAGGGTATACAGATGATGCAGAGCAACAGCGTCAATAGCTGTATCACATATGCCGCTTTGTAGTAACGTCTGGATATTCGAGGCAAAAAAGAAATGCGTATCGGTTTTCAGATAATACAGTGGCTTGATTCCCATCCGGTCGCGAGCCAGGAATAACTGCTGAGTACCCTTGTTCCATATCGCAAAAGCAAACATGCCATGTAATTTTTCGACACAGGCCTCACCCCAGTGCGCATAGGCATTTAGAATAACTTCGGTATCGCTGTGTGAATTGAAACGGTAACCTTTAACAATCAATTCATCGCGTAACTCGGGATAATTATAAATCGTGCCATTAAAAACTATGGTCAGGTCACCCTGTACGCTGGTCATTGGCTGATGACCTTTAGCCGACAGGTCTATGATTGACAGGCGTCTATGCCCTAAAACAGCAGGCCCGTCATAAAACTCCCCTCTGTCATCAGGTCCGCGACGTGCGATCTGTAACGACATCTTTTCAACAATATCTCTGTCGATTACCTGATCAGTAAAACTTAGTCCACCAAAAATCCCGCACATATCGCCTCAGCTCATGATTCAAAAAAATATATTACCCTTAATCGGAGGAAAAAAGCGCTGCTTTTTTAACCAGTAATTCCGCCCGAATAAATCCATAAAGTTTATTCAACATACCTTGATATAGGTGACAATAACACTATATAGTTTACGTTAATCGCCATATTTTTTTATGGTATAAACAAAACGATTCTAAATTATCGCCAAAAAATCCACCTGAACTATAAATTCAGATGGCTGTATTTTCGGCAAGATAAGCATTAATAATTTAAACGCAATATTCATCTTAACCAAAACAAGAGAGACACACATGCCCTTTACACTACCAGAACTACCCTTCGCCAGAGATGCATTAGCCCCCCATATTTCCGCTGAAACTCTGGATTACCATTACGGTAAGCACCACAACGCTTATGTTGTAAACCTGAATGGTCTGATCAACGATACTGAATTTGCTGATATGTCTCTAGAGGATATCATTAAAAAATCGAGCGGGCCGGTTTTCAATAACGCGGCTCAGGTTTGGAATCACACGTTTTACTGGAATTGTCTGAGCCCTAATGGCGGCGGTGAGCCTTCAGGTGCACTGGCTGATGCTATCAATGCAAAATTTGGTTCTTTTGAAGAATTCAAGAAAACATACAGCGCAGATTGCGTCGGAAATTTCGGCTCTGGATGGACCTGGCTGGTGAAAAACAGCGCAGGTGAACTGGAAATCATGAAAACTTCAAATGCAGGTTGCCCCTTAACAGAAGGTGTTACTCCTTTATTAACCTGTGATGTATGGGAGCATGCCTACTACATCGATTACCGCAACGCACGCCCAGATTACGTAGCAGCTTTCTGGAACCTGGTTAACTGGGACTTCGTTGCCAGCAACCTGTAACACCAGTATTCCAGCAATTACTTTTTACGGGTCTATCCGATAATGTCGGTTAGACCCGTAATTCCTTAAATTAACAACCTTACCCTCATTAAGCTCACTATTTTGAAGCTTTACTGATCATTCCACACAAAACTCTTGTATTCATTTTAAAAATAAGTATTGTTGATCGCTTTTTTGCGGAAAAGATGATGGACAATCACCTGATGTCTACTTACAAGCCACTACCTGTTTCTTTTCAACGGGGCGACGGTATCTTCCTGTATGATGACCAGAACAGGCAATATCTGGATGCACTTTGCGGCATCTCAGTAACCAGCCTGGGTCATAACCACCCAGCCGTGACCGAAGCTATTACGCGACAGGCTGCGCAACTTCTGCACACATCTAATCTTTACCACATCAAAAACCAGGAAAAACTTGCCGATCTGTTATGTGAAACCTCTGGTATGGATCAGGTATTTTTTGGCAACTCTGGTGCAGAAGCCAATGAAGCGGCGATTAAGTTAGCTCGCTTATACGGCCACAAAAATGATATTAACAAACCTGAAATCGTAGTCATGGAAGGTAGTTTCCATGGACGCACCATGGCAACACTATCTGCTACCGGAAACCGCAAGGTTCAGGCCGGTTTCGAACCTCTGGTATCAGGTTTCGTTCGAGCTCCATACAATGACATAGAAGCGCTCAAGATCATTGCACAAAACAACCGTAATGTGGTTGCTGTATTGGTTGAGCCCGTACAGGGTGAAGGCGGCATCATTATTCCCGATAGCGGTTATCTAAAAGCAATCCGCAGCATCTGCGATGAACATAACTGGCTCATGATGCTGGATGAGATTCAGACAGGCATGGCCAGAAGTGGAAAAATATTTGCCTTTCAACACGAAGGCATTACACCCGATGTGATGACCCTTGCCAAAGCTCTGGGCAATGGTATTCCTATCGGTGCCTGTCTGGCACGGGGTAAAGCCAGTGATGTTTTTCAGCCTGGTAACCATGGTTCTACCTTTGGCGGTAACCCTTTCGCCAGTGAGGTTGGGTACACTGTACTGCAAACCATACTGCAGCAAAACATTGCTGAAAATGCAAGGTTGCGGGGTGATCAACTCGCCAGTTACCTGAAACATAGACTCGACAACCAGGCTGCCGTTAAAGAGATAAGAAACCTGGGTCTTCTTCTCGCTATCACTCTGGATCGAGACTGTAGCGAGCTCGCCAAAATCGCTCTGGATAATCAGTTATTGATCAATATCACTGCTGGTAATGTCATTCGAGTGTTACCGCCTCTAATCATTAATGAAACACAGATTACTGAACTTGCGGATCGTCTGATCCTGTCCATCAATCAATTTATCAATCAGTAAGTTATGCAAACACGTCACTTTCTTAGCCTGTTAGATTTGTCTAGTGATGAACTCAGATCACTGATCACACACGCGATAGATGTAAAAAACAAGCTGAAACAAGGCCGCTCTCATACGCCATTATCCGGCAAGGTTATGGCAATGATCTTTGAAAAATCTTCAACCCGAACGCGCGTATCATTTGAAAGTGGAATGAGTCAACTGGGTGGACATGCTATGTTCCTCGCACCCAGAGACATCCAGCTTGGTCGGGGTGAACCCATAGAGGATAGCGCCAGAGTTATCTCCAGCATGGTGGATTGCATTATGATTCGGACATTCGGACATGATCGACTTGAAACCTTTGCAAGCGCGTCCAGTTCTCCAGTAGTTAACGGCCTTACCGATAAGCTACACCCCTGCCAACTTCTGGCAGACATGCAAACCTGGTTTGAATGTCGTGGCGATATTAAAGGTGCTACCGTGGCCTGGATTGGCGATGGCAATAATATGTGTCATTCATATATTAATGCAGCGCGCCAGTTTGATTTCCAGTTACAGATAGGTTGCCCAGAGAACTACCAGCCTGAGGCAGACATTGTAACCGCTGCTGGTGATAGAGTGAGTGTTTTCCACACTGCCGAAGAAGCCGCGAAAGATGCAGATCTCATCGTAACCGATGTATGGGCTAGCATGGGGCAGGAAGAAGAACAGGAAGATCGAGTGAATGAATTTGAGAGATTCCAGGTCAATGCCGACATCATGCAACAAGCGCATAAAGATGCCCTGTTTATGCATTGCCTGCCAGCACATCGTGGTGAAGAAGTTAGTGCAGAAGTGATTGATGGAGCACAGAGTGTTGTATGGCAGGAAGCAGAAAATCGCCTGCATGCGCAGAAAGCATTGCTGGAACTATTGATGGTTGGACATTTCTAGCGCTACTGGCAGTTTCGGATTAAATAGCTGAAGAATCTATTAACTATCTATAATCTCTATTCGATTTCTACCTTTTTTCTTCGCCAGATGCAATGCATCTTCAGCACGGGCTATCATATCTCGGGCAGAGATATTTTCACTCATCGGCGCGCAGCATAGCCCTATAGAAATAGTGACCAACGAGCTAATTAAAGATTTTTCATGTTGAATCTTTTGCTCATTTAATTTCGCACGCACTTTTTCCATCATCATTTTTGCGCCTTCACAGGATACTCCTGGCAATAAAATCCCAAACTCCGCTCCATTTAACCGAGCTACAAGTTCATTACCCTTAATCACCTCTCCCATTAATAAATGAGCGATACTGGCAAGGGTACGGTTACCCATATCGTGACCGTAGTGCAGGTTATATTCGTAGTAATAATCAATATTCACCACAGCGATAGAAAGTGGCAATTTGTTATCGATATGTTTACGACGCTGGGTTTCTATACCGACGCGAAAAGCACGAAAATTGGATGCCCCAGTTAACTCATCGGTAGTCGACAGATTATCCAGCTCCTTATTCGAGGATGCAACGGCATTCAAAAGGCGTTGCAGATCATTCACAAGAATTTCATTATCAAATCTAAGATGCATAGTTTCAGCTATCATGGTTTGCATGCTACGCACTCCTAGATAATAAGCAACAAACATAAACAGGTACATACAGCCCAGAACGATACCATCCGGAGTTCCTTGCCAGAACAAATAAAGCGTGACAGGCAGGATCATCAACAGTAAATAACTGCCATAGACAAGTATAGAAGTGGATAGATAGGCAATTGCGCCAGCACCAAGCCCCAGTAAAAAGACATGGAAAATAAACTGCAGGTTAACGCTTATATAGGGCATCACCAGAAAAGCACCCATGCCCTGCCAAAAAGCCACCAGATAAACCCCGATAACGAAACGTTTTTTCCAATAACGGTGGTTCAGATAATCTTCATTTTTAGTTCGGTTATAAGATACACTTTGCTTATACCTCAATGCCTGAATGAATAACAGGCCAGCAACCCAGGCATATACCCAGTTTTCCCGATTCTGTAGTTGTAACTCATAAGAAGCCAGCAGCATGGCGACAACCGCAACCACCAGGGTAAATATCATCCCAACATTAAAACGGTCATATAAGAATTTAACCAATTCATGCTGCAACAGATGGTAGGTACTGATGCTAAATTTTTGATCCTGGTTATTATTCATCATTCCATGCAATATTTTGGGATAAACGTAAAACTATTGTAGTCCAATCGATGATTATAAAACTATAGGAAACTGAATACTTTTAAAAAATTGTCTGGTACATTCAGCAATATGTCCAAATACGATAATTTTAATGATAAAAAAGTCTCAACTATGACAACCACCAACTATATTCAATGGTTCAGAAGTGCCGCCCCCTATATCAATGCATTTAGAAAAAAAACTTTTATCATCGTATTATCGGGTGAAATAGTAAAGTCTGATCTGTTTGATAACCTGATTCATGATATTGCTTTATGCCATCATCTGGGCATCAAACTGGTACTGGTGCATGGTAGCCGCTTTCAAATTGATCAGTTACTCAATCAACATCAAATTGAGCAAAATCTGCACAACAATATTCGTATCAGCGAAGTAAAAAACATGCCATTGATTCTGCAGGCTATCGATCAGGTCAAAAATATCATCCTGGCTCGACTGTCTATGGGGCTTCCTAATACACCTATGTCGGGCTCAGATATTTCTATTGTGACTGGTAATTTTGTGACCGGTATGCCTTTGGGCATCATTGATGGGGTCGATATGCAACACAGTGGCAAGGTGCGTTCGGTTGATACACACTCAATTAGCAAACTGCTAGATCAACACATCGTCCTGCTATCCAATGTCGGCTACTCAAAAAGTGGGGAGATCTTTAACCTCCAGGCCGAAGAGCTAGGCGAAAAAGTGGCTACAGCCCTGTCAGCAGAAAAACTGATTTATTTTAATCAGGACTATATAAGCAACCCGGTATCCGATCAGTTTTCCACTGATGAATGCATCAGCTTTATCAATGAAGAAACAACTTCAGATTCATTGAAAGCATTATTGCATCATGCCATATCCGCAGTAAAACACTCGGTTAATCGGGTGCATATCATTGATGAAAACCTCGATGGAGGCCTGCTACAGGAACTGTTTACACGTGATGGTGCAGGGATGATGGTGACCAACCTTTTTTACGAAGGTTTGCGCAAAGCCAGCATCGAAGATATCGGCGGCATACTTGAATTGATACGGCCTCTAGAGCAGGCTGGCGCCCTGATCAAACGCTCACGAGAACAACTGGAACTGGAAATCGACGCTTTTCAGGTGATTGAAAGGGATGGGATGGTGATAGCCTGTATCGCCTGCATCGCTGATCTTGAGAATAAAATAGCCGAAGTCGCCTGCGTTGCTGTACACCCTGATTATCGTAAATGTGGCTATGGCGATCAGCTATTGACTGCGGTTGAACTTACCGCTCGTAAACTCAAATTAAATCATTTATATATCCTGACTACCCGCACCATGCACTGGTTTCTGGAAAAGGGGTTTGTAGAAAATACCCTGCAATTTTTACCCGATTACAAGGCCAGAAGCTATAACCAGCAAAGGAAGTCTCGCATCATGACCAAGGCGTTAGGTTAATTAGACTATGGCATACGACTTAAGCAATTATCTGGTCATCGGTATTTCATCTCGAGCCCTTTTTGATTTGACCGTTGAGAATGAAATCTACGAAAAGCAGGGGCTGGAAGCCTACTGCAAATATCAATTGGAACACGAAAACGACATTCTCAAGCCAGGAACCGGTTACGCGCTGATCGAGGCTATGCTCAAGATCAACCAGATAGATGCCGCAAAACGTCGCACCGAAGTGGTCATCGTCTCACGTAACTCAGCAGATACCAGTTTGCGCATCTCCAATTCTATCGATCACTACAAACTGGACATCACCCGAGCGGCTTTCACTGGTGGTGAACCGGTGGCGAAATACCTGAATGCATTTGATGTCGACCTGTTCCTATCCGCCACCGAAGAAGATGTTCAGGCAGCTGTCGAATCGAATGTTGCTTCCGGCCTGATCTATGATGCACCATCAAAAAATGCCACTAAACCGCTGGAACAGATCCGCATTGCTTTCGACGGTGACGCAGTTCTGTTTTCAGAAGAATCAGAGGTTATCTATCAGGAACAGGGGCTAGAAGCCTTTATCGCTCACGAAAAGCTCAATGCAACTCTCCCATTACCCGAAGGGCCATTTGCCAAGCTACTGAAAACACTATCGTTTCTGCAATTCGAACTGGATGGAACCTTTGAAGGCCCGCCACCCATACGCACAGCACTGGTCACCGCGCGTAACAGCCCGGCGCACGAACGCGTAATCCGCACACTACGTGCCTGGAATGTCAGAATAGATGAAACATTTTTCCTTGGAGGGATTCCCAAGGACCGAGTGCTAGCCTCATTTTTGCCGCATATATTTTTTGATGATCAACATCGTCATTGCGACGGTGCTTCCAGGGTGGTACCCACAGCGCGGGTACCCTACCCCAAAAACGGCGTTAAAACAGCAGAATCGTAACGATCAATCGTCACGGTGCTGTTTTTCCAGTCTTTCGTGCTTTTCCTGTGCTTCGATAGTTAACGTAGCAATAGGTCGAGCTTCAAGCCGGGATAAACCAATTTCATCTCCGGTATCAACACAATAGCCATATGAGCCATCTGAGATGCGCGACATCGCTGAATCAATCTTATTCACCAGCTTACGATAGCGGTCACGAGTGCGTAATTCTAAAGCCGCATCTGTTTCAAGGCTTGCGCGGTCATTGATATCAGGCTCCTGCCAGTTCTCTTCTTTAAGATGAGAAATGGTATTTTCAGATTCCTGAAGTAATTCGGCTCGCCATGCAAGTAGCTTTTGACGAAAATATTCAAGTTGCTGCGGAGACATGTATTCTTCATCAGCAGAAGGCTTATAGCCTTCCGGCAGTTCAATAGTCATCCAGAGTCCTCCTGTGAACCCAAGGTGGGGAAAAACGGCAGGAAGTATAGGCAGGTTTCGACTTCACGGCAAGCTGATGATGAATTTAAATCCATTCATCATCAGGCTTAGCGAAAAAATATCGAATTTACCAGCTGTTATTAATCAGCTCAGTAACTTTGCCATGGCTTCACCTATACGCGACGGTGAATTTACAGTAGTCACCCCAGCCGCCTGTAATGCAGCAAACTTTTCGTCTGCTGTACCCTTGCCCCCGGCGATAATCGCGCCTGCATGCCCCATACGCTTGCCTTTAGGTGCAGTAACTCCAGCAATATAGGAAACCACAGGTTTGGAGAAATGTTTACTTATGTATTCAGCAGCCTGCTCTTCAGCATTACCTCCGATTTCACCAACCATAACGACACCTTCGGTCTCTGGATCCTGCTCAAAAAGCTCCAGACAATCGATAAAGTTCATGCCCTGGATAGGATCACCACCGATACCGATACAGGTAGTTTGGCCAAGTCCATTCTGTGTAGTTTGATGTACCGCTTCATAAGTCAGGGTGCCAGAACGAGAAATGATACCGACACGACCTTTTTGGTGGATTGCTCCAGGCATGATACCGATCTTACACTCTCCAGAGGTGATGATACCTGGGCAGTTGGGGCCGATCAGATAACTGTCAGAGCCATCCAGTACCGCCTTAACCTTCAGCATATCCTGCACAGGAATGTGTTCAGTGATACACACAATTACCTTGATGCCTGCATCAGCAGCTTCCAGAATGGCATCCGCACAAAATGCAGCGGGTACATAAATCATGGTAGCTTCTGCACCGGTTTGATTGACCGCATCGGCTACCGTATTAAATACCGGCATATTCAAATGAGTCTGCCCACCTTTGCCAGGAGTCACACCACCGACCATCCTGGTACCATAAGCAACAGCCTGCTCAGAGTGAAAAGTGCCCTGCTTACCAGTAAAACCCTGGCAAATCACTTTAGTGTCTTTATTGATTAAGATACTCATGCTGCACCCCCGATTGAAGCAACTGCCTTTTTAGCGCCATCCTCCAGATTATCAGCAGATATGATTTCAACATCACTTTCAGCCAGTAAAGCCTTGCCCTGTTCAACATTGGTACCTTCAAGTCTTACTATTACCGGAATACTGACCCCGACTTCCTTCACTGCACGGATGATACCGTCAGCTATCAGGTCACAACGTACAATACCACCAAAGATATTCACTAGAATCGCTTTTACATTGGTATCTGAGAGAATCAGCTTAAAAGCCTCTGCAACCTTCTCAGCCGTGGTACCGCCCCCTACGTCGAGAAAGTTGGCCGGATCACCGCCCTGCAGCTTGATTTCATCCATGGTTGCCATAGCCAGACCAGCACCATTTACCATACAGCCGATATTACCATCCAGTGATACATAGTTTAGACCATGTTCGTCTGCTTCCAGCTCACGCGCATTTTCCTGTGTAGTATCACGTAATTTGAGTAATTCGGGTTGACGATACAACGCATTATCATCTATACCAACCTTGGCATCCAGCGCCATCAAATCACCCTGTTTAGTGACAATTAACGGGTTGATTTCTATCAGGCTGACATCGTTCTGGGTAAAGATTTTGTACAGACCATTCATAATTGCAGCCAGTTGTTTGATCTGGTCACCCTCCAGTCCTAAGCCGAAAGCAATCTGGCGGGTTTGGTAGGGTTGTAGACCCGCTATAGGGTCAACCTTAACCTTAAGAATTTTTTCTGGTTGAGTTGCAGCCACTTCTTCAATATCCATACCGCCTTCGGCTGATGCCATAAAAACAATACGACGACTGGAACGGTCGATCAAAGCACCCAGGTAAATTTCACGATCGATATCAGATAGCGATTCTATCAACACTCGGCTGATGGGCAGACCATCACTGTCAGTTTGATGAGTTACCAGAGTAGCGCCCAGATAACCTTTAACAGTTTCAGCAAGCTCAGTTTCACTCTTGACGATTTTTACTCCACCTGCTTTACCGCGGCCTCCAGCATGGACCTGAGCCTTAACAATCCAGCTTTCTCCGCCGAGTTGTTTTGCAATAGCTTGAGCTTCATCCACATTGAATGCCGCATTACCGTCTGGCACAGGTATATTAAATGTTCTAAATAGGTCTTTAGATTGATGTTCGTGTAAATTCATATGGCGATTGATCCCTTTTAGGATTGTTGAAGGATTATTGTTATGAGTTCGAATTAATCATAGACTAATGACCTGAAACGCAACAACCAATAATTTTTTATTATGTGTATATGATTTTTAGACTATTGTTACTATTCCTTATTGTCTGGTTTCTGATCTGGATGTTTAAAAAACAATTCTCCCAGAAACCATCGGATGACTCCTCTTCTACTCAACAGGAGGCTGAAGACATGCTGGCTTGCCACCACTGTGGCACACATGTACCCAGGTCACTGGGGCTAACAAAGAATGGAAAATTTTACTGTTGCAAAGAACACGCAGAACTAGATGAACGATAAGTCACAGGTTCAATTTGGCTATAAAAGGCGCTCCTCCAACTGGACCTCACTCAGATTACTGAATATTTTCAGAGTCAGTGTCGCGGCGATTTTTTTCGCACAAAGTTTTCTGAGCAGTTCGCCACTGATATATATCCACAATTTATCACTGTATGCATGGACCAGTTTTGCTTATCTTTTACTGTCACTGGTGATGACACTGGCAGCCTGGATAGAACGTCGTAATTTTCAGCTTCAGGTCACTCTGCAAACTTACATCGATATCATAGCCATCGTTCTATTAATGCATGCATGTGGGGGCATTAGCAGTGGTTTAGGCATGTTATTAATTATTTCAATAGCGATTAGCGGTTTGCTGGGAAAGAACTCACTGGCAACTATATTTGCTTCTCTGGCATCAGTTTTACTGTTATCTGAGTACAGCTACTCTTCATTTTATTCGATTTCGAGCGGGTCTTCTACTCAGGTTGGCTTACTGGGTGCAGCACTTTTCGCTACCGCCCTGGTTACTCAAACCTTAACCAAGCGCATTAGCTCTTCCGAAGCAGTCATCAAACAGCAAAAGTTAGATGTAGCAAACCTGGCCGCATTAAATTCAGAAATTCTGCAAAACATGCAATCTGGCGTCATTGCACTGGATAGTCATGACCAGGTGAGGCACATCAATGATATCGCTCGTAACATGTTGCAAATAAACGATGACATTAAAATTCCTTTTAGTTTACGTCAACAATTACCCGATATTTATCAATCACTTAAGCACTGGCATGACGATATTTCAGAGTCCAAGATTCTACTGCCCACTCAAAATGGTGATAACAATATCCAGGTCTATTTTCAGGACATGCACTCAACATCACACAAAGGTACGCTGATATTCCTGGATGATGTCTCCAAAATCAAACACCAGATGCAGCAATCCAAACTTGCTTCACTCGGACAACTCACCGCAAATATCGCGCATGAAATTCGCAACCCGCTGGCCGCCATTTCACACGCAGCCCAGTTGATGACGGAGAATGAAGACCTGCCCGATATGGAAAAACGACTCACACAAATTGTCAGCCAGCACTCGGATCGGATCAATGACATCATTGAAGATATCATGCAATTATCACGTGGCAGGATCCCCAGTCAGGATAAAATCATACTAAACGTCTGGATTCAACACTTTATAGATGCCTTTTGCCTGACAGGGGAAAACAAACAGGAATGCTTTGATTTACAGGTAGAAAGTGAACAGTTGGAAGTGATATTTGACAGCGGTCACCTGAGTCGTATCCTAACTAATCTTTGTAGTAACGCAAAACACCATAGCAACAGCGACGCCCCCATAACGATCAGGATAAGCCAGGATGACCATCAGATCACTCATATTGAAGTAGCTGACAGAGGTAAAGCCATCAGTAATGCACAAATGGATAAGATTTTTGAACCATTCTACACAACCAGCAGTAAGGGCTCTGGACTTGGACTATATATTGTCAGCCAGCTATGCGAGTTGAACGGCGCTCAAATTAAGGTAACCCGTAATGAATACGGTGGTACCAGCTTTATCATTTCAAAATAAATATCAGCTATGAATAAACAATCTGTATTAGTAGTAGATGATGAACCGGACATCCTGGAGTTGCTGGAAATCACTCTGATGCGTATGAACCTTAAGGTCAAATGCGCCGAGGACTATACCTCAGCCACGCGCCTGATACTTGAAAACCGCTTTGACTTTTGCCTTACTGATATGAAACTACCGGATGGAGATGGAATCTCCCTGGTGGAATATATCCAGCAACATCGACCCAACATGCCAGTAGCTGTCATTACTGCTCACGGCAGTATGGAGCTTGCGATCAAGGCCATGAAGGCAGGCGCTTACGATTTTGTATCCAAGCCGGTATCGCTGGATAAACTCAGAAACCTGATCGAAAAAGGCATCCAGACATCTCAAACTGAAGAGATCGCTGATGACCCACAGGCTCGTTATCAGATAATCGGCCAATCAAAACAAATCCAGACTCTACGTGAAACCATCAAGAAGTTTGCACGTAGTCTGGCACCAGTTTTCATAGAAGGCGACTCTGGTACCGGAAAAGAACTGGTCGCTCGCCAGATACACGAACATAGTGCACGAAATGCTTTCCCTTTCGTCGCTGTCAATTGTGGTGCCATACCAAGCGAGCTGATGGAAAGCGAGCTATTTGGACACCTCAAAGGTAGCTTCACTGGCGCAATCCAGGATACCCCGGGATTATTTCGCGCTGCAGAAGGTGGCACATTATTTCTGGATGAAATAGCCGATTTGCCACTAGCCATGCAGGTTAAATTATTACGCGTGATTCAGGAAAAAAGCATACGCCCGGTCGGAGCTCAAAAAGAAATCAGTATCGACGTCAGAATCATCAGTGCTTCGCATAAAAACCTGCAACAACTGGTGGCTTCAGGAGAGTTTCGTCAGGATCTCTACTATCGAATCAATGTAATTGGTATACGGGTACCCGCGCTGAAAGAACGAATCGAAGACATAGAGCTTTTAGCCGAACATATTCTAAAACGCCTGAGCCAGGAAAATGGCATGCACTACACTCTGGGACAAAGCGCTTTAACCGCTTTTCAACATTACAGCTTCCCAGGCAATGTACGCGAGCTGGAAAATATTCTGGAACGAGCCTGCGCTTTGACCGAAACCAATCAAATCAACGAGCAGGATCTGCAGCTACCACAAATACCCGACCTGTCATCGAGCCAGGTGAATCTGCTAGACCAGACCTGCGAACTGGAAGCCAATGCACTGGAAAAAGCATTAATCGAAAACAAATGGAATCAATCAGCTGCTGCCAGGCAACTCGGTATCACCCTGAGACAACTCAGGTACCGTTGCGAAAAGATGGGGTTACTAGGTAAATAAATGACATGAATGTCAAAGTTTGACAAATATGTTAAATAGTTACTGTCTTTTTATAACAAACAGTCCTCATGAAAACCAGCCACAATTAAACAAAGCATTGTTTTAGCAGACATTATTCTACAAATCTCAACTTTGGCACAGCATCTGCTATAACTAAGACATGAAACGGCTGTCCCGCTTCAAGCAAGCTAAGGCTTAACATTTTATTTAAATGAGGAAACTATCATGAAAAGACAACAATCTGGTTTTACACTGATCGAATTAATGATCGTAGTAGCAATTATCGGTATCTTAGCGGCTGTAGCATTGCCTGCTTATCAGGATTACACTGTACGCGCCAAGGTTTCTGAAGGTGCAATTGCGGCTAGTTCACTGAAAATAGGTACTACAGAATTATTCTCAAACGACGGTATTGCTGGTGTAGCTGCTTACGCAGCTGAGATTGCCGCAGACCAGGCTAATTTAGTAACTAATAAGATCACAGCTATTGCGGTTGATGCGACTAACGGTACAATTTCTGTAACACTTGGCGGCATTCCTCAATTAGGTGCAGCCAATGTTTTAGCATTTGTTCCAACGATTAATGGTGCAGCTATTTCTAATTCAAACTCAACTGGCAGTATATCCTGGAGTTGTGATACAGCTAGCACTACTATTCTTGATAAGTACTTACCAGCTGAATGTAGATAAAGTTATACTTAATCTTTAAATAAAGAGGGGGGCTTACTAGCCCCCTTTTTTTCGTCTAAATGTACACAAGTTGATAATATTGGCATTTAATGTGAGGCTTTAAAATACGGCCATTCAACTATAATTCTTAAAAGTATTAGAAATACTCGAGTTTAGAGCGTAGCAGGACATTCAACCTGTTTTATTGAGGTTTATTTTTTCCCCGCGACTAATGTTTTTGATTACTTAATGCGGACTTGATCGTATTTGGCTGGGCATGTTCACTTCCTCGTCAATTGGGCGGTTCGAATTTTTTACATTTACAATTCCACCAGGCTCGAACATTAACATGGCGAAAAATTTTCAGTAACCCTTTACGTATTTGCCTTGTAGTTACCAGGCTGTCTTTACGCCAGGGTGAGTGCTGACACAATGCCTGAACCGCTGATGTATTCAGGTATCCCAGTAATTACACCATTCCATAACCCACCATGGTGATGTGAACTCAACTATGTAAAGTCTGACGAGCCTGCTGCCAGGCTTCTTTCAGACTCCAGGACAATTTCAATTTATTGAACAGAGATTCAATAGACCAATGTTTCCCATAACTTTTGATCACCTGTTCTGGCGATAAGCTCGTGTCCGTACCCAATAACAAATTGGCTTTTTATACTCACCCCGCTCACTCTTAAACTCACACCAGACCGCTCACACTAACTGCCCCTCCAGAAAGCGCGATTTCATCAATTTGATTCGATAACGGAGCATATGTTGTTTACCGAATTAGTGGCAGTGTCACTTCGGTACGCTTTAAATAAGCAACCCGTATGAGCGTGTATTTTGCGCCGTATGTACGCGGTCGCCCGCACTGTTTCCTGGTTTCTTGACGGCTACATAATACAGTCGGGTATCGATACGCGCCTGGCCGATCACGTTGAAACCACAGCTCAACATCGACTCAATGAAGACCCGTCGCATGTACCTGCTATCCACCAGTACCTTGAGGGTTTTACCTGTAAATAACCGCTATACTGCGCGTATCAACGAGTTAGCGGCAATTAGTTTACCCTTATTACTGGCACTGGGTGTCAAGCATGTCAGCAGCCGATACTTTCTTTGAAGCACGTAAGGTCAAGGTGCCATCAATCGCCAGATGAACAACCTCTTCGTTGACAATCAACATCAACTGTCGGGCAAACTGACGAGCGAGAGCCAACAATGACCAGCGAATTTTTCCTACCACTTGTAATAACTGATCCAGTGCCGTGACATATCCAGAACCAGATAGGCAGCAGAGACAAATCCACTTGATGTCAGCATAGAAGCTACCAGTAACTGAACAAACGTTCCTACTGCTACTGAGAGTAACGTTTTAGTTAAAAATGCGATCCAATAAAGTACTCACTCGGGATACGCAATATTCTGTTGTGTCCATAGCGGCCTTCAGAGTTCGGAAAAATTCCCGAAGGCCGCGCTTTGCATAACCTTACAATTACAGAAAGTTATACAAGGCGCAGTAGCCCGAAGTGGGCTGACATGTCAAGCATTTATAGGAACTTTTTCAACTTTTTTTCTCCTGAAACCCTAAACTCTAGTTAGGAAATAAAGATATAACAAAAAAGTGAAATTATTTTTCATAGTCCAATTTCACTATCAGAAAACAAAAACAAAATTCCACAAATACAATTATCTATCATATAATCAGCTATATATAGAGAGTTCCTCTAAAAACCATTAGCAATCATAAAATATGACAGCAGCCAACTCATCACCCTTAACAGGTCTTGCACGAAAACTGGTTCAGGATGAAATCATTAGCGAAGTGACTGCGCAAGAAGCCCTGCAAAAGGCTAGCGAAGAAAAGATTAGTTTTAATCGGTATTTAATCAATCATAATATCGTTCCGCCCAACATCATTGCGATGTCTTCTTCTCTTGAATTTGGCCTTCCTGTTTTTGATCTTTCAGTAATGGAAACTGAGCAGGCGGCGCTAACACTTGTAGACGAAAAACTCATTACCAAACATCATGCTGCACCTTTGTTTAAACGAGGAAATAGATTATTCGTCGCTATTTCTGACCCAACCAACATGCAAGCTCTGGATGAATTCAAGTTTAATACCGGGTTAACCACTGAGCCAGTTTTGGTACTTGAAGATCAGCTGGATAAATTTCTCGAAAAAATAATCTCTGCCATGGATAGCGGCATGGATGACATGCTTGATGATGATCTCGGCAATCTCGATATTGAAAGTGAAGCAGCAGAAGAAGAAGCCGCCCCGACTCGAAGTGACGCTGACGATGCACCAGTCGTCAAATATGTAAATAAGATCCTGGTTGATGCTATTAACAAAGGTGCTTCAGATATCCATTTCGAACCCTATGAAAAAAAATATCGCATTCGATACCGTATAGATGGTTTACTTTCGGAAGTAGCTTCACCGCCAATAAATCTTGCCGCCAAGCTAACAGCCCGTGTAAAGGTTATGTCTCGCATGGATATATCCGAACGGCGTGTACCACAGGATGGACGAATTAAGTTGAAGCTCTCTAAAAAAAGAGCTATTGATTTTCGTGTCAACTCCCTACCCACATTGTTTGGAGAAAAGATTGTTTTACGTATCCTCGATCCGTCAAGTGCAAAATTAGGTATAGATGCTTTAGGCTACGAGCCTGAACAGAAAGAGCTCTATATGAAAGCTCTTTCTAACCCGTACGGTATGATTCTAGTGACTGGACCTACGGGCAGTGGTAAAACTGTTTCTCTGTATACTGGATTAAATATTTTAAATATCCCTGAAACCAATATCTCAACAGCTGAAGATCCAGCAGAGATTAATATGGAAGGGATCAATCAGGTGAACGTTAACACCAAAGTTGGTTTAACCTTCGCTGAAGCGCTAAGAGCATTTTTACGTCAGGATCCTGATGTGGTTATGGTAGGTGAAATTAGAGACCTTGAAACTGCAGAGATCGCTATTAAAGCTGCTCAAACAGGTCATCTTGTATTATCTACCCTACATACCAACGATGCACCTCAAACTTTGACCCGTTTAATGAATATGGGCGTGCCACCATTTAATATCGCGACATCAGTCTCTTTAATTATTGCTCAAAGACTGGGGCGAAGACTTTGCCCACATTGTAAAAAACCTGACGACCTACCGCGAGAGGTTCTTGAAGAAGAAGGGTTTACAGCCGAAGATTTGAGTGAAAATTTCACCCTATACAAAGCTGTTGGCTGCGATCAATGTGTGGGTGGATATAAAGGGCGAGTAGGCATTTATCAGGTTATGCCGATGTCAGAAGAAACAGGACGAATTATCATGTCTGGTGGTAATTCTATTGATATTGCCGATCAGGCTAAAAAAGAAGGGGTCGATGATCTCAGAAGATCGGCGCTGAAAAAGATTAAACAAGGCCTCATCAGTCTCGAAGAAGCCAACCGGGTTACCAAGGACTAATATCTTATGGCAAAAAAACCAGCAGAAAAAATTGAATTCCTTTATGAAGGAACTGACCGTAGTGGAAAAAAGATAAAAGGCGAAGTTTATGCTTTAAACGAAGCTCTCGCTAAAGGTGAGTTGAGAAAAATGGGCATAAACCCATTACGATTAAGAAAGAAGCCGACCCCCCTTTTTGGCGGTAAACAAAAAATCACACCTGCAGATATCGCAATATTTAGTCGGCAAATGTCCACCATGATGTCATCAGGCGTCCCTCTGGTTCAGTCATTTGAAATTATCGGCCAGGGACATGAGAATCAAGCAGTACAGAAGATGATTCTAGATATCAAAGCGACTGTTGAAGGTGGATCTAACTTTGCTGAGGCCTTAAAGAAATTCCCTCTGCACTTCGATGATTTATTCGTCAATCTAGTTAATGCGGGTGAGCAATCAGGCGCGCTAGAAACAATGCTAGATAAATTAGCCACGTACAAAGAAAAAACTGAAGCTTTAAAAGCCAAGGTTAAAAAGGCCATGACTTATCCTATTTCTGTACTAGTTGTTGCTTTTATTGTTACAGCTATCCTGTTAATTTTTGTGGTTCCCCAATTCCAATCAGTATTTGAGAACTTTGGGGCTGAGTTGCCTGCGATGACCTTATTTGTTATAGCGTTATCCGAATTCATGCAGTCTTATTGGTGGATTTTTCTATTATCAATTGGGTTACTTTTTTGGGCCTATAAACAAATGCACGCACGTTCAGCAGAGTTCAGAAAAAGCGTTGATAAAATTGCTTTAAAATTTCCGGTTGTCGGGACTATTCTACAAAAATCTGCCATTGCACGATTTGCAAGGACACTAGAAACCATGTCAGCTGCAGGTGTTCCCCTGGTTGAAGCAATGGACTCAGTTGCTGGCGCAACAGGTAATATCATATACCAAGAAGCGTCTTTAAAAATAAAGGATGATATATCATCAGGTACTCAATTACAGGCTTCAATGAGGACAACAGGCTTGTTTCCAAATATGGTAATACAGATGGTTTCCATTGGTGAGGAGTCCGGCTCTCTTGATCACATGCTAAGTAAAGTCGCAGATTTTTATGAGGCAGATGTCGACAATCTGGTCGATAACCTGACTTCATTAATGGAACCAATGATCATGGCCGTATTAGGTGTGCTTGTTGGTGGCCTAATTGTGGCGATGTATTTACCAATATTCCAGCTCGGACAAGTTGTTTAGTTAGATACATTACTGTGTTAAACCAAACTCTAGCTTTCTTTGAGCAATCACCACTAGCATTCAACATTTATATCTGCATTATAGGTTTATTGGTAGGTAGTTTTCTAAACGTAGTCATCTACCGTCTACCCAAAATGATGCAACGAGAATGGCGTAGCGATTGTCTTGAATTCCTGGAACAACCAGCAGAAGAAACTCCAGAAAGATTCAACTTAATTCTCCCTCGTTCACGTTGCGGTAACTGTGGTCATAAGATAACTGCCTGGGAAAATATTCCTATCATCAGTTACCTGTTTTTGCGAGGAAAATGCTCTTCCTGCAAAGCTCATATCTCCATTCAATACCCGTTAGTAGAGCTTTTTACTGGAATCGTATCCTTATGGATCGCCCTGCACTTCGGACTGACTCTTCAAACAGCGTTTGCACTTTTGTTTAGCTGGACCTTAATTGCAGCAAGTGGGATAGATATCGGTCATAAACTTCTGCCTGACACCATGACTTTGCCGCTTATGTGGTTAGGTATTCTGCTAGGGTTTTTCGATATTTTTGTTGACCTCGAAGCCAGTGTCATTGGTGCCATGGCGGGATATATGAGCCTATGGTCGGTGTATATCGTTTTTAAAGTCATCACTGGTAAAGAAGGCATGGGGCATGGCGACTTCAAATTACTCGCTATGTTGGGTGCCTGGATGGGCTGGAAGATGCTACTTGTTATCATCCTGACCTCTTCTCTGGTTGGGGCAACAGTAGGTCTTACGATGATCGCTCTTAAGAAAACATCTCGTGCGACTCAAATACCATTTGGACCGTATTTAGCCGCTGCTGGATGGATTAGTCTGCTGTATGGTGAACAGCTAAACCGCTTTTATTTTTCTTTCCTCTAGCATGCTTAAGGTAGGGCTATGTGGAGGGATAGCGTCTGGCAAATCAACTATTAGCCGGATTTTTGAATCACTAGGTGTCGCGGTTATCGATACCGATAGCATCAGCCACGATTTAATGCGGCCAGGCCAGATCGCTTACCAGAAAACTCTGGATAATTATGGGCACCAGATATTACAATCTGACGCATCGATAAATCGAAAGCTATTACGAGAAATAGTTTTCAACGATGCAAAGCAAAAACTCTGGCTTGAGAAAATGCTTCACCCTTTGATTCGGGACGAAGCGACCAGATTAATGCAACTGATAACGAATAGTCCCTATATACTCCTTGTTGTGCCACTGATGTACGAAACTGGATTTGACTCTCTGGTAGATCACATTATAGCAATCGACTGTTCCCGTCAGGTACAGATTTCCAGGCTAATCCAGCGTGATGGAATTGATACCACTCTTGCGAATAAAATACTCGACTCACAAATGGACAATGAACAAAGACTAAGCCGAGCGGATAGTATCATTTTAAATAATGATGATTGTGATCCTACAGAACGAGTAACTGAGACCCACCATGAGCTAACTCAGCTTGGTAATAATTCTAAAAATCTGAAACTGATGATTTGACTGTAATCAGTTATAATACGTAAAACTTTTAGATTTTATCCACATGCAGCCGAAAACCTATATTTTCGAACAACCTTTGAACGAAAGAATACGAATGTTCCTTCGTATAGAGGCTTTGGTACATAAGCTGGATTTTTTTAAGGATCAGGATACTGATGCAGCGAGTCACCAGGCACTACTTACGATACTTGAAATCACCGCCCTGGTTGAACGTGGTGATATCAAACAGGAAATTTTGAAGGAGCTGGAACGACAGCATAAAGCACTCAAACTCCTCGCTAGCCACGATGGCGTTGATAAATCTCGCCTGGAACTCACCTTAAGTAAACTGAAGCATGCATTGAATGGCATTCACAGTATGGATGGTAAATTAGGTGAACACCTGAAAAAAATCGACTTTCTGCTAACTATCAAACAACGCGCATCGATACCAGGTGGCAGCTGTGATTTTGATCTACCACAATTACGCTACTGGTTAAATCTGCGACACAAAATGCGCCTGAATGATATTGATCGCTGGGCATCTCCATATTATAAAATCCACGATGTACTAATATTAATCCTGAATATCATTCGGGATAGCGCACATGCGGAACCAATCTACGCTAACAAAGGCTTTTTTCAGGAGGCATTAGATACATCACAACCAAATCAATTGCTTCGTATCGAAATGCCGATGGGTAGTGAAATCTTTCCCGAAATCAGCGCTGGAAAACATCGCTATAGCATCAGGTTTTTACAGGCTCAAAAAACAGTCGACCAGCTACCTACTCAATTCAAAGAAGATATTGAATTCACCTTATTCCGTTGTACGCTATAGATTCAACCTAGAATCCGCAGTTGGACGAGTTGAAGTGTGCGTTTGAGGTGGTGTAGATCAAGGCGTAACGACGCGGAATAGCT
>JBNKMF010000047.1:0-38790 GCA_050292965.1 Gammaproteobacteria bacterium | reverse complement strand
GTCCGATATTGATGCTCGGGGAAGAGTCTCATGCACCCTACAATCGACCACCATTGAGCAAGGCATTTTTGCTGGGCGAATATACCCAGGAGCAGTTGATCATTCGACAGCCTGCAGTGTTTGAGAAAAAGGATATTCAGCTACGAACCGGCGTTCAGGTGACGGCTATAGATGCGTCTAACAAGACGCTAACGCTGGATGATGGCGACATCATCTCATATAGCAAGTTGATCCTGGCAACCGGTTCGCGCGCGCGCATACCGCCTGTCGATCAGGTGAATGCTAAGGGTGTGCATAGTCTGCGTAGCCTGGATGATACGTTGGCGATAGCTGCACAAATGGGCTCGGTAAAAAACCTGCTGGTGGTAGGTGGCGGGTTCATTGGTCTGGAAATGGCCGCTGTGGCGATCAAGCTGGGCAAGAAGGTAACGGTCGTTGAGTATGCCGATCGTCTGATGTCGCGTGTGGTATCACCAATGATTTCAGAGTATTTCAAAACCCTGCATGAAAAGCAGGGTTGCGAGATTCTACTCAATGTTGCTGTCAGTGAAGTAGTCACCGAATCAGGTCAGCTGACTGGCGTAAAGCTGAGTAATGGCAATCAGCTGGATGCAGATATGGTGGTTCTTGGTGTTGGTGTATTGCCCAATCAGGAGCTGGCGCAAAATGCCGGTATTGAATGTGACGGTGGCGTCATCATCGATAGCTCTGGCTGTACCTGTGATCCTGATATCTATGCACTGGGAGATTGTACTGCTCAAAAAATGCCGGATGGCAGTCTACGTCGACTGGAGTCGGTGCAGAACGCTGTGGAAATGGCGAAAGCGGTTGCTGCCAGTATTGTGGGTCAGGCGAAACCGTTTGAGGCTGCACCCTGGTTCTGGTCTGACCAGTATCATGTCAAGTTACAGATGGTCGGATTGTCTAGCGGTTATGACGAGGCAGTCATGAGAGGTGATGGAGAAAGTGATAGCTTTTCCTGGTTCTACTTCAGGAAGGGGTGTTTAATTGCTATCGATAGTATCAATAGCCCGGCGGATCATATGGCGGGAAGGAAATTGCTAAACGGTCAAAATAACCTGACGATTAAACAGGCGGCTGATGTCAGTTTTGAGCTTAAGCAGGCCCTGTCTAGCTAACTTAATACAGTATTCGATATAAACGAAAGTAACTTTGAGAGATCAACGGGTGTTTTTTTGTAGATGGCAAAGAAGAGCTAATTGATGTGAGCAATGCCAGGATAAAGCATAATTCGGAGCAGAACAAATGATGCAGCAACGACAGTTAGGGTCCTTTTCGGTATCAGAAATTAGCCTGGGCTGCATGAACCTTTCTCATGCTTATGCCAGTCCGCCGTCGCAAGAGTATTCAAGCAGATTGTTAAATCAGGCACTGGATGCAGGCTATAACATGCTGGATACAGCTGCATTATATGGTTTTGGTGCCAATGAAAGCCTGCTTGGAAAATCTGTGATGCATAGGCGCGATGAATTTGTGCTGGCCAGTAAGTGTGGCATGTTCAAAGATGCCGAGGGCAAGCGCGAAATCAATAATCGCCCAGAGGTTATACGTAAACATTGTGAAGACAGTCTGCAGCGACTCGGCACCGACGTGATTGATCTGTATTACCTGCATCGCTGGGATAAAACAATAGCTGTCGAAGAGCCCGTCGGCGAAATGGCTCGACTGGTTGAAGAGGGCAAGGTGCGCACACTGGGGTTATCGGAGGTTTCAGCAGAAACGCTGCACAAAGCTCAGCAGGAACATCCTATCACTGCGCTGCAGACTGAGTATTCACTTTGGACACGCAACCCGGAAATTAAAGTGCTGGAGGCCTGTCGCGAACTGGGCATTGCTTTTGTTGCATTCAGCCCTGTGGGGCGTGGGTTTTTAACCGGTGTATTAACCGATGTGGCTACCCTGGAGACAGCTGATCTACGGCGAAGCATGCCGCGTTTTGATGCAGAAAACTATGCGAGGAATCTGGCTCTGCTTGAGCGACTAAAGCCGATTGCACATCAATATGACTGTACTCTGGGACAATTATCACTGGCATGGCTGCTGGCAAAAGCTGAACATATTATACCTATACCGGGTACGACCTGTATCGAGCATATGCTTGAAAATGCAGCCGCTGCAAAGCTATCGCTGGATGCTGAAAGTATTCAGCTAATGGATGAAACTATCAATCAGAAAACCGTACAGGGAGCGCGATATAACGCGGCAATTCAGCTTGAGATAGATACCGAAGAGTTTACGCAAGAGTAAACGATTGTATCAACGCTATACAGGGCAAAATGCCATACAAATTTTCATGGGTACATGATGTCTGGAATAGATAATGAGCCAGTCAAAAGTTTCAACACGCTATGAATAATCGGCAAACAGCCCAATATTATCAGCAAAATCCAGGCGCCCGCTTACTGGTATTGATAAATATCTGTATTGGCGGGTTTCTGGCACCTTTATCCTTATCAGCAACTCTGGTCGCAGTACCGGCGATTGCCCACGATTTGCATGCAAATGCGGTTTATGCAAGCTGGATTCCTACCGCTTTTTTACTGAGTAATCTGGTCACTTTATTACCCGCCGGGCGGTTATCCGATAGTTATGGGCGAAAGTTTTTTTATATCCTGGGAACATCGGTCTTCCTGTTGAGTAGTGTGCTCGCAGGTATAGCAAATAGCATTGAAGCGCTGCTGCTTTTTAGAGTGGTTCAGGGTGTGGGTGCAGCCATGTTTTTTAGTACCAGTATGGCGATAGTGGGTAGTGTGTATAGTGGAAATGGTCGTGGAGCCGCACTGGGCTGGATGGTTGCCTCTGTGTACACCGGGTTGACCTGTGGCCCGTTATTGGGTGGCTGGTTAACCGAACACTTTGGCTGGCACAGTGTGTTCCTGTTTCAGGTACCTTTATCTCTGCTGACCATTTTTCTGTCAGTATTTTATATGAAAGGCGAATGGCGTAACCATGATGCGGTAAAGCTGGATTGGTGGGGCTCGTTGTTATTAGCAGTATGGGTGCTAAGCTTATTTGCAGGGATGACAAATCTGCCGCAGCAATCAGCATCCATCTATCTGGCTGTGGGGATCATTTTCTTAATATTATTTATCAGGCATTCCAGTGTTTCAGCTAATCCCATCATCAGGTTAAAGCTGGTATGGCAAAACCATAGCTTGAGCCGGTCTCTGCTAGCGGCGGTATTTATGTACAGCGCAAACTATGGTCCGATGTTCTTACTGGGTCTGTACTTGCAATACAATCGAGGCCTGTCACCCTCTGATGCGGGAAAGATGCTCATGTTACAGGCCGTGGTGATGGCGTTTGTTGCACCAGTTGCAGGACGATTGTCAGATAGCTACCCGCCGAGGGATATAGCCACCATTGGGTGCCTGTTCGCTGCACTTGGTACCTTTATGCTGTTATTTGTTGATCAGGACCGATCTCTCATTTATATTGGCAGCGCCTTGATGATGCTCGGTCTTGGCTTTGGCCTGTTTTCAACGCCCAATAGTAATTCTATTTTTGGTTCAGTGGCTGAAACCAGATTAGGGATAGTTTCCGCATTACTGAATCTGGCACGAATGATGGGCCAGATGATGGGAATGGCTATTATCACCTTACTGATTTCATTGTTTATCGGTAAAACGAAGATCAATCCTGAGAAATTTCAGGCATTATTTATGGTGTTACGCTGGACCCTGAGCTTATCACTTTCATTTGCATTGATGGCAGCTTACTTTTCGCATAATAAAAAAATAGATCAGAGTGCAAAAAAGAATTAAAGAAAACGATTAAGTGGCCGTCAAACCCTCTAGTAATATATGTTATGCAGCTTCAGTTTATTAAGTATGCTGACTTGTAATACTAGCTATCGCTTCTATACTAAAAGCAGTAATCAGTATTGATAGCATTAATAAGTACTGAAAGCAGTAAGCAGTACTCAGAGTAGTAAATCGTGAGCTTTAATTAGGTCTTTTCCATTTATATGGTAACTCTGCAACCGGGGTGAGCAATGAGTATTCTAAATAACCTTCCAATAAAAATCCGATTATTCATTCTTGTCTGTATTTTAGCGCTGTCTGGTATTATTGTCGGCGCGATGGGGTTGTCAGGTATGCACGATTCAGATAATGCGCTGGACACTATGTATCATTCTGATCTGCATCATACTCACCTTCTTGGGGTAATTGCTGAACATAATCAGGAGTTGAGGAGCTTACTTCTGCTCTCCCTTCAGCACGATCCGAGCACCGAATTCGCCACCATGCATAATCATCCCGTCTCTTTACATCTGGACCTTATGCACAAGGATATTGACATCATTGAAGAGCATTGGAAGGAATACATGGAGGAACCGGCCCCAGAACATTTACAGGCAGCTGTAAATACGTTTATTCAACAGTTTGAGGTGGTAAAAGACCAGGGGTACAATCCTGCAATAGAAAAAATCGAGTCCGGAGAGTATAGAGGCGCAAATATTTTATTGTTAAAAACAATTAACCCTGCAATTGCTAAAATGCAGGAAGCAATGGACACATTGGTTAAAGATGAAGAGATAGAGGCCGCTAAAGCATTCAAAGATGCCGATGAGCAGTATCACAGTATGGTTACTCAGGTGACTATCCTGTTAGTGGCAGGTATATCGATTGGTATTCTGCTGGCATGGGTAATTATCTCAGGTATCTCAAAAGGTGTTACAAGTGTAGAAATGGTAGCCAATAGCCTGGCAGATGGTGATTTAACTGGGCGAGTGGATTACAAAAGTAAAGATGAGATTGGGCATATAGCCACGGCTTTTAACCGTATGGCTGATAAATTTAGCACTGCTATCACTCAGGTAAAGGATGCTGTTTCTCAGCTTGCTGCAGCGGCTGAAGAAACCTCTGTAGTGAATGCTCAAACCACTTCTGGCATTAATCAACAGCAAATGGAAACCAGTCAGGTTGCTACTGCAATTACTCAAATGAACTCCACAGTACATGAGGTGGCTCGTAGTGCGGTGGCAGCAGCTGAGGCCGCTAAGGAGGCCGATGTCACATTCGAAGAAGGCAAGCTTGTGGTTGATAAGATCATTGATGCTATCACTGAACTGGCTAATGAGGTTGAGCAGTCATCTCAGGTGATTCGTGAACTGGAACATGAGAGTGAAAGCATAGGGTCGGTTCTGGATGTGATTAAGGGGATTGCTGAACAAACCAATTTACTGGCGCTAAATGCTGCCATCGAAGCTGCCAGGGCAGGCGAGCAAGGGCGAGGATTTGCTGTAGTAGCAGATGAAGTAAGAACGCTGGCTGGTCGTACTCAGCAGTCTACCCAGGAAATTGAAGAAATGATTAATCGTCTGCAGTCTGGTGCCAATAAAGCGGTGCAGGTGATGGAAGTCAGTAAGCAAAAAAGCGAGCATGGTGTAGCGCAGGCAACAGCAGCAGCTGAGGCTCTAAATACTATTAATCAGGCTGTCGAACGTATCAACACTATGAACACTCAGATAGCGAGTGCCGCCGAGGAGCAAAGTACCGTTACCGAAGAGATCAACCGTAATATTGTGAATATCAATAATGTGGCGGAGCAGACTTCAGAAGGTTCAAAACAGGCTGCTCAGGCAAGCGACGACCTGGCGAGTCTGGCAGAGCAGCTTAAGAAATTGGTGGGGCAGTTTAAGGTTTAACCTTCTCTTAGCAATAGCCGCATCAAGAAAAACCGTACCTGGCAAAAACCAGGTGCGGTTTTTTATTTGAGGTAGATTATTTTCCCGCAGGGCAGTAGATGCTCCGTTGTCCTGGGGTTTGTTTGAAAGCTTCGGTAACGCCCAGAATAGTTTCAGTCCCCCCCAGATAAAGAAATCCATCTTCTGGCAACAGCCTGGCAATATTGTTTAATACAATACCTTTGGTTTCCTGATCAAAATAGATCAACACATTACGACAGAAGATAACGTCGAATTTGCCCAGAGAGGCCATACTATTGAGCAGATTGAATTCCCTGTAAGTGACCATGGAGCGAATATCAGCGCTGATTTGCCACTCATTACCCACCTTTTTAAAATATTTATTGAGCATCGTAGCAGGCAGCCCACGTTGAACTTCGAACTGGTTATAAATGCCCTGTCGGGCACGTTCCAGCACTTCTCGCGACAGGTCTGTGGCGAGGATTTCTACTCGATAGCCGCTAAGTTTATAGGCTTCTTCCTTAAGGATCATTGCCAGGGAATAGGGCTCCTGGCCGGTCGAGGCAGCAGCACACCAAATTCGAATGTACTTTTGACTGGCCCTGGATTTCAGTAAGGCAGGAAGGGTGTGATTGCGAAATTGATCAAATGGGCGGGTATCGCGAAAGAAAAAGGACTCATTGGTAGTCATTGCTTCGGTGATATCCCTAAGCAAGGTTTCGTCTGGGAAGCGGCGAATACTGGCCACCAGCTCATGCATATCGGCTATGCCTCGTTTACGAGCTAGAGGCAGTAGACGACTTTCTAATAAATAGAGCTTATCTTTTGCAACCACTAGACCTGAGCGTTTTTTTAAAATTTGGGCAATAAAGTCAAAATCTTCGGGTTTCATAAGTGCCCTCCTTTAAGTATTTTAGCAATTACAGGGCCTATTTTATCAAGTGGCAAGATGGCCGAGCATAATCCATTGGTAGCTACTGCTCCAGGCATGCCCCAAACCACAGATGAAGCTTCATCCTGAGCGAGGATGGTACTACCTGCATCAGCCAGTTCGCGACATCCCTTTAATCCATCCTGCCCCATGCCTGTCAGAATGATTGCCAGTACTCGGTCGTTGTATGTAGTTTTAAGCGAGCGCATCATAGGATCAACTGCGGGTCTACAGAAGTTTTCTGGTGGATCTCGAGTTATTTTAATCACCATCCGAGGGCCGCGCCTGGTTATCAGCATGTGATGATCTCCAGGAGCCAGATAGATATTACCTGCAACTAGCTCTTCGCCATCTTCTCCTTCCTTACAGATGCCCTTGGTGACACGAGACAGGTGCTCTGTGAGAATAGAGGTAAAGTCTGCAGGCATATGCTGTGTAATAACTACGGGCACAGTCAAAAGCCCTTGCAAAGCACTAAACAGTGTGAACAGTGCCTGGGGGCCTCCAGTTGAACTCCCTATAGCAAGAATTTCTGGACGAGCTCTCCCGGGTGTTCGCAGCGTTATCGACTTATCCGAATAGAGTCTATCACTGATTGCTGGGCTACTCGGAGGTGTGGTTGTATTGCTTCTAAGTGAATCGGATAGACGACTAGCGCGGTGAGTAGCCGTATAGTTTTCAGAGTGGGAAGGTGGAAAAGTTTTATGCGCAGACTCAATGCCCTGTTTACGACGCCGAGCTGCAGCCAATGCTTTTATCTTTTCGATTAATTCGCGACGGAATACCCGGTCACTCTGTAACTCTTTATTGTTGGCTGGTTTGAGTATGTAGTCGGCAGCACCTGACTCCAGAGCTTTTAAGCTAATCTCTGCCTGTTGATGAGATGGAGTACCGGCCATGATGACCTTTATATCTGGCCTGGCCCGTAGAATCCTGGGAAGCGTTTGCATTCCATCCATTTCAGGCATCTCGATATCCAGGACTACCACATCAATATCGTGTCGAGTGAGTTCTTTAAGAGCCTGAATTCCGTTGGCTGCATAGGCGACAACCTTAATGGCGCCATCTTCCTCTAACCAGCGGTTGAAAAGACCGCGAATCACGGCAGAATCATCGACCAGCATCACCTTGTAAAGCATATTGTTGTTCATCGATTAATTTTTATAAATAATAGCCTAAGCCATTGGGTTTTACGATTTTCAGAGTATGGCAGGATTGTTAAATTATCAATAATCCGGTCTCAACAGTAGCCGTCTGGCAATTGTGGATTGCATTTCTTCTGAGCTGGGCTGAGTATAGGCTGATAAGGTAAAAGAAGCACGTAAATCCAGCGCAAATAAATGTTTCTATGATTTTGGAACCACAGTAAATGGCAGGTTGTTACTGCTAGATATAATCAGAGCTGATTGAGTATTACTCATACAGAAATTTCTCATCAGGTTTGTCAGTAGAGTGCTCAATTAGCTCCCATTCAAATCCCATATTGTCAAAGAAGTAGTGTCGGGTACGATATTTTTCATCAGGAGTTGAAATGCTACGTTGATAGCCTGCAGCGACAAGTTTGGCTCAGAATCTAAATGCGCTACTTGCAAGGCAAAATAATTTTCATCATTGCCAATATGTACCCATCGCTAACTACCGGGAGGCGTTTCATCTTTTCTAATTTTAAAATCTGGCGCGACTATTTGAATTAAGCGGATCGCTTCATCTATATCGGGAACAGTCATGTTAGTGTGTTCAATTTTGGTCATGGATATCTCCCTGTAAAATATTAACTGGTTACTTTAGACTTGAGATGAGCAGCCCAGGAGCAGCCCTGCCATTGTGCTTGCATGGTAAATCTGGGGGATATGCTATTGTCACTATTTAAAAAAACAAGCTTCGCTAAGGTTTTCAAAGCCATTGGCCCAGTATATTATTACAGAATATTGATGTTGGCAGAGAAAGAATGAAAAGAAGGTTCTGGCTCAGACAATATTTTATGTTAGGAACAAAAAAAACAGAGTATTAAACATGAAGGAACTCAAGATGTATTCAAAATTTAAGCTACTTATTATTTTTCTGCTATCCACACAGGTGATCTCCTGCACGAACTATTATGATTTGTCGCCAAAATACAATGAAGAGTCAAAAACTTTAAACCTTGGTAAATACGCGATTGAAAATATCACTTACCACAGGTCTGACATCAAACGTGTGGGTGATAGAAGTGCCGCCAGGGTTGAAAACCAGATTTACAAATCTACTGATCCTGCTTGTAATAAACTTGACATCACTATAGCCACTTTAAATAGTGGGTATGCTTTCCATAATGAGGCATATTTCGATATTCTCGATAGTTATGATGGTAAGTGTGCAATCGATAATGTAGCTAATGTGTTTTTTATGAAATGTGAGTTACCTGCCTCGATGTGGACAGCAAAATATGACTTTGATTCAAAGGATATTGGTCGTCATGCTTACTATGTGTCAACCGGTGATAGTAGCACGGACACAAGAAAGAAAATCAATTTTATAGTACCCAGCGAAAAGTGTATGGGAGCAATAAAGGATAGTGTTTTATCACAAATGAAAGTGAAAAAAATTAGAACTTATGATCCGGAAACCAGAAAATGGAGTGAAGGTTGAATCAATAAGCTTTACTCTTTGATAGTGATTTTAGGATGTTAAAATTCTGGGCTATTTTTTTATTGGCTTCTTTTTCTAGTTTTAGTTTGTTTGCTGCTGAAGGGGCTACAAAGCAGTCGCCTGTAGTAGCAGAAAAAGTTTCGGTATCTTTAGAATATAAAGAAATCTCATCTGGAAGTGCAGGTATTCGTATATTTGTTAAGGAAAAGTGGCCATGGGTGCCGGAATATTTTCTTATTGTTAATGAAAATCCTGATGAGAACGGATTGTCGTTACTGGATGGTTTTGAAAATAGATTTAGAGTATTGGGTTCTGATAAGCAGACATTAGCGGGTAGGGATTTCAATGTACGCTTTGGTTATTACAACCTGGTCCACTTAAAAGGCGGTGGTTATTTAGATCTTATTAATAAATCAAAATTCAGCGCTCCCATTTGCGGAATAGAGAGACAGTATAAAAGCATCAATGAGGGCACACCGCTGATGATTGATTTTATAAATGTCGTTAGCTGTGGTCAACTGAATCTGGAGGCTTCGAACCAGAAATATATTGTGGATTTTTGGGAACGGGTAAAAAGTTTCGATGATGAATTATCTAAAGCATTTAATGTGCTCAATTGAGATTCTTTAGGTTGTGATACCTGTGGATTCTTAGGTTCTTGCTGCTGTTGATGTTAGCAGCAGATTCAGTAAATAAACGGTTATGCGATAGGCTGTTTAAAAAAAGAAAAGCCCGCCGCATGCCATTCTCCCAGGCCACTGCTTGAGTTAATATGCCCAGCAGGGCCAATATTGATAAATTCACTACCCCAGGCATGTTCAGAAGATTTTGCGAATTCAAGGCTAGCATAAGGGTTATTTGTACTTGCCACAACAATACCCGGGGAAGGAAGAGGGTTCATAGGCAGGGGAGAAAAACAAGGCGCCTGTTTTGGGAAGTTAGGTCCGTCTGGGTTCGGTGAAGCAACTAATAGTGCAGCACGAATTTTAATTTTTGAGGTTTCAGCCCAGTACGGAACGACCAGGCAGGAAAGGCTGTGTGTGACCAAAACTACACCACCTCAAACGCACACTTCAACTCGTCCAACTGCGGATTCTGGGATGATGGCTGTTTCTATCAAAGACAAGCTGAGTTTAACTTATTTTCTGGTATGGCAAAAGCAATCAACGGTATGATCATCCACAAGACCCGCTGCCTGCATAAATGCATAGCAAATGGTGCTACCGATGAATTTGAAGCCACGCTTTTTGAGTGCTTTAGATAAGGCATCAGATTCTGTGGTTTTAACCGGAATATCGTTTAGAGTACGTGGGTAGTTTTTGATGGGTTTTCCATCCACAAAACTCCAGATAAAGTCGCTAAACCCACCAGGTTCTTTTTGTAAATCCAGGAACATCTTCGCATTGATAACGGTTGCCTCTACCTTAAGACGATTACGCACAATACCCGGATCTAACAACAGTTTTTCGATCTTGTTTGGCTTATAGCGAGCAATCTTGTCTGCATCGAAGTTGTCGAACAGGCGACGGTAATTTTCACGCTTTTTCAGGATGGTAATCCAGGATAACCCTGCCTGTGCTCCTTCGAGAATCAGTAGTTCGAATAGAGCACGATCATCGTAGCAGGGTACACCCCATTCTTTATCGTGATAGGCCTGGTAGAGTGCTTCGTTTCCCACCCATGCACAGCGGATTTTATCAGTCATTATGCGTCAATCCAGATTATTCGGGCTTGTGACACACAGCTTCGATATTATGACCGTCGGGGTCAAAAACAAAAGCGCCGTAATAATCGGGGTGATACTCAGGTCGAAGCCCTGGTGCACCATTGTCGGTTGCACCGGCATTAAGGGCGGCTTGATAAAAACGATCCACTTCATCTCTGCTTGATGCTGAAAAAGCAATATGCATTGGTGTCTGAGCCTGATCGCCAATACCAAACCAGAACTCAGGTTTACCATCCCTGCCAAACCCTCCCCAACCCTGAACTTCCATAACTAGTTGTATACTTAATGGTGCAAGGCATTGTGAGTAAAATTTCTTGCTGGCTGGATAGTCAGATACCGATATTCCCAGGTGGTCAATAATCATTATTAGTGTCCTCTTTGTTTTAAGCTGTCATGGCTTGTTGAATGAGTTGAAAATCTGCTTCGGGTATCTGTAGATGACCGAAGCGGAATACGTAACCCCAGTGCTTTTTATCCTTGATAAAGGATAGTCGATTGAGCAGCGGCTGAATAGCACAATCCTGCGTGGGTAAAAATCGAATATCACGGCGGAAGGGGGTGAAGCTGGGCGCCATCTCAACCTGATAGATATTGTCGCTGATGACTTCGCCGATAGCGGTAAATCGCTGGCAGGGCGATTTTTCTCCGAAGATTTTCTGTGGCGAGTAATAGATGATCCAGTCGCCTTTGCTCATGCGCTTTAATGCGTGTTGCTTGCCGTGGCACAGCTGTGCGAAACCGCCAGCTATGCCTTTTAGAACATGATTGTGTGAGGCGACGCCGACCCAGTATCGGGTCGGTGGATTATTGAGTGGATTAATCATTTGTCAGCGTGTTTTTGTGCCAGAGTGATGACGTAGCCATTGTTGTCTTTTATCCATAGTTCGCGCATACCGTAAAAGGTCACGCGTTCGGGTAAGGCGATATTAATATCGTCGCCTAAACCCGCCAGAAGCTCGTCAAGGTTTTCAACTTCCAGATAAAAAGTAGCGCTGGCGGCTACTGGCATATCGGTAAATTGCTCGTATTCTTCGGCGAGTGACTGCTGATGCTGGAACATAATCATGGCTCCATCTTTATTCAACATAGCATACTGTAATGGATTATCCTCAGTTAATGTTTCAACAGGGGTTTGTGTGTGAAAGGGAAGCCCCATCATTATCTGGAATCCAAGATACTCGCTATAGAATTTTACAGAAGCGTTGACGTCTTGAGTCATCAGGTTAGGGGTAAATGATGTAGTCATGGCGATCTCCTTTTGAGTAATTGCCGCTATCTTACTCACAACCTACTGACAACGTACTGTCAGTAGATAAAGCAGAGCTATTATTTTTTTAGAATTTCCATGTACACTGCATTTTTTGATGTCAATAGAGATCTAAACTACTCATGCGCCGTGCTGACCGACTATTCCGTATAACTCAGGAGTTACGCAGTGATCGCTGGTGCACTGCACATACTCTGGCTGATTTACTTGAGGTATCTGAACGTACTATCTATCGAGATATTCAGGATCTATCTGTATCGGGGATCCCGATTATAGCTGAAGCAGGCCTGGGATATCGTCTGATGCAGGGGTTTCGCCTGCCTCCATTGATGTTTGACGAGGAAGAGCTGGAGGCGCTTTTGCTCGGTGTTCGCATGGTGGGTGTGTGGAGTGATCCGGTGCTGGCGAATGCTGCCGAACGCGCAGTCGCGAGAATTGAGGCTGTATTACCGGAGCGCCTGTTACCCGAGCTGTCTCGCAAGACTATCCTGGTAGCACCTTTTGGCCCGGAAGCCGAAGTCAGTGATTCGCTCAATCTGTTACGTCAGGCGGTGCGTAATCAGAGTAAGGTTAAGTTTCACTACCAGCGCTCTGATGGTGAAAAGTCTGTACGTACCGTGCGTCCTCTGGGGCTCGCTTACTGGGGCAGAACCTGGACTCTGCTCGCCTGGTGTGAGTTGAGAGATGAGTTTCGACATTTCCGTGTTGACCGCATGAGCAGCCTGCTGGAAAGCGGAGAGTATTTTGTGCACGAGGCTGGGCGTACACTGGATGACTTTCTTGCTGCGGTGAATGCTGAAGAAGACTAACTTCTTGCTTTGGTTTTTCGGGTCGCGATAGCAACTAGTGGATCATCTGGCCAGGGGTGCTTTGGGTAGCGGCCTTTCATATCTTTTTTGACATCGTGGTAGGAGCTACGCCAGAAACCTGCAAGATCCTGAGTGATTTGTAGCGGTCTGCCTGCGGGGCTTAGTAAATGTACTAGTAATGCTACTTTGCCTTTGGCTATGGTTGGTGTTTGTTCACAGCCAAACATTTCCTGTAGCTTTACCGCCAGCACCGGAGGCGATTCATTGTAGTTAATGGCAATAGATGAACCGGAAGGTACGGTAAGACGCAGCGGAGCCAGCTCATTTAATTGCTGCTGCTTATCCCAGGGTAATAATGCTTGCAGAATGCTTTTTAAATCCAGTTTTTTAAAGTCCTGTAATGAATTGACCTTGTCCAGATAGGGCGTTAGCCACTTATCGACAGTTTTGAGCAGTGACTCCTCTGTTAAGTCTGGCCACAGCTGATCCCCCTGTACCTGTCGCAATATATTGACTCTTGCACACCATTGCTTAAGTTCGTCACTCCATTTTAATAATTGCAGGCCCTGTTGCTGAATCGTTTGAATTAAAGCTGCTGTTTTGACTTCTGTGGGAACCTGCTCCAGAGTTTTTCTTTTTAAAATCAGTGCGCCGATTTTTTGCTGCTGTTCTGCGATAAAACGATGCGTTTTTTTATTCCATTCGGCAACAGTTTGTGTGCTGATAAAATCACTCATGATGCCGTCGAATAGAGCTTCATCTAATGCTGTAGCTGAGCGAATCGCATCGCCCTGACCTCCCGCAATATTGCTTACTTCTGCCACAGCCAGCCAGTGGCTTTTAGCCAGATAATGCTGCCCCGGCAGATTAGCGCTACGACCATTAGCAAGCTGGAAGCCACCAGAGTGTCGGCGACGTGCAATTCGATCTGGATAGGCGCAGGCGAGCAGGTAACCAGTAAGCTGTTTTGACGTTAATAAATAGCTTTGTGAGTTTCTGATGTTGAGCTTGAGTAAATGATGTTCAAGTTGCTGGGCCAGTTGTTGGGTGCGCCTGACCCAGCCCTGATGTTGAGCAGGGCACTTTGTATCACCGCATACAATATCCATATGATGACTGATGTCGGGGTTGTCTCTGCTGAATGGATCTCGATCCGATAACATACTGGCAATCAGGCTGGCCTTTTTAGCAAAGCCAATCTCAGCGCCACAGATTAGCAAATGTGCCAGCCTCGGGTGTACCGGCAAAGCGCACATGGACTGTCCATGCGTAGTGAGCACATGACTGTGGTTCCTGATTTCAAACGCGCCTAGAGATTGCAGTAAATCGATAGCCTGCTGCCACGGGCCTTTGGGTGGCGGGTCCATCCAGCTGAGTTCCTCTGGATCATCTATACCCCATTGTAGTAGCTGCAGGGCAAAGGGGGCCAGGTCGGTATTTAAGATTTCAGGGCTGCCATGCGCCGCGAGTTGATTTTGCTGTTCGGCTGACCACAATCGATAGCATTTACCCTCGCGTAGTCGTCCTGCACGCCCCGCACGTTGATCTGAAGAGGCTCTTGAAATCTTTACTGTATGCAAACCTGCCATGCCGGTGGCCGGGTCAAAGCGAGACTCTCGTGCAAGGCCTGAATCGACCACGATATCTATACCTTCGATAGTGAGGCTGGTTTCCGCGATATTGGTCGACAGTACTACTTTCTGCTCGCGAGCATGCTTTCCTGACAATGGTGCGATAGCTTGCTGTTGCTGCTCAATCGATAGGTTGCCGTACAAAGGTCGTAGATGTATGCCACTGATTTTACTATCCAGTAACCAGTCAGAAAGTGCATCAGCACAACGATGGATTTCACCCTGACCCGGTAGAAAAGCCAGTACGCTGCTTTCAGGGTTATCAAGCAAAGCCTGTTTGATGGTGGAAACCATGTGGTCGACTATTCGATCATTGGGTTTTCTGGCGCGCCCATAGATGATATCAACCGGATAGGCTCGACCTTCGCTTTTTACGATAGGTGCATGATCGAGCATTTTCGATATTGCAATGCTATCCAGTGTAGCTGACATGACCAGAATTCTTAAGCGTTGGCTGTCACTGTCGCTGTTAAATAATTGCTGACCCTTCAGGCATAGCGCCAGCGCCAGGTCTGAGTCCAGATTGCGTTCATGAAATTCATCGAAAATGACCAGTCCAACGTCTTCAAGTGTCGGGTCATCCTGTAGCATGCGTGTCAGTATACCTTCGGTGATGATTTCTATACGGGTATTGGTGCCAATCTTACTGTCCAGTCGCATGCGATATCCCACACGTTGACCAGGTTTTTCGTTGATCAGGCTAGACATGCGATAGGCTGCGCTTTTTGTGGCGATACGGCGAGGTTCCAGCATCACGATCTTTCGTCCCGCAAGCCATGACTCATCCATTAATGCCAGTGGAACCAAAGTAGTTTTACCTGCGCCGGGTGGTGCTTCGAGCACTACTTCATTAGATTCTGAAAGGTTTTTCTTAAGCGTATCAAGGGTTTCTTCTACGGGGAGCTGGATGTGGGTCAAGTCAGTAGGCCTTTGGGTTAAATATGAGTGCTGGTTCAAGGTATCTACCTTTACAAGTTTAGTGCCTGAGAGTATTGTTATTTGTAATGAGAATTAATGGAGCCGCTGCAAGCCAATATGGCCCATTAGATCATGTATATACCTAAATTATTACTATAAACTCAGAAGTTATACGAGTCATGAATTACTGAAAGCATTAATTATTCAGGTTCCATAGTTAACATTAACATTAACGGAGCAGAAGAAAATGTCGTCAATAATTAACAGGACCGGCGAATGGGCAATTATCCTATTAGCATTATTAGTTTCTGGTTGTGGACCTAATCCTTCGTCTGACACTACTCCTGCGGCAGCTATTCATTTACCGGATGAAATCGTCCAGTTAAGATTGCAGGATAACGGTGCCGTTCATGCCTATGTACAGGTCGATGGTGGGACAAGAAGTGAGATGACGATTAGCGGGTCATCAGCTTCTTTGAGTCTGACACTGACCGAGGGCAGTCACAGTGTCAAGATCATCCTTGAATATGTGCTTACTTCTGACCCCAGCAATCCTGTCACACTTGCCGAAAGTACCAAACCTGTTACTGTTACCGCTTCCTCAAGTACACCGCTGAGTTTTATCGATAGTGATTTTATTTTCGATAATTATGATGATGACGGTGATCATATTAGCAATCTGTTAGAAATGCAAAGTGGTACCACTGCGCCTGTCGTCACCGCCACTACGCCAGCAGATGGTGCTACCGATATTGCCGCCACTACCACTATCGACATTACCTTTGATGACCCGATGATACTCAGTACCTTACAAAGCAGTTTCACGCTTAGTGGTAATACCGTTGGAGCAGTCACAGGTACGGTGACCCTGAATACTACTACGAATACCGCGAGTTTTACTCCCAGCCAGGTGCTGCGAGCCTATGAGGTTTATACGGCCTCAGTTTCAACTGGTGCTCAAAACACCGCCGGTCTGGCTCTGGCTGCAACGGAGAGCTGGAGCTTTACCATCCAGGAGCCTCCTGTGCAGCAAATCAGTAGTGTGCAAACATCGGGCGCAACGACAACACCGATACTGGAATATAACGCGGCAGGAGAAGGTATGGCAGTGTGGGAGGTCAGCAACATAGGCCGCTCGCTGGTGTATTCTTTTTATGATGGCACAGATTGGTCTAGCGAAGCAGTGCTCGACTCTATATCCAATAATGCTTCGATGAACCCGCAACTGGTCAGTAACGGCAGCGGATTTGCCCTGGTGTGGACAGCATACGATGGCACGGCGTATCAGTTAATGGCCAGCTTTTACGATGGTAGCAGTTGGTCAACAGCGGCAGCTATTGATACTCAGGATGCATCGGTTTATGAGCCAAAGCTGGCCACCAACGGTACTGGATATGCGGTCACCTGGTATCAGCAGGAAAATAGCTCCAGTCAGAGCAGGATCTATGCAAGAATATGCGCAGACCCTAGTATCTCTAGTACCTGGGGTGCCGCCGTGGTGATCGATAATTCTTCCTCTAATGCCTATTCACCACGCATTGCCTCTAATGGAAATGATTATGCCGTAATCTGGATACAGGACTCACCGCAGCGACTAGGTGTCAATGTGTACACTGGATCATGGAGCTTCGGCACTGCGGCACTGTTGGATACTGCCACTATTTATTCTGCGGGCGGTCATCAGATTGTATCTAATGGCGACGGGTATTCGGTGATCTGGTATAAATATGATGGCGCCCGTTATAACGTATACAATCGTACATACTACAATTCGAGTGGTTATAGTTGGAGTGCTCGCACTGATATCGATGGCAGTACCAATTCAGCATATATGGGTGCTGAGAACTCCATATCATCGAATGGTACCGGTTATGCAGTGACTTTTCGTCGTTATAACGGTACAGTCTACGATGTTTTTGCTGTTATCAATGCGGCTGGCGATAACACTTGGGGCACAGCTGCTGCACTCGAATCCGCAGCTGGATCAGTAAGCGGAAGCCCCATAATTAGCTCAAACGGTAGTGGCTACGCCTCACTTTGGTCGCAGTATGATGGTTCCTCTACTTACGACCTGTTTTCAAGCGTCTACAATGGCACTAGCTGGAGCGGAGGTGCCGCCATAGAAGCAGGCAGTACTCCGATTTACTCAGGCTATTTCAAGCTCGATTCAATAGGCTCAAAATATGTCGCTAGCTGGATACAGCAGGTAAGCAGCCTTAACCACATATATGCAAATGTTTACGATAATGGCTGGTCACCTACTGTGGAACAGCTCGATAGCGCTACCAGCTCCACCAGTATTCCTGAGATCGAACTCAACCCGAATGCTAATGAAATCGTCGTAACCTGGAGTGAGACCGGTGCCGGGGTTTTTACCAATGTATACGATGACAGCAGTTGGTCGACCCAGACGGCATTGACTACTACCGTTTTTGGCGGCAGCAGTTATTCCCCAAGACTGACAAGCAATGGCAATGGTCGTACCCTGGCCATCTGGCGCCAGTATTCCGGTAGTAATTACAACCTCTACGCCAATATCCATGAGAATGGCAGTTGGGGGACTGCTCCTGAGGTGCTAACTACTGGCAGCGTGTCATCGGGCTATATGCATGCCGCTACAGATGGCGATGGGTTTGTTGTAGTCTGGTTGGAGTATGATGGAACCTATAACTCTATATATGCCAGTGTTTTTGACGGTTCTGCCTGGAGCACAAAGCAGGAGGTGGATGATAGCAGTATCAACGGTTCAGCATATTTAATCAATAGTGACAAGGGTGAGGAAAAATCACTTGTTTCAAATGGAAACGACTACATGCTGGTTTATCGACAGTACGATGGCAGTAATTATTACAATATCTATGCCCTGCAATTTGATGGCTCCAGTTGGGGCAGTCCTCAGGTTCTTGACGATGCTTCGATTAATCAGTCAGCTGGTTATCCTTTTATTGAAACAAATGGCACGGGTTATCTGGCCATGTGGAACCAGTATGATGGAACTGCCAGCAGAGTCTATAGCAATGAATTTGATGGTAGTAATTGGGGAACCGCGCAATTGCTTGAGAACTCGGGCAATAGTTTTTATTATTATCCAAAACGCTTAACTACCAATGGAACGGATTATCTGGCTGTGTGGAGTCAATCTGACGGGACGCAATACCGCAGCTATGCCAGCTTTTACACTACTGGAGGAAGCTGGTCTACTGCAAGCGCGCTGGATAGTGGTACGACCAGTCATCAGGTTTCCTCATACCCGGTCGCGGCTCACTCAAACGGAAATCTTTATGCAGCCGCATGGCGGGAATACAACGGTAGTGCTTATGAAGTCATGGTGACCACCTATGATGGTACTACCTGGTTATCCCCCACCTCTGTGGATGATGGTACTGCGGGGACTACTGCTCTCGATTCTAGCTACTACAACGTATTAACCAGTAATGGCAGTAGCTATGCATTAGTCTGGCGACGATATAACAGCACCGCCTACGATGCCTATGCCAGTGTGTTTGATGGTACAGACTGGTCTGCAGCGGTAGCCCTGGAAACAGGCGCTGAAAACGTCAACAATATCCAGATCGCCAGTAATGGTGACGGCTACCTGGCCGCCTGGGAGCAGGATGATGGCACAGGCCTGTTCAATATTGTGTCAAGCAGCTATGACACATCCTGGAGTGTAGAGTCGCTACTGGATGCGGATGACAGTAACAGCGCGTTTGACCTGAACCTGAAAGGTACTGCAGATGGTTATCTGGGAACCTGGACGCAACCGGAACCAACAGGCGGTGAGGCAGTGCGTTTTCCATGGGCCAAGATTTTATTTTAATCCTGTTGATACAGCTGTTGAACCTCTGCTTCAACAGCTGTGCACAGCATGAAAGACAGTGATAAAAGACTTTGATTGCTCTAGCCAACGACCTTGAAGCCGGATTTGAAATTCTGTGGTACAGGATAGATTCAGTACTCGGACGCGGTGGTTTTGGCATTACCTATCTCGCTACCGATACCAACCTGAATCAGTTAGTCGCTATCAAGGAATACCTGCCGCGCGATTTTGCCACACGAAGTGGTGATAGTACGGTTCAGCCTGTCTCCCAAAAAGAGGAGGATATGTTCAGCTGGGGGCTAGATCGTTTTATGAGTGAGGCGCAAACCCTGGCCAAATTCAGGCATCCGAACATTGTCCGTGTACAGAGTGTTTTCAAGCATAACAACACCGGTTATATGGTCATGGAATACGAGCATGGCCGCCCACTGAATGAGGTATACAAGGAAAAAGTAGTGCTAAGCCAAAAGGAGCTGGAAGATATTTATTATCCTATCATCGATGGTCTGGCAGCAGTGCACAAGCAGGGCTTTATCCATCGCGATATTAAACCCGCTAATATCTACATTCGCGATGACGGTTCACCGGTATTGCTCGATTTTGGTGCTGCTCGTCATGCCCTGGGTTCGCAAACCCATGCTCTGACGGCGATGTTAACAGTTGGTTATGCACCTTTTGAACAGTATAACGAAGGCTCCGGAAAACAGGGCCCCTGGACCGATATCTATTCTATATGTGCATGCCTGTATCAGGGGGTAAAAGGAGTCAAGCCTGTAGAGTCTTCAATGCGTGGTATGGCGCTATTACATAAAGAGGTTGATCCCTGTATTCCTCTGTCTCAAAGCAATATTGAGGGATATCAGAGTGCATTTCTCAGAGGTATTGATCAGGGTCTGATGATACAGATTCATGACCGGCCCCAGTCACTGGAGTCGCTAATGGATATGCTAAAGGGTGATATCGAGCTGGAGGATTTACCACTCAGGCCAGAACCAGCTAAGCCGATTAATTTTGATAAAACGGTGATTCGCCCACTAAATCAGTTATTAAAAGGGCAGAATGAAGAAAGCCATATACAGGAGCAGCAAGCTTCTGGTGAAGACTTGATAGAGCCCACCTTTAACACTGCCTATTCACAGAAGACTACGGTTGTATCACTTCCAGATAGTCAGCTTCCTGATAGACCGGTGCCTGATAGTCCCCAGGTAAGCTGGGTGAAAAAATGGGGGGCAATCATGGCGGCGGTAACTGTTGTGATAATTTTGACAGTTGCGGTTGTATGGTGGCCCGGAGATAGTACAAAACCCTCAACAGGTGCAACTGGCACTGATCCATCAGTTACAGGTACACCTCAAGATAAGCAGCAGCAGAAGATCAGGCAGTTATTGGAGCAGGCCAATCAATTTTATCTGGCTGGCAATTTCTTTAATTTGCAAAAGGATCATGCGCTAAATCGTTATCTTCAGATCCGCTCAATGGATGAACAGAATAAAGAAGCAAACACCAGGCTGAAAAAAATTGCACAGATACTGCTTAAGGACGCAGATAAATTAATCAAATCAAATAATTTTGAACAGGCCACTATCAGGCTGGATGCGGTGGCATTGGTAGACCCTGCATTTCCGGGATTGAATAGCCTGCAAAAAGAGTTGTCGGGATCGGCCCAGCTTGCGAAGAAAAATAAGCAATTAGAAACGCTAATAGAACGGGGGAATCTGGCAATGAGTTCAGGGCATCTATATGCCCCATTGGAAAACAGCGCCCTGGAAATCTACCGCTCAGTATTGAGTCTCGATGCAGACAATGTTGCAGCTAGGCAGGGTATGAATGAAATCTCTGACAGGGTTATGAAGGATGCTAGTAAAGCACTGGGTAATGAGCAATTAACTTTAGCGAACAAGCTTGTCTTGATACTGGAACAGATCGATCCCGGCAGTCCAGAACTGGCAGAGATCAAAAAAGGGTTGTCAAAAAACAACCGGCTCAATCAACTTACTGCCGATGCAGACAAAGCCTATAATGAGCAACGCTATACTACGCCAAGTAAAGGTAGCGCTGTTAGTCTGTATAGAGAAATCCTGGCCCAGGCTCCAGGTAACGAACATGCAAAATTACGCTTGCAAAAGATAGCTGACAGATATGCGAGAATCGCACGCAATGCTATTCAGGCAAAAAAAACCAGAACTGCAGAATATAATTTAAATATTTTGCAAAAACATTTCCCCAGCTATGCAGGTATTCGTGGCCTGCAAACTGATCTGAGAAAATTAAAATCTACACCTAAGAAAACCTTAGCTTTACCGGTTGGTGTCAATCAACAACGAGATGACGCTGTAGTAGTTGAGGATATTGTGGGCAAGTTTGTCAGGAGTTTTAAAAATAGAAACATCCAGCAGTTAAAACAGGTGGCAAAATTAACCAGGGAACAGGAGAGTCTGTATAGCAGCCTGTTTAATCTTTATCGATCTCTGGATTTAAAGCTGGTTGCGCAATCCTTTACTATTAACAGGAGAGATGGACTGGCAGCAGCCAGATTTAAGATCTCTGACCTGGTTGATAATAAAGGTCGCACAGTTACTACTAGCGCGAACTGGACAAAGCTCAGTCTGGCTGTTCGGAAGGAAAATGGTTCCTGGGTGAAAGTTGAAATCGAGAATTACTAATATCAATTAAAAGTTGATATGTTATGATGAGAAACGCAAAAAATAAATTGAATAAAGGAAGGAGTCGATTATGAAAATATACTTATCACGTCTGCTAGCCTTGATATTTTTCCTGCAGATTACCACCCCGGCTGCCTATGCGGAAGCCCTGAGTTTACAGGCTCAGGATATCGAACCCCCGGTTATTACTTTTGACAAGGGTAAGTCCGAGATTAGCGAAGGCATAAAGACATTTAGCGTAGAGGTTGTCGATAATAAGGGGGTAGCGAATGTTACTCTTTACTATAAGAATGCTAATGATATTGGCTTTATCCCCAGGCCTATGGTCAAAACTGGCACCAATACGTACACTACAGAGCTGACTGTAGACCCTGTTATTTCCAAAAAACTTGAATTTTATATTCGCGCGGAGGATGTTTCAGGTAATAGCGTATTTGAAGGTCAGAAATTTTCTCCTTATGCCTATGAGGTTGTTCCGAAGGATGTGAGCACGGCTTCTGTAACTACAGCACCGGAACCTAAGAAAGAAGGAATGAGTACCATAACCATGATCTTGATTGGCGTAGGCGTACTTGCTCTTGCAGGTAGCGGGGGCGGGGGCGGCGGCGGAGGTGGAGATACTCCGACAGGAACAGTGACTATTACCACTTCAATACCCGATTAAAGTAATTAGGACATTACACTAATATTGAATCTGCATGCCTCAGGTCTCACTGAGATACATGCAGATCAGAGGTGCCTTACTATCAGTAAATATTTTTACTGAACCAAATATAAAAAAAGTTATCTGAATCAGGTTAGCTTAATAACCGAGATAATATTTTGCACTACCTGGATAACAATTTTACAATTCATTTTCATTTAATTATTTCGTGTTATTATCCAGAGCCAAAATTGTTGCACTTAACAATCAAGCAATTCAGGCTTTAATTCAATAGCACTATTCTATGCAAATACCCTTATTTAGTACTGCTCAAATGATCAGACGATATCGTTGGTTAAGCCCATCGCTGGTCTTTTTGTTGCTATGGGGTGCCATGGTATTTGCGCTGCATACCCATCACCATCACCATGATGAGTTGACGGGTGAGGATAGTGAGTGCCAGATTTGCGTGTATGGTGCTCTCAGTGGCTCATCGGTACCGGAAACAGGCAATGATCTGCCTGCAATCGTTTCGCTCTCCCCAGTTTCTGAAATCCTGCCTCAAATATTATATATTCCTGATCAGGTACGTGTGCAAGAGGCGCGTGCACCACCAGATATCTCCTAAGTTTTATATATCACTTTTTTGTTTAAATTTAGGCATTCCTGGTCCTTATAATTATGGATACAGGCGGCCGTCAGTATCCGGAGATACTAAAATGCGTTACCCAAAAATCACCTTAATAATGTTACTTAATTGTGCTGTGGCATCAGCAGCATTCGCAGAAGAACACCGTCAGCATGGAGCCCATGAACATGGTGGTGGTCAGCTCAATGTAGCGGTTGAAAAAAATCAATTGATGCTTGAACTTTCATTACCAGCGATGAATGTGGTTGGTTTTGAACACCCCGTAAACAACCAGGCCGAGCGAGATCAGGTTACTCATGCAGCTGAACTGCTTAGAGAGGGTGTGAAGCTTTTTTCTCCTAGCCCGGCAGCGAAATGTGTACAGGTGAATGCCCAGGTGGAGTCTGCATTATTTGCTGAGAGCGGAGGGCAGCATGCTGAAGAGCACGCAGACGGACATGGAGATGAACATGGAGATGAACATGGAGATGAGCACGCACATGCACATGCTGATTTCGATGTGAGCTATGAGTTTAATTGCGCACAACCATCGCAGTTGAAGTCGTTAACACTGTCTTTATTTAAGCGCTTTACCGGTACACAACATCTACGTGCGCAGGTAATCACGGGGATGGGGCAAAGCGGTGCAGAACTCACTGCTGATAACAATATTATTAATCTTAAGTAGCTATTAAAACCAGGGGCGGCTTAAAAGCCGTCCCTTTAATCAGGAGTTGCCGGATGACGTTGCAAGCTGACGCTATCAATATACAGAATCTTAGCTTTCGTTGGCGACAGGATGGCCCAGCCATACTGACCTTACCAGAGCTGCGTATCGCCAGAGGTGAGCGCGTTTTTATTAAAGGATCGAGTGGCAGTGGTAAAAGTACCCTGCTCAGTTTGATCGGTGGTGTGCTGTTACCATTACAGGGTACAGTTTCAGTGCTGGGTCAGCAGTTGAGTGATTTGAGCGGGGCGAAACGTGACCGATTTCGAGCGGAACATATCGGGTTTATCTTTCAGATGTTCAATCTCATCCCCTATCTGTCAGTGCAGGACAACGTACTTTTACCCTGCCATTTTTCGCAGCGACGTAAAAGTAATATCGAGAAACGCGGTAGTAGTCACCGGGATGAAGCGGTAAGACTGCTGGAGCATCTCGATCTACCTGTAGAGGTGTTACAGCGTCCGGTTACCGAGTTGAGTGTCGGTCAACAGCAGCGAGTGGCTGCAGCACGGGCACTGATCGGTGGCCCGGAACTGGTAATCGCCGATGAGCCAACTTCGGCTCTGGATGCTGACAGGCGCAGTAGCTTTCTGAAATTACTGATTAAGGAGTGCACTGAGCAGAATACCACGCTGGTGTTTGTCAGTCACGATTCATCACTGGAGGCTCAATTTGATCGAAGCTTACATCTAGCAGAGATCAATCGAGTCATGAAAGGAGAATAGTTATTATGTATATATTGACTCTTGCCCTTAAAAGTATTCTAAATCGCAAATTCACCATTGCGCTGACAATTTTCTCTATAGCTTTAAGCATTATGTTGCTACTGGGTGTAGAACGTTTGCGCAACGACGCACGCGAAAGTTTTACTAACACCATTTCTGGCACTGACCTGATTGTCGGTGCGCGTAGCGGCCCAGTACAATTACTGCTTTATTCTGTGTTCCGTATTGGTAACCCAACCAACAATGTTTCATGGAAGAGTTATCAGGACATTAAAAATCAGCGTCTGGTATCCTGGACCATACCACTATCACTAGGCGATTCTCACCACGGTTTTCGTGTATTGGGGACTACTCAGGATTACTTCAAACATTATCACTATGCAGGTGATCAGAGTCTGGAGCTTGCACAAGGTGTTCCTTTTGATGATGTATACGACGCTGTCATTGGAGCCGATGTTGCCAGAGAACTTGATTATCAGTTGGGTAGAGAAATCGTACTGGCGCATGGAACTGGAGAGGTCAGTTTCATTGAACACAAGGACAAACCATTTCGCATAGTTGGCATCCTGAAAAAGACTGGAACGCCGGTTGATAGAACCGTACATGTTAGCCTGCAGGCGATTGAAGCTATACATGCAGGCTGGGAAAATGGCGCGCCTAAACCAGGTCGTCATGTCGACGCCGATAAAGCCAGGCATATGGATCTGCAACCAAAGACAATCACCGCAGTATTAATTGGACTTAAATCAAGAATTGCCGCTTTTCGCGTGCAACGCTTTATCAATGAGTATCCTGAAGAGCCCCTACTTGCGGCATTACCCGGAGTGGCATTGCAGGAGCTATGGGACACCATGGCGCTGGCACAGAAAGCCTTACTCGCTATCTCCGTTCTGGTAGTGCTGGTGGGTATTACCGGTATGGCTACTGCGATACTCACCAGCCTGAATGAGCGTCGTCGAGAGATGGCAGTGTTGCGTTCGGTCGGAGCACGACCCTGGCATATATTTGTATTATTTGTCGGCGAAGCAGGAGCTGTTATGGTGATTGCCTCAGTGCTAGGGCTAACAGCACTATATGCTATTCAGTTGATAGCCAGGCCCATTATTCAATCCCAGTTGGGACTTTATTTACCGATCCATCCACCAACAGTGCACGAGCTGATGTTACTGGCGGCCGCTATTTGTGCGGGTTTGCTGGTGGGCTTGATTCCAGCCTACAGGGCGTATAGATATTCACTGGCCGATGGCATGACCATCCGCATTTAATACTAAAGAATTTGTAATGTTGAGAAATAGTGTATTTGTTTTAGTTCAAACGATTGTTTTACTCCTGGGGCTGGTGGTGAATGCTGTTGCAGCAGAACAAAAGGTTCAGGAGCTGGAATGGACTGATCTGATACCTGAGGGATATAACCCAGATGATCTGTTGGCAGAATATCAGAAAAAATCTAATATCGAGGAACAGAAGGATTCAGCGCCTACGCTAAAGAATTTAATGAGCGCACTGAAAAATATGTTGACTGAATCACCATTCAATACGGCGCTTAATGGAAGACTGATCAAATTGCCCGGATATGTTGTACCCGTTGAAACCGATGGACAGAAATCATCTGAGTTTATACTGGTGCCTTACTTCGGTGCCTGTATTCATGTGCCACCTCCGCCACCGAATCAAACCGTATATGTAAAAACTCGTGATAAGCAGGGTGCAACAATCCGAAAATTGTATGATGTAGTCTGGGTTACCGGAGTCATACAGGCCGAGGGACAGAAAACCGATCTGGCAGATACGGGTTACACTATTGATGCAACCAAAGTCGAGCCGTATGAAAAAACCGCAGTATCAAAATAGAAGTATTAGCTATGAATCAACATGACAAAATAAATTATGTTGAATTCCCCTCAACAAATATCGCTGCAGCAAGACATTTTTTATCCAGACCTCGGTGGGGCATTTGTTGATTATGGGCCAGAGTGTTGCTTGTTTTCAGATCAGGGCCTGGACGGTGGATTTTACAAGCCCGACCATAGAGCCAGAACCGATCAGGGGGCATTAATTGTTTTGTATAGTGACGATCTACAGTACATGAGCTGATATACTGCTTGTTGCAACGATTTTTGCTGGGTTAGTAGTAGGCCTGGTTCCAGCCTGTCGTGCGTATAGATATTCATTAACAGATGGTATGACTATCAGAATTTAATTCAGGTGAAGGTGATGAAAAATAAAATATTAACTGTGTTAGTGCAAGCTTTGGTTTTGGCAATGTGTGTGATGGTGAATTCTGTTAGTGCAGCAGAAAAGGCTCAAGAACTGGAATGGACAGATCTGATGCCAAAGGGTTATAACCCAGATGATCTGGTTGAAGAGTATCAGAAAAAATATAATATCGCAGATCTGTCGGACGATGATCCTGTAGTAAAGGAAATGATGAAAAAGATGGATGCGATGTTGAAAAGCTCACCGCTAAATACCGAGTTAAATGGCAAGTTTATAAAACTCCCAGGCTATGTTATACCACTGGAAACCGATGGTCAGAAATCGTCAGAATTTTTGCTGGTACCTTATTTCGGCGCCTGCATCCATGTACCGCCGCCGCCAGCTAATCAGACAGTGTATGTAAAAACGCAGGATAAGAAAGGAGCGGCGATTCGTAAATTATATGATGTGGTCTGGGTGACTGGTGTTATAACTGCAAGCAAGCAAACCACGGATTTGGCAGATGCGGGTTACACAATTAGCGCAAGCAAGGTTGAGCCATACGAGTAGTGCAAAGGCTCATACTTGTGTGAGCTTAGATCACAGTATTACTAATTGCTGAAGAGTGTTTAAAACAGGACAGTAATCTACAATGCGGTAGCAACCCCACTCTACTACGCTAACCATCTGCGCTAGCCTTATTTTTATATTGAGTTTGAGATATCTATTTATAACGGTATTGGTCGCACTGAAACTCATAAATACATCAGTTCCCGAAGTAGTTACCAGTACTGAAGAACTCATTTTTTATAGAAAATAAATTATCGATTCGAAGTCACAAACCCGGGTAATCAATTGTTAGTGGATACGGTTTTAAATATCGCCCTGCAGCCCGAACAGGGATGACAAAAAGTTACCGCCTTACCAAACCATGGTGGTTATGTAGCTGTTTCTTTGGCAGTTACAGAGGGAGCTCTGCAAGAAGCTACCAAAATACCCGGTGAATTGATAATGCCGAATAAGTCTGTTGAATCGGATCACCTGGAAATTATTAAAGTAGCGCAACAACTTCGTGCTGAATCAGACCAGAAAACAGCGAGTAAGGCCTTTGACTGCGTGAAAGGCCATTTAAAATATGCGGGTTATGTAGCAGATGATCTTGGCGCTTTATACGCGTTAAAAAATAAAACTGGCAACTTGTGGCGATATTCTATGCATAAAAATCTCAATGTTGTTTATTATCTTTTATAAAGCAGTTCATAGGAATGCTGTGGTGGGGCGCACGCAGTCTGTACCATTTGAGTTGATATCAATGCGAGTGTGCCTGGCCCAGTAAGTCGTAGATCGTCATAAGCGGTAGCCTCCTTCCATTCATCCAGATTAAGAAAATTATAAGTCAGTTCATGATGGTAGGCGGTAATAAAAAACCTGATGCTGCTTATCTGGCAGCTTCCATCATCTAGTTTAAAGGTTTGCTGAGTATTTGACCCTGATCAGTAGCGCAATGGGTTTCTGTAAAGAGCTGGGTGGCAGATCAGTTTCCTTCGCTCATTTTTGTGCAAAACATTTTTGATTTCTATCAAAAGTGTATAGCTATGGTAAATATGCGTATGAGGAGCCTACGCTAAAAAGCTTATCTCGATTTCTCGCCTACGCTGTTTAGCCAATTGTAAGACGGCTGTCTATCATCTAAATTGGATCTGTGATTTTTATACTTAGTAGCGGAAGATTAAATTAAAGGGGTCGTATTGAAACATTGCGTTGTCAAACGTAAGGCTGACCCAGTGTATCCACTCTTCACAGTATCAAAAACGGTATTTATAACTAAGCTTCATCACAATACTTTATCAGGCAGTTTAATTTAGGAAAGTTTCATCTATGAAAAGTGAGTCAGATCTGGTGCGTTCATTGTCAAAATCTCCACCATCAAAAGTCTACGTAAATTGGCTTTTTTTGGTATTAGCATTCAAGGAGAGCAAATGACTATGAAGTTACTCATCGATTCTAACATTATGCACAGATCTTTAATTTTCTTTGTTATTGCTGTGATCTTTAAAGTAATAATTTTAGCGCCGGTTTTTGCTGATGGGGGGGTGAAAACTGATCGTCGAGATTATTATTCACAACCTGGAGTGAGTCCCTATGAAGCAACGATTGCTGATCAATTTAATGAAAATATTTCACCGTTTAATGGAATAATTCAGCTTTCATATACCGATATATCCCTGCCAGGAAATGGTGGTATGGATATTAATGTGGTTCGGCGGTATTCCTCATCAGCAAAAAACCTGGGTGTTCACTCAGTTTACGGTTACGGTTGGGACATCTCATTTGGAAAAATGCACTCTGCCAGCCTGTTGTGTGGAATAGCTATGGCGAATGGAGGGGCTTCAACCGCAGACAATCCTGTTTTCGAAACCCCTGAAGGTAGTCAAGAGATGTTACTTTTGAATAATGGCGTAATGTCTTCAAAAAATGCTGAGTTAGTGTCCAGAGGTAGATATGCGTTGAGATGTGAAAATGTTAATGGTTCTACAACTAAGGTGGTTTATTCACCAAATGGTACGCGTTACGAATTGGGATACTATTCAGTCTTAACTAATAAAGCATACGTCACTAAAATTTCAGATAAAAATGGAAATGCAATCAGAATAAATTATGAGTCTACCGGTCTCGGAGATGTCTATATCACAAGTGTCACAGGGGATAATGCCGGCATAGGTAATAGTGATAATCGTGTGGTAAAATTTAGTTATAGGGGAAGCGGCGATTTAGATATCAGGCTGGATCGTATCTACGTAAGTGACGGCATTAATACAAAACAAGTTAGATATTCCTATGAGAAGATTAAGGATTATCAAAAAAGCAAATCTCCAATATTTAGAAGCTTTGATTTGTATTATGATTACCCAAATTATTACTTACTAGGGGTCACACGTCCGGATGGGACTCAATGGGGATATGAATACCATGTGGAAGGATGGGCAGATAGGGAGAAGACCGAATACAATTTATGGGTTCACCTGCTTAAAGAGGTAAGATCTCCGTTTGGAGGTAAAACAACCTATGATTATCAGAATGTATATTTCGGAGATGAGAACCTGCCGAATGTAAGGTTAGATGATTACACTGAATACTATTCAAGGCCCCACCAGGCTATCAAGACAAAAACGATTCACCCTTCAGCAACTGATCGATTTACATCAGGACTCGTTTGGGATTACGAATTTTACCCCGGAAGTGCCCAATTTTCTGATGATATAGTTGTTTCAACAGATCCTGGGGAAATAGGAACTGGACATGAAACGATACATGGTGACTATACAAGAATCTTTACGCCCTATGGTGAAGAGCGTTACATACATTATGGGCACGCATTATATTACCCTGATAGTCTCTGGGAAATTGGATTACCCATTGCTAAACAAATTTATATCAACCCTAATTCCGTAATTGGGGGTGGAGAGCCTTATTCAGGAGGAGGGCAGTTATTTCTAGAGTTCTATTTTTGGGAGCCACAAAAAATATCTTCCGAAAACTACTGGAATGGGCGCGATCCAAATCGTACAGATAGTCAGACCAATGGTGCCTTGCTGAATAAGAAAGTTGTGTTTCAAGGGGGGATGTATTTCACTACAGAATACTTAAACCATGACGAGTTCGGAAATCCAGGAAAAATTGTGAAAACTGGTTCGAATATGTATGTTGACTTCGATTCACTGTCGAAAACAATCAGCTACGATATAAAAGAAAATAACTGGATCATCAACCTGCCGGAAGACGAAACAATTGCTGATGTAGGTATGATTGATCGCACATACGATGCAAATGGCAATTTGACTATGGAGAACAGGTTTGGTGTCACGACAAATTACACCTATAACAAGAGCGGTGATATTGAAACTGTCACAGACGCCAATAATAAAGTAACACAGTATTTGAATTACTACAGAGGTGTAGCCAGGACGGTTAACTATCCAGAGAATAAAACAATAACCAGTACTGTAGATTATTGGGGGAATAAGGATAGTGTGAGCGATGGTCGGGGGAATATTACCAGGTTTAAATATGACTTGATGAACCGACTAACATCAATCGATTACCCAATTTATTCTGATGTGAGCATTGAATACCCTAATTCAAATCAAAGAATATTAACTCGTGGTGATTACCAGGAGACTACCTATTTCGATACACAGCTAAATCCAGTTAAAACACAAAGGACTGATCTTGTATCTGGTCAAACTATAACTTCAGTAAAGTATTTCGATATTGAAGGTCGTGAAACGTTTTCTTCTTTGCCGACTTACAGTGATTACCCAGCCCAGTTAACAGGGTCAGAGTTATACTCTTCTGGTACGGTGACACTATATGACCCACTGGGGAGAGTATTCAAAGTCAGTCACCCTGATGGATCTTACCAACTATACAACTATCCCAAATTGGCACATTCAGGCTATGCTGTAGCAAGCCCTGCCTCTGCAGATATCATCGATGAACGGGGTCACAAAACCGTGTTGAGCTATGTCGGATATGGTTCACCTGAAAATAAATGGTTGGAACAAATTGATTCACCTGAAAACATAAGAACTTCAATCACGCGAAATAGGCTGGGTCTTGAGACCAGAATTTGGCAGGGTGAGAACGGTGGTTTGGGTCATAATAGAAGGTATAAATATGATTCGCGATACTATTTGGAAAGCGAGGATAATCCAGAAACAGGTCACACAGTATTTACCCATGATAATCTGGGGAATATTAAAACATATCAAATAAAAAACTCGGATATTTCGGGAAGTATCCTGCCGGATTCCGGGATAACAACTTTTTTCTATGACGATTTAAATCGGTTGACTTTTAAAGACTATCCTGGAACAACGCCTGATGTAACTTATAAATATGATGAAGATGATCGGGTTACATTGATCTCAAATAAAAATAGTTCAAGAACATACCATTATGATGAAAATGGAAATCTTTATGAAGAAATTATTTCGATAGGAAGTGAGACATATAAGATCATGTATGGGATAAATAGCCTGGATTTTGTAAATACTATCACCTACCCCTCAGGACGTACAATTGAATATCTACCCGATGCATTTGGGCGTGCGTCACAAGTATCATCTTATATAGATACAGTTACTTACTACCCTGGTGGTCAGATAGATTCCTTGTATTTTTCTAATGGAGTTAGAACAAGTTATGGGTTAAATGAACGCAACTGGATAAATTCGATTCTTGCTTCAGGACCTGGTGGTTCTGCAATTGATTTGCGTTACGATTATGATAGTAAAGCAAATGTCAAAACCATAGTAGATGGAAATGGGATAAATAGCCGATCCTTTTTATATGATGATATTGATCGTTTGATTTCTGCAGATGGCATGTGGGGAACCGGCAGCTATAAATATGACCACGAAGGTAATATTCGTAGCAAAAATATTGCCGGGAATTTCGATAAATTTTCAGTGGAAGATGGTAAAATGAAACAATTCATTCGAAATGGAACGCCATTGTTTACTCCGCCATTTGATGCCTATGGGAACCAGTTAAAAACAGATAACTACAATCTCATATTTAACGATGCCAATCAATTAATTCAGGCTTCAAAAATAAATGTTTTAAACGAACCAGATATTAATTTTGAATATGACGGAAATAATATTCGCGTTCGTAAAACTAAGGGGGCTGAGCAGAAGAACTACGTTTATAACAAGGCTTCTCAGGTGATGTGTGAGGTAACTACAAATACAGGGCATGTCAAAGAGAATATATATCTGGGCAGTATGATGGTTGCCAGTCACAGTGGTAATGATGATCCAGTTGCTGTAATAGATGCGCCCACTAGTGTTTTAGAAAATGTAACTGTAAGCCTTGATGGATCCTCTTCCTATGATTCAGATGGTGCCATCGCACGATATTCATGGAAACAAATATCAGGAGTTGAAGTTACTCTTGTCGATGCTGAAAGTTCTGTAGTTAATTTTAATACGCCTTTTATTAGTCAGGATGAAGTGATCGTAATTGAGCTTAGCGTTACGGATGATAAGGGGAATATAGATACTGACCAGGTTAGTATTACGATCCAGCTAATCGATTCAGATAGTGATGGGTTATCAGATGCCTGGGAGAATTACTATTTACCCGGAATGTTAAGTTATTTAAGCGCCACGGGTGATTATGACAACGATGGCTATTCAGATCTTGAGGAATTTACTTTAGGTAGTGACCCTACAGCTTTCAATAAATTGAATAAGCCTGGGGATTTGGAGGTTTCTACTACCTTCACAGATGCCACTTTAAGCTGGTCAGCTGTTAACAGGGCAAATAGATATGCGGTTTACTGGAGTGAAACCAGTCAGGTTACACTGGATGAGGCCAGACGAAAATATGTTACGGAAAACTCTTTCTATCACGGTAATTTAATGATGGGGCAATATATCTTCTATATAGTTGTCGCTGAACGGGTTGATGAAGATGGAAATGTTTTTGGTGCCTCAGATCCCTCAGATATTAAACGTGCAAAAATTGGCTGGAATCTTTGGCCTGAAAATATTGCACAGGCAGGAAAATATTATAGTGTAACAAGTCTTGATGTTGGCAATTCTGGAGATGTCTTAGCTTCTCTGAATGAAGGTTCCGAGGTTAGATATACACGTGGAGAGAGCTGGTCAGTTTTAAGCAATCCAGAAGTTCTTGCACCTGTGAATAATATTAATGTCAAAGTTTCAGACAACGTATCTGTTCCGTTCACTCCTCTAGGGCTATATGCCGAATATTATGATACAGCAGCTGGAATATGGGGTAATAAAGAACAGATTATTTCCTATGAAAATACAGAATGGATACTAAGATATTCTGAATTTAATGAGGAAGGTTACGGGGTTGCTGCTTTAGATTCATATACACATGATGCTATGAGCGCTATTTTTTATAATAAATTGACTGGATGGAATTCTGCGCAAATAATTCCTGTCACTGAGGATCCAGAATTTACCATTACTGTTAAAGGGTTGAGCTTAAATGAAAATGGTAAAGTTCAGGTCGTATATCAAGCAGAATCGTATGATGTGAATACACAAACTACCACTATCAAGATTGGGGCTATTTCTTATGATCCTCTTTCTGGTTGGGGTAATCAGCAATATATCGTAGAAAACTCTGAAATTTTTTATGACCTTCAAATGGCAGGAAATGGCTCCGGTTCTCTAATGATTATGTGGAGTGAGTACGAGAATGGCATCTATAATCAATATGCTGCTAACTATGACTCCTTAAATGGTTGGAATGATAGTCAACTGATTTTCACCAGACCATTAAAGCATTCCATTTATTCGTTTCCCTCTGACGATGCTCAAATAAGTATGGATATGAATCAGAGTGGGGTGACAGTTGTCGCTTATAATTTTAATCGTGAACCTGATGTGCGGATCCAGCAATTCTTACCAGATTCTGGTTGGCAGTTACCTGTTACTCAATCTCTACCTGTTTCTTGTACAGCCAATGATGTGCCCGCTAATATACAGGATTATGGGCCATTTGATGAATCTGGAAATCCTTTTCCATTGGACATAACCGGTAGCATTGAAAATATCTCGGACGTAGATCTCAGTGTGAAAATTAGTCGAGATAATCAGATATCTCTAGTGTCAAATTTGGTTTCAGATTTTGTGGGTAGCAGTTGGGGCGTAATGGGAGGACTCATCTCAGAAATCAGGTATGAGCCTCAGCAGGGCTGGTTACCTGAATCCATTATTTACTGTCCATTGGGATTATCAAGCTCTGCAATTACTTTCAAACATGACATGAATGAGTATGGAACAACCTTTATTATGTGGACTGTACGCAACTATGGCGATGTTTCATTTCAGATATTTAAAACACTGAGTAATAGATTTGAACTTCAAAAAGGTATTGAGCCAGTAGCTAATGGGGGTTTAGACCAGACAATTACTGAAGGAGCTACTGTCACATTAGATGGGTCACTATCTAGCGATGGTGATAATAATATTGCCTCTTATCACTGGAAGCAGATTTCAGGGCCTACAGTAGATATTACGAACTTCGATGAAACTATAGCCAGTTTCGTAGCACCATTTGTTGGTAGTGATACTAATTTGGTATTTGAGCTTTCAGTGACAGATGCAGTCGGGAACGTCAGTAAAAGCGATGTAACTATATCAGTTACCGATTACTCCACTACTGAGTTAGCTGTTGAAATGACGCTGGATAAAGTTTCTCCCATTAATCAAGGGGAGACCTTATCTTTAGAAGCCCTGGCAACAGGCGGCTCAGGCGGTGCGTATGAATATCAATATCGATTAATGCGGGTGAATCCTTCGGGTAACAGCTGGGAGATTATAAAGCCTTTCGATTCTACGAGCTCATTTTCACTGGATACTACAGGTCTTAATGGTGAGTATACAATTCAGATCCAGCTTCGTGAAACTGGTAATGAATCTGTAGTGGTCAATGATGCAGCCAGCATATGGATCAATAGTTCTAATCCTGTAGTAGCCGTCAGTTTAGCAGTTGATGCTGAGAGTCCACAGGTTCAGGGTTCAATGGTCAATTTGACAGCGACTGCGGTTGGAGGGAATGCTGTCGTCGAGTACCAGTATCTAGTTATGAACCCTTCGAGCCAGAACGACTGGGTCGTACTTAGAGACTTTTCTGAGAGCGCAGTTTTTAGCTGGGATACCAGCACCTATCCAGGGCAGAATACAATCAAAGTTCTGTCACGAAGCTCCGGTAGTAATGATCAGGTTGTTGAAGCTAGTATTCAATTTTGGGTTAATAGCGAATTTGCCGTAACCGAGGTATCAATGCAGCCAGACCTATTAAGCCCACAGGTTGCTGGAGCAACGGTTACGTTAAATACCAGTATTATCGGCGGTAACGGAAATATAGAGTATCAATTTTCAGTGAGGGACATGCAGACTGAATCAGCCTGGGTGGTCACTCAGCCCTGGTCTGACTTGAGTGGTTTTAGCTGGAATACAACTGGTCTTTATGGACAGTATGAAATCAAGGCTGAAGCCAGAAATAAAGCAAGTAGTGATCAAGTGGTGACCTCAATATTTCAGTACTGGATAAATGGGGCAGACTCGGTTAGCACACTTGAGTTGCAAATGGATAAGCTTAGCCCCGTGGTGACAGGAACAACCGTGCACTTTGTGGCAGTCCCAGACAATTCACCTGTGGCTAATGAATATCAGTATGAAATCAAGTCAGCAAACTCGGTTGAGTGGCGTGTTTTAAGGTCATACAGTGCAGACCCTGAGTATGATTTTTTAAGTGCTAATTATCCTGGAGAAAATATTATACGCGTAAAAGCACGTAAACAGGGGAGTCTGGATAAGGAAATAACAGGCAGTAAAGTGATTTTAGTAACTGACTCAAACCCTGTTACCAATGTTCAAATATCAACGCCTAATCAAAACGTCATGTGGGGAAATTTTGTTCAGTTGAACCTAACACTAACCGGGGGAGATGGCGAATATTATCAGGTGATAGAATTTGCACTACCCGGTCAGGATTTTAGTAGCAACACTGACTTTACTCTGAGCAGTAGTAATACCATACAGTGGAGAGTGCCAGGTTCCCAGGTTGGTGAGTATCAGGTACGCGTGAGGGTTATGGATGCTGTAACCGATAAACCAGTAACATCCAACGTGTTAACTTTTACAGTTCAAATGAATGTACCTGTAATCCTGGATATTGTTAACAGTTTCCTATAATTTAACTGGAGTATATGGATGAAAACTAATTTAATATCAAAAAACTATAGGGAATTCCGATCAATCATCGATGCTAAAAAACTAATGCAAAAGTTCAGTTTTATCTTAGTCACATTGCTTATGATCATGACAGGGCAGGGAACGTCCTGGGCATCCTCTGAGGTCATCTATTATCACCATGATGCACTGGGCTCGATTGTTGCGTCTACTGACCAGAACGGGGCCATTCTATGGCAGGAAGAATACCAGCCATATGGTGAAAAGGTTTATGAGCTCGCCAGAACCGACGATGGCATTGAAAATAAATATTGGTATACCGGTAAGCCGTATGATGGCGATCTTGACCTGAGCTACTTCGGGGCCCGATGGTACGATGCCAAACAAGGACGCTTTCTGTCGATAGATCCGGCACCGGTTAAGGCTGAAAACATACATAGCTTTAATCGGTATGCTTATGCTAATAATAATCCTTATAGGTATGTGGATCCGGATGGGAGACTTCCAGTAGATCACGACAAGGATGATGATGGGGTTATAGAATTGGAAGAATATGGGTCTAGTTATAGTGGTTTTCTTCCATTCCGTTTACATGATTTCCAGGGATATACTATGGAGGCACCTAATTCTTGGGGTGGCTGTGGTGGCTTAACTATTAAGGTTCCAAAGAGTCTACCGGCTCCAAAAGTTAGGGGAAGCTCTCCAAGTCCAGCAGTTGACCCTACCACAGGAACACCTGTAGGCCGTTTTGTTGTTGACTCTAAGGGCAACACCATGATTGAGCCGGTTGGAGGTAGTACGGTGGGGGCAGGGAGAACTTTACCTGGTGGTGTTCGTCAGGATACACATACAACCTATCCAAATGGCTCTACTTTTCAGCGTTTGAATGCGAGTGGGCATGGAAATAACCCGACGCCACATGGACATGGTCATGGCGTAGGTACTGGGCCAGGCATGAGAGGCCAGGGACCATCTCTTGATATCAATGGAAATGTAGTTCCCAATAATTCACCTGCCGCCCATTGGCCAGCAAATTAGGGTTTTACAATGGAAGTGAAAGATTTTGTTAAGAGCATCTATTTAGGTGATAGGGCCTGCAAGAAGATATTTATTGATTCATGGAATCAAGAATTAAGTATTGAAGTTGATATAATCTCAAGGATTAGATCTGAAAATGGAAACTGGGATTATTATGACGCTGAAGATATTGAGAATGGTCAGTTAGTATTTCGGCACGTGAAGAATTTCCTTTTCGATGAAAGCGGAAATATCCCTAATGATCGAATCAATTCTTTTGATGTAAGTAATGAGGAAAGCGGCAATTATTGTTTTACGTTATTTGTCGATTCAGTCGCAGATGATGGTACGAACAGCGAGGTGCAGCTAAAAATAGTTGCAGAATCTATTGGTCTTAGAAACCCAATTAATCCTGAAATTCTTATAGTCGATTAACCTCTCGGAATTTCCCCCGCCAGCCTTAACCAGCGGGGCTTTTGCTCACTCCTTCTCAACCGTCAACACCAACCTCCCGTGCCTGACCTGCACCCGGACCTTAGCCCCGATGGTAAAGCCCATCTTCTCCAGCCAACGGCCTTTCATCTGCATCCACGGCACGGTGACCGGCCGGTTGGGCGTATTGGGCAAATCGCTATCCAGCTCGCGATTGCAAGATTGGCGAGCGCCTGATGGAAGTCAGGGACTGGAACGTCTGGCATCCAGAATCACGGGAACGCCAGGTAATTAAGAATGTCAATTTTTACGTCAGTGCCGGAGAAGTCGTGGGTATAGCCGGCGTGATGGGGTCGGGTCGCACTGAGCTGGCGATGAGTATTTTTGGCCAGAGCTATGGCCGTAATATCAGTGGTACCGTTGAGTTGCACGGTGAAAAAGTGGATGTATCTAACGTCAGTGCTGCGGTGAAGAATGGTCTGGCTTATGTCACCGAGGATCGTAAGGAACTGGGCCTGGTACTTGAAGAATCAATACTGCGCAATACCACCCTGGCTAACCTTGATGGTGTGTCCGACAAGCTGGTAATTGATGAAAATCGTGAACGTGAGGTGGCAG
>JBNKMF010000046.1:0-40191 GCA_050292965.1 Gammaproteobacteria bacterium | reverse complement strand
TTTCTACTGGTTGTCTGACAAGTAGTAATGATGACGAATTATCGTATTTTGATAGCGGAGAAGAGGTTCAATTATTTACCGACAGCCGATCCTCATTGAGACTGGCCGGTATTCGGGCGGCTCAGATATTGCTGGATATTATCGATGTCCCATCGAAAGTGCCTATACACCAGTATGCTTGAATCGCCGCTGACTATCGGGCGGACGACAGGACCACTCATTTCGACTTAAGCATTATCATTTAAGAAGTATCCTGATTTATAAATTTACCCACCGAAGGAGAGCTGGCGATGAAAAATGATAACGACAAAAAAATGATATTCAGACCCAAAACACTGAATCTCCGTTGAGCGCAATGGGCATCAAACACACTTCAGAAATTGTACGTTACAAATTGAGCCATGAAGGCGATAAAGATGTGTTAAAAATTAATTATCGGCGTAAGAAAAGTTTGCTATTTCCTGCTATTTTCAGCCAGTCGTAAATATAAATTTGGTCGCTCTATAAGATCAAATATTACCGATAGTGGCAAGCCGGAATATGCTGAAACTCAGGATATATCCCCGTTTCTATTGGAGGCCGTTGCTGAGCTGAATAAAATTGTGGCACCATTAGAACAGGAGGTGGATCAAAAACAGGAAATACTGAAAGAAATAGATCGGCTGGAAAAATCATTTTTAAGAAAAATAGATGACTTAAGGTCTCAGGTTGAGAAGCTCCAGGTCAGCTGTGCTTTTCGGTTTAGCGTTAAAAGAAATTGCTTATTCTTACTTCTCTAATCGAAAAAAATAAGTCTAATCCATTCATTAAGAATTTTGATTTAAAGTTGTAATGTTATCGTAAGTTGAAGTTTCAGTTAGCTCGATAGAAGTGACTGCAAACTCGCAAGATGATCCATGCCTCTTGATTTTTTCTGCTCAGGAGTCAGCTTTTCACTGCAGTGCTCTGCACCTTCCAGTTCATCGGCGGGCATTTCACTGATGAATCTGCTGGGTTCGCAGGTAATGACTTCTCCATATTTCTGCCGTGTTTGCGCATAGCTGATAGTGAGTACTTTTTCGGCGCGAGTAATTCCAACATAGGCTAGTCGTCTTTCTTCTTCGACACCAGCTTCATCCTGGCATTGAAAGTGCGGGATGCTGTCTTCTTCGAATCCCACCAGATATACATAGGGGAATTCCAGACCTTTAGCAGCGTGGAAGGTCATTAGCTGCACACTCGGTGCCTTGTCTTTTTCTTCACTATTTTCAAGAATCGACATCAGGGTCAATTGTGTCACTATCGATTGCAATGAAGGATCGTCCTGATTCTTTTGCATGTTGCCGATCCAGCTGATGAGCTCCTCTACATTTTCCATACGTGCATCTGCCTGTTTCTGTGAGCTGCTAGTATTCCTTAGCCAGTCGGCATAATCCAGATCGCTGACCAGAATACGGGTCATAGCCATGGCGTCAGTATTCTCAGCCTGGATTCTTTTTTCCTGCAGCCAGTCGCTGAAGCGTTGTATGCTGACCCAGCCCTTACGCGAAAGTTTGTCCTGTAGCCCAACTTCGTGCATGACTGAGCTTAAACTACTATGCCGCCAGGCTGCATATTCTCCCAGAGCTTTTATTGTGCTGGAACCTATCTCTCTCCTTGGCGTATTGATGATGCGTAGTAAGGCTCGGTCATCTTCCGGATTTGCGATAATGCGTAGATAGGCAGTCAGGTCTTTTATTTCGCTACGCTCAAAGAAAGCAGTTCCACCTGTGATTTGATAGGGGACAGAATTCTCACGTAACACTTTTTCGTATAGACGCGATTGATGATTACCGCGGTATAGTATGGCGAAGTTATCGTAGGTATCGCGGCTCTGGTAATGTTTACCAACGATGTCGATAACGACCTGACGAGCTTCATCCTGATCGTTCTTGCAAGGCATTACTCGAATAAATTCACCCGGCCCGGATGCTGACCACAGCTTTTTCTCTAACAAATGCGGGTTATTTGAAATAACCTGATTGGCAACTTTCAAGATGCGACCACTGGAACGGTAGTTCTGTTCCAGTTTAACGACATTGAGGGTAGGGAAGTCTGCCTGCAGACGCTGGATGTTTTCCGGGCGCGCGCCACGCCATGCATAGATCGATTGGTCATCGTCGCCCACAACCGTCAGTTTCTGGCGAATATCGCACAGGAGCTTGATTAATTCATACTGGCTGGTGTTGGTATCCTGATATTCATCGATTAGTAGGTAGTGGATGCGGTCACGCCATTTATCCAGTATTTCCTGTTGCTGACGGAATAGTAAAACTGGCAGCATAATCAGGTCATCAAAATCCACGGCATTACAGGCTTGAATATGCTCCTGATAAGCCAGGTAGATACGCGCATGATGATTGCTTAAGGCGTCGTCGGAGATTTGTAACGCCTGCTCTGGAGTAATGAAGTCATTCTTCCAGTTGCTGATCTGATACTGGGTTTGTTTGATCAGGTCACTTTCAGGGCTGTCTTTGTGCTGCAGCTCTGCGATGCAGTCTTCTACATCCTTACCATCCAGTATGGTGAAGCCTTTACGGTAATCCAGAGCAGAATATTCCTGCTGCAGGATGTTCAGGCCCAGTGTGTGGAAGGTGGATATATGCAATCCTTTTGCCTCGGCCTTGGAGAGTAGCTCGGTGGCGCGTTGCTTCATTTCACGGGCGGCTTTATTGGTGAAGGTGACGGCACGAATATGACTGGCCTTATAGCCATGCTGACGAATCAGCCAGGCGATTTTCTGGGTAATCACGCGCGTTTTGCCACTTCCGGCTCCAGCGAGGACCAGACATGGCTGTTCGACGGCTTTGACCGCGAGTTGTTGAGGTTCATTCAAGTGTTGCAGATTCATGCGCGGTATTCTATCTTGCCTGTGATTAAGATAAACCCCGCACAGGAGATATTTTGAAACTTTTTGCACCTATGCATAAGTCGAATTTTTCTATTGATGAAAATGGCTGGATTGATGGCATTTCGCATATCGCCTCTCCAAATTTTGATTTGCGCGCAGAGGGTGCAGAGATTCAGTTAGTGGTGGTGCATGGGATCAGTTTGCCACCCAGTTGCTATGGAGGCGGGTATGTGCAGCAGTTATTCACTAATTGTCTGAACCCAGATGAGCATGAGTATTTTGCCGAGATAGAAGGCCTGAAGGTGTCTGCCCATTGCCTGATTGAGCGTGATGGTAAGATGACGCAGTTTGTTTCTTTGCATGATCGAGCCTGGCATGCGGGGGTATCGTACTGGCAGGGCAGAGATAACTGTAATGATTTTTCTATTGGTATCGAACTTGAAGGGACCGACGCTGAGGCTTATACCGATATTCAGTACAGCCAGTTGGCGAAGCTGGTAATCAGCCTGCGGAAACAGTATCCTGAGCTCAGCGATGAGGCTATTTGCGGACATAGTGATATAGCGCCTGGTCGCAAGACAGATCCAGGGCCGTTTTTTGACTGGCAAAAACTACAACAACTTATCAAACAATAACTATGACTTTTCTCAGTATTCTGATCGCGCTGTTAATCGAGCGCATTGCGCCTCAATTGGTTGAATATCGCAAATTTCAATGGCTACGCGACTATGGGCAATGGCTTGTCGAGGTTCTACATATCGAAAAACTGGGTTCATGGATGTCTTTTGCCATCCTGTTGGCGCCTTTGTTTATCGTGATGTGGATTTTAAATGGTATGTTTGAGCATGCGCTTTTTGGGCTGTTTGAACTGGCGTTTAATGTGATTGTGGTTTTTCTATGTCTTGGTCCGCGCGATCTTGATAAACAGATCGACCAATATCTGGATGCAATAGACGTTGGGAATGAACAGCAACGTTTTGCAAGTGCCAGTCGATTGACGACTGATACTCCAGCAATGGATTTACCTGCACAGGTAGTTCAGGTATGTAAGTCATTGTTTATAGAAGCGAACATAAGAGTTTATGCCATTTTATTCTGGTTCGTGCTGCTAGGGCCAGTTGCTGCGGTTGTGTATCGTTTGCTTGATCAGTGGTATAGAAACGATTATCTGCCTTCTTCACTGTCAGCAATACAGGCAGACATTGGTATGCTTGCAGGTTGGCTAGATTGGGTTCCGACGCGCCTGACGATGTTTGCCTTTTTGGTGAGCGGAAGTTTTGACGCGGGATTGCAGGCCTACCGTAGCGTACAACATACGGCGATTAATGCCTATCAGCAAAACTGCGAGTTTCTGGAATCAGTGGGGTTCAACTCGTTATCGGTAAACGATGCCAGCAGCCAATCTCTGGCAATGGATATGGTGAGAAGATCTCGTGGTCTGATTTTACGTTCTCTGGTGGTGTGGCTGGTTTTGCTTTTACTGATCAGCTTTTTACATTGAGAGATTAGCTGGCTATTTACTTAATAAAGCCTGAATACGTTTTAGCTCAGGTACATCCAGATCAAATTGTTCAGCTATTTCCAGCGCTCGCTGTAATCTTTGTGGCGAACTGCGTCCCATACAGCTGTGTTCAGGGTCTCCTTCGAATGCGTTGAGTACGGCACTCAATAACTGATCTCGATTAAAACTCTCGCCACTGAGTGCCTGTTGAATACGTAACACGTCTTCAAACACTCTGTTCATCAGGATAGAATTAAATTCCCATAGCTCTTTGACATTACCTCCACATTCCAGACCACAAATATTGGTTGTCAGTATATAAAGGTTTTTGCGTACCAACTCGAACAGCATGTCAGCCTCGCTATTCACTTGCTGTACCGGAATATCTAATGATGATAAGGCTTCGATCAATATACTGGATAGTGGGCCGTACATAGGTGAAGTCACGACAACTTTAAAGTCCTGACCGGGTTTCTTTTCAAACCAGACTGAGATGACAGTGGGATCGTTGAGATTATGAGCCAGCCAGTTACGAGGTAATAATTCATTTTGCAAAAGTACCAGGCGGTCACACCAGATTTCAGGCAGTTGTTCCACGGCGTCATCAAAATCATTTTCACCAACGGCTAACAACACTAAAGCAGGAGCCTGAATTTCTTTTGCCATCTGTTGCATATCATCCTGTCGTAGCACTGGAATAACCGGGTATCCAGATTTGAGAAACCCGCGTGCAAATACACTCGCCAGTTCTCCCATACCGATGATGACTATTGATGGTTTCATGCTTTTTCCCTGTAATTTTTTTATGAACCTGATTATGCCCTAACTTGATGACTTTCGTCAGCAGGCATTTATTTCTGCAAGTTAATCTGCATTAATTTAAAATGGTCGCTTTGAATGGTAATGTGTGCCCCTATGAGTCGTAATCCATTTTTAGATATTGCCCTGCAGGCTGCAAAAGCCGGGGAAGAAGTCATCCGCCATTATTATGATGCGAATGTGAAAGTCACCATGAAGGAAGATTACACTCCTGTAACGGTGGCGGACGTTGAAACCGAAAAGAAGATCAAGGAAGTTATTCTGGGTGCCTTTCCAGAGCATGGGTTTTATGGCGAAGAGACAGGCAAGACCAATCCTGATGCCGAATATAACTGGCTAATCGATCCAATTGACGGTACAAAAAGCTTTGTTCGCCAGTACCCCTTCTTTTCAACACAAATTGCGTTAATGCATCGAGATGAAATTATTGTCGGCGTATCTAATGGTGTTCTGTTTAATGAACTGGTCTGGGCGAGTAAAGGCGAAGGTACGTTCTTAAACGATCAACCTATAAAAGTAAGTGAAGTAGATCAAATGCGAGATGCGGCTCTTTCCACGGGTAATATTGCAACCCTGGCAAGTCAGCCAAATCGCTGGCAGGGCCTGGGTAAACTCGCTCAGCAAGTTAACCGTACACGTGGTTATGGTGACTTCTATCACTACCATTTACTGGCTAGTGGTAAGATAGAAATTATTGTCGAATCTAATGTCAATATTCTGGATGTAGCAGCATTATCGGTAATAGTAAATGAAGCTGGAGGCAAATTTACAGACCTGGAGGGTCAGGCGTTGACTCTGGATACAACTTCAGTACTGGCTACCAATAATGAGAATTTATACCAGAGCGTTTATTCGCTGATACATGGTTGAGTAATTTACTATTGATACACAAATGTAATCGTCAATAGATGAGTATTTTTGTGAATGGGTAGGGCGACTACTTAAATATTGAATGTATCTTGTCAGGAATTATAAGAATGCTAAAAACGATTGATTCGATTCCGTTAGCATATTTCATTATTTTTAGTCTGTTTCCTGGGCTGGCTCCATTTTTTCCAGAGCCCCATCCGCTGGAAAAAATAAAGATGTTACAAAGTGGTGAATTACATAAGCCAATTGATATATTTGACCTTGTATTACATGCTACGCCATGGGTTTTATTGCTGGTTAAGCTGGCTATAGTATATAAATCACGTCCAACAATACCAAAGGTTTAAAGCAAAGACTTTAACTGGAGTTGGTTATTTTAAAAGCCTGAATAGTAATCGGGCTTTTTTACAGGGTAGAGAAATCTATCCAGTTACCATGGACAAATCCTTCTGCGGGTTGATATCTGGACTTGTACTTCATTTTCTCACAGTCTTTTATCCAGTATCCCAGATAAAGATAGGGCAGATCACTCTCTCGACACAGCTCAATTTGCTTCAGAATGGCATAATGCCCCAGGCTACGTTTCTGTAAGCCGGGTTCAAAAAAGGTATATACCGCTGAGTAACCTGTGCTGGTGACGTCAGTGACTGCAACACCTAGTAGTGTTTTGCCAAGACGAAATTCAATGAATAATGTATCAGTCCAGTCGCAAATCAAAAAACGATGATAATCAGCTTTGGTTGGGTTCTCCATACTGCCCCCAGAGTGGCGGGTGTTGATATATCGGCGATATAAATCAAAGTGTTCATCCTGAAATTTCCCGATAAGTGAATGTATAGTTAGATCTGAATTTTTACTCAGATTACGTTTGTCGTTTCTTGAAAACTTGAATTGATCAACCTTGATTCGAATCGAAACACATTCATTACACTGTGGGCAGTGAGGTCTGTACAGGTAGCCACCTGAACGACGAAAACCAAACTGAATCAGCTCGTTATAGGTGTCCACATCCATATCCATATAAGGATTTGCGAAAGCGCTAATAGATTCTCTATCACCCAGATAGCCGCATACTTCTGGGCTGGAGGCGTAAAAATGTAAGCTATGCTGATCGTTCATAAGGCTAAGTGTATCTTTAATATAAAGCTTTGTGAATTTGATTGGAAATACTTAATCCTTTGTCCAGCTTAGTACCATTTGATAGAGATTGTAAGTTAACTATCTACATGTATGACATTTTAAGCTACTGCGTGAGACTTTGCTGAGAAAATAGCCGGTTTATTGAGCTAATCGACAGCCGGTTAGTTATCGATAAGCTAAATCGTTTGCCCCGTGGTGCGCTCCCCATTTCGATTATGTAATCCGTTTTGACCGAAAAATATCACATTTTCACTTCTTTTGCAGGATGCTAGAGCCTTGAGAATTGTCGGATGTTTTCCACCATTGTTATAGATCGATACCGGGGATAACACAGCGTGAGCAGGGCTTGGCGAGCAGCCATTTTCAGCGTGTGCCGAGCAACCGTCGGTGACGATATTCGGGCGAAAGCGGTCTATACAGACTTTCTGTTCAAGTTTGTCGTTTAAAAAATCGATACTGGCCAGAGAAACTATTAATAGAGGAAAGCCATCAGCAAAGTCAACGATCTTTCCGGCAGTGACGGTCATATTTGATACAAATATCTACCTGTTCAGCAGTCTGTAGATCGATACTCGGCAGGATTGGACATGGATATACATGTAGGGAATGTATTGTCAGGTTCATGTTTAGATTCCAAAGAATTTTTGGGTGGTGCTTAAAACTTCCCGTGCCAGTTGCTCGGCATCTTTTTGCTGGTGATGGGCAACTGCCCGAAGAATATGCGGCAGATATTTTGGCAGATTGGTTTTATCTGAAGGTATTGGTTCAAGGTCTCGCGGTAACAGGTAAGGAGCATCGGTTTCCAGCATCAGACGGTTATTGGGTATATGACTCACCAGCTCCTGTAGTTCCTGACCGCGCCTTTCATCGCATATCCATCCGGTTATGCCGATATGACAATCCAGATCTAACAAGGTGTAAAGAGCTTGTTGGTTATCGGTAAAACAATGAACCACCACGTTTTTTAGTCGACTACGGTATTCTTTTAGCAATTCACTAAAGGTATCCATCGCATCACGTTGATGTAGAAATATGGGTTTATTGTATTCACAGGCAAATTCCAGTTGCTGTTGAAAGATATCTATCTGTTTGTCTGGGGGGGAAAAATTGCGATTAAAATCCAGCCCAGTTTCGCCAATGGCCCGTACACAATCGTACTTTATCAATGCTTTTAGTTCAGCAGAAGAGTCAGCATTCCATTCTTTAGCATCATGAGGGTGAACTCCAGCTGTGCAGTAGAGCTGATCAGGGTAGCTCTGGCAGAGTGATACAGCCAACTTACTGTGTTCAATGGAAGTGCCAGTGACTATCTGCTGGATAACACCCGCCTGCTGTGCCTGCTGTAATATTTCCTCTACTTTAACTCTGAGTCGTTTATTGGTCAGGTTAACCCCTATATCGATCAATTGCATCAGGATCTGATCCCGGTGCCGCGATTGAGTAGCCCCATGCAAATCTGGAACAGGATGATGATGAAAACGATGATGACGCTAAATGCCATCGTAATGTTGATATCGGATATACCCAGGAAGCCATAGCGGAAACCATTAATCATATACAGGATTGGGTTGCCTAAGGATACGTTTTGCCAGATTTCCGGTAGTAACTGGATCGAGTAAAAAATTCCACCCAGGTAGGTGAGCGGGGTCAGTATAAAAGTGGGAATAATCGAAATGTCGTCGAAACTTTTCGCGTATACTCCGTTGATTAATCCTGCCAGCGAAAACAAAAGTGCAGTAAGCACTGCAATGCTGATGGTGATGAGTGGATGCTCAATGCTGAAGCGGGTAAACATAAGTGAAACCACCGTAACAGCGGAGCCTACAGTCAGGCCTCGAGCTATTCCACCGGTCAGGAATCCAAGCAGAATAATAATATTGGGGATGGGTGATACCAGCATTTCTTCAATATGTTTGGAAAACTTGGCGCCATAAAATGATGATACAACATTGGCATACGAATTGGTGATGATAGACATCATGATTAAACCCGGCATGATGAAATCGATATATCTCATACCATCCATCTCTCCGATACGGTTTCCAATCAGGTTGCCGAAGATAATGAAATAAAGCGTCACAGTAATAACCGGTGGGATAATGGTTTGTACCCAGATACGCGAGAAACGCAGAATTTCCTTACGTGCGATGGTCAGATAAGCAATCCAGTACTTTTGTGCTCGAGTCATACGGCTTTCTCCGGATTGCCTGTCAGTGAAAGAAACAGCTCCTCCAGACGATTGACCTTGTTACGCATGCTATCAATCTGGATATTAGCAGTATTTAATTGCAGCATTAGATTATTCAGGGTTTCTGAGTTTGGTACCTCTGCTTCTAATGTATGATCATCGATCAGAGTGAGGCTGTAGTTGCCCTTAATCTCGGGTAGTTGATGGATACTCTGTTTGGTATAAAGCACAAAGGTCTCAGTGTTCAAAGTTTGTAGTAAGGATTTCATGCTAGTGTTTTTAATGATATTACCTTTATCTATGATGGCAATATTACGGCACATCTGTTCGGCTTCTTCGAGATAATGAGTGGTCAGGATAATAGTGGTACCCTGTTCATTAATTTTTCGCATGAATTCCCACATAGAGCGCCTTAATTCAATGTCTACGCCAGCTGTAGGTTCGTCCAGGATCAGCAGCTCGGGCTGATGGATGAGTGCTCGAGCAATCATCAGGCGTCTTTTCATGCCACCCGAGAGGTCTCGAGCCTGCAAGCTGCGCTTATCCCACAAGCCCAATTGCTTTAGATAGTATTCAGTTCTTTTTTTTACTTCGGCAGATGGGACGCCATAGTAGCCACCCTGATTTCCGATAATTTCCTGTACTGGCTCAAAGATATTGAAGTTGAATTCCTGTGGCATCATACCGATGCAGGATTTGGCTTCTATCAGCTCGCTATCGAGGTCATGACCAAAGATTTTAACCTGACCAGAAGTTTTGTTGACCAATGATGAGATAATACCGATACAGGTGGATTTTCCAGCCCCGTTAGGGCCAAGCAGCGCAAAGAAGTCACCACGTTCGACTTTCAGGTCAATGCCTTTAAGAGCTTCAAAACCATTGCGGTAGGTTTTGCGAAGCTGCGATATTTCGAGAGCGTACATATTGATAGTCAAAAAAAGATAATTATACGCATCAGTTTCTGTCTGAGTCGATTTATCTGATACTGGTCAAGTGAAACATCGCATATAACACCTCGGTTTGTGCTATAAATTGACCAACTATTATTCTTTCTATCAGAACTAACTTATGCAGTATTATCTAAACTCTCTATTCATTCTTCTGGTTGAACCCTCTTCGGCGCAGAAAAAAATCATTACCCAACAATTCGATGACTTGGGTATTGAGCACTACATAACTGCTGATACAGGCGCTCAAGCACTTGAAATTATTGAAGATGAACAACCAGAGTTAGTCATTAGTTCGATGTTTCTGGAAGATATGACCGGCAAGGATCTGGTGCTAGAGCTACGTGATAACCCATTAACAGTAGATACACCATTTGTTCTGATATCAACAGTCACTTCATTTGCAGAACTGGATCCGATAAAGCAGGCGGGTGCTTCTGCTGTGTTACCCAAGCCATTCACTACTAAAGACCTTAAGCGCGCCATAATCTCAACCATGGAGTGGGAGAATCCAGAGCAAATTCAACTGGAAGACAGGAACCCGGAAAATCTAAAGGTTCTACTGGTCGATGATAGCCATCTGGCACGTCGTATGATTATCAGAACGCTGGATAAGATGGGCCTGAAGAATATCATCGAAGCTGAAAATGGACGTGAGGCGATTCCTTTGATTGAACAGAATCTCTACGACTTAATCATCACAGACTACAATATGCCAGAAATGGACGGTCATGAATTGCTACGCTATATCCGAACCAAAAGTTCGCAGAAAGAGGTTCCTGTATTAATGGTAACGACGGAAGGTCATGAAAGTATATTAGCTGCGATTCAACATGATGGAGTGTCGGCGATAGTGGATAAACCTTTTGAAGTGAACTCAGTTAAACAGTTGATCGAGTCAGCACTGAGCCTGCTATAAAAGGAATCTCTGATTATTTTAAAGGTTCCTGCAGGACAGGAAAGTGGTGCCAAAATCAATAATGCCTGTTCGGGTTATAGTCAGGGCTCCAGGGATTATTTCTCAACCAGTCACGCTGATAATCATCGTAAGCACTTGAATATGGTTTGGCTATCGAAGGCTTCAGGAGCCTGTAATCCTGCTGATTTAGATGATGAATTCTGGCGAGTTCCTGATCAGTAGCAGTTTGTGATTGCTCATCATCCGTATTATCTGAGTCAGTATCATCCTGTTTAACCTGTTCTATTAAGGTTAAAACATTTGAGTCGGTTTGAGCTTTATTTTGGATTTGCGCGTCACTCAGACTCATTCTGGTTGCAGCCTGAGATATTTGTTTGACTAATTTATTCTGTTTAGTGGTTATTCCGCTTTCGTTTTCTATCACCGTATATCCCCGGTCAAATTGTGTGAAAATTACTAACGCAATGCCTATTACAATGAAGAATACAGTCAAGGCCAGAAAGATGTGGAAGATTGGGCGACTTATCATTTTAGCCTTGATTTACAAAGAAAAATAAATTTAAGTTGTTTAGTTTATTTGAAACTACTGATAGAGGCAAGGAGCATAATCAATGCGCAGAATTATCGAATTATTTGTCATGCAGGACTGTCACGTTTGTCCTCAAATGGAAAGAATATTCCATGATTTAAAACTACAGGGTGAGATTACTCAACTTAAAGTTTTTGATGTTAAAGAACATCCTCAACTTGCTCAGCAATACCATATTCGATCTGTACCGCATTACATGATTAATGGCATTGCGTTCAGTGGTTTGAAATCACAAACTGAAATTCTAAAACTATTGCATTCTGGAGAGGAGCAGAATCTACAGCTATGGATAGCTGAACAATTAGCTGAAGGGCAGCTTTCAGAGGTTGAAACCAGGGTGATACAACAACCGCAAGCTCGCCAGGCTCTGGTTCAATTATTAGAAGATATCGATACACCTTTAATGGTGCGTATAGGTCTGACAGCCGTCATCGAATCTCTGGCTGAGCATGGCGTGTTTACCGATTTTGAATCACGTTTTATTCAGCTAGCAAACCATCCGCAAGACCGTATTGCAATTGATGCTCTTTATTATTTACAGTTGCTATCCAGTCCTTCATCGCTCGAGAAGCTGTCTGAAATCGCAAAAAATGGCAGATCTGAGCTTCAGCTGCAAGCTCAGGAGTTGCTTCTGGAGTCTAGCGCGAATGCTGTAACACACTAATTTAGCTATTCCAGACCATAACTGGGTTCAAATCCCAAAATTGGTACGGCGAATGGGACTATTAGATCTAAAATCGATATGTTTTTTTCTGTTGCCACAATGAAAATCAGCTTCCGTTATACTTATCAATCTATTAATACGTTAGAACTGTAATTTTATATATGGAAAACGACTCCATTGTATTTTCATTATTTTTGATTTTTTTCGGCGCGGCTATGGTCGCCACTATAGCGATGACTATGCGCCAGTCTCTGATTATCGCTTACATTATAGTGGGTTTATTGATTGGGCCTTCTGGATTCTCCCTGATTCATGATCCATTACTGATACAGAATATCGCGAATGTAGGAATTATTTTCCTGCTGTTCCTGCTTGGGCTAAACCTGAATCCGAAAGAGCTGTATCGTATGGCCGGTGAAACGTCGGTGGTTACCGGGATTAGTTCATTATTGTTAGTATTTTTTGGATATCTGTTTAGCCAGCTGTTCGAGTTCTCTTTGGTCGAATCCCTTGTTATTGGTTCAGCACTCATATTTTCCAGTACCATAATTGGCTTGAAACTGATACCGACGACAGTACTGCATCACCAGCATACCGGCGAAATAATCATTAGTGTGTTATTGCTACAGGATATTATTGCCATTATTTTATTGCTGGTACTGGATGGTAGTGCCGGTGAGACATTTAACTGGATAAACTTGTTAAAGCCCTTGATCGCACTGCCTGTGCTGGTGCTGTCTACCTGGCTAATTGAGAAATATCTATTAATCCGTTTGATAAGGGCTTTTGATCGTATTCAGGAATACATCTTTCTACTCGCAATAGGCTGGTGTCTGGGAGTGGCTGAAGCGGCTGAAGTTATGGGATTATCCTATGAAATAGGTGCATTTATAGCCGGTGTCACCATTGCTACCAGCCCTATTGCCTTATTCATTGCCGAAAGCTTGAAACCATTACGCGATTTTTTCCTGATCATCTTTTTTGTTGCTCTTGGGGCAAATTTTGATTTAAGCGTACTCGATCAAATCTGGGTGGCGGCTGTTGGTTTAACGTTGATTGCTCTTTTTATCAAACCATTGCTTTATCATTTTTTATTACGATTTTCCAAAGAGTCGAAGGGGCGATCTTTCGAGGTGGCTGTTAGATTAGGGCAGATGAGTGAATTTTCTTTATTGCTGGCAGTTCTCGCGGTTGAAATGAACCTGATCAGTATGCAAGTGGGTTACCTGATTCAATTTGCCACATTGCTGAGTTTTGTAGTGTCTTCAACCTATGTCGTGATGGTTTATCCTACGCCCATTGCACTTAGCGACAAACTTCGCCGAGATTAGACTCAACCATTACGTGATATTGGGGTCTTAAAAAGTATAAATCTGAAGATTTAGTTCAGTATCGGTTAAGTTTGGAGCGTTTATAGTAGTGATACTGAAAACACAGGAGCCAATCATGAAAATGAATAAGCAAAAATTATTATCAGCGCTTTTATTGTCGGTTTTATCTTCAACTGCATTTGCTGCCCAGCAGCACGAAGTGATATTAGAGCCTCCTCAAGCCGTTGAAAAGGTGGTTTACGCTAAGGTGATTCGGGTTAGTCCTGTTTTTCACTATGTGACCAGGACTACACCGGTTAAGGAATGTTGGGATGAGCCTGTATCGCAACAGCGCTACTATCGAGGTAATAGTGGTAGTTCAACGCTCGCGGGTGGGTTACTAGGTGGTATTATTGGACACCAGATTGGGCATGGTCATAACCGTCCAATTTCAACAGCTATTGGAACCATCATTGGCGCTCAAATTGGGCATGATTCTGCATCACCTGGATCTTATACCACTCATGAAACCTATCGTAATGTTTGCCAGGTAACTGAGCAGGAAGATGGCTTGGAAGTGGTGCAGGATGGATATCAGGTGAGTTATCTGTTAGATGGCAAAAAATACAGCACACATTTACCTTATGATCCTGGTGCTCGTATTAAACTGAAGGTGTCGGTAGATTCGCAATAATAAGTTTTTAGCGGGGTAGAAACGAGTATGAGAGCAATCGTAATTGAAGATGATCAGGATATTAATGATCAAATCGTTACCCGCTTGAAACAGGAAGGTTTTGCGGTAGATAGTGCCGATAATGGTGAAGATGGGTTGTATTTAATTCGCGAATACCCCAGTGATGTGGCAGTTATCGATCTTGGTCTACCTGTGATGTCGGGTCTCGATGTGATCAAAAAGGTAAGGGGGGATGGAATAACCCTGCCGATTCTGATTCTGACTGCCCGAGGTCGCTGGCAGGATAAGGTGGAAGGGCTGGATGCAGGAGCGGATGATTATCTGGTCAAGCCTTTCCATCAGGAAGAATTGATGGCTCGAATCCGTGTATTAATTCGTCGTGCCGCGGGCTGGTCCGATTCAACTATGCATTGTGGGCCTGTCGCATTAGATCCATCTACTCAGCGGGTTACCGTATCTGAGCAGGAGGTTGAGCTAACAGCTTACGAATATAAGGTGCTGGAATACCTGATCCTGCATGCTGGTGAGGTGGTTTCCAAATCTGTACTTACCGAGCACCTTTATGACGATGAAGATGATCGGGATAGTAATGTTATAGAAGTTTTCATCCGTCGATTACGTCAAAAACTGGATGCTGAGGCAACCCTCAACCCCATAGAAACACTACGTGGTCGCGGTTATCGCTTTACCTTACCTCCTTCTCGAGCTATACAGAAGTAAATTCCAGCTTCAAAGACCCTATGAAATCGATCAAATCTCGGGTGATGATCACCAGTCTCATTGTGCTGCTAGGGTTTATGCTGTTGACGGCCTTTGCACTTGAAACAGCGGTAGAGAAACGCATGCTACAGGCCGAAGAAGACAAACTCCTGGCTCTTATGTATAGCGTACTTGCTGCAGTAGACCGAGATAGCACAGGGCTTAGTATCACAGTCTCTGACACTCGGTTATTTGAAAATGCATTATTCGATAGCGAGTCGGGTTTGCGGGCATTGATATACGATACAAAGGGTGAAATCTGGCGTTCATTATCTACACTGGGTTCATATCCAGAGCCATTAAATCTGGTGCCTGAAGAGCTTAGATTTAGCCAGCAGCAACATGATGATCGAAACTGGTTTCAACTGGCCTTTTCTATTCGTTGGCCCAATGTGCACGATCAGTTAAGCCAGTATCATGTTGTCTTATGGAAGGATGCCAGTGACTATTATGCAATGTTCAAACGCTTTCGTCAGACGCTTTGGTTGTGGTTGGTTATTACTATTGCTTTATTGATGATTGTAATGTGGCTGGTTCTGTTGTGGAGCCTGAGGCCACTACGGCAGATTGGTGAAGAGGTACAAGCTATAGAGGACGGCGATAAGCTACGCTTTGACTCTATATATCCTGCAGAAATTGCACCTCTAACTCAAAATCTTAATTTGCTATTACAGCGTGAAGAATATCAAATGCAGCGATACCGACATGCACTAGATGATCTGGCGCATAGCCTGAAAACGCCATTAGCGGTTCTAAGTGGTATAGCCCAAAAGCCGAAGTGGCAGGAGGAAGACCGCAGTACCTTGCAGGAACAGAATCAGCGTATGAATCAAATTGTTTCCTATCAGCTACAAAAAGCAGCAATGGTGGGTGGTGACCTCATTACAAAACCAGTGGATTTAAATCAGTTACTTCTCAAGACGGTTAATGCCTTACGTAAGGTTTACCCGCAAAAGCAAATCTTGATACAACCTGAAACCGGAGACGAATTTTTTATTCGAATGGATGAAAGCGATTTATTGGAAATTCTGGGTAACTTGATTGATAACGCCTGTAAGTATGGTCATCAACAAATCAAGATAAAAATTCTCGGTGACAAAAAGTTGATCAGTCTGAGTATTGAAGATGATGGCAAGGGATTAAATAAGTCAGAACTGAATGAAATCATTCAACGCGGAAAACGTCTAGATCAAACACTGGAAGGGCAGGGAATAGGCCTGGCCGTTGTTGATGAGATAGTAAAGGCGTACGAAATCAAAATGCATTTCGCTTCATCAACATTAGGCGGGTTAAAGGTTGTACTAAACTTTAATCCCGCCTGAGTTAAAAGTCTTGAGTTAGAGCATTAACTAACCGGTGGAGTGGTTATAGACAACCAGATACCGTAACTTAAAATGATTGCACCAGGTAAATACAGTAACCAGTCCAGACGACTTTGTTTCGACCTATGCTGCCTTCTTTGGTCTGCCTTGCCAGAGAAAAATTTCATATCCGCCCCCTATCATTTGTATTAAATACTTTACTTCTGAGGGCGTAACTTTAAACGCGAGCCAGGGGCAGGTTCTGTGATGTATTACCAGAAAAAAGTGGAGAAGAAGGTAATACGGAAATTAACCGACGAGCGGATACTTTAGAGGAAGAAACGTGCTGAGCCTCGCATATCGTGCAACGATAAAACAAAACTTCAATCTTCTCATCGCTGGAAGATTGGTAATTATCCATATGAGAGTTACAGTGCGGGCACTTCATGGCATATCCTCGACTTTGTAATGATATTGGAATTTTGAGAAGTATAAGAGTATTTGTAATAATCACAACATATTGTGGTTAATAATTTGTTATTCTACTATATCTTGTTGAAACTAAAAAATAGCTAGATTTTATTCAGCCTGGACGAATAACCCTTTTATTCAATTACTTATTCATAATAGCTAAGGTAACTTGTTAGATAAGTATTGTAGTCAGGATTATTTTGATCCGATGAGCGGTAGTTAGCTGCATTTATCTCAGTGCTTTGAACCCAATATCATTTCGATAATATGCGCCAGGCCACTGTATTTGCTTAACCAGAAGGTAGGCTTCATCCTGAGCTTGTTTAACGTCGTTGCCGAGTGCGACAACACATAAAACACGCCCTCCATTACTGAGTACCTGTTGTGACTCATCTAAAACAGTGCCTGCATGGAAGACCTTGCTGTGATCGGTTGCAAAAGGAATGCCTCTAATTACTTCACCCTTAGCATACTGATCGGGATATCCATTAGCAGCTAATACGACACCCAGAGAAACCTTACTCGTCCATTTGGTAGTTTGCTGGTCAAGCTGTTGCTCTAGAGCAGCCAGGCAATGCTCAACCAGATCAGATTGCATACGCATCATGATCGGCTGGGTTTCAGGGTCACCAAAGCGACAGTTATACTCGAGTACTTTTGGTGTGCCATCCTTATCGATCATTAATCCGGCATACAGAAAACCAGTATAGGGATTACCTTCCTGTGCCATGCCATCAACCGTGGGGCGGATGACTTCATCCATCACTCGTTGTGCAATTTCATCAGTGACGACAGGGGCAGGGCTATATGCACCCATACCACCGGTATTAGGCCCTTGATCGCCATCATCGCGGGCCTTGTGATCCTGCGAGGTTGCCATGGGTAAAATATTCTTACCGTCAACCATGCAGATATAACTGGCTTCTTCACCGATTAAAAATTCTTCGATAACAACTCGATGACCTGCTTCTCCGAAGGCATTGCCAGCAAGCATGTCTTTAACCGCTTCAATTGCCTGCTGTTCTGTATCTGCTAGTATGACCCCTTTGCCAGCAGCCAGTCCATCTGCCTTGATGACAATGGGAGCTCCTACCTGATTGATATAAGCGACGGCAGCATCGATCTCGGTAAAACTGCTATAGGCTGCAGTGGGGATATTGTGTCGTTGAAGAAAGTCTTTTGTAAAAGTTTTTGAGCCTTCCAGTTGCGCAGCCTGCTGGCTGGGGCCGAATATTTTTAAACCATGTTGTTGAAACAGGTCAACCACACCAATCACCAGAGGAGCTTCAGGGCCAACGATAGTTAGGTCAATTTTAGTGTCTCGAGCAAATTCACAGAGTGACTGAATATCGTCTGCAGCAATATTGATATTGGTTAGCTTTTCTTCTAACTGTGTTCCTGCATTTCCGGGAGCAACAAATACCTCGCTTACCTCAGGCGATTGAGCTGCTTTCCAGGCTAGTGCATGTTCACGACCACCGCCGCCAATAATCAAAACCTTCATATTTCAAATCCTTACTCGTGTGCTTTGACCATCAGGAATAATGAGTAAACTGAGTTATCAAATAACTCACTACTCAGTGTTTACCTGATAGGTTTTTGGGTTATTTTTAATGTCTGAAATGACGCATGCCTGTGAAGACCATTGTCATGCCATGCTCATTAGCTGCTGCGATTACTTCTTCATCGCGCATGGAACCGCCGGGCTGAATAACGGCTGTTATACCTGCTTCATGAGCTGCGTCTATACTATCTCTAAAGGGGAAGAAGGCGTCAGAAGCCATCACTGAACCTTTTACCGTGAGTCCTGCATGTTCGGCTTTAATGCCTGCGATTCTTGCTGAATTAACCCTGGACATCTGTCCTGCACCGACACCTATGGTCATCAGGTCTTTGGCATACACGATTGCGTTAGACTTAACGAATTTGGCGACTCGCCAGCTGAACAGTAAATCCTGCATTTGCTGCTTATCAGGTTGTGCTTCGGTAACAACCTTCAGTTCGTTGTATAAAGACTGATCGGCATCCTGCACCAGTAACCCACCATTGACGCGTTTTGTATCCAGTCGGTAGGGTGGATCCTGCCACTGCCCGCAGGATAGCAATCGTACATTGGGTTTACTGGCGATGATTTCTGCAGCCTGATCATCTACTGAAGGCGCAATAATCACTTCAACAAACTGACGATCAATAATCGCCTGTGCGGTTGCTACGTCTAGCTGACGATTGAAGGCAATAATACCACCGAAGGCTGATTCAGGATCTGTTGCATAAGCTCGATCGTAAGCTGTCAGCAGGTTGTCGGTAGTTGCTACACCACAGGGGTTGGCGTGCTTTACGATGACACAGCTGGGTTCATCAAACTGCTTAATACATTCCAGAGCAGCATCTGTATCACCGATATTATTGAAGGATAGATCTTTGCCAGATAGCTGTATGGCGGTGGAGATACAGGGTTCCTGAAGATTAGTTTCTGCATAGAAGGCTGCATTTTGATGAGGATTCTCTCCATAACGCATGCCCTGCATGTGGTGATACTGAAGGGTAATAGTACGAGGAAAACGTTTGTCTTCTTCAGCTTGCACCATACGGCCAAAATAATTAGCGATTGCGCCGTCATAACTGGCCGTATGCTCAAAGGCACGAATAGCCAGAGAAAAGCGGGTAGGCTGACTGACACAGTTATTGTTATCATTCATTTCCTGCAATACCTGGCTGTAGTCGTTAGGATCTACAACGATGGTGACGCTGGCATGATTTTTTGCTGCGGCTCGCACCATTGCGGGACCACCGATATCGATATTTTCAATCGCATCATCAAAACTACAATCCGCTGCAGCTACAGTTTGCTGGAATGGGTAAAGGTTGATCACGACCAGGTCAATCGGCAGAATCTGGTGTTCTGCCATCACCTCATCGTCGATTCCACGTCGGCCAAGAATACCACCGTGTACTTTAGGGTGCAGGGTTTTAACTCTACCTGCCATCATTTCTGGAAAGCCGGTGTAATCGGCAATTTCGGTGACTGGAATATTATTCTGTGCAATGAGTTTTGCAGTTCCACCAGTAGAGAGTAATTCGACTCCTATCTGATGCAGTGATTTAGCGAATTCCAGTATCCCGGTTTTATCGGATACACTGATCAATGCGCGGCGCACCGCGTTGTTGGAGTCAGTCATGGTGTTGTCCAGATTTGAAAACAGCGCATTATAAGGGATGCGATTTTTAACATGAAGCTAATTTGCTGTATATCTTAATGCTGATTTTAAATGCCTGAATTTTCAAGATATTTTTATAGTGATTAAACTATCTACAAGAGGCCATAAAAGCTGGCTGGAGAAATATTATTGAGTGATTTGATGCTGTTTCAATTTTTTTCTCAGGGTGCCACGGTTTATACCCAGACAACTGGCAGCACGCGACTGATTGTTTTCACAATAATTCATCACTGTGGATAGTAGAGGTTTTTCAATTTCGCGGAGTACGGTTTCGTATAGGTTAGACGGATCTTCGCCATCCAGATCACTCAAGTAATCTATAAGCGCAGTAGATACCGATTTTTGCAGTAGGTTATTTTTACTTTTCAAAGCTTTATTCCGAGATCAACATTTTTTTAACCCAAAATCAAAATAAATCAAGAGCTATAAAAAAACAGTGTCAGTCGTTTATCCGGTTTTATCGAATTGCCTGGATTGTAAACAATCAAAATACTCATTGAGTAGTCCCAACTGGCGTCTGGCGTTGTCACTGCCTAAAAGGGCCGTCTTTACCGTAAGGAATCCCGGTCTATCGCCTAGTTGCCAGATAATATGTTTGCGTGCTATGCGTGTTCCCTGATATTCCCCATAAAATTGATACAGGTTTTTCAGGTGTTGAATTAGCCAGTTTTTTATCATTGTTAGTTCTGGTTCTTCGCTTAAGTATCCGTTGTTCAGATACTGATTTATCTGCTGAAAAATCCATGGTCTATTTTGGGCCTCACGCCCAATCATAATAGCATCAGCTTCTGTGAAGTCCATGACCATTTTTGCTTTTTTTGCATTGTTGATATCACCATTTGCAATGACCGGTATATTCAGTTGCTGTTTTATGCTTCGAATGCTCTGATATTCTGCCTCACCATCATATTTCTGGTCGCGAGTGCGCCCGTGTATGGTCAAAGCCTGTATCCCACAGTCTTCGGCAATTCTGGCAATGTGCTGGATATTACGGTTTTCGGTTGACCAGCCCGTTCGAGTTTTTAGAGTGACAGGTACACTGACTGCGTTTACTACAGTCTGTAAGATTTGAGCGACCTTGACGGGGTCACGCATAAGTGCTGACCCCGCTGCTTTACGACATACTTTTTTTGCCGGACAGCCCATGTTGATATCAATAATCTGGGCACCCTGGTCAACATTGTAACGAGCGGCTTCTGCCATCATCTGTGCTTCCGATCCTGCAATCTGTACAATTACAGGTTCTGGTTCGCCCTGATGGTCTCGCCTCAATAAAGATTTTCGAGTATCTCTCAGGTCGGGGTTACTGCTGACCATTTCAGATATAGTCATCCCGGCGCCTAGCTTTCTGCATAGCTGTCTGAATGGTCGATCTGTTACGCCGGCCATCGGTGCCAGCACCAGAGGGTTATCAAACTGATAAGGACCAATTCTAAAGCTCACGATACGAACTCAAATTCGTAGGTCAGGGCTTCGGTGCCAGGGTCGCGAATCTCGAGTTTAAACTGTGCCGATTTGCCTGGCGCCAGACTTTGTCTGGATGTGTCGTTAAGATATTCCTGTGGGGAAAACTGACGATTGGCAATCAGGTTGCCCTTTATGTCGGATAGACTGATCAGGAGTTTTGGCATTGATTGCTCGAAAGGTGCGTCGTTGATAAAAGAACCGGTAATCATCAGTGCTTTCTTTTGTGTAGGGTGTGAAAACACATTTCTTTCTATCATGCGAATCTGTGCTGTGTTGGAAAAGCGCTTCTTATCACAGGGCAGTAATTGGCATAGATTGAGAATTTGTTGCTGGTACTGGCTGGAGGAAATGAGTTGATAGCGCTGATAATAAATGACCTGAATGGTACTGATGATAAGCAGTAGCAGGATGCCAACAATCCATAATATCGGTTTTAATGAGAGATCTGACTTATGATCATTGCCATACATGGCTTCGCGTAACGATAAATGGTTATCTTCAGTGTTTAAGTTTTCCTGGGCAAATGGGGGTGTGGCATTATCTGTGTGGATGACAGGTTGACCAGAATAATTTTCCAGATTGGTCAATGCATTGAATACCTGCATACACTGACTGCATCGAACCTGGCCGCGAGCAGCATCGAGTTGCTCTGTATAGATTCTAAAAACACTGTTGCAGTGAGTGCAGGTGGTTTGTAATTCGTTATTCAGATGGGTTCGGTTGTTCATATCCTTACGCTCTTTTAACACCGCTAACGCGGCACCATTGATCCTGAATGGTAACTTTATCAAGTTCGAAGTGCTGTGAATAGGCTTCCATAATAGCTTCGGCCTGTGTATCTAGAATGCCGGATAGCAATAATTGTGAGCCGGGGTGAGTCATCTGATTGAACAGTGGTTCGAGCTGAATGAGTGGGCCGGAAAGAATGTTAGCTATTAAGTAATCAACAACCGGAGGTGTCCTGTTTAGATCGGGCAGCTGGATGCTGATCTGTTCCGGGTCGATATGGTTGCGTAAGAAATTAAGTCGAGTAGCTTCCAGGGCCTGCGGGTCTATATCGATACAGCTGACTTCGCTGGCACCCAGTTTATGAGCGGCAATCGCCAGAATGCCTGAGCCACAACCATAATCCATAACGGTCTTATTTTCAGGCGGGTGCTGGTCAAGAAATTCCAGGCACAGCGCTGTTGTTGGATGACTGCCGGTACCAAAGGCAATACCGGGATCGAGAATGATATTGCAGGCATCTGCCTGGGGCGGCTCATGCCAACTAGGGCAGACCCAGATATTTTTACCGAAAGCAATCGGGGTGTATCTTTCCAGAAATACACGTTCCCATTGCTGGTCTTCAAGTAACTCTTTCTTGATATTGGCGAGTTGATGCTCAGGCAGTCTTGCAACCAGAGCATCGTAGAGTTCTTCCAGAGTTTGGTTTTGGTCAAACAAACCAGTGATTCTGGAGTGTGACCACAGTGGTTGTTCGCCGGGAAGAGGCTCGTAGATTGGTTCATCGAAAGCATCGCTTATGCTGATGCTTAATGCACCCAACTCTAGCAGTTGGTTTTCGGTGTATTCCAGTTCATCTTTTGTGCACTGGACAGTAAGTTGCCACCAGGGCATAGCAGGCTCCGCAGAGAAATAAACAGGAACCCGATGTCAGGTTCCTGTGAGGTAAAGGCTGACAGGTTTAGTGAATACCCAGTTTCTTTTCCAGATAGTGGATATCGGCACCACCAGCGACAAAATTACCATCGGTAATGATGTCATGCTGCAGCTGAATATTGGTATTGATGCCATCGATGACGATCTCTGATAGCGCACCGTTCATACGTGCAATAGCCGATTCACGCGTATTGCCATAGGTGATCAATTTACCGATCATGGAGTCGTAATAAGGGGGTACCATATAACCGTTATAGATATGAGTATCCAGTCGCACACCGGGACCACCTGGTGCATGATATTGTGTAATGGTACCGGGTGAAGGCATGAATGTTTTGGAATCTTCAGCATTCAAACGACATTCAATCGAATGGCCTCGAACCTTGATATCTGACTGGGCATATTTAAGAGGATTACCTGAGGCTATAGAGATTTGTTCACGAATGATATCTACACCGGTAATCATCTCGGTAACGGGATGCTCAACCTGTACCCGGGTATTCATTTCAATGAAATAGAATTCGCCATCCTCGTACAGAAATTCAAAAGTGCCTGCACCTTCATAACCCATAGTTCGGCAGGCTTCAGCACAACGATTGCCGATAAAATCGCGCTGTTCTTCGGTAATACCTGGAGCAGGGGCTTCTTCAACAACTTTCTGATGACGGCGTTGCATAGAGCAGTCACGTTCAGCCAGGTGAATTGCATTACCATGAGAGTCAGCAAGCACCTGGATCTCGATATGACGAGGTTTCTCTAGAAACTTTTCCATATAGACAACGTCATTATTAAATGCTGCACCAGCTTCTGATTTGGTCAACTGGATTGAGTTGAGCAGGCTGCCTTCGGCATTCACCACGCGCATACCACGTCCGCCACCACCACCTGCGGCTTTGATAATAACTGGGTAGCCAATCTCACGAGCGAGCCTGATGTTGCGATCATTATCATCGTTCAGCGGTCCATCTGAGCCGGGAACGGTGGGTACACCAGCCGCCTTCATGGTTTTAATGGCTTCAACCTTGTCGCCCATAGTGCGGATAGATTTTGCACTGGGACCGATAAATTTAAAGCCACTGGATTCTACCTGTTCAGCAAATTCAGCATTTTCCGATAAAAACCCATAACCTGGATGAATGGCCGAAGCGTTAGTGACTTCTGCTGCGCAGATAATCGCCGGAATATTCAGGTAACTTTCCATGGAAGATGGCGGACCTATGCAGACTGATTCGTCAGCCAGTCGAACATGCTTCAGATCACGGTCAGCAGTTGAATGCACTGCTACAGTTTGAATGCCCATTTCTCGACAGGCCCTGAGTATTCTTAGAGCGATTTCACCGCGATTAGCGATGACTATTTTTTCTAACATAATGATTATCTCTAGTCGATGACAAATAAATCCTGGTCAAATTCGACCGGCTGGCCATTTTCCAGCAGGGCCTGTCGAATAGTGCCAGACTTATCGGCTTCGATCTGATTCATCATTTTCATTGCTTCTATAATGCACAGGGTATCGCCTATATTAACCTTTTGACCAACCTTAACAAAAGGCGGTGCTGTTGGTGAGGGCGAAGCGTAGTAAGTCCCTACCATCGGAGATTTTATCCTATGGCCTGTTTTCTCGGGTACAGAAGCTTCAGCCACAGCGGCTGGAGCTTCTGCTGTGACAACAGGAGCTTGCATCATAGCCGGTGCAGGCGCATAGGTTTGTGGGATAGTTTGACGGCTGATTCGAACGGATTCTTCGCCTTCCTTGATTTCCAGTTCAGCAATGCCAGATTCTTCCAGCAGCTCAATGAGTTTTTTTATTTTACGAATATCCATGGGTTCTTTGTACCTGTTAACATCTTTAATGGGTGGAATAGGTTATTTGCATCGAGCAATTGCAGCGTGCAGGGCAAGCAGGTAACTGTCTTTACCCAAGCCACTGATCACACCAACTGCAATATCCGATAAATACGAATGCTGCCTGAAATCTTCACGTGCGTGTACATTGGAAAGGTGTACTTCAATGAAGGGGGTTTTACAACCGAGAAAAGCGTCGCGAATGGCAACACTGGTATGGGTAAAAGCAGCGGGATTGATTACGATAAAATCGGTGCCATCATCAATTGTCTGGTGCAGTCGGTCTACAATCTGACCTTCATGGTTAGACTGAAAAGTAGTCAGTCCAACTTCATAGCCCTGGGCTAAATCAGTAAGCTCCTGATTGATTGATTGCAAAGTATCTGCGCCGTAAAGACCGGGTTCTCTAACACCCAGAAGATTCAGATTTGGACCGTGGATAACCAGGATGTTGGGCATTTTTATCGTGTTTTTATAGGTTGATCAAATTTTGACGGCAATTGAAACATACCTGCATGATCGTGTCTAGTTTTCACTAATTTAGCGACATTCTTTGCAATATTGCACTTTTAAATTTTAAGTTCAGGTTTTATAACAGACTCAATCTGTGACCTGTCCAGTTCGCCGCTATGACGATAGATGATCTCGCGTTGAGCATTTAATATGACGGTAAATGGAAGCCCGCCGCTATTGTTTCCAAAGTATTGATTGAGTTGCCGTGCCTGCTGGTCAACTAAAAGCAAAGGGTAATTAAAATCGAATTGAGTGCTGAACTCGCGCACATTTTCAACACTGTCGAAAGATAAACCAACCAGTTGCAGTTGTTCGGCATATTGTTTTTGTGTTTCAATCAGATCAGGGATTTCACGCCGACAGGGTGCGCACCAGGGAGCCCAGAAGTTAACTACCAATATTGCTTTATGATTCCATTGATTTAACGCCTGTGGCTGCTGGTTAACATCTGGCAAGGAAATATCGTTAAATTTCAACAGGGACTGAGGATTAGACTGCTGCGATTGATTAGGTGATTCAGATACGCTGGTGAACTGCGGCTGGTAGATAAAATAGCGATAAAGCAGGATACCTGCCAGTGCAGATAGCAGGCTGACTGCTATGATAGTTACTAGTTCGCGATTCACTGATGCTTACGGTTGGCTGTGATATTTATTGATGTGAGCAGCAAACTCTTCACCAGACATCTGACCTACCAGTCGACTGCCTTCAATTTCCTTGCCTTTGGTGTCAAAAAACAGGATAGCAGGAGGGCCGTAGATGCCCAGTGATTTCATGAATAGCTGATCGGTTTTGTCGTTATCGGTGACATCGGTTTGCAGGGTTTCGAAGCCACTTAATGCGGCGAGCACTGCTGGATGTGGAAATGCATATTTCTCCATTTCCTTACACGAGATACACCAGTCAGCATAAAAATCCAGCATCACAGGCTTGCCTCTGGCTGCATTTAATGCCTGTTTCAATCCATCTTCGCCCTTAATCTGTCTAAAATTTAAATGACCGGATGTTTGTGCTGAAACAGAAGAGGTTGCGAGCGAACCGGTGATGCCTTTAAGTGGCTGGATCAGGTCTTTACTGCCAGCAGCTACACCGTAGAGATAAAAGGAACCATAGATAAGTAATACCAGCCCAAGGCCTTTCCAGAGCTTACGCCAGCCGGAAGCTGTTTCGGACAGACTGGTCATCGCGCCCATGTAGACCGAAGTAGTGATAATAAGAACCGCCATGAGCAACATGGTGATAGTAGTTGGTAATACACGATCCATCAGCCAGATCGCAACAGCAATCAGTGTGACACCGAAGACAGCTTTAACTGCATCCATCCAGGTTCCAGCACGTGGAAGCAGGTTGCCAGCAGTAGTACCGATGAGTAGTAACGGCGTTCCCATTCCTATACCAAGAGCAAATAGCGCCAGGCCACCCAATTGCCAATCCTGAGTTTGTGAAATAAAAATCAATGCTCCAACCAGAGGTGCGGTGATGCAGGGCCCAACGATTAATGCCGATAGCAATCCCATGATGCCAACACCAACCAGATTTCCACCTTCCTGCTTATTGCTGAATTCAGTCAGACGACTCTGGATGAAAGAAGGCATTTGCAGGTCATAAAATCCAAACATGGATAGTGCTAATAAAACGAATATTGATGCAAAAATACTCAGGATAATGGGGTCCTGAAACCAGGCCTGAATATTAAATTCTGCGCCAAAGCGTCCTACCACGGCTCCAGCAACAGCATAGGTTGAGGCCATTGCCAATACATAAACCAGAGACAGGCTAAATGCCTTGCGCGTGGTGATGTTATCGCCCTGACCAGCGATAATGCCAGACAGGATGGGGATCATTGGGAATACGCAGGGGGTGAAGGTGAGTAACAGGCCTGCCAGAAAGAATGAGCCGATTATGATGAACAGACTTTCATTAGCGATGATGCTGGCGAAACGATCCTGTTCATTTTGACCCGCTGCAGGAGCCTGTGACACCTTTGTAGCAGGTGATGCAACCGTGCTAGCGGCCACAGCATTATTATCCAGTACAGGTTTATCATCCAGAATGTCCAGGGTTTTACTGGCTAAATCAACCTTCAGGTATTTGGTGATTGGTGGGTAACAGATTTTATCTTCTACACAGCCCTGATAGCCCATGGAAACGACATATTGAGAACTTGCATTGGGATCGCTGATGATGGGTACAGAAACCTTGAAATAGTCATGATAAACCTCCATAAGACCAAAGAATTCATCGTTCTTTTCATCGCCTTTGGGTAGCGAGATTGCGCCTACGGTATGTCCTTTACCGTCGAGCATCTTGAACTTCATTTTATTCTTATAAAGATAGGTATGATTATAGATCTGGATATCTGCCTGAATGATATTGTTCTTATCGATTACTGCGCCTAGTTGAAAAGCTTTGTCTGGATCAGGGATTTCTTCTTCATCATCCAGGCCAATATCTGTACCCAATGCCTGCAATTGATCTAATGAGCTGGCGTTGCCGTCGTTGGCATTATCCGCAGCCGTGTTTTGTGTAGCCTGCGCGAACAGATTCTGTAATTCAGCAACGCTATCATCTACCGTTTCTGCTACAGCCACTTTGACGGGTTTGAACTCATAGGGTTGGGCTGAAACGCTGGCGCTACTAGCCATGTTCATGCTCAATGTCTGGTATAGCGGTGGGTAACACACACCCATATCGGCACAGCCCTGGCCGGTGGTTTTTATGTTAATGAGATTAGGCGTAGAAGCACCGTCTGCCTGAATGGGTAGCTTGATGGCTACGCTATCACGGTAAATCTCAACATCACCGAAAAATTCATCATGTTTGACTTTTCCATCAGGAATAGAGACTTCACCAAAGTTGACTCCATTAGTCTCCAGGTCGAAGCGGAAAGCCTTGCGATACATATAATAACCCGAAGCAATTGTGTACTCAGCGATTACTGCATTGTTTTCAACCCTGGCTTGCAGACTGAAAGCTTTTTCAGGTGCCAGTAATTCTTCATCCTGGGCAAACGATGTTTGTAATATGCCGAGGCAGGCCAATAAGATTAAAAACTGTTTCATGATTCTCATTCGGTATTTCCTGTAATCCAGTTTAGATATTTATCATAGCCACCAGTTATAGGTAGCTGAAGTATTTCAGGGCATTCGTAGGGGTGTAATTCCACAATCGATTGCATCAACTCATCTATTCGATGAGCGCTGGTTTTTAATAACATTTGATGTTCGGTGCCGGTTTGTAGTTCACCATCCCAGTGATAAAGTGATGTCATCTTTGGGAGAATGTTGACACAGGCGACCAGATTAAGTTCTAACCATTGACGTGCAGCCTGCTGCGCAAGTTGCTCGTCGGGCCAGGTTGTTAGTATCAAAATGATATTTGTCATAGCAATATACCAGTATAATTATTAATTATTTGTTGATTGATAAACAATCGTCCCTATATATTGCCTATACAGACTCACAGAACGCGCATTCTATTCCCGGCTTATTTATGTTTCCAGTACTAGCACTTATCTTTTTAGTAGTTCCCGTTGTTGAAATCTACATCCTGATTCAGGTTGGACAGGTAATTGGTGCTCTGTGGACCGTATTTTTTGTTGTACTGACTGCTGTAATTGGGGTTCAATTATTAAAGCGGCAAGGGCTTTCAACTCTGTCGCGAGCTCAGGATAAAATGAATCATGGCGAAATGCCCGCGCAGGAGTTACTGGAAGGGATGGCCTTAATGATGGCAGGAGCATTTCTGTTGACTCCTGGATTCTTTACCGATGCGTTTGGTTTTCTACTATTAATACCCACTACTCGTAAGATGATGATGCAGGCTATTATCGCCCGACTTAAGACATCGGGTCGTTACGTTATCAATACCCAGTCCCAGCAGTATCAGTCCAGGTCCGATCAGTCTGGCGATGTGATAGATGGCGTTAATTATCGTAAGGATGATGAATAGTTGGGTTAATTCACGGTTTTTTTATTTTCGCGCTTGAATCCCCTCAAACTATCCCAATATAGCTTGACTACTCAGCTTTGCTGATTATGATTAGCACTCGCTAAGGTAGAGTGCTAACACTCGTTTAACTAATAATTTAGGAGATTCCAATCAATGAATATTCGTCCTTTGCATGACCGTGTGGTTGTCAGACGTATGGAAGAGGAGCGTACTACAGCTGGTGGTATCGTCATCCCTGATTCCGCAACAGAAAAGCCAAGTACTGGTGAAGTGATCGCTGTGGGTAAAGGCAAAATCGCTGATTCTGGCGAAGTTTGCGCTATGGACGTAAAAGTAGGTGACAAAGTAATGTTCGGTAAGTACTCAGGTACTGAAGTGAAGGTTGACGGTGAAGAGCTGTTAATCATGCGCGAAGACGACATTATGGCTGTTGTTGAATAATTAATTAGAATACGAGGATCACTTCAATGAGTGCAAAAGATGTAAGATTTGGTGATGATGCGCGCAGTCGCATGGTCAAAGGCGTTAACGTTCTGGCTAACGCTGTAAAAGTAACATTAGGTCCTAAGGGTCGTAATGTTGTTCTGGAAAAAAGTTTTGGTGCGCCTACCGTAACTAAAGACGGTGTTTCAGTTGCTAAAGAAATTGAGCTGGAAGACAAGTTTGAAAATATGGGTGCACAGATGGTTAAGGAGGTTTCTTCACAAACTTCTGATATCGCTGGTGATGGTACTACCACTGCAACCGTACTGGCTCAGGCAATCGTACGTGAAGGCATGAAGGCAGTTGCTGCAGGCATGAATCCTATGGATCTGAAACGTGGTATCGACAAAGCGGTATCAGCCTCTGTTGAATTCCTGCAGGGTATGTCTACCCCATGTACAGACAACAACGCAATCGCTCAGGTTGGTACTATCTCTGCTAACTCTGATTCAAGCGTTGGCGGCATCATTGCTGAAGCAATGGAAAAGGTTGGTAAAGAAGGTGTTATCACTGTAGAAGAAGGTTCTTCATTCGATAATGAACTGGATGTTGTTGAAGGTATGCAGTTTGATCGTGGTTACCTGTCTCCATACTTCGTGAATGACCAGCAAACTATGACTGCAGAACTGGAAGATCCATTGATTCTGCTGTTTGATAAGAAAATCTCAAACATCCGTGAATTGCTGCCAGTACTGGAAGCCGTTGCTAAAGCAAGTAAGCCATTATTGATCATCGCTGAAGATATCGAAGGAGAAGCGCTGGCTACTCTGGTTGTAAACAGCATGCGTGGAATCGTTAAGGTTTGTGCAGTTAAAGCACCTGGTTTTGGTGATCGCCGTAAAGCCATGCTGCAGGATATCGCTATTCTGACTGGTGGTCAGGTTATCTCTGAAGAAGTGGGTCTAAGCCTTGAAAAGACTACTCTGGATGATCTGGGTTCAGCCAAGAAAATTTCTATCTCCAAAGAAAACACCACGATTGTTGATGGTGCTGGCAGCGGTGAAGAAATTCAGGGTCGTATCTCGCAGATCAAAGCACAGATCGAAGAGTCTACTTCTGATTATGATAAAGAAAAAATGCAGGAACGTGTAGCCAAGCTGGCTGGCGGTGTTGCAGTAATCAAGGTTGGCGCAGCGACTGAAGTTGAAATGAAAGAGAAGAAAGCCCGTGTTGAAGATGCTCTGCATGCAACTCGCGCAGCTGTAGAAGAAGGTGTGGTTCCTGGTGGTGGTGTAGCGCTGATTCGTGCACGTGCCGCTATCACTGACCTGAAAGGCGATAACGCTGATCAGAACATCGGTGTTGATATCGCGCGTCGTGCTCTTGAAGAGCCACTGCGTCAAATCGTATCGAATGCCGGTGATGAAGCTTCTGTAGTCACTAACAATGTTGAAGCTGGCGAAGGTAACTACGGTTACAACGCGGCTAACGGTGAATACGGCGATATGATCACAATGGGTATACTCGATCCTACCAAGGTTACGCGTTCAGCTCTGCAAAATGCTGCATCAGTTGCAGGTCTGCTTATCACTACCGAGTGTATGATCGCTGAAATGCCTCAGGAGAATGCTCCATCTGCTCCAGATATGGGTGGTATGGGCGGAATGGGTGGCATGGGCGGCATGATGTAAAAGGATTTACGAATACTGCGAACGCAAGGATGCGCAAGAGCAGTGGATGTAACCCAGCCAGCATTCTTTTATAGTGTTGGTTAAAAGCCCCGCTTGTCGGGGCTTTTTTTGGGCTTAATTAATGTAGTAACCAGGCTGGAGTATTGTCGATATGTAAAATTAAGCTACTCAATAGAATGAGTAATTGTTAACAAAAAAAACGAGTTTTTGATCTAATAATGTTTTACAATGCAAAAAGATAGCAGGTATAAACCATGAGGAATTTGTGGAAACTGTTATTTTAAATACAATTAGTTGCACGTGATCAAAGTTTTTTCGCAGTTCAAGTGGTATCGCAGAAATGCGCCTTTATCAGATTTTGCAATTGATTCTTTTTTTTCTTTTAAAGGTGAATATTATGACTACAGGAACCGTTAAGTGGTTTAACGAAACAAAAGGCTTCGGCTTTATTACTCCTTCCGATGGCACAGCTGACGTATTTGTACATTTTTCTTCAATCCAGGGTGATGGTTTCAAAACTCTGAACGAAGGCCAGAATGTAACATTTGACGTTGAAAATGGTCCTAAAGGTTTGCAGGCGGCTAACGTCCATCCAGCAAGCTAATAAAGATACTTCTAATATCTTTTAAAAAGCCCTGCATTTCAGGGCTTTTTTTATGCCTTAATAAATTGGACTTATCCTTTGTTTAGCTAAGCAATTTATAGTTAGTACCACAATAAGGGCACCTGGCTTCACCACCATTTTCTTCAACCGGGATGAAAACTCGTGGGTGAGAGTTCCACAGGCTACTACCTTCAGTTGGGCAGTGAATGGGTAAGTCAGATGCCTTTACTTCAACTACAGTTTTAGCATTAGGCGTTGAATAATCATTCTGATGTGCTGCTGTATTAGGGTTTACCATTATCGTTATCCATGGTTGCTGTACGAAACTATTTAATAAAGGTCAGTATGTCCAGGTGCTTTTGGTTTCGACCATGTACTAAATCGAAATAAGCGGTTTGTAATCTTTCAGTAATGGGGCCTCGGCCTTGCCCAATGGGTCGATTATCCAGTTCACGAATCGGAGTGACTTCAGCGGCAGTACCGGTAAAGAATGCTTCATCTGCAATGTAAACTTCATCTCTAGTGATACGTTTTTCTTTAATAGTTAGCCCCATATCTTCAGCAAGTGCGAATATGGTTTTGCGGGTAATGCCATTTAAGGCGGAAGTGACTTCCGGGGTATAAATCTGACCATCTTTGATAACAAAAATATTTTCTCCACTTCCTTCCGCGACGTATCCTTCAGGGTCAAGCAGCAGAGCTTCATCATAACCATCATTCAAAGCCTGTTGCAGTGCCATCATCGAGTTGATGTATTGACCATTCGCTTTTGCCTTAGTCACGGCAATATTAGGATGGTGGCGGGTAAATGATGATGTTTTGATGCGTATGCCTTTTTCCATACCTTCGGCACCCAGATAGGCGCCCCATTCCCAGGCTGCAACTATCACATGAACTTTAAGACCATCGGCACGCAGCCCCATGGCTTCTGACCCATAAAACACCATTGGGCGTATGTAAGCACTGTCCAGATTGTTATCTTTGACAGCGGCTACCTGAGCATCCATCAATTCCTGTTTGCTGAAGGGTAGTTGCATACCCAGTATCTTGCAGGAATCGATCAATCGATTGGTGTGCGCTTCAAGTGCGAAAATAGCGGTACCCTGATCTGCGTGATAGGCCCTAACGCCTTCGAAGGCTCCCATGCCATAGTGCAGGGTATGAGTGAGTACGTGCACCTGGGCTTCTCTCCATGGCACCATTTTGCCATCAAACCAGATGAAACCATCACGATCAGACATCGACATTTTTTAATTCTCCGAGATATTTCTGTTGCTATTTAAATTTTGTTACAGGGTAAATACTTTGTTCCAGCAAGACTTCACCTGAAGGATCTCCTGTTTAACTTCCTGAGATGCTATTTCGGGTGACAAATTCTGTAACACTCGAGTGTGTAAACACTTGTGGAAGGTTTGATAAATTTGTCCAAGTTGAAGAAAGTCATCATCTGCTAATCCCAGTCGATGCAACTCATTTATCAGCCCGATATTATCAGTGCTTTCACACAGACTGGCAAATTTATTTGCATGTAAAAGTACCAGATATTGGACCATAAACTCAATATCTACCATACATCCACGCGAATGTTTGATATTGATGTACTCTTCTTCGGGAGGTTTTTTTACCTGATACATTTTATCGCGCATTTCTATGATTGCGTTGGCCAGCTCTGCTGAATCCTGTTTCTGTGTTAGTACAGACAGCCGTGTAGTTGAGAAATCTTGAGCTATGCAGCGATCTCCTGCAACAAACCTGGCACGAATAATGGCCTGATGCTCCCACACCCAGGCTTTTTCCATCTGATATAGATGGTAGGCTGAAACCGACGAAACCAGCATGCCGGAGGCACCATCCGGACGTAACCTGGTGTCGATTTCGTAAAGTTTACCTGCTGCGGTTAGCAGACTGATCTTGGAGATGATTTTCTGTGCCAGTCTGGAAAAGAAAGTCGAATTATCAATCTCTCTGGGGCCGCTCGTGAGTTGCTTTTGCCCACTGGAATTATGTAGAAAAATAATATCAAGATCCGATTGATAATGCAGTTCGAAACCGCCCAGTTTACCGTAGGCGATGATGCCGAGGGCAGGGGTAGTGAGTTGATTGTTAATCAGGCATTGAGGTGGGCCATATTGCTTTTCCAGTGCGACAAGAGATAATTCATAAACTGCCTGTAGCAGGACCTCCGCCAGCTTGCATAGATGATGAGAAACTTCATCGGTGTCGATTTGTTGCGCTATTTCAGCAGAAGCTATGATAATGGTTTGCTCTCGCTTGAACTGGCGTAGTACGTCCAGTTCCATTTCTTCATCCCCCGCAACATTGTTCAGCTGTACAGCCAAAACCTGACTTAGCATGTCTTTATCAAAACGACTGTCGAGATGTTCTGGATAAAGCAGGGGTTCGAGCAATATCGGGTGACGAGTAACTTCACTGGCAATCCAGTTGCTGCTGTCAAACAGGTGAACCAGTTTGACCAGTAGTGGAATATTTTGATAAAGCAGCTCGAAGTAAACACTTCGGCCAGCTATAGAAGACAACAGATTTAGCATCTTATCTAATAGTTCGCTTTGCTGCCCATGCTCCGCAACGAGATTAAGCAATTCAGGGAAAAAACTACGGAAGCGCTTTTTTGCCTTCTCGGACATATAAATCAATGCTTTCGATTGATAGAAGCTTATCAGCTTTTGATGAATATCCTGGCTATCCAGAAATCCCAGTTTTGTAATGGCTGTCAGGTGATCATCCTGATCCATTTCATCCAGATGGATTTCAGGAGACTGTGTGGAAGGCTGGGATTTATCCTGAATAAACAATGAAGCAAAGATTTTACTGACTGCCTGCTGGTGGCTATCCAGTGTGGACTTTAATGCATCCCAGTTGTCGAATCCTGCTAGCAGACTAATTCTGTCCAGATAATTCTGTTTGTCTGGAATGTTATGCGTCTGCTGATCATTGAGCATCTGGATGCGATTTTCAAGCAGGCGCAAAAAGTCATAGGCCTCTCGCATGATGTCAAGTGTGAGCTGATCGGTGATTTCCTGATCGGACAATACATTTAAGGCCTTATAAAGGCTCGGTGTTTGCAACTGATGGTTTCTGCCACCTTTAAGAATTTGAAAAGCCTGCACAAAGAACTCTATTTCGCGTATACCACCGTGTCCGGTTTTAATATTATGTTTCTGGTTGCTACGCTTGGCTTTCTGGTCAATTTTATGTTTCATCTGAGCCAGTCCCTCGAATACGCGATAATCGTGGTAGCGCCGGTAAACAAATGGTTTGATAATAGAACTCAGATATTTTTTATCGTTTTCCGAACCCGTGATAACGCGGGCCTTCACCATCGCGTATTGTTCCCACTCACGACCATGCAACTGGTAATAATGTTCAAAGGCATGATGACTGAGAGCGACGGGGCCTGAGTCACCCCAGGGCCTCAGCCTCAGATCAACCCGGTAAACAAAGCCGTCTAGCGTTATATCATTGAGTAACTGTTTTAATAATTTAACAACATTAGAAAAAAACTGGTTGTAGCTGAGTTGACCAAAACCTTTTAGTTGTCCATCTTCGCTATAGCTGCAAATCAGGTCGATATCGGATGAAAAATTCAGTTCACCACCACCCAGCTTACCCATTCCTATGATATTCAACCGCATCGGCTCGCCATCCTCATTCACAGGCTGACCATGTTTGGTACTGAGTAATTGTTCGGCTTTGCGTTGAGCCTGTTGAACCAGACAGTCAGCAAGCTGAGTCAAATGTAGCAGGGTATCCTGGACGCTTTCGTTTTGGCAGATATCCAGATATATGATCTCTACCAGTTTCTGATGCCGAAATAATCGTAGTTGTTTTTTGATTTCATCCGGATCCTGCAGGGACAGCAGGCAATTTTCTAGCTGCTCTGAATTGAGCTCAAATTGCTGACAGTGTTTTAGAGTGTCGAGTAGTTGTGGATATTTGACTAACTGAGCCGTTGCATAGTTACTTGCGAGTGCGAGCTTTTTTAAAGTTTCATGAAATTCGGGGTCCGAGAACTGCTTGCTGATCAATTGTTGCTGTAACTGTTCCCAGTGAAACAGGTCGGGGGCAATCAGCGTTTCAAAATTTAGCATATGGGCCAACCTTGTTTTAGTTGCAAATGAGAAAGATTATTATTTACAGTAAGATTATGTTTGTTTAATATGGCACAAGTTTTAATCAACTTTCTGGATTATATAGGAGACTCTCAATATGAGGCTAAATCATCTGGCCATATTTTTTGTGCTTATGATTTCCTTAAATGCACTGGCCGAAGAAGTGAATATCTATTCCGGGCGCAAGGAAAACTTGATTAAACCATTGCTTGATCGCTTTACAGCCGAAACCGGAATAAAAACCAATCTGGTCACAGCGGGTGCCGATAAGATGCTCACACGATTGAAAAGTGAAGGGCGTAATACCCCTGCCGATGTTTTCATAACGGTAGATGCTGGTCGGCTTTATCGAGCTAAACAAGCAGGCGTGTTTGCCAGTATTAATGATGAAGTACTCAACGCAGCAGTGCCTTCATATCTGCGCGACCCTGATGGTAACTGGGTTGGATTATCACAACGTGCACGTGTGATTTTCTATGTAAAAGACCGAGTTAAACCCTCTGATCTTACGCACTATGAGGACCTGGCTTCGGATAAGTGGAAACGCAAGGTCTGTATTCGTGGCTCGGATAATATCTATAACCAGTCTCTGGTAGCCGCAATGCTGGCCGCCGATGGCCCACAGGTAACCGAACAGTGGGCGAAAGGCCTGGTCAGCAATATGGCTCGTCCTCCGAAAGGGGGGGATCGTGATCAGATCAAGGCCGCAGCTGCCGGACAGTGTGATATAGCTATCGCCAATACCTATTACTACGGCATGATGCTGACCAGTAAAAAAGACCCTGCTCAAATGAAGGCAGCGCAGGCCATGGGTGTTATCTGGCCTAATCAGCAAGACAGAGGAGTACATGTGAATATCAGTGGTGCAGGTATTACTAAACATGCGAAAAATCCTGAAAACGCACTTAAGCTGTTACAGTTTCTGGTGAGTCCGAAATCACAAAAGTGGTATGCTGAAGTTAATTTTGAATACCCGGTGAATACAAAAGCTGAAATCAGTAAGCTGGTAAAAAGCTGGGGTGATTTTAAATCGGATAAGTTGAATCTGGATGTATTGGGTAAAAATAATGCCGAAGCGGTTCGTATCATGGATAGAGCTGGTTGGAAATAAACTGCTTTTACCATTGTTGATCGCTCAAAAGGTGCTTTTTTGATTGGCTTTTTAGGACGCTCATGGAAGCACAGCATCATAGGAGTAGCTCTGGTGCTGAGCATTCCAATATTAACTGTCGCCAGTTTTATATTTCAGCCTTCAGGCGATAACTGGGCGCACCTGAAACAGACAGTGCTGCCCGAATATCTGGCAAACTCCGCAATACTGGTGGTGGGCGTCAGCATTGGCACGTTGCTACTCGGTGTGTCTACTGCCTGGTTAACCTCAATGTGCCGGTTTCCGGGAAAACGCTGGTTTGTGTGGTTATTGTTGTTACCGCTGGCCATGCCTCCTTATATCATCGCCTATACCTACACAGGTATGTTTGATTTTGCAGGCCCAGTGCAAAGCATGTTGCGCGAATTGACTGGCTGGGGATATGGTGATTACTATTTTCCAGAAGTTCGCTCAATGGCTGGCGCAATTACCATGCTTTCACTGGTACTCTATCCCTATGTGTATCTGTTAGCGCGCTCTGCATTTCTGGAACAATCGGTGTGTGTGCTGGAAGTCAGTCGCACACTGGGCTGCGGGCCATGGTGTAGCTTTTATCGAGTGGCCTTACCGCTCGCTCGTCCGGCTATAGTTGCAGGCTTGTCGTTGGCACTGATGGAAACCCTGGCAGACTATGGGACCGTTTCCTACTTTGGTATCGGCGTTTTTACTACGGGTATTTTTCGCACCTGGTTTGGGATGGGCGATCAGGTTGCTGCCGCCAGGATGGCAGCATTATTATTGATATTTGTGTTTACACTGGTTGTCATTGAAAGGGTTTCGCGCAAACAGGCAAAATATCATCACACCACTAATAAATATACTCAGCTGCCGGAATTTCAGCTTATCGGTGGCAAGGCTGTGCTTGCATTCCTGGTTTGCCTGTTACCGCTATTGCTGGGTTTTCTAATACCAGCCGCTCAACTGAGTTTCTGGGCTGTGTTAACCTATGAAGAAATGGTAGACGAGTCTTTTTTTACTCTAACATTACATACTGTACTGCTGGGGTTATCCGCAGCCATGCTGTCCCTGATTTTGGCAGTCTTTCTTGCCTATGGAAAACGCATGCTGTCAGGACGCTCGGTAACGGCTGCAATCAGGATAGCAGCAATTGGCTATGCAATACCCGGAACAGTAGTAGCGGTAGGGGTAATTATTCCTTTCGCCTGGATGGATAATCAACTGGATGAATTTATGCGGGCTCAGTTTGATATTTCTACCGGGCTGATTTTTAGCGGTACGCTGTTTGCTGTTATGTTTGCCTATATGGTGCGATTTCTGGCGGTCAGTCTGCAAACTGTTGAATCGGGTTTGGGGAAGATAAAACCGTCTATGGATGAAGCCTCACGTTCACTGGGTTATAGCCCGCGCGAAACGCTTTTTAAAATTCATATGCCGTTGATGAAAGGGTCTTTACTGACTGCCTTGCTAATCGTTTTTGTTGATGTGATGAAGGAGTTACCCGCAACCCTGATTCTTCGACCATTCAATTTCAATACATTAGCCGTACGTGCATTTGAACTGGCATCGGATGAACGTCTGGCGGATTCTTCTACAGCAGCATTGATGATTGTACTAGTCGGCCTGTTGCCGGTAATCTACCTGAGTCAATCAATCGCCCAATCAAGAGTTTCTGGGGCCTGTAAACACTAATTTTGATTGTCACTGTTATGACTAAAATACCGCCAATCTAGGCGCGAGGAGAGAGGTTTGGTTACTCCAAATAAACGACGAGCAAAGCTTCCGCTCCTGCTCACGCACCTTACCTGCGTCCATGTAGGTAACAACGAGTGGCGGTATTTTAGCTATAACCCAAAGCACCCAAAGGGCATAAAGGCTGGGGCCATTTTTCCTCCAGCGGTGTTATCAGTCGCTTATGTAGAACGACTACACAGCGCTTCTTCTGCCTTGCTGGAAGAAAAAATGGTCTCCAGCAGTGGCAATCAAATTAGTGTTAACAGGCCCTAATAGTGTGGTTAGTGACTGGATTTGCATCGAGAGAGCTTTCGTTATTTTCACTCATGAATGTTCCCAGATCATTTGTCGAACGCCACTGAAAAAGAGCATACCAATAGACAGGCAGACCACAGAACTCAGCAGCATAAAGCTGTCGATAGTTTGTGGGGCAAGAACTAGCAGTAGAAAGGGTGCCATACCTCGAAGCAGGTAGATGCCCGTTATCAAAATTAATATCGGTTTCAGCCAGGGAGGGTGGCGAGCCAGACCAGCACCGGCGTAGGCATAGAGGCTCCAAATCATCAGTATCAGGGCGATGATGGCTGTGATTGTTCCGGGTATTGGAGAATGCTCTTCAGCAAGATGAGCAAGCTGTTCACCTGCGCCAAAAAAACGATACCAGTCGGGTCCGCCGACGATGATAGCGATATGTAGAACAGCAGCCAGTAAAGTGAAACTGCCTGCCCATACCAGTGGTTTGTTTATTCCAGCCATGCGTGTTCCATGTTAACCGTTGCACCCATTCGTTCAAATGTCTGGTAC
>JBNKMF010000045.1:0-41335 GCA_050292965.1 Gammaproteobacteria bacterium | reverse complement strand
AGCTTTGAGCTTTATTAAGTTTGATGGACTTGGCAAATTGTATCGGAGACAAATGCATCACTTCCTTAATTTTTTGTGAAAACCTGAGCTACTCATATTAACAATATCAGCCAAATCATCGATAGAGATACTTTTATCAAGATTCTGGTGTAGATATTCGACCGTCCTTAAAATTTCATTAATTTGCCCGCGCTGTTGTAGATGATATTTGAGCATTCCGCCCTGCTCATCACTTAAAATGCGAAAATAGATTTCATCAATCATGGACTCTCCTAAAATGCTAGCCTCATTTGGATCATCCAGTGTTTTTAGCAGGCGTATCATCACATCCAGTAAACGCGGCTTAAGAGGGGCAGAAAAAATTCCTGAAACGTTACCGGGAGTATCCTGTTGAATAAATTTAGGGACCGCCTGTTTCATTTTTAAAATCATTTGCGAAATACGGTTATGATCTAACTGGATTACTGCAACCAATAACGGATTTTCAGGACTTGCTTTAATCAATTCACACTCGAGAGGCATAGGTGCAAACAGCGCCATGATATTTCCGGGGTTGTAGTCATAGCGTTTACCATCCAGATAAATATTTTTCTTACCCTGTGCACCAATAAAAATACAGGGTTCATAAACCTGTGGCACCAGCTTATAGGGCTCGGACATTTTCCAGATTTTAAAATTTGGAACCTGAGTCGGGTTCCCCCCTTCCTGAGGAGAATGTTTTTCCAATAAATGCTTAAACTCCTGCATTCCTGGGATGAGATATCCATGATATTCTCCTCTTTTTGAGTCTGTTTTAATGTCAAAATCATAGCACCATATATGATTATTTATCTACAGATTTAGAGTTTTGTGCAAGCAACCTATAGTTTTGTGTGTTCATAAACAAGGTTTGCTATGGAATGATTCACATCAGAGATTTAAATACTTTCACTCAGGAGAACTCATAACATGACCAGCACAACCAAAACTCTTTATTTAGATGAAGTAATTAAAAATCACACTCAAGATATGACAAACAAAGTTGCCGCGATAACAGGGACAACCAGTGGAACAGGTTTTGTGTGTGCCAGAGAAATCGCCAAACTGGGCGGAACGGTGCTACTTTTAAATCGTGAAAGTGATCGTTCTGCTGCATCACTCAAACTCCTGAAGGACGAAGTTCCACAGGGGAAGTTTTTCGCCATTAACTGTGATCTACAGGATTTTGCAAGCGTCAGGAATGCCATCAACGAGATAAAATCAAGCTATGACACTCTGGACCTTTTGTGTAATAACGCCGGCGTGATGGCATTAGAAGATCTGGCTACCAGGGATGGCTACGATATCCAGATGCAAACAAACTGTCTTTCTCACTTTCTGTTAACAAAGGATTTATTTCCTCTGTTAAAAAATAGTCACGAGTCTCGTGTAGTGAATCAGTCATCTATGGCTCGAACAGGGGGGCCACTAGAGATGAGATACTTCGGAAAAAATGGTGGTCATTTGGGAGGAGATGGTACTGAAGAAGAAAACACCAGCTTTTCAGGTCCTCGATGGGAACGATACCACCAGACTAAACTCGCCAATTGTGCGTTTACCTATGGACTAAAACAGAAATTAGAGGAGCATGATATAACTCATATCAAAGTGCTTTTAGCCCACCCCGGCCTTGCCTTGACCAACTTACGGTTTACCACCGCCGATAGAGGAGGAATGGATGTCAATAGCCCTATTATGGAAAATGCTCAAACAGCTGAAGACGGAGCATTAGGTATTATCCGTGCATGTATGGATAAAGGTGCAGAGTCCGGAAACTTCTATGGCCCACAACTATGGGCTGGCTTCCCTGATCTACTACCACCCGAAGATGAATTGCTCGACCCGAAGAATATTAAAATCAACTGGGAAGGATGTGAAGCAGCGGTTGGTGATTTTATTTTTTAGCGAGCATGTTTCTAAACGTTCAGCCAGGTTTGCTGATTCTAAGATAGCTCTCAACCGGCGTAATATTAAAAACTAATTTTAACTAAACTATTGAAATAAAAATTCAGCAACCTCTGCAAAACGCAGAGGTTTCGCTGTGCAGGGATGCACTAACATTTTTATAATCAGCCAGGAGTATTGCTACCTGAGAGACAGGAGAGCCATAGTATATTTTGATCGCGTTATCTGAAAACTTGAGTCAGAAATTTAAAATCCGATAAAACCGAGGAAAAAGGCCACTGGTAGACCACAGAAATCTTTGAAACCTTCCCAACCCTTTATATGCTATTTAGCAATATACTCTTCCTGAGTTAAAGGGATCGGTGTTTCATGGGAATTACTCGCAAGTACTCTCTCACTCGACCAACCTGGTTTTTGGTTTTCCTGTGCATAGCACTTACTTAAGTGAAAAATGCCATCGCGAGTACCCGGGAGTCCAGTTTACGGTTCTTTTATCAACCTCGTGACATAATTTTATGAAGGGTTTGTGCCTATGAGACACCGTCTAGCGAGATAGGAAACCAGATAGCAGCCAGCAAAACTATGCCTGACAGAGAATGTCGATCCTGCATTTCATAGGACTGTTATGATAAGAGTTATCTATCTTGACCATCTCACCGCCTGATCTGTGTAAAAACATTGGCATTGATGGCAATAATACTGGTAGGGTTACTCACCTATGATTAATCTGTTTTTGGAGGATGCCGTATGGCAACAATTCACTGGGCCGGAACTGGTCTTTCTGCTATCCCGGGTTTGCGCCGCCTGATTAAAAACGGTCACCGGGTGATTGTCTATAACCGCTCGATTGAAAAAGCGCAGCAGGCCATCGCGGGGCTGAACGGCGACGCTAAGGCTGTCGAATTCGACATGGATACCCTGAAAAATAATATATCTGCCGGTGATGTGATTGTGTCAATGTTACCCGCAGATTATCACCCTACTCTGGCGCAATTAGCGTTACAACAAGGCGCTCATTTCGTTTCCAGTTCCTATATTTCAGATCAGATGCGCGAACTGGACACCGCGAGCAGGAAGGCAGGTCTGTGCATGGTCAATGAAGTCGGGCTTGATCCCGGTATCGACCACAGTATGGCACATGCGCTGGTTGCCGATTACCAGGCCTCCGAAGTATTTGATAAAAACAACCTGCACTTCTTCACCAGTTATTGCGGTGGCCTAAGCAAGCAGCCAAACGACTTTTGCTATCGCTTCAGCTGGTCGCCGCTGGGTGTATTACGTGCACTCAAGAGTCCTTCGGTCAGCATTCGTGATGGTGTTGATTACGTCGTTAACCAGCCATGGAGTGCGATAGAGCAATTCCCACTCGACATGCCCTGGGGAGCCGAAACCTTCGAGGTTTATCCAAATCGGGACTCGCGTCCATTCATGTCCCAGTACCATTTTTCCAGTGACTGGAAGGTCGAGCAGTTTGTGCGTGGGACGCTGCGATATAAGGGCTGGAAACAGGCATGGCGTCCGATTTTTGATCGTGTAGAGCAAGGCATGAGCGATGCCGAGCTCAACGAATTGAGCGACCAACTGTGGCAAAAATACAAACTTGAAGAAGGTGAAGCGGATCGGGTCGTCATGGCCGTCACTCTAATGGCTAAACGGGATGGCAGACCTGTATGGCATCAAAGTTACCTGCTTGATGCCTTTGGCAACGAACAGGGTTCGGCAATGGCAAGACTGGTGTCAATTCCACTGAGTCTGGCGGTGGAAGCAGTGCTACAGGGCGAAATTGATGCTGGAGTCAGTGCTGCACCAGACAGCCCCGAGCTGGTGGCGCGTTGGCTGGATACGGTCAATGAAATCTCCGACCATTTTACCCGAATCGATCATCTGGCTCAGTAATGGTCAACAGCAACAGTTTTAGTAATGACGCGCATGGCTGGGCCGAACTGCTTCCACAGCGCCAGCCCTCTCAACCCTTTCAGGGCAAGCAGCGAACTCGCTGGGCAGTGATTGGTGCCGGGTTTACCGGGCTCGCCTGTGCCCGCCGCCTGGCCGAGCTGCACCCCGATGACAACATCATCCTGCTCGAGGCGCGCGCGGTGGCACAGGCGGCCTCTGGGCGTAATTCAGGATACGCAGTTGCAATCACTCATTTTGCTGGCCCCTTCGATGAAAAGCAGCAGGACAACTATCGACGTGTAAACCGAATCAACGCCGCAGGCCTGGACATACTGCGCGACCAGGTTACTACGCATAAAATCGATTGCGATTGGCATGAACAGGGTATCTACCATAGCGCAGCTGATGCGCGTTCTATTCAGGAGCTAGCATGGTTTACCGATTACCTGCACCGCATGGAGATTCCACATACTCCACTGAATCAGGAGGCACTGGCAGAGCAACTGGGAACCACCTGGTATCGGCAGGGGGTGCATGTGCAGGTGGGTAGTTTGCTGCAACCTGCCGCCCTGCTGTACGGATTGGCCAACTCATTACCACCCAATGTACAGCTGTATGAATCCAGCCCTGTATTTGAGATAACACAGGGCCAGAGTCATAGTCTGCGTACCGCGAGCGGAACAATAGAGGCGGATAATGTGTTGATCGCGACCAACTTTGAAGCCGCCAGACTGGGACAAATCGAACGCTTTGTTGTTGGCAGTACGCTTTCGGGCAGCTTTACCCGACAGTTAAGCGCAGATGAAATCGAGTCGCTGGGTAGTTTACCGCAGTGGGGTGTATTGTCGCTACACAGTGGTGGCGCCACGGTTCGCCTAACTCGGGATGGCCGTATCTGCATCCGCAATACTGCTGAATATCATGCCGGTCGTTTGCTTTCTGAGTCACTGCTTGCCCGACGTCAGCAAATTCATCGCCAGGGTTTTGAAAACCGCTTCCCCCAGTTACGCCATGTACCATTCGAATACGCCTGGTCGGGCGTCGAAGGTATTAGTCAGAACGGCACCAATTTCTTTCAAAACCCGGCGCAAGGTCTCTACCTGGCTGGTGGATACAATGGCTCAGGAGTCAGTCGGGGTACCGCATTTGGCTACGCCCTGGCAGAGTATGCCAGCGACGGCCAGTCACAGCTGATCAACGACTGTGTTGCCAGTCCTGCGGCACGCTGGCTCCCACCACGCCCGTTACTGGATATAGGCGCCTGGTTTACCGTGCGTAAGCGCTTTCGCGGCGTGGGAAGGGATCGTTAGGTGGTCAAAAGATGGGCGGCACTCGCGCCCATCTCACAGTTTTCTGTTCAAGAGGCTTAGTGTCGACGGCTTGCTGCAGAGTTACCGCCCATAAACTGGATACTTTACGATTTGCTGTCATAGTCACTGGGTAAAAGGGTTCTTCTGTGTTTGAGTTTTCGCATCATAACCCAGATTGTTTTTTCATGCGCCTAGCCCAGCCAACGCTATCGAGTTCCGTTGAAGCTGTCTAGTCACGCACGACCTCACTCTGAAACATATTACCTGACTCTACCTTCCGCAACTTCTAGATGTTCTGACAACTGCGAATTATGGCGCTCCACCAGCGTATCTAGTACAAGCTACCAGGATATTTCTACTCCAACACAACTGGAGGGCACAAGCCAGTGCTATCCTTTAGAGTTTGATCGAAACTGCTAAAGCAAATGGCCTGATTCCCTTTGATTACCTGAAGATCCTGCTCGAGGAATTACCCCAGCAGCCGGATAATATCGATCACCTGCTGCCCAGGAATGATTAAAGGATGTCTTTAGATGACCTGGTAGGGTGCGTTCATCACGGTCAAGCATTTGTGTCATCCCTCGTGTTTTGTTGCGTATCCCAACATCGTAACAGCGATAGCATTATATTAAGATGCCTGGAGTCATTGAGTGGAGGTAATGAAGTCTACGTATCAATCTAAAACTGACCCCAGATCAGGTTCAGGCCTCAGACCAGAAGTGATCATGGCGTAGAGAAGAACTGTTTGAGTATATTGCAAAGGCTATTGTTGGACATTAACTTAGGGAAACTCTGATCAATTCATGATTTTTTCATACTGGCTAGAAATACCCCGACTCGTCCCGAAGATCGCAGCAATAGGACGGCTATTACAGCTCACTTCGAAACAAATCGGACTATTTCTATCTCAGTCTAAAACCAACCAGGATTAATCAGTGATTCTTTAGCAATTCATTTAAAAATCACTCAGCTTCTTTTTTTAAACAGAAAGACATGGGCTTTAACCTGTTGATAATAGTGAGAGGGATTGTTTAATTTTTCCCTCTCACATTCATATCTTAACCCAGTTTATTTACCGTGATTGTAAGCACACCATTATCAACATGCGTTACCAGGCTATTTTGCCTGACAGGGTCTGGTAGCGTGATACTACGGTTAAATTTACCAGAATGACGCTCCTGAAATATCACATTACCATTCGCATCCTGCTTCTGCTGATCCATGTTCTGCTCACCACTAACCGTCAATCTTTGACCATCCAGATTTACGGAGAGGTTATTTTTATCTGCCCCGGGTAGATCCAGAGTAATTGTATATTTGGAACCATCTTCTTCCACATTCATCTGCGGCAAAGCCGTAGTGTTATCAAACATACTCTGGAATAAAGGGGCACTGTCAACACCATTAAAAGCGTTATTAAATATCCTGTCCATATCGCGCTGCATACGCTCAATCTCGGCATAAGGATTCCAGTTACCACCAGCAAACGGGTGATTAAAAAAATTATCGTTTTGCGCAATTTGTGGGGCATTCTTTTTGGATTGTCCCTGCTGATTGGCTGGTTCAGGTATATCAATTTTATTCTGTTTTATCACAGAATTATTTTGAGCTATAGTATCCGTCGTCTTTTCTGACGACGCCTGGCCACCAGAGCTGATCGCATCCAGTTTATGTTTCATATCCATCATGTACCAGGTTTGAAATCCGGCAAACGCAATCAGGGCGATGACCAGAATTGAAAGCAAATATTGTCTAGATTGATTTGTGGTATTTTCTGACATGATATATCTCCCGAAAATAGTTATGTTAACTGGCTATCTTCTTAACTGATTTAGATATTCACTATTGATAGAGATCGTATTTCAAAGTTCAATGATCTGTAAAAATTTTTACTTCCCTGAAGGTCTTACCGGGTCGCCTATTACAGAGCCAGGTCGGGGCGGCTCTAAGTAAGTTATTGTTTATACTTGTATCTTCTGACAAAAGAGCAGCTTATTCGGGCTTAAACCACAATTTTGACCATTAAAATCAATACTGTACGCTTTAGAGATTCTTGAAACACATGCTTTTCATCAATTAATGCTTTTATCTCTTTCCTAAATACACCCCAAAAAACTTGATTTGCTCGGGGCATAGCCTTCTTCCTTAAAGTTTGTATTTGCAATGTGAAACCGCCCGTTAAAGGGTGAAATAATAATATCTTTAAATGGGCAATAAGGTCTAAGAATCAATGGGTCTCTTAGGTCTAATAATTTCCCTAATCGGCGACCCGGTCTAGTCTGTGTTTGTTCCTTTTGCGTTGACTCGGTTTCCGACTTCTCCAGTTCCTCATAGCTCCGATAACATCAGTCCAGGTACTCTATATAGTCTTCGCGTATTGTCCTTTGTAGTCATAACCATGGGCTTAGATAATAAGCACTTTACATTTCTAATCTGGTGGATTTCCATGGTAATTAATAATCCAGTCCAATCCGTCTTTGCTAATTGATATGTACGCATCAATGGAGTCTAATCGCAGTTTCTCCAGGATGATAGGTAATGCAACATCTTCTTCAAGCCCAGCTATAATATCCCTTGCTGCATTTAAAATTTGCACGGAATATTCGTTAGTATGTGCTTCCCATCCACCGGTTAGAGAACTTCCCTTTTTTCCCTTAAACGGCCCTCCCGCGTGTAGAATGCCAAGATCGGGGTTATGTTTGAGCTGGTAATGCTCAACAATAACAACAAAGTTATCTTCTACTCTTACCACTGCCCCATTAAGCTCACCATCGTAGACATTTATTTGAGCCATGTAAGGCGAAACATATCCTTCAGGAAGAGGAACTTGAGCTGCATCTACGTCTTCGACAACACCAGTGTCTATAGTTTCCCAGTCATATGCTCCATCACGATCAGGCATAGCTGTTTGCGGCTCATCTTCATCCTGCGCTACCCAAGTTCCTTCCACCCAGGACCACGAAGTTCTCTGAACTATTAGTTCACGGCTATTGGTGTCAACCCCTTCATACTGTGTCAGAGAGTTTTCTATCTTTCTCTGTATTTCATTTTGATTCCATGCTTCTTGTCTATTATCTTCAAACCTAAATCCTTGCCTCACATTACTTTTCTTCTGCCCAACAGAGTTAGCAACCGCCCTGCTTTTGTTCTCTTTAGGTTTCTGTACCTGTTCATACATATCTCAAACCTCCATTTAATTGGCTTTATACGATGTTATAGGCATTCATTCCCTATAATAATTTTTATATACATATTTCATCGCGTAAGGCTAGCTGAGCTGTTGGAGAGTACTCCAATATAATGGCGTCCGAGTTAAAGGGGTTGGTGTTACATGGGAATTACTCGCAATTACTCTATCTCTCAGCCAACCCTGTTTTGGCCTTCCCCAAAAAAAACTGAGTCAGGAAACATAATAATTCTCCACCAGTAACAACTGCTCCTGGCACCACAGCGACCTACAACTTCTGGTTTTGAATGTCCGCTCCCAGTAAGGGATCCGTTCTCATTCTGGCCGTCAATATGCACTGACGACTCCGAGCAGTTTTCCAATTAACCATTTTTAGAGAGGGATAATCGTGTACCAGGAGAGTCAGGATTTCCGACATAAATATCCTCTGCCTCTTTGGTGACGGATGTACTGGCGATTTTCTTATTACCGTACTGTAATAAGATTGCCTCTTCTGTAATAGCTCTCAAGTATAAAGAAAATGCTGGGGAGTTTGATTTAAAGAAATCGATGATGGGCTAAAACCCTAAAACCCCACTGCGTCTATCAGTCCGCCCTGACAGCTTACGTTTGCATCAGGCGCATTGGCTAAAAGATCCCCGAGATTTGAATCCTCTTCGATATCACCTTTAAGATTGATCCAAAGCTCACTTATCATGTTGCCACTGCATTTGACCATCACTTTATTGCCAGTCCCTTGACCAAAAACCGAATCGAATCGAGACTTAATATCTCTAGATGTAACTCTTTCACCGATATTATTAGCAAACAATTCTCGAACTGAAGAGTTGTTGATATCTAGAGCTAATTTCATGGATTCCTTAAAGTATTCATCAGGTGTTTCACTATAACAGGAACCGTGCTTCGTCCATTCATGTCGTTGTAGATGAGAGGATACCCCAGGCATGATTTCGATTAATTCACTCATTAAGTCGTCAGATAAACCCAGGCTGGGTAATTGGGACCATGCACTCCGTTGATCTAGCTTTTTCTGAGAATTCGGAATATTGCAATACGTGTTGTTTCTGGGTTGGGGCCATAGTCCATGCAGTGTTAAATGTGTAGCATCGTAACGCCCGCCAGTTTGACTTTGGCACTCAACCTTTAACTGATGTGACTGACAAAATGCTGGCTGCCAACTTAGAGCCAGCAAATATTCCTTGCTACCTTGCTCCGGCAAATTTGGACGTGAAGGCTGACTGACATCTTCATTATCTGACTGGTCAGAGCCTCCATTCTCATCACACTGTGTTAGTAATGTTCCACAGTCTAGCGCAACCCAGCGTTCTCGTGGGGTAGCTTCCTTGATTTTCAAGCGGTAGTGGGTGGCATCGAACTTGTTTTTGGATAGAACAGGGTATGCTCTATCTTCTACCAGGCGTACATTTCCCGGATTTGTTTTCTTGCGAAAAGACTTATAAGCCGGACATTCATTATCGTTTGCAATGAAATAACCGTTTAACTTCACCTCTGCCCCAGCTACAGATGAAACAATCAGAGTGGAGAGAAGAAAGAGTCTGAGAATAGATTTTGTAATTTGCACTATAAACTCCCTGTTAATCAGTGTATCTTTGAATTAGCGCTCTGAATAAGCAGCGAACCAGATCGAAGATTATCAGTTAAAAACTGAAGTGTCACTTCTACCGCGCTGCTAAATTGACCAACGGTATGCGGTAACCAACCTTACCTCCCGTCAGTTACTGCATGGAATCTTCATCAGCATCTTCTAATTTCAAATACCTATTTTCTTTATCTAGCTTCAGAGTGCCCTGTTTTCCCAGATATCGGCAACGCATTGACTAATAGTATGCACGAACAAAGTCAACTCGTGTTGATCGTGTTCGTTGGTTCGCTGGAATCGGGTTATACCACTTGTAGTCGCCGTTTAGGCACCGACTTATTCTGGCAAAAGGATTCTAACCATTTTAGTATGCTTTAATTTGGAATCCGCAGTTGGACGAGCTGTAGTGCGTTTGCGGTGGTGTAGGTCAAGGCGTGACGACGCGGAATAGCGAGCTATTCCAGGGAGTTACAAGGCTTGCGCGTCCTGCTCACGCCCCTTACCTATGTCCGTATAGGCAAAGCTTCCGCGTCCTGCTCACGCCCCTTACCTATGTCCGTATAGGCAGCGCAAAGATTCTCCGCCTCAAACCTGCAATTCAGCTCGTCGCGGGAATCACCGATTGGATTTTAAGCATGGACGCTGTTATTTCGCGAATGCATGGACGCTTACATGGACGTAGGTGGTAGGGCGAAGCAGGAAGCCAGCGCCGAGCTATTATTGTCGAGTGATAAGCAACGACTCCAGGGAAGTAGGTTGTAGATCATGAGGGGGCACCCATTAGCAACTTCCAGTCAAATACACGTGAATTGACTGGACCTGGCACCGCCCCGTCTATTACAGCTCTCGGCTACAATGTCAGCTATTTATTTTTCTTCAGACCCAGTAAAAACCACTTACTCAATATCTCACGGGTTTATAGCCAGTAATTCAAGATCAAAAATCAGCATTTCATTCGCGCCAATAGAGCCCTTTATTCCTCGTTCACCATAACCCAGTGATGGTGGTACAAAAACTTCCCATTTCTCACCGATATGCATATGCGTTAACGCTTCTCTGAACCCGGGGATGACTTTAGCTAACTTAAACTCTGCTGGCTTACCCCTGTCAATCGAGCTATCAAAAACTTCACCGCTAATAAAACGACCATGATAGTTAACCAGAACAGAATCATCTAATTCTGGCTGCCTACCATTCGCTGATTTAACAATTTTATACTGCAGACCTGAAGGCATTTCGATCACCCCTTGCCTGGACTGATTTTTATCTAAAAAGGCAACTGCTTCCTCTAGATTAGCTTTGCCATCTTTTTTACGTAGTGAATTAAGATATTCGTGATATGAAGTAATGGCATCATTTATTTCACCTTCAGTAATAAGTCTGGACTTTTTATCATTCAGGCAATCTTTAATACCACTCAACAGATCACTGGGTTTAGGTTTCTTGACAGCTTTAGAATTTAAAGATTTGCCCATCCGATATCCCATCGCATAAGCATAGCGATCTTCATCTAGCGGATTAGCCATGCCATCTATTGTACGCTGCGCCTTAAGCGATAGATGATATGAAGTAATGGTATCATTTATTTCATCTTCAGTAATTTCTGGTTTTTTATCATTTAAAAAATCAGTAATACCTCTCAAAAATCCACCAGGGTTCAGATTCTTAACGCCCTTAGACTTTAAAGATTGGCCCATTCGGTATCCCATCGCATAAGCGTAACGAGCTTCATACGAATTTTGCTCAGAAATTTCAGTTGCCTGGGTAGTAGATGAAACCACTAAAAGGAACAATGAATGGAAGATCAGAATAATCTTTTTCATTGGTTTTATAGTTTAAACTCAACACCGATAATAAATGAATTAAGCGATCCGATATTATATTCCGCAGACTGTAAAGTCATATATAAAAAACCATACGAGGCTGAAAGCATAAAGCTCAAATCACTGCCTTTTTTGGATATCGTTGCTTCTGGCCCTGAATTGAACAACAAGCCCTCTGAAGATTCGAATTCCCATCTAGAATATCCCAGACGTGGAATAATTCTGAACTTCTCGTTAATATCAAAGCTATATCCAAGTAATACTATATCCTCATTTACACTGACAGTATCAGAAATCCAAAAATCAAGGAATGAGTCATGGGAAATACGAGTAAGTTCTATTAATACATTGTTGTTAAATTGATAACCTAATGATAACTGGAAGCCTAAATTGTAATAGCTATCATTCTCGCTATTTACCTGATACTTCGGTTTGACCTTTACTTTACTATCGCCAATCCCGGCAAGTAAATAAAAACCTTCATCAGCAAATGCTGGTGTGGCCAGTATGAGAGAAATAATCACAATAGAGAGTCTCATCATATTATATATACCTGCCAGGGGAGCAAACAGTGTCCCAGGTTGCCTGGACAGGAGCTTTCGAATGAAAAGGTTTTTTGGCAGACGAAATGATGCTGTATCCATGACTAAAAATTCTTCCTTCATAAACTTCTTTAAAACAGATGAAGTTTGTAACACTACGGTAATTTTCGATCCATGTCAATTCACGAGATGGGGCTACCTGGACCTGATAAAAAATGGCTATTACAAACAGCTATACCGAAACCCATCATCCAGATCGAGCGGTAAAACCAGCGTGCTGAATTGTAGATTTATAGATTCATTACACATTATTTTTCTTGTGTTTGCATCATCAACATACGCTTGCTTATATTCAGCATTTAGCACCGCTTTGCCATGATTAATAAAGGGTGTAACAGCATCGCATTCTGAATACTCAAAACACTGCTCATTGACAGCAAAGTCAAAATAAGCGACAAGATCATTAATTTGATCAAGATCATTTTTTAACCCTACCGACAACCCTCTCGAATGCGCTTCGTTTGCGATAAGCCGATTGTATGCAAGTTGATCCGTAGCACTGAGTTCAAATCCGGAGTTATTGCTATAACCATCCATATTGTCAGGTTCAACGGCATCACAGCCTTTTTGCAGCGCTAAATCCAGACGACGCTTCATGATTGTATGAACATTGTCTGAGCGTATATCTAGCCAACGTTCACCTGGCCATCCGTCCAGATTATTCCCTAATTCTCCCGGGTTGAAATTGGCTGCATCAGATCGCCAGCCTTCATAGGAACCTGCAGAAAAATAACAAACTACCTTTTTACCTGACGTTTGAAGTTTCTGGATTAAACTAGTGGTTGAGTCAAAGAGATCAATGTCGTATATGTCGACGTCGTAAGTAGTATTTAGAGTTCCGCTTAATTGCCATTGCCAGGTAACCGACACTGGAGGTTTATACCAGCTACCTGAAGTGATTGGTGGAGTATTAGGGTCTATACTTTGCACCATCTCATTCTCTGGCGAACTATCAGCACTACAGCCAGGTAATAAAAAAACAGATACGAATATTGAGTAAATAATTGCATGAATTAATTGCTTCATTTTTCACCTGGGTCTGGCCTCCGATCTTTGTGCTGATGAAATTAATTATTTTTTATTTGTCCTCATAAATGTTACCTCTGAAGCGGTGACATCCTGTTAATAGTAAATACTGTAAAAAGGCTGGACCGAAGGCAACAGTAGACTTCCTGCAGCGGTATCAAAATCATTGACATTAACAGCTTTGACACCAATATTGGAAAGTGAAAACAGGTAGTTATCACTGCCACTGCTCATAAAAATACTTCGAGTTGGCTGTGCTAACCAGCCATAGTAATAGGCATTACAGGAGTTTTCAGCAACCTGACAGCTGCTAACCTGCTGCGCCAGATCATTATGATCTATCTTCCCCGCCAGACTTAACCCCTGTTGTAGATCAATATCCAGTGCGAGCATACCCATAAAAACATCTTCACTGGCATTATCGTAACTCGCGATCGGTACAACCAGCATTTGTAACGGCTCATAATAGGTAAAGGCATGATGATCCCAGCTAGCCTGACTCCAGCTATATCCACTTTTCATCTCAGGGTTATAGCTGTCGACCAGTACGGGTGCAGCCAGATCGCTGACATCAAACAGCTTAATCGCAATCTGATTGATACTGCCAGCATCACTACCATCTTGCCCAATAGTCAGCAGATGAGTTTCACCGACAGGGTGCATATAAGAGCTAAACCCGGGGATTTTCAACTCGCCAGCAATAAGGGGGCGCAGTGGATCAGATAGATCAAAACTAAATAAGGGATCGATTTGCCGAAAAGTCACTACATAGGCTCTATCACCCACAAATCGCGCTGAAAATATTGTTTCATTGTTTGCAAAGTTTTCTACCGATGAAACGATATCCATGCTCTGTTGTACATTATCTTCCAGCACAAAGAGGTGATTGGTACTTCTAATGTCGCTACGATCATCCAGGTTCCACATATTTTGCGTCGTCGCCACACGTAAATAATCCTTATAATAGCTAAGGCTAAAAGAATTCTGTGGATAGCCTTTAACCATACCCGTAGATACATACTCTGGCTTTTGATCACTAATAGAAAAATGGTGGATGGCAGATTGCTGTTGTTGATTTCGAAGACTCCACCAGTAATTACCTGGCTGGACAATAAACAGGTCCTGCTGGCTGACATAACTTATCCATCCACTCCCCAGCGCAGCAATCTGCTGCAGGTTATCTCCATTAATATCGATGCTGGTAATCGTCAACAGATGGTTTTGAGTTAAATCGACTTCCGGCTTGTACACATCTGAACAACTCAGAGTCTGGGTTTGGGTATCTACCTGCGAACCAGATATGGTGACTTTAGGTAACAGGCTGGCCACTGAATCAAAGTTCAGGCCTGCCTCAACCAGTTGCCTGACCTGCTGCCGAATATTGTCCATCTGGCTTTCATCGCCTTTTAAATACGCATCGCGGTATTGTTCCAGTAAGGCCGGTATCTGGCCATCATCAGGCATATTATAACCACCTAGATAATAGCTCTGTATTAGATGTAGCCGATTACCTATTATGCGGCTACTAACGAGCTGACCATCGAGGCGGATGCGCTGCGTAATCTCTGGCAGATCGGGATTACTGATATCGATGAGCAATAAATCGGTCTGAGGAATATTTTTTATATAGGGCAAAATCGCCAGATCCTGACCTTCTGTAATAACAGGGTCACCAAACAACTCATTATGAGAAACCAGCACAGCTACTGTGTTTTGATCTTCTGCCAGATACAGACCGGAACTCCAGCCTCCCAACTCCAGAGTGGCCCGGATACTCATCGTCTGAGGGGGGAAAGCATCCGCAATCACCAGCTTATCATGCTGGGCGATATATAGATTTCCCTGAGAATCGGTTTTGACTGTGTCAGCTTCATCAACACCAGCCTCCTGGGTATTGGTCTGACTGACATTATCTGGGGCGACATCAGTTGCTACACCATCGGTATTCACCACAGCATCCTCAGTGGGAGCCATGATAATAGTGTCATTAACAGGAAACTGATAGCGATAACCAGCCAGCAGGTTCTCTACCCAGTTGTCGACAAATTGTTGTTTGAGATCGTCACAACCCGTAACCGCCCGCAGGGCAACCTGAGACTGTGGCAATGCTGTTTGTTGAATGGGTGTAGCGGTTCCGGAATCCTGATTGCAGGCAGTCAACGCTAACACTATCAATAGCGTGCTAAAAATTAACAATCGGCTGTGCATTTTGCACTCTCTGGCACATTAACTAAAATTAAAATCCTGTTCTAAAACAGGCTAGATTGCAACCAAAAATCAGCTTTTAGGAAATATTTTGCAGCCTTGTGTTGAGGATATCTATCAGTAATGGGTGCTGAGAGATCAATGGTGAAATGTATACTTTAAAATTTGGGTAGCGCTGCATAACAGCTGCACAGATGTCATTGACATCACCGTTTTCACCTGCATGTCTTCCCGGCAATAGAAACATCATACTGATGACAGCCTCTGTCAAACCCTGCTGGGCCATCTCTAATAACCTGTCTTCTAGTAAATCACCGTTAAAGTCGTATTCCTTTCCTGGTCGTCTTTCCATTACAGCCTGAGATAATGAAACATCATCACCCAGTAACTTAACCAACTGACTCGCAATAGACTTTCTCACGTCGGTCACCGCAGGCACAGGTGACCCATGATCGACTAATACCACCTGCTTTACTGGTGGTGAGTTTTCTATCGGGCATTGGTGAATATTGTCATACAGTATTTGTACGAGGTCAGAGTCTCCATCTGGCATGGGATACAATACCTCTGCGACCCGAACCGTAAAGTCACCATACTGCTGTTTCAGGTTCTTTATCTGCTCTGGAACAAATGAGGTTAAGGCACGACTTTGAGCAAAAAAAAGGGGCAGGATAATAAAATTGTGCTCACCCGACTGGATTTGCCTAGATAAATATCCTGGCAAGGTTTGCGCAGCCTGGTTATTCAATAAGCTGGCATCAATACTGTCCGAGTGTTGCAGCGACACCGCATCCACTGGCTGTTGTGCCATTATGCTTAACAGTTGTGCTATCTCACGCAACACCAAAGTAGCGGCAGGCTGTTTGGAACCATTATCGCAAAGTAAAATCTGAGTCATATTGAAATAGTCGATTGTGGCTGAATGAGCAATAACTTAACATAGCATAGATACCAACAACCTTACTAAAGTGATCTATTAATGATTCGCCATCTGGTATTGATTATGTTAACTCTGACGCCTGTTCTAGCTATGAGTGCTAATCACTGCGTTATTCTCCAATACCACCATTTCAGTGAGACGAGCCCGCCAAGCACCAGCATAAAAGAAACACAGTTTGTCGATCAGCTGAACTATCTGGCTAAAAACGGTTTCAGTGTAATGGCTTTACACGACGTAGCCCTGTCGCTTAACCACCAGCTAGAATTGCCGGATAAATGCATCAGTCTGACAGTGGATGACGCCTACCTTTCTGTTTACAAAACCGCTTATCCTTTAGTTAAAAAGTATCACTGGCCATTAACTGTATTTGTCAGCAGCGACCATGTGGCTGATAAATCGACGCTATATATGAGCTGGCAACAGTTACGTGAAATGGCCCAACATGGTGTCAGCATTGAAAACCATGGAAAAAGCCATATCCACATGGTTCGACGCAAATCAGATGAATCAGAACAGCAATGGTTAGAGCGCATACGCTCAGATATATTAAGTTCACAACAGCAAATTACGAAACAAATAGGTATTGAACCTCAGCTGTTTGCCTGGCCCTATGGTGAGTACAACACAAAACTGGGACAGTTGATTACTGAGCTTGGCCTGACAGGCTTTGGCCAGCAGTCAGGACCAGCCTGGGCTGATGCCAACTTCTCTGCATTACCGCGCTTTCCGATGGCTGACAAATATGCCGATCTGAATGGCTTTATTACCAAGGTAAACACACTCCCCCTACCCATAGTTCGAGTTCAACCTGTAGACCCGGTGGTAGAACCTGGAAACAGTAGGCCAACGCTAAGCCTTACCCTGGCCTCCGGCAGCTATTCTAAATCTAATCTTCGCTGCTATATTGGTGGTAGTGATCAGCTAACCATGAACTGGTCGAGCGAGATCGAAGATACTGTTGAAGTTACCCCCCTGCTTGACTTAAAACCAGGGCGGCATCGAACAAATTGCACCATGCCATCTGAGCAAAAAGGTCGTTTCCACTGGTACAGCCACAACTGGATTGTGCCTAATGCCGACGGTAGCTGGTATCATGAGCGCTAAATATCAACCTGGAATCAGTGTAACCCTATGCAAGAAAGCAGGAGAGTCTTTAAAATCATTACCCAGCTAGGCTGTTTAATCGGCCTGCTAACAAGCGCTAACTCACAGGCTCAAAGCTGGAGACCTGACTGGAACTACTCCTACTACCGACCTTACCCCTACCAGAACCGGGTAGCGCCGATGTACAACCCTTATACAGGCTATATCCAGCCTTATCCTGGTACTCCTAACTATTATTTCCCTTACCCATATCAAAATCCTGCACGACAACAGCAGCCTGTTCGCACTGAAACCAAAAAGTTGCAAAAAACTAAAAAAACCAACCCTGATATTCAAGTTCTCAAAGCCAAATTCGTACAGCAGATTTTGCCTATCATTCAGCAGGAAAATAGACGCCTGATTAAATTACGCTACAGAATTCTGAATACTTTTATCCTGCTAAATCGTGGATACCAGCTCAAACCTCAGGACAAGGACTGGCTGATATCGCTGGCTAAAAAATACAAAGTCAAAGGAGACCCTTTAACAGAAATAAAAAGCAGGGTTGAAATATTAAAAAAGGTCGACATCATTCCCGTGTCACTGGCTCTGGCTCAGGCCGCCAATGAATCTGCCTGGGGCCAGTCACGCTTTAGCATTGAAGCGAATAATCTATTCGGCATCTGGACCTTTAATAAGAAAAATGGCCTGAAACCTAAGGAGAGAGATGAGGGTAAAAAGCATCTTGTGCGTAAGTTCGAACATATCGATGAATCTATTCAATATTATATGCTGACCTTAAACCGTCATGCGGCTTACCGCAAAATGCGCAACATCAGGCAACAATTACGCAATAGCGAATTACCCATCACTGGCGACGCTATGGCAAAAGGGCTGGAAAAGTATTCTGAGAAAGGCACGGAATATGTCGAATTAATTCAAAATCTGATCCGTCAAAACGACTGGGACCAACTGGATCGTAACGTATAAATGCTGTTGCCCTCCGCTAAATAAGATCGTAAATATATAGAAAAAATAACAGCAAACTATTTGTCGCCACCAGCACCGCTAATGAAACACGCCAGACAGCCGATCCCCGATTAGATGAATAATGACTATCTCTGGAAAGGCCATGCGCTCCAAATTTGTTGTATAAGCTTAAATTCATATTAACCTTCTCCCCCTTACGGGTTAAGTTGACAACTAAATTTCAGCTCAAAAAAACGATAAAGACAAATTATTACCCTACAACATTCAATCGAACCGTGTTTTGCCCTATTATTGCCCAGCCTTTGCTACAAAAGCATGACAGGTGCACAATAAGTGCGCTAAAAATACTGATTTGAAAATCGCTTAACCCTTAATTAAGGAAAAATCATGACATACGAATTTGCGCCCATGCCCGATGAACAGGGTTACTTTGGAGAATATGGAGGTCAGGTAATACCGCCACAATTAAAGCAGATCATGGATGACATCAATGATGCTTACGACCAGGTCACCCAGACCGAAGCGTTTATACAGGAACTATCTTCCCTCAACGTGGATTATGTTGGTCGACCGAGCCCGATTTACTACGCACGCCGACTTTCTGAAAAACTTGGGGGTGCGCGTATTTTTCTAAAAAGAGAGGATCTGAATCACACAGGCGCACATAAAATCAATCATTGCCTGGGTGAAGCACTGCTTGCCAAACACATGGGCAAGACCAAGGTACTGGCCGAAACTGGGGCTGGTCAGCATGGTGTAGCTCTGGCAACAGCCTGTGCACTGGTTGGCATTGATTGCGAAATCCACATGGGCCAGATCGATATCGAAAAAGAACACCCCAATGTCACCAAGATGAAGATTCTGGGTTGCAAACTGGTCCCCGTCACACGCGGCACGCAAACCCTTAAAGATGCGGTGGATAGTGCATTTGAAGAGTATCTGAAAGATCCGGTAAATTTTTTCTACGCGATTGGCTCGGTGGTTGGCCCGCATCCGTTTCCTAAAATGGTGCGCGATTTTCAGAGTATCGTAGGCTTTGAAGCACGTGCTCAGTTCCTTGAAAAACAGGGCAAATTACCCGACATCATCACAGCCTGTGTGGGTGGCGGCTCGAATGCGATTGGTTTATTCACCGCATTTTTACAGGACGAAAGCGTCAGAATGGTGGGCGTAGAACCTGCCGGTAAAGGACTGGACACACCTGATCATGCCGCAACCCTTACCCTTGGTAAGAAGGGTGCTATCCATGGTTTTGAGTGTTACAACCTGCAGGATGATGAAGGCAACCCACTACCTGTTTATTCTATTGCTTCCGGGCTGGATTACCCTGGAGTTGGTCCACAGCATTGCTATCTTAAAGATATTAAACGCGTGGAATATGTTACCGCCGATGACAAGGAATGCCTGGATGCATTTATGACATTATCGCGTATGGAAGGCATAATACCTGCGCTGGAAAGTGCACATGCTGTAGCTTATGCCATGCGTATGGCTCCCACCATGTCCAGTGAGCAGACAATACTGATCAATCTGTCAGGGCGTGGAGACAAGGATGCTGATTTTGTGGCCAACAAGCTCAGCTTATAACGCATATAAGCTGATAGATGCAATCGATCTGTCGGCAAAAATTGCATCAATCTATTGATGTGCCTCATATTGTCACACTAAGCTAAGGGTATGCAGAAAGCCTGCCCGCAAGTATACTCTATATACTATGACTGAATACCTGCTAATTCTGATCAGCACGATATTTGTAAACAATATCGTGCTAGTAAAATTTCTTGGCCTCTGCCCTTTCATGGGTGTTTCACGCAAGGTGGAAACTGCCATAGGCATGAGTCTGGCCACCACCTTTGTACTCACTCTGTCTTCTATTCTGAGCTATATGGTGGATAGCTGGATTCTGGCACCGCTGGATCTGGAGTTTCTGCGCACCATTGCCTTCATCATCACCATCGCAGCGGTGGTTAATTTCACCGAAATGGTGGTGCATAAAACTAGTCCCTTATTACACAATGTACTGGGTATTTTTCTACCATTAATTACAACCAACTGCGCCGTTCTGGGTGTCGCTTTACTAAATGTCCAGCAACAACATAGTTTTTTAGAATCCGCCGTTTACGGATTTGGTGCCGCAGTTGGGTTTTCCATGGTGCTAATACTATTCGCCGCTATGCGTGAACGCGTCAATGTCGCCGATGTGCCTGTACCCTTTCAGGGTGCCGCAATCGGATTAATCACAGCAGGACTGATGTCCCTCGCATTTATGGGTCTCAGCGGGTTAGTAAAAATCTAATGCTAGTCCTTATCGCAGTATTCACCCTCAGCTTTATTGCTGGTAGCTTTGGTCTAATCCTTGGCTATGCATCCATTCGCTTCAAGGTTGAAGGCAACCCTATCGTCGAACAAATTGATGCCATCCTGCCGCAGACCCAGTGTGGTCAATGTGGTTTTGCAGGCTGCCGCCCTTACGCCGAAGCTATCGCCAATGGCGAAGCTCCCATCAATCAATGCTCTCCCGGCGGTGAAAACACGATCATCATGCTGGCTGATCTGCTGGATGTAGAGGTATTAGAGCTCAGTTCAGAGCATGGGGCGCATAAAGACGTACCCACAGTAGCTCTCATCGATGAGCAGACCTGCATCGGATGTACGCTATGCCTGCAGGCTTGCCCGGTAGATGCCATTCTGGGATCGGCAAAACATATGCACACTATAATTAGCAGTGAATGCACTGGCTGTGAACTTTGCTTACCACCCTGCCCGGTTGACTGTATTTCTATGATTCCAGTAAAGCAAACCCTCGCCGACTGGAAATGGACAGCACCAGACACCGTAGGAGGTCAGCATGTCGGGTAACCCAGGATCTTTTAAATTTCATGGCGGCCTGCATCTAGATGACCACAAGAAGGAGTCCCTGAGTAGCGGCATTCAAATTGCCAGTCTGCCTGATGAAATCATCCTGCGTGTCAGTCAACATATTGGAGAGCATAACAACCCGCTGGTAGAAGTTGGCGAGAGCGTAAAAAAAGGTCAATTACTGGCAGAAACTCGAGAATTTGTCAGCGCCCCTGTACACTCGCCAACCTCAGGCGTTATCACCGCCATTGAAGCACGTCCGATTGCTCACGCCTCTGGGCAAAGTGACCTCTGTATTGTGATTAAACCAGATGGCAAAGACGAAGCTGTTAGCAGCAACACATCATCCGTTGAATCCTTAAGTCGTGAGGAAATGCTGGCTCGCATTCGCAAAGCTGGCATAGTCGGCCTGGGCGGCGCAGTATTCCCTACTGCAGCCAAGCTAGAGACAGCTAACCAGCACGAGATTAAAACTCTGGTCATCAATGGCGCAGAATGTGAACCCTATATCACCTGCGATGATATGTTAATGCAGACCGACGCGGTTAAAGTCATGCGTGGTGTTCAAATTCTGCAAACTATCCTGCAACCCCAGCAAACCCTGATCGGTATTGAGGATAATAAGCCTGCGGCAATAAACTCTATGCGTGCTGCTCTGGCCGATTTATCTTTACCCAATACTCAAGTGATATCTATACCCACTCTTTACCCCTCTGGTGGTGAAAAGCAGTTAATTAAAATTCTCACCGGCAAGGAAGTTTTAAGTGGTGAGCTAGCGTTTAAAATAGGTTTCTTAACCCAGAATGTCGGCACCTGTGCAACAATTGCCGACGCTATCGATCATGATTTACCACTTATCTCACGCATAGTTACCGTAACTGGGCCTGGAATAAAAAATCCCGGTAACTGGCAAGTCGCTTTAGGTACTCCTATTCAGCATTTAATTTCTTTGGCTGGTGGCTATACTGTGGAAAACCCCCACCTGATTATGGGTGGACCGATGATGGGCTTGCCATTGAGCAACGACCAAATTCCTATCGTTAAAGCAACCAACACCATTCTGGTTCTTAATCAACAGGACCAGCCTCAGGTTACCGAATGTGTACGCTGCAGCCAATGCGCTGAAGTCTGCCCGGTAAATTTACTACCACAGCAGCTGTACTGGCATAGTCGCTCAAGACAGTTTGAGCTATCACAGCAATATCATTTATTCGACTGTATCGAATGTGGATGCTGCTCAGCCGTATGCCCAAGCCACATTCCTCTGGTGCAGTATTACCGTTTCTCCAAAAGCGAGATATGGGAACAGAGAAAGAAAACCTATAAATCAGATCGTGCGCGTAAGCGCCATGAATTCCGTGAAGCCCGCATCCTGAAACAGAAGATGCAGGACGAAGAACGCAGACGTGAAAAACGTGAAGCGCTGGAAAAGAAAAAACTGGCCGAGCAGCAGGCTAAGGCAGAAACAGCACAGACTGAACCAACCAGTTCGCCCACAACAGATGCTGTTCAGGCGGCACTGGAGCGTGTTAAGGCTCGAAAAAGTCAACAGGCTGTCAATGCCAAAAATACCGACAACCTGACCCCTGCTCAACAACGCCAGATCGATGAAGCCGAGGCTCGTCGTAACAGAAATAAATCGGATAATTCATGAGCATAAACTCTTCTCCGTTCATCTCTCCGTCTACCCACATCAACCGTATGATGTTGAATGTAATCATTGCCCTTATTCCCGGCACGGTGGCATATATCTGGTATTTCGGTGTTGGACTTATTGTTAATCTGGTGTTCGCTATCGGATTTGCCCTGTTATTTGAAACAATAATTTTACTGCTACGTAAGCGTCCGCTTAAACCTTACCTCTCTGATTACAGCGCGGTTGTCACAGCATGGCTATTTGCGCTATGTATCCCTATGCACAGTCCATGGTGGCTGGTAGCTGTGGGCATAGGCTTTGCCATGATTGCTGGTAAACACCTGTATGGCGGACTGGGGTTTAACCCCTTTAACCCCGCCATGGTGGGCTATGTAGTGCTGTTGATATCCTTCCCAAAAGATATGACTAACTGGTTTCTACCCACCCAGATTAGTGGTGACTCGCTCAATCTGGCACAGGCATTTAGTTACAGCTTAGGGCTGGTCGATATCCATCAATGGGATGCCTTAACATCAGCAACACCGCTGGATCAATTCAAGACCAATCTGGGTTTGAATATGATGGTTAGCGAGATCAAACAATCACCCGTATTCGGTGACTTTGCAGGAGTAGGCTGGGAATGGATTGCCAACTGGTGGTTTGTGGGCGGGCTTTATTTACTGTTTACTAAAACCATACGCTGGCATATCCCTGTAGCGATGATCTCAGGTTTACTACTGATTGCCAGCATGTTTTATGTGGTCAATCCCGATAGTGTTGCCTCTCCCGGCTTTCATCTGTTTTCTGGCGGTTTAATGCTGGGTGCTTTTTTCATCGCTACAGATCCAGTGACGGCATCAACGACTACCAAAGGACGTCTGATTTATGGCTTTATGATAGGTATGCTAGTTTTCACCATCCGCAGTTGGGGTGGTTATCCTGACGGTGTTGCCTTTGCCGTATTACTGGCCAATATGACAGTACCTCTTATTGATTATTACACCCAGCCCCGTGTTTTCGGCGTCCAGCCTCCGGAAGATCATTAATGCAAATCGAACTCAACAGCAAATTCGTACAGGTTGTTATCTCAGGATTCCTGTTATGGCTATTTGCCGTGGTGGGCACTTCGCTAGTCGCTGTCACACAGGTAGGTACACAAGAGAAAATCTCCGCAAATGAACGCATGGTATTACTCAGGAATCTTTATGCATTAATACCAGAACAAAAGCTTGATAATGATATTACGCAGGATACTCTGGAGGTTCCTCCTTCCACACGGCTGGGCACAGAAAAAACCAGTGTTATTTATCGCGCGCGCAAAAATGGAGAGCCGGTAGCCGCAATATTCAACACAATCGCACCCGATGGCTACAGCGGCAAAATATACCTGCTTATAGCAGTGTATAACGATGGAACGCTAGCAGGTGTGCGTGCGGTAAAACATAATGAAACACCTGGTCTGGGGGATTCAATAGATGTACGAAAATCCAACTGGATTCTGGGTTTTGATGGCAAGTCTCTAAATAACCCTTTACCTGAAAAATGGAAAGTTAAACGCGACGGTGGTGATTTCGACCAGATTACTGGTGCTACTATCACCCCTAGAGCTATAGTCAAAGCCGTTAGGAATACTCTGGATTATTTTCAGGCTAACCGTGAGAAACTCTTCCAATGAATACTAATAGCGAAATCGTACGCAATGGTTTATGGAAAAACAATGTCGCACTAGTCCAGCTACTCGGTCTGTGCCCAATGCTGGCAGTCACCAGCACTACTATCAACGGCATTGGTCTTGGACTGGCAACAATGATGACGTTGGTGATATCCAATACACTGGTTTCTCTGATACGTGATGTAGTAAGACAGGAGGTTAGATTACCTGTATTTGTACTCATCATTGCATCAATTGTTACTATCATCGAATTAATCATGCAAGCCTGGTTTTACGAGCTGTATCTGGTATTGGGAATATTCATTCCGTTGATAGTCACCAATTGCTCCATTATTGGTAGAGCAGAAGGTTTTGCCTCACGAAATCCGGTCGGCGCCTCTGCACTTGATGGATTTATGATGGGCCTGGGCTTTTTACTGGTTCTCACAACACTCGGCATGATGCGTGAAATCATTGGCTCTGGTACTATTTTTTCTCAGGCTGACGTTATGTTTGGAGAAGCGGCAGGTATTCTAACCCTTACCCTGTTTCAGGACTACGCTGGATTTTTAGTTGCTATACTACCTCCCGGCGCTTTTTTTGGATTAGCGTTATTAATTGCAGGCAAGAATCTGATTGAACAACGGTTGATATCTACCGCACAAGCTGTCAGCATTCAAGCAGCAGAAACTACTACTTAAGGAATCTCCGAGCAATTCGTGAATGCTGCATGGCGGCTAAAAATTCCTGCACTGCGTTGAAAATGCTCGGCTCTGGCTTGGCATTGTTTCTCCTTCGTTCAACCTTAAACTTCAAAAGCCACATACATGTAGGCATTCGCAATACCTGTCACTAGCGCTTTTCAGCTTTATTAAGTTCCTTTCATCTCACCACAGCCTCGAGCCTGAATTAATCAGATCTTCCCTGAGCAAGGGGCATCCTCATAACTTTTACCAGTTTAATTTCAACTGTATGGCTCTGAAAAATTACATTGTTTTTTTTGTTTGAAGTCTTAATAACTGTAAATTTGTAGTACAATCAGCCGTCAATACAATAATCAAGTGCGCGCAATATCGCAAATGCCAATAAATTTAGTTTTTCGCTGTTTGACTTATTCATGATTAAACTACTTATCGTTTTTCTTCTTTTATCAGTCAGTAACACTTTAGCGGCCCAATCCCAACAGTTGCCAGTAGCGTTAGATGAGGCAACAACGCTCATTATAGGTATTTTCCCAAGGCGTGATCCAGCCTTGACGGTGCGTTTATTTAAACCGCTAAAAAACTATCTCGAACAACATACCAAATATAAATTCATCCTTGAAACATCAGCAGACTTCAATTCTTTTCGTAAACACCTTCAACAGCGGCGTTATGATCTGGTGCACTTTAATCAATATCATTATGTCAAAGCTCATGACAGCCTGAATTATGATGTACTGGTTCAAAATGAAGAATTCGGTGAAACAACTATTCGAGGTGGTGTTTACGTACGCAAAGATTCTGGCATCGACTCGTTACAGCAATTACGAGGTAAAAAAATACTCTTCGGTGGTGGTAAAGAAGCCATGATGAGTTACATCGTGCCACGATATTTACTTGCAAAAACAGGGTTACAGCCATCTGATTATAAATCACTTTTTGCAAGCAGCCCCCCGAATTCAATACTTGCAACCTATACCAGACAGGTGATTGCCAGCGGTGCTGGAGAAATGGCAACTCGAATACCGATAGTTACCAGAAAAATCGATACTAGCAAATTAAAAGCTCTGGCAGTTAGCGATGAAATAGCTCACCTACCCTGGGCAATAAAGCGAGAGCTGGCCGGTGATATAGCGCAGCAAATCAAACATCTCTTACTAACCCTTGACAACAGCGCATCAGGCCGAAAAATTTTAAAGTCAGCAAGGCTTACCGCATTCAACCCAGCAACAGATGAAGACTATAACCCTCACAGGGAAATCATAAACTTCGTAGAAGCCGGTCACAGCGGGACACACTAAGTTGAAAATCAGGAGTCGCTTTATGAATGGACCACGTTTTATGCATGGATTACGTTTTAAGTTTGTTTTTGCGATATCTGTTGCTCTAGTAATTACGTTGGTTTCAACAGCTCTATATCTATACCAGTCGCAACAGAAGCTACTTATTGAAGGACTAAACGAGAAAGCCAACTCATTGGGTAAATTCATCACCTTGATTAGCCCAAAAGCTATTTACTCTTTTGATATCACCACACTTGATCAATATGTCGAACGTATTGCCAGCGATGTGGATATCAGCTTCGCGATGATAAGAAATTCCGAAGGAATCGCCATGACCACAGCCTCTCTTCACGGTTTATCATTGGGTCAAATAGGAAAACTCACCGACACAAAAGAACATCTGCGTAACCTCGATATCTATAAATTCCCGATTAAAGATGAAGGCGATTTACTGGGCGAACTAATTATTGCAGTTGATCGAAGTCGACTGATTACTCTTAACAATGAAAACCTTTTCCACCTGCTGATCATCGATCTGACCATTATAATCTTTCTTGCTTCAATTATTTTTATCATATTCCACATAAACGTGCTCAGCCCGATTAAACATTTAATGCGCGCTGCTTATCGTGTTAGCAAGGGAGATCTGGATATCAGAGCGCCGGTAACATCTAAAGATGAACTCAGCCTGTTAGCTGAATGCTTTAACCATATGACTCAGGAAATCAGTAATGAGCAAAAGAAACTGAAGCAAGCTAACATCAACCTGGCCAGTGAAATTGAGCAGCGCATATTAGCAGAAAATCAAATGAAACTGGCAGCCAGTGTTTTCACTCACTCTCGTGAAGGCATCGTCATCACTGATAACCGCGCAAATATCATCGACGTTAATGAAGCCTATACCACCATCACTGGCTATAGCCGCGATGAAGTCATAGGGAAAAACCCTCGCATGATGCAATCAGGAAAACACAATGAGAGTTTTTACCGTTTGTTGTGGAGAAATCTTAACCATCGCGGTTACTGGAGCGGCGAAATATGGAATCGACGTAAGAGTGGTGAAACCGTTATTGAGCTTCTGACCATCAGCGCAGTTAAGGATTCGAACAATAAAACTCAGAATTTTATCGCCCTATTTTCTGATATTACCAGCCAGATAGAACATCAAAAACAACTAGAGCGTATAGCGCACTTCGACTCACTGACCGGTTTACCCAACCGGATATTACTGGCAGATCGACTTAAACAGGCCATTGCACATGCAAATCGAAGAAAACAGTCTGTTACCGTTGCCTATCTCGACCTGGATGGATTTAAGCAGGTTAATGACACATATGGTCATAATCTGGGAGACCAGCTACTCATAACCATTTCACAGCGTATGTCCGAATGTCTGCGTGAAAGCGATACTTTAGCTCGACTAGGTGGCGATGAATTTGTTGCAGTACTAATAGACAGCGACAAAATAGAAAGTAAAAGATCACTGGAACGTCTACTTTTAGCAGCAGCACAGCCCGTGAATATAGACGATATTGTCATTCAGGTAACCGCCAGTATCGGCGTAACCAGCTACCCTCAGAAGGAAGACGTTGACGCTGATCAACTGGTTAGACAGGCCGACCAGGCAATGTATAAAGCCAAACTCGAGGGTAAAAACAAATACTATCAGTTTGACCCCGAAGAAGATCAGAACCTGCGCGGAAATCATGAAAAAGTAGAGCATATTCGAGTTGGCCTGGAAAATAATGAATTTAAACTTTACTACCAGCCCAAGGTAAACCTGCGCAGTGGTAAAATAATGGGAGCAGAAGCTCTGATTCGTTGGAATCACACCGAAAAAGGAGTACTGGCTCCGGGTTTTTTTCTACCATTGATTGAACAACATCAGCTTTCTGTCACCTTAGGCGAGTGGGTGATCAACAGCGCCTTACAGCAGTTACAGGAATGGCGTAAACAGGGGCTTGATTTCTCAGTAAGCGTAAATATCGGCGCCTTCCATATTCAAAAGAAGAACTTTATCCAAAGACTAAAAGAATTGCTTGGCCAGTATAATCAGATCGATGTTAGCCGTCTGCAGATTGAAGTTCTTGAAACCAGCACTCTGGATATCGCCCATGTTGCGCAAACCATGCATGAATGTCTGAAAATGGGTGTTGATTTTGCACTTGATGACTTTGGTACAGGTTATTCATCCCTGACCTACCTGAAGCATTTACCCGCAAATGTGGTTAAGATTGATCGCAGCTTTGTTCGAGACATGCTGGAAGACCCTGAAGACCTTGCCATTGTCGAAGGCGTAATAGGACTTTCCAAGGCATTTAGACGCGAGGTGGTCGCAGAAGGGGTTGAGACGATGGAGCACGCGGAAATGTTGCTGATGCTTGGCTGTGATCTGGCTCAGGGTTATGCCATAGCCCACCCTATGCCAGCTGATGATTTTCTAGACTGGGGCCGCCAATGGTCTCCACCATCCAGCTGGAAAAACATACAGAAAGTACACAACAATGACCCTCAGTTACTGCTCGCTATGGTAGAACATAGATACTGGGTATCGAACACCCAGAACTTTATTAATGGCAAACAGTCTCAACTACCTGAACTGGATGAAACAAAATGTCGATTCGGTAGCTGGTTAAAAACCGATGGCAAAAAGCAGTATCAAAATCATCCTGAATTCACCACCATTCAATCATTACACTCAGAAATCCACGCAGTTGCTGATCGGATGTTAAAAAACTACCAGCATCAACGATATGAACTCGCAGAAGAGGATTTCATTACTTTCAACCAGGTTCATTATCACTTACTCAATGATATTAAAAAGCTAATGATTATTGCTCAATCGCCCCCCATAAATTAACCTTAAACATCACAAGTCTGCCTGACCGCATAACATGAATAAAAAGAAACGAATTGAAATCTTCGAGCGTTTAAAACAAAACAACCCCGCACCTACCACTGAGCTCAATTTTCAATCTAATTTCGAGTTACTCATTGCAGTAATGCTATCTGCTCAGGCGACAGACGTCAGCGTGAACAAAGCAACAGATAAACTCTACCCCGTAGCCAACACTGCAGAGTCAATACTAAAGCTTGGTGAACAAGGTCTAAAGCAATACATTAAAACCATTGGTCTGTTCAATTCTAAAGCGGCCAATGTGATCAAAACCTGTCAAATTCTGATCGACCAGCACCAGTCAGAAGTACCGCGTGATCGAGCAAGCCTGGAAGCCTTACCCGGAGTAGGTAGAAAAACAGCGAATGTTATTTTAAATACCGCATTTGGTGAACCGACCATCGCTGTTGATACGCATATCTTCCGAGTCTCCAACCGCACAGGTATCGCACCTGGCAAAGACGTGAATGAGGTTGAAAAAAGATTATTACGCCTGATACCCGAAGAGTATAAACTCGATGCCCATCACTGGTTAATTTTGCATGGTCGTTATACCTGCATTGCTCGAAAACCACGTTGCTCTAGCTGTATTATCGAAGATCTTTGTGAATTCAAAAAGAAAACCGAAGATTAATTTAGAGATTAAAAAATGTACCAATCCAGAGAAGAGATACGCCAAGTTTACCTGACTGTCTGGCAAAAAATGCAACAGGGTAGTGTGCTCGAACCGATGGAAGCGGTCATCTCAGATATCATCAGCCTGCATCCTGAATATCATCATTTACTCGAACAGGGAGAAAGCGCTCAGCAATCTGAATTCACTCCGGAATCAGGTCAAACTAATCCATTCCTACATATGGGGATGCATATTGCCCTGTATGAGCAAACCTCTACCAATCGCCCTGTCGGTATCCAACAGGTTCATCAGAACCTATCTAGCAAACTCGGCCGTCATGATGCCGAGCATGCCATGATGGAATGCCTGGGACAGGCATTATGGCAGGCACAAAGAGATCAAACCCAACCTGATGAAATAGCCTATCTTGAGTGTTTGAGAAAAATTAAGTAGCAATATAAGTAGATCATAAAAAACCCGGATCAGGTCCGGGTTTTTTGATCCTGGAATCCGCAGTTGGACGGGTTGTAGTGCGTTCGCGGTGGTGTAGATCAAGGCGTGACGACGCGGAATAGCGGGCTATTACAGGGAGCTACAAAGCTTCCGCATCCCTGATCACGCCCCTTACCGTCCCTATAGGCAAGGCTTCCGCGTCCTGCTCACGCCCCTTACCTATGTCCCTATAGGCAAGGCTTCCGCGTCCTGCTCATGCCCCTTACCTATGTCCCTATAGGCAACACAGAGATACGCCGCGTCAAACGTGCAACTCAGCTCGTAGCGGGATTCACCTGCTGGGTTTTCAGCATGGATGCATAGGAGCGCGAAAATACAAACTGACTATGATCGTTTACGAAACAGAAGATTACCCACTAATACGAGCAGTCAACTGCGGAATCCAGGTTGATGCGTTTAATTAATCGTTAGCCTTAAAAACATAGTCCGGTTTAAGCCACCAGATCATTATGGGCAGGAAGGTAAACGCGGTTATAACATCAATCACAAGCGCTTCTCCTATATACACACCCAGCCCCCAGGTATTCGCTAACTCAGTTGATACCAGCGGGATAAAACTACCCAACAACACAACCACCGATGCCAGTACCGCACCACCCGTGGTACGTAAGGTCTGGAATACTGTTTCAGACCAGTTACCCATTGAGGCCTGATACTCTTCACGCAACCTTGATATCAGATAGATCGAATAATCCACTCCTAAGCCCATCGCAATACTCAGGGTGACCAGTAGGTGGAAGGCAAGGTTACCCGACCAGTTCTGCACCGAAGTAAAGTAAGCGCCCATACCATATTGAGCAAATAGCGTGATTGCCAGCATGACGATCAGCACCACCGCCACAGCAATAGAACGGAACATTAACGCAGAGATAATAAAAATTGCGATTGCTGTCTGTAATGGACTGAGTAGCCAGTTATCATAGGAAACCTCACGTGTTGCTTCGGTAGCACCTAGAAAACCGCCCAGCCCCGGTAAGGTAATGCTTGGGTTACCCTCAATGGTCACTACTTCACCCGTTTCTGGCATGGTAACCGTTTCCCCAACTTTCAGGCCAAAACGAATTTTATTGAACCCAGGGTCATTTTCATGTTCGCTGATAAAGTTATGAATATCTTCCACCACCTTATGCGTCAATACCGGATCCATGGTATTCACAAATCCCATAATAACGGCCTCATTCCAGCTAGAAGAATCTACAAAAGCATCCAGATCGCCATCACTAGTATTTACTTCAAGCAAGCCATTAAAGTTTTGCACGATAAAGTTTGCATCTGGAATATAGTCTGGATCCTCAGGGTCAGCATAGGCTTCAGGATGCTTTGCAATCAGTTCTCTGGTTGGCACACCAAATAACTCCATATTGTCGCCGGTTTTGGACGACAGCAGCATATTAACAAGTCGGATATACTGAACATAGGAGCCAGTAAAACCTATATTAGGATGTGAGCGCATCCAGTTCTCCATTTTTTCGATGGCACCCAGCACTTCGGCATCGTTCATAATACCCTGTGCACCACGTGACTCTTCATCCCAGCAGCCTTTAGGTAACAGGTTACCGTCATCATCTTCGTCATCACACACAGGTGCCATTGGCTCACGACTGGTAAATGGGATATTCACCGAAATAACGCCAGGCATCACTTCACCTAGACGATTCAAATCCTGAATGGTTGCTGATGATTCTTTAAATGCAGCACGTGAGTAGTTAATGCCTTTTTCGACCCCAGGCATTAGGTCTGCTACCGTGCCATCCATGATTTTAGTTTCATTGGCCGACCAGCCAATCAGTAGCGCTACAAGTAAAACGATAATCCATTTACCTGGACCCATAATCAGATTGGTAGTTAATCTCGCCGCAGCATCTTCAACCACTGTGGGCTCACAAAGCTGGTGATCATGCTCGATATTAATCTTGGGAGGGTTATACGACATAAGGATAGGAATCAGGGTTGTCGTGGTAACCAGCAGTGTCGCCATACCAAACATGCCAAAATAGGCATAGGCTTTATAAAATGAGATATCCACCGAGGCCAGGGTTGCGAAACCCGCCATATCAGTGATGATGGCTAAGGTTGCCGGAATGATGGTATGAGCAATCGCCTGCTGTGCTGAGATTTTTGCATCACAGTTATTATTCAACATTTCAGTCAAAAAGCGTCGCGTCACCTGAACCGCATGCCCCGTTCCTATAGCCAGCAGCAACATTGGCGTCAGCACCATCATAGTAGTCAGTTTAAATGCACTAAATCCCATCAAGCCCAGCGTCAGTGCAATGGTTGCAAACACACCAGCCATTGGATAAACCGCACCACGCCAGCCTTTATTTTGCCACCATAAAATAACGATAACGATGGCAATAGAAATAACAAACAACCACCACTTGTTGACCAGGTCATAAAGCATGTAAGCCAGAAAGTATGGTTCGCCAGCAATTCTTATTTCAAGACGGTCACCATATTTGGCTTTAACTTCGTCAGCTATTGCAATGACTTCACGAATCCAGGGCAGGTAAACCAGCTTAACCCCATCGTCATAATCACCAATAATAAAGGTGCCTCTAGCAGTACAGTCAGGCACACCGAATTCACAACGATTGCCCTCAGCATCCTCCATATACAACAGCATGGGTGCCATCACTGGGTTGGTCTCCAGTCCTTCCTTCAGAAACGCAAGCTGCTCTTTTGCTGTTGCGGGGTCGTCAGAAATACCAGAGGTTGGGATCAGGCGTTTAAATACCAGGCTACCCTGGTCAGCGCCCATGTATTTGATCTTTTGCGCCGCCAGATCCATAAAATTCTCACCGCGAGAATTACTTAGATTGACCATTTTCTCGTGCACATCCTGCACCAGATTGACAAACCAGGGCTGATAGATATCACCAGGCTCTTTGAGAATAAACCCGAGCACCATAAGGTTGCCCATGCCAAATTTCTGTTCACCATAGGCGTTGGTTGCTACATAGCGGTTGCTAGCAGGTAATAAAGTATCTGGATCATTCCTGATATCCAGATTTTTAATTTGCGTAGCAGCCAGGATCGTTGTTATTAAAACAACCAGAACTACCAGAATGCGGTTACGCATAACCCAGGCAGCATAGCGGCTTGCAAACTTATGCTCTTCGTTAAAACTACTCACAGTAGTATCCTCATTAAACTCTTAGCTGAAAAATATATTAATCTTTTTCAGCTATGTGAAAATAATTGTCGCCACATCAATTTAAGATAATAAGCTAACTTGACTCGGAAAACAGTGTCTATAATTGTTCAAGAACATGAACAGCAAGGAAAAAATAAGGGGGCAAAGCCCCCTCCAAGTTTTATTATTATTATTAGAAAATAAACTTAAAGCCAAGCTGTAGATTCGATGAATTTTCAAACTGACCGAAAGTAGTGTCCTCATCTCCCCAGTATTTATTATATTCAACAGTCCCTACCATCTCATCGTTGAAGCTGTACTCAACATCAAAACGATTCCAGTACCCGCCGCCATTTTCAGCGATTATGATATTATTCCAGCGATGCTGAACATCAGAACCAAAAGGCTTGGATAAGAAGAAAGATACAAAGGTTTCGACTTCGTCACCTTTATTCAGGGCATTAGGCATAGATAAAGTAGAAAAGTCTCCCGTATACTTTGAACAGTCAAATTCCTTCCCACCAGTACCGCCTAATGCCAAATCTCCTTGGCTCGTACAGGTTCTTTTCTCATCTATATAATCCAGATTATAAGTTTGTATCAACTGAGTACTAACTAACAGGTTTGTCATAACAGTTACATCAACACCTAATACATACTTAAATAAATCTGCATCCTGCATAGTAAGTGAATTAGCTAGATCACCAATAGCTAAAAGGCGTTTATCAATTACAGGTTGCTTCTCTCCAGCGTCGTAAAGAAACTCGCCGCGAATGACGACAGGAACCGATGTACCTTCTAAAGCCATATCAAAAGATGTCCCAATACTGTTAACTTCATAAGTAGATTCTGTGAATCGAAGCACCGGATCATTTGAACTCATTGTTACACCGTCATACGGATTGGGGTTAAATTTCCCATAGTACTGTCCAGCACTGTTTTGTAATAGAACACTAACGGTTGCAAAAGAGTTGGGTATTTGATCTGGTGATAAAGACGCAGAAGTAGTATCGACAAAATCAGGATAAGTGTCCGGGTTTTGAGAAAAATCAGAATTATTAACTTCATCTGCAGAAGTTAGTCTAACCACTGTTAATTCTTCACCAGTTGCTGAGTCATGCCAACTCATATTGACAGCAGGGTTTGCACCGTAATGATGAAAGTAATTCAAAGAGTAATTCATACCACCATCAGTAGAAGCTTTATATCTACCCCCCCAGTTAACATTGGTTTCATCTTTATGTTCTTGGACATATTCGGTAGCAAAACCTGCTGGAGCACCAGGTGTTCCAGAAGCCAGTCCGGAAAAAGTATTGAATGTTGCAAAAGTTGCATTTGGCATATACTCAAACGCAGAAGTCGGCATTTGAGCGTTATAACCACTATCCGGCATTAGATTAGTAACTCCGTTATTGGCATTCGGGTCTCCGGTAAAGAGACCTTGCTGAGCTATCTGGGATAACATTGCAGAACCTGGTAATTGCATATCTCCCCCACCTGGGGTGTAACCAGGTATTCCAGGCATTGATATATAATCATCAGTGGTAGAGGTAGGAGTGCCATTAGTATAATATTCAATTGTTGTGCTAGTGAAAGCTTCTACACTAACTCCTGTAAAATTGGTAAGTCCAACAGGATTAGGATTACCTCCGAATAGCCCGCCAACTGAAGCATTAGTAAAGTTAGCAGCTACTTGTGATAGCGCAGGGGCGACGTTTAAAAAGCCATTCACTTTTCCAGTTATTGAATCCACTCCCTTGAATAGGAAGGGCGCACCTGAATCAGAATCTTCGTCCATACCTGCTATAAAATTTGGCCGTGCTTCCGAAACAATGACCTGAATGTTTGAGCCGTTATCCAGATATTTTTCTGCATTGATCATCCACACCGGTATGCGTGAATCTTCGGATGTGTTTTGATTCAGCTCGCGATAGTCGGTTGGGTTGATGATATCCAGTAATTTCATACCATCAGCCGTACCCCAGACCACCTGTTGTTTACCCAGGCGCCAGTCCCAGCCAGCACCAACAGTATCAAAATAAAATTCCCTCAGGAATTCATATTGGGAATAGCTTTCACCACCTTCCAGTCGTGAACTTGCGGCTTCGCCATCGTCGGCAAAAAGTACTTCTGCATGGAAAGCTGATTCTTCGCCAACATCGGAATTAATAAAGAGCTTGATACTCGGCTCACTCTTCATCGCATCCATTGATTCATGCGGCTCTGCAGCCCCAGTTACCTGCCCGTCTTTGGTAAATACACTATATTCAATTTTGGCTTCGCCGCTTATTTCAAACTCGGCAACAGCAACGCCAGGCAAAATCATGGCTAAGGCCATGGCCTGTGCGAGTTTTGTTGGTTTTAACATGGTAATTCCTCTTGAGCTTATTCAATTTGTTAGATTTTTATGCGAACTGGCAGAAGTTAGTCTGGCTGCTCTTTGTATAGTGTTATCGACGAATCTTACGCAGGGTCTTTTCTGTCCACAGACTCTCTTTCATGCTGTCGTCATTATATGTAACAACTTCTGGGGGAATCACCGCCCATGTTTCGTGACCGGTTGCAAAAGTTTTACCATACCAGTAGCCCCACACAACCTGACGTGGATCAGTCGCATCTGCTACGGGTTTCCAGTCACGGTCTATAACCTTGATTTTCTCACCATCTTTAAAGAACTCAGTGCGATAGTCGGCAAAGGATTTGGCATCAACATAGCTGATTCGATAGTCATACCACCAGTTTTCAAACTTGGTAGTACTCTTCACCTTATAAACCTCCTTGCCATCTGCAGCACAGGAGGCTTCAGGTAAATCTCTGGTATACCGGTTTTTTTCATCATCGGCGAGCGTCACTGCACCCAGACAACCGCTAAAGGTGTCAGTGCCTACTAATTCATGGGTTTCATTATGTGGCTTGCGCAAAACAACATCACCAAAGGTAAAGTCTGTACCACCCCAGGCATCATCCTGAGCGGGTTCAGCAAAGCGACGAATTTTTCTCAGCGAGGGGATCCAGATAGCGTAAGACTGATTTTTACCTGCTTCATCATAATCGGTAACCAGCATGCCGGTACCACGTAACTTTCCTGAACGGAAGATAGCCAGGTCACGCCCCTTTACCGATGGATCGTCTTCGTATTTATTATTCAGATAACGTTCGACAGTAACAGTGGTGGGTTTATCTCCAGCCGATTTATTCACCAGCACTGTGATCTTCTTACCTTTTTTACCTATGCCATAATTATCAAATCCATAGAAATGGTTGACATAATAAACCTGGTCGATAATCTCGTCAGCGCTTGGTGTCCCCGTTGGCATTGCTAGCGAACGGTCAACATCGGCAAAGGCAAAAGAACTGGAGAAAGCGATTAGACTTGCGAGTGAAAATCTCACTGCAGGGGTATTGAATTTAAACAAAGTGTATTCCTCAACTTAACAGTAATAATTGATTTATCTGTGTTTTTTTATAATGAGCTTATAAGTTTTAGATTGCAACAATACCCTTTTTATCCGTCATGTCAATTCTAAAATTGCTTTTAATTCAGTTACATAAACATCTAAATATAGTAATTTACTTATGAATATACCCATTGATTACATTGTAGAAAATATAAAAACCTCATTTCGTGAAGATATGGGCTCAGGTGACATCACCGCCTTACTTATCGCATATAATGCCGTGTTGAATGTCAGCCTGATCTGCCGCGAGTCCGCCGTGTTATGTGGGAGTCAATGGTTCTCACAGGCTTTTTTGCAACTTGATCCTGAAGTTGAAATTGAATGGCTGGCACGCGAAGGGCAGTTGCTGCAAGCGGACTCAGTTGTATGCCAGCTAAAAGGTAATGCTCGCGCAATTTTGAGTGCTGAAAGAACAGCTCTTAACTTCCTGCAAACCCTGAGCGCTACCGCCACCATCACCCACCGTTACCAAAGCCAGATAGCTGATACTGGCTGCAAGATTCTTGATACCCGAAAAACGATACCTGGTCTGCGCCTGGCCCAGAAATACGCAGTAAAATGTGGCGGTGGTACAAACCACAGAATTGGATTATTTGATGCTTATCTCTTAAAGGAAAACCACCTCGCAGCGGCCGGAAGCATTCAAGCGGCAGTACAACAAGCACGTGACTCACATCCCGAAGTGTTACTTGAAGTTGAAGTTGAGAATCTGCATCAGCTACAGCAGGCGATAGATTCCAGAGTAGACAGGGTGTTACTGGATAATTTCTCTACTGACATGCTGCGCCAGGCAGTATCCCTGGCAGAAGGGGCTGTAGAACTGGAGGCTTCAGGCAATATCACGTTAGACAATATCCGTGAAGTGGCCGAATGCGGGGTTGACTTTATTTCAATTGGAGCCCTCACCAAACACATCCAGGCCATTGATTTTTCTCTGCGATACAATGACTAACAGGACTTCCTCAATCACTACCGCTCATCAGAGCTAAATAAAAAAACCTATACATATCATTGGGAATTCCATAAATTAGTTAGTGTTCCATATAACTGATTCAGGCCAATTGTGGCTGAAACTGTGAATTATATGGAATAAAAATATTACTAAAATACTCTAACTACTAGTGGTCATTAGATATGTTTAAAAGGCGCAATAGACACAAGAAATTAACGCGTGAGTTATGTGAAAATCGTATTAGATTTTACAAGCTGGCTTACTCCTGGTGTTCAGATTCTATGCTTGCAGATGACCTGGTTCAGGAAGCGATGCAGAAAGCATTTCTATCCTTCGATAGCTTGAAGGAAGACAGTAAATTGAACGCATGGACCTGTCGCATCATGCTCAATTGCTTTCGCGATCACCTGCGCCGCCAGAAAGATACAGTAGATGTGGATGACTATGATTTTGCGGATAATTTTGACCCGGCCAGCAGTTACGACCAGCGAGATACCAGCAATATTGTGCGTCTTTGCATATCTCGACTGAATGAAAAACACCGTAATGTGGTGACATTGGTTGATCTGATGGAAATGTCGTATGACGAAGTTTCTCATGCACTGGAAATACCTATAGGCACGGTAATGAGCCGTTTATGTCGTGCTCGTAGCCAGTTGAAAAGTTTACTCGAAAAATATAGTAGTGAAATTGAACAACCCATACAGAGGCGAATACACAGAGTTAAATAAAGGATGAATACATTGGACCCCAATAAACCGATATCTGATGAATTATTGAATTCATTTATCGATGGACAGCTTACTGACGAAGAACGCCACGAAATACTGGATCTGCTTGAACAGGATAAAGCCCTTGCAGTCAGGGTATGTGAATTCCAGCGCGTAAAACAGCGCGTAAAACTAGCCTACGACCAGATTCCCACCTCTCACTTATCTGAGACAGTGGTACAGAAATTCAATTATTTCCCTCGAATTGCCGCAGCGGTTGCTATCTTCTGCCTGGGTATATTGCTGGGAACTGTTGGCTTAAATCAGATTCAGCAAGAGCAACAAAGCGAAAGCCTGACGACTAACGACGCAACCACCAAAGTGCTGGTACATTTGACTACTTCAGATTCTGAAATCGGTCTGAATACCTTTACGAATTTAGAAAACATGCTACAGGAATACCGCGAAAGAGGTCAAAACATCAGAGTCGAAGTCGTTGCTAATGGCCATGGCATCAATCTGTTGCGTCAGGGCACTACACCTTTTGCAGCGTTGATTGCTCGCCTTACAGAAGAATACCAAAATCTATCTTTTGCCGCCTGTAAAAACACTATAGACCAGATTCAAATCACCAGCGATGAAGAAATCGATCTCATCCCACAGGCTAAACTGATTGATTCAGGCATCGTAGAAGTGATTCAACGCCAGCAACAGGGGTGGACCTATATTCGTGGCTAAATGGCTACTGTTGATTGCGAGTCTGTTATTCGCAACAAACCTGCTAGCAGCTCCGGATAAAATTGTATATCACCTGAACAGTGGCCGTTCAGATGTGCAATGGAAAACCATTACCAATCTGGAAAATCTATTTCTCGGCTCTGTGGATCAGTCTCTGGATGTTAAAATCTTACTACAGGGCCCGGGCATAAACCTGATTCACAAGGTCAATGAAAATCGCGACCTGGGTATGCGTCTGGAAGAACTCATCAGTCTAGGCCTGCAAATCGAGGTCAGCCGTGATAACTATTATAAAAATCGCCATACTCTGAATCTCAAGCACCCACCGCTACTAGTCAGAAATATCTTTAGCCGAATTATTGAATTACAGAATCAGGGCTACCAGTACGTCACACCTTAAACGGTTCAGTAACGTGTTTAAGGAATGATAATTTCTAGCTGACGAAACCAGCGCGGAATGGGTGTCAATCGAACCAACAACCCTGCAAACACGCCAATACTATTGGCCAGCATGTCATTCACTTCCATATAGCGATAGCCAGTCATGCCTTGCAAAAACTCTAGTACAATACCAAACAGGATCAAGCCCGGTACAACTTTAAGCAGGCTGATATTGCGGCACACCAGAGTGGAAAATACCGCACTCATAAAGGCATAGATCAGCAAATGCAGCAGCTTGTCACTGACGCCCATCTCTGGCGCAGGCATTAATGAGGCGAACGCGACTACGGCCAGCATTATGTAGGCGATACTGAACCATAGTCGTGAATACCTTAATGGGGTGAGTTCTCTCACCATATTTATATGCCTAACACTCAAGCCGAATACACAGCCTGTGCTGCAGGTAAAGCTACTCCCTTATTGATTGGAGCCCCCATATCGCCCAATATCGCTTCCAGTGCTGACAGGCAGAAAATTACATTTTCAGAGCGCGCACTATGCCCCATCAAACCTAGACGCCAAACTTTACCTGCAAAATCACCCAGCCCGGCACCAATTTCTAGATTGTACTCATTCAACAGGCGCGCACGTACAACAGCATCATCCACCCCCTGTGGAATCATCACTGAGTTCAACTGTGGTAAACGAGCTGCTTCGTCAACCAGAAAACTAATCCCCATAGCTTCAAGTCCGGCTTTTAATGCTGAATGTTGATGCGCATGGCGCTTCCAGGCATTTTCCAGGCCTTCATCGCGCAGCATAACCAAAGACTCATGCAAGGCGTAAAGTGCATTGACTGGAGCTGTATGGTGGTAAGCGCGCTTAGCACCCTGCCCCCAGTACCCCATAACAAGGTTTAAATCCAGAAACCAGCTTTGCACAGGCGTCTTACGATTTTTAATCTTTTCAATTGCCCGCTCACTGAAGGTAACAGGCGATAAACCCGGCACGCAGGAAAGACATTTCTGGGTACCTGAATAGACTGCATCTAGACCCCACTCATCCACCTTAATGGGCGTTCCACCCAGCGAAGTAACACAATCGGCAATTACAAGGCAATGATGCTTATGTGCGAGTTGCCAGATACCTTTAGCATCTGACTGGGCTCCTGTAGAGGTTTCAGCATGCACAAAGGCTACAATTTTCGCATCAGGATTAGA
>JBNKMF010000044.1:0-41466 GCA_050292965.1 Gammaproteobacteria bacterium | reverse complement strand
CCAACAACCAGATTGAAGGGTCGAGTTGCGATTTCCTGCCCGGCACCGGCAACGCCTATTACGGTAGAAACACCCCAGCCCATATGTGTGCATTCGAGAGCATCACGCATTACATGCACATTGCCAATACACTCAAAGGAGTAATCGGGGCCACCATTAAAAGTGTCCTGCATGTATTCAACAAAAGAACCATTAATCTCATTCGGATTAACAAAATCAGTAGCGCCTAGCTGTCTGGCAAATTCAAACTTATCAGAATTGATGTCAACACCGATAATGCGTTCAGCTCCAGCCATCACAGCACCCTGAATACAGGACAATCCAATACCACCAAGTCCAAATACAGCAACGGTTGATCCTGGCTCTACTTTGGCTGTATTAAGTACAGCACCAATGCCAGTGGTCACACCACAGCCTAGAAGACAGACCTTATCCAGAGGCGCAGCTTTATTGATTTTTGCTAATGCAATTTCTGGAACGACAGTGTACTCAGAAAAGGTAGAACAACCCATGTAATGGAAAATATCCTTACCGTTTTTTGAGAATCGACGAGTGCCATCTGGCATATATCCGGTCCAGATGGTTGGCGCAATAGTTTGGCAGAGATTTGATTTGGTTGAGTTACAATATTCACAGTCGCCGCATTCAGCGATATATAATGGAATAACGTGATCTCCAACCTTTAGATCTTTGACACCGGGACCTACTTCAACCACTTCGCAACCACCTTCATGACCTAAAATGCAGGGAAATGAACCTTCAGGATCTTCACCTGATAGTGTGAATGCATCGGTATGGCATACCCCAGAGGCAATAACTTTTAATAATACTTCACCCTCTTTCGGCCCCATTACATCGACTTCTTCAATGGATAAGGGTTTTCTGGCTTCCCATGCAACGGCTGCTTTTGCTTTCATAGTAGACTCTTCAATAATTTTTTCATTTTATTAGTAGTAATCCATAACTGACTTTAATACTGGCAGCTATAGACAGTTTGTACTAACATCGGGTTGATTGTTACAAAAATAGAATGAATGTTCATTTTTGTCAATCTTTTATACTCCAAAGTATTAATAGAGAAAAGATGATATCTTCTGAAAAGAGAGTGTTAGAGATAGCTGTGAGCTATCTAATATCAGGTTAATCATAAATAATTTACCTGAAAACGGGGTGGATTTAAGTTCAAAAATCGACCTTATTTATCCTAAAAAGGTATATTTTTAGGCCGATTATATTGAAAATCAATTAGTAGAATCAGAAAATTAAGCTTATTGATTTTTTTAAAATAAATAATCCATAAGGATTTTTGGGAGAGACCAGTTTATGCCTTACTTAAACAAACAACCACTAAACCCCGAACCCATAGACTGTAAAATCTTGACCGCTGCTTTGGATCTTTTTGTAGAAAAAGGGTATCACAATGTATCAATTCACGAAGTCCGGGAAGTAGCTGATGTTAGTATCGGTTCAATTTACAGATATTTTGGTGGTAAGGAAGGAATCGCCCAGGCTCTATATAAACATATAGTCAATGAAGTCGATGAGTTGATTGATGGAGTCACCCAGTCTATATCTACGCCCGTCGAACAACTTGAGGAAATCATAAAGCAACTGTTCCAACATACAGAGACCCATCGAAATATAATCGCCTTTGTGTTTCATTCCAAGCACGCTGATTTTTTAGCGGATCAACCCTTAATTTTCGATGCAGCTCCTTTTATTAAGATCAGACAAATTACCGCAGAAGTATTAGATAATGACGACTTAAAGGATGTAAATACCACTATTGCAACATCAATAATCGTTGGTAGTGCCATGAGGCTGATTCAAATGCGATTAGACGGATCAATTGAAGAACCTTTGACAAATTATTTTGATTTTACGATGAATAGTATCTGGAACGGTATTAAACCTGCCCGGTCAGATCTGTCACTAAAAAAAGTAAATAGCCGCCCTCAGATAGCCGTCTAAAATCTCTGAATTATGTAATCTGTAATAAAAAATTTCGGCACTAGATCATTCAGAATTTATTAATTTCAAAATCAATAATGCCTGCTCGATAATCTGTATATGCAAAATATCAGGTGCCAGGCACACTGAATTACTCCAGCCAGAAAATACATACAGATGAAGCATCGATAAAAGATCTGGTAAGCGTTGATGTCACAAATATAATCTCAAGCGGCAGAACCGATCAGACCTATCACTTTTTAACCGGTAAAATAAACGTCCCTACCAGTCACGTAGCAATCAATCGGGTAATGGAATTTTCATGTTATTTCTTGAGAGGGATGTGCATAAACTTGAAAGAGAAACAGAAAGTTAATGGGGACACTTCCAGCGTCGTATTCGTTGGGCTATGGCTGCAGGTGGTGAAAAAACTGGTACAGACAAGCTACAAGGGTAAACAGGTGGAGAGTACGCAATACACCATTCAACCCTGTGAAGACGATAAAAAGAGCACAAGATGGCACCCTATACCAATAAATATTATTCTTCTACTTTATCGAAAGAAATCCCGGGTATGATTTACCAGGTATGAACAGTCATCCTTAAATAAAAAGTATGGCATTGAAGGTGATGAACTCATCGGTGAAGAAAGCATTACATTCACCGGCTTTAAGGCCTCAACAGGAGAAATGACAAAGATTATTCACTAATTTAAGGGCAGCAATCCTTTAACCTTGAATCTGCAGTTGGACGAGTTGTAGTGCGTTTGAGATTGTGTAGACCAAGGCGTGACGACGCGGAATAGCGGGCAATTCCAGAGAGTTACAAGGCTCCCGCGTCCTTCTCACAATTACTAATGATCAAGTTATCATTGTCATGCGACAGGTAGCCCTCCGAACATTATCAAAGATCACAAGATATTCCTTCGAATAGCATCAACCCCAGAAGCACGAATGTACAATGTACTGTTAACGGGAGCTGTTTCGTACAGGTCATGATACTAGAGAAGTCTATTCTGTACATAAATCAGTGGTATTTTCTGTACCGTCGGGAAATAATCACTTCAAAGAACGAATAGAGGCAACATTAGGTTAAATCCGTTGGTCACATCGCACAGGGAAAGCCAAAAAATGGGTTGGTTGAGAGATAGAAGATTAAATGAGAATTAATCCCCATGTAATTCAATTCAGGACATATATGGGCATCCGAAAAAGCTTAACTAAGTGCTATTCTGGTCCGCCCTCAATGCCATCAAGCTAAGCTTTAATACATTGTTTATGTAAATATTATTTCATAAATTTTTAGCTGGAATCAGAAAACAACTAAAGATTCAATAAAATTGTATCTAAAATCAAAGAATTTTAATCCTTTACATTCAGTTTATATTTCTTTCGCCGATACAAATCCATAACATTAACTATAACTATTTTCTAGTTGAGAGACTCATGCTATTTCTTTCAAATATACGTATCCGAACAAGACTGCTAATCAGTTTCTCCAGCCTGCTAATTCTTCTGCTGACGGTGGCCGTGTTGGCACTTTCCAGCATGAATCAGCTGTCACAATCATCCCGAAAGTTTGTCAATCAGGATGTCAGCCAGGTTATGGCAGTTTCCGAAATCAATGTTCTTGCGCAATCATCTGCACTGAGCCTGCTCCAGATACTGCCAACGGATAATCTTGAACAGCGTATCAAGTTGTATGCAGAAATGGATCAGCTAAACAAGCAACTGGATATAGCCCTGGACCAACTCCTGTCTGAAACCTCAATAAATGATCGTGTTCAAGTGGAGGCTTTGATTAATAAGCGGTCTGAGTATAAGCAAGCTTTTATGAAAATGGTCGACCTGGTTGAACTGGATACAAAAAAAGCTATCGACGAGTTTCACAGTACGACACGCCCGGCATTAAAAGGACTATTGAAATCGATAGAACAGTTTCAGCATGATCAACAGACAAAGATGGTTAATGAGCAAAAAACAGTCGATAGCAAGGGCGAATATATCATTAAAGTCGTTACTTCATTGACAGTACTTGCACTTATTCTTGGTGGTTTGCTGGCATACATCGTTAGTCACAGTATTGTCCAGCCCATTGAAAAAGCCGTCCAACTAGCACGACAAATCAGCAGCGGAAACCTGAAACAAATTGATACTGATGCGGGTAAAGACGAAGTTGGAGATCTTCTGCGCGCTTTTCAACAAATGAATACTAATTTGACTGAGCTAATTAATGCCATTGGCGTGGCGGCAACCGAGGTCGCAGATTCGGCAACACAAATGATGACACCAGTAACTCAGGTGAGTTCAAGGTCAGCCCGCCAGCTGGAGGCGGTTAGTCAAATTACCGCGAATATTTCACGTACCACTGTGGAATTTAACCAGCTAGCCGAAACCGCTAGCCAGTCGAAAACCCAGGTTGAAAAAGCCAGCGCGCTGGCCGATGACGGCCAGCATCGGATAAAAAATGCCACCGAAGAGTTTGAAAAAATATCCAACACCATCAACGAATCATCGGTATCTATAGAGGCGCTGAGCGACAGGGCCAAGGCCGTACGGACCCTGGTGAGTACAGTAAGTGAAATTGCTGACCAGACCAACCTGCTAGCCTTGAATGCTGCTATAGAAGCCGCACGTGCGGGCGAAAGCGGAAGGGGATTCGCTGTTGTAGCAGACGAAGTGAGAAACCTTGCTATACGGACAGGAGGATCAATTGTCGAGATCAATACCGTCATCGATGCTATGGAGAAAGAAACAGAAGTTTCTGTAGCCCGTATTTCTAATGGACGTACCGAATTAGAAACCGGAGTAACATTAATCCATGAAATGGTCGAACCATTAAGTCAGCTAAATACCGATGCAAGTATCTCAGCAAAAAGCCTGCTGGAACTGCAGCAAAGCATCACTTATCAGTTACAGGAAATGACCGATATCGAAAAAGCAGCTCGACAAATCGAAGAGATAAGCGAGGAAAACTCAGTAGCAATCAAAAACATCAGTGACACCTCACAAAATCTAGATAACCTTTCTGGGCGATTGAAAACAGCTCTTGAAGGATTTACTTTCAATTAATCAGGGCCGCAAGAAAATTTAGTTTTTATCGAGTATAGATGAGATCAGTGATACCAAAATCTGAGCCACTGTGAAGCTCAACCACACCGCTTTTTGGCGTCGGCTGGAGCACCTTGTTGGCGCTGGCCATAGCGACTAGTTTGGTAATAGTATTAAGATTCCTGGTGGTCGCCGTAACTTTTAGTTTACGCTCGAAATAATTATTGTTGAACTTGGAGTCACTGTGCTTGGTTGCATATAATGTGTATATCGTGTTTGCTTCATACTGCACTTGGCAGTCAGGCGAGAAATCTGTAGATAGAAAATCTTTTAAAAGCTTCTTATTTGTTTAAGCGTAGTTTAAGGGGTCGGAGGTACATGTGAATTATTCGCAAGCCCCCCCTCTCGACCAACCTGGCTTCCGGATTTCCCCGTGCAATGTTTCCTGGAATAATTATGTTCAGAATTGCTATGGATAAATACGCTTTAAATTATCCGCTCCTGGCACCTCACCACCTATTGCAATGCGGCATTGGAACGACTGCTATAGAGATGGCCAGGTTACGGGTTACTGAGTACCTGGGTGGTATCGGTATTAAAACGTGGACAAGCCACCAGTTGTTTAATTTGGGAAGTTTATTTTGAATTTTTGTCGTGTAAAATTTTTGTAGCTCCAATATGGAGAGAAACAACGAACAGAGATGCAAATAAGTAGATAATGGCATTATTGTTATTTGTCCATAAAAAACATGTCGGTAACACCGTAAGAACAAAATAAAATAAAAAATAAAAAATTATGGCAATAGGCCTTTGTTTTCTTTTAGACCAATCAGTCCAGTTTTCTGCAACACGAAATGTCTTCGTTTCAGCAGTACCTAGTTCTTCTCTAATTTTTTTTTCAAAATATCGAAGCTCATTAATATAAAAGAAAACAACAGATTGTTTTAGTAACGCAGCAATGCTAACAATTGCCGTAATGAAAAGGATTGCAAGAAATCCAAAAAAAATAAAATCATCATTTGTTTGGGGAATTTCTTGCCCTTTTCTCCCTATTGATAGAGCGACCTCGGAAATCGGCTTCCAGACCAGAAGAGATCCGATGGCACCAAGAAGTTTGATGTCATCAAATGAACTTTTTGTGTATGAATCGCATATTTGAGATAATCGTATCATTTCTTTGTAGGTATACTCTAAAGATTCGTTCATCACAGCTCCACTTGATATGGCAATTATATAATGTTGTTGTCGGTTGAATTTTATCTCAGAAGACTAGGAGTTAAGATAAATGAGACCTCGGGTCTCATTATCAAGACTACCCACTAAGGTTAAATAAAAACAAGTTTTTGACTTAATACCCGCTTCATTGACTGAAGCCATAGCGAAATAGCTGGAGTTTAATTTCCTTTCCAATCGCGTCTTCAAAGTTTCTGGTTATAATTAACTATTTGCTTTTGGTTACATTAGCCTGAACTTTTCTGGTAAACATTGCTGATTCTTGCTTGATTGTATTTCTTTCCTTCCTTAGTTTCTTGACTGCTTCTTCCTTGCTTTTTACCTCTGAGTTTTTAGATGCAATAGCTGTATTAGCTTTCATTGTTTTCACTCTCCTCAATTTCTTTTTTTAGTTGTTGATTTTCAATATCATTTCCTGGGCCTAATACACCCGCCCCTAATTCATCATCTTCAATACCTTTCTCTGCATTTTGATATTTTTTGAAATTGTTTTCCAATTGAGCTTTTTGTTTATCTAATAAGTCTCTTGCTTTCTCTTTGTTCATGACTGCAATCTCATAGATAAGTGGGTTGTAATACCTGAGCTGTTGAAATGTGCTGTAAACCCAGCCCCTTCAAACAAAAGCTGCTCAAAGGAATATGGGGCTTTTAGAACTCCACTATCAATACTGTAATAGGACTCACCGACGCAATGAATACAGACAAAATGACCTACGCTAGATTCAACCACCCATCGCCCCCATGCAACAAATAATAGTTGGCCACCGGTTAAACCAGAACTTCCAGGACCATATAATGCAAATGCGGCAAGGTCGTAGCAGAAGCCAAAACCATCATTAAAAGTTTCCTCGGGCGTTTCCCACCAAAACCCATAATCACGAGAATCATAGTAGTCCACTTCTTCCTCGGCAAGAGCCTGTTAGTTTATCGAAGAAATAGCTTTTGTCGTTACAGGGATATCTGGCAAGGGCCTTCCGATATAATAGCCTTGAGCATAGACGACACCAATTTCTGCTAAAAGTTTAAGGGTGTTTTCATCTTCAACAAATTCTGCCACTGTCTCCTTTCCTAAAGCAGTTGCCATCTGTGTTAATGCTTTGACAAAAACCTGATCCATCTTGTTCGTGAGTAGTTGTTTGATGAATGAACCATCGATCTTTACAATATCAACCGGTAGCTCTCTCAAGTAGTAAAAGGATGAGAAGCCGACACCAAAATCGTCCAGTGCAAACCGGCATCCAAGTGCCTGAAGCTCGGTCATCAAGTGAACCGCTGCATTCATATCTGCTAGCGCTGCAGTTTCAGTCAGCTCAAATACCAGATTTTCTGGGTTGATGTCACTGCTGTTGAGCAGCTGGGTCAATTGCGGGAGTAGCTCCGGATCATCAATGACACGACCGGATAGATTGATGGAGAGCGTGATATCCTGCTTGTTATCTATCAAACTGGACAACTTCTCAATCGAGGCACGCAGTACATATCGATTGATCTGGTGAATCAAGCCTGTTCGCTCAGCTACAGGTATGAACTCTCCTGGCATAGCGATGGAGCCGTCCTTTTCAATCATTCTGATAAGTATCTCATAGTGTGAAACGATACCGTCACTAATCTTTAAAATGGGCTGAAAAAACAGGGTGAAACGCTTCTCTGTCAAAGCCTGCTCGATCTTATTTTTCCAGGTAACCTGAGCATTCAACTGTTCGCGAGCCTGCTCCTTGCTTGAGAAGAGATGCCACTTGTCTCTGCCCGACTCTTTAGCCTGATACATGGCCAGGTCGGCATTTGAAAGCAGATCTTCGGATGAAGAACCATGTTGCGGGTAGCTAACAATGCCGATACTAGCCGTGATGCGATGGCTGCGGCCATTCGATGGAATGGAAATCTTTTTCAGTTCATTAAGTAGCTTGTCTGCAAAAAGAGTGGCACCCTCTATATCTGTCTCCGGTATCACAATTGCGAATTCATCACCACCCAGGCGCGCAACGAGATCGTTGGAGCGGGTGATTTTACGAATTTTTTGGGCAACAGCCTGTAACAAAGCATCACCAGATTGATGGCCACTTGTATCGTTAATGTACTTAAATTGGTCGAGATCAAAAAACAGTAGCGCGCTGGAATGGTGATAGCGCTCGGCAAACCTTATAATCTTAGTGAGATCCATCTGAAAACCACGACGGTTTTTCAGTTCTGTCAGTGGATCGTGATTTGCTAGCCATGCAAGCCGCTGCTCTGCTACCTCACGGTCTGTAATATCAAGACCTATCGAAAGTATGTTAGGGGTATTGGGAGTCTGTTTGCTAGTGAGTGGTGAGTGTACCCAGGAGATAGTTTTTTTCTGCCCTTCACTTGACAGGGTACTGGCATCGTGTTGATGGGAGCCTATCATGCCATCCTGTATACCATCCATGATATGTTTCATTTCTTTGAACTGATCAACATTCATAAACAGGTCACTGAAGTGGCTACTGCCAGGCTGGTAATCTGTTACGCCGATGAACTGGCAGCCCTCTGTATTCATGGTGAGGATAGCACCATTGCAGTCCTGAGTGAGAATGATGACCTGTGCGCTATGCATGATGGTGTTGAGAAAATCCCTTTCTACGGCTAACTCCTCGCTACGCTTAATGAGACTATTGGTATTTTTTTTTATCTCCTCATGAAGATTCTCTAGTGTATGTGTCAGTTGAATGGCTGATTCGCTGGCAATATCAATCTCATCCTGATACCAGTCTCGATGCTGGATAGAGAGCTTGCTTCTGACTTCCTGAAAAGCGTTTTTTGCCAGTAATGGCAAACTGTTTGATATCAGCAGCAGTCTTTTCATCGGCCACCATAGGAACAGGGCTAAAAGTAGTTCAGAAACAATAAACCCAATAATGCCGATCACAACTGATTGCCTGGTGGCCTGCTGAATTTGATGAACAACAGCTGTAATATTACTGACAATAACAAAATCAGCTGACATAACTGATGTATCACTAGTTGCCGGTATAATACTTAGAGCAAAGTGCTCACCGTCATAGATAGCTGTGTATTCACTATCAGCTATAGCCGTGAGAGAGATACTCTCAGAAGATGAATGCAATATTGCAATTACTTTTTCAATATTACTCGAAGCAGCGATATATCTTTGCCACTTTGGGAGATAGCGGGTGCTTCCTTGTAGACTTTCCTGTGATTGCGGGCGACTGATTATTGCGACATCTGTTTTTGCTAATTCAATAAATTCAATGATGACATCAGCCAGTGAACGGCCTACCAGTATCACTCCGGCATCTTTTCCTTTGTCAAGCAAAGGCACAGCAACATACTGAACACAAGCTGTGTCACAGTACAAACTAGACATCGGTATCTGAAGACGATTTACTGACTTGACTAGCTCATCGAAAGTACCGTCAATATCTCTAGTTTGCCAGTTAAACAGAAGCTCGTTGTGATTACTGAAATAAGCTGCCTGTTCAAGTCCCCAGTCGATATCCAGAGTCGTTTCACTATGTTGAAAAAAATTATTCAGCTTCTTGCCCAGGCTAAGGTTTTGCTCAGTCATCGCTGCTTCAGAAAGTGTGGGAATCATTCGGGCTATCTGTTCCAAACGATAAAAGCTTGTCTTCAGAAGGGATGTGACCTGCCTGCTTTGTTGCTTGTGTATCTTTTCCTGATAGGTAACAAACAGGCTGCGCTGTTGTAGATAGCCCAGGCCCGCCAAACCCGCGTTGATGATAAATAATACCAGGCTGAACAATAGAACGACTTTCCATTTCAGACTGAGGAAGAACAGACCTTTTTTGGAAAATTTAGCTTCGGTACTTTTTTTATCCAATGCATCTATCTCAGAAACTATAGGAGACCAGTAGCGAAAACAGCTTCCAATCACGCTTTCTCTCGCCAGGCAATGGGTTTTCCAGGTTGGAGAGAAAAATAGTACCGTCCACCTCACTGAATTCGGTACGCAACATTAACCGCTCAGTAGGCTCCCAGAGCAGCCCTACAGTCCATAGCTTGCTGTAGAAGTTATGGGGTGGCAGACCGAGTTTGGCGCTCACCTTGTTACCATCTTTGTCATGTTTATCGTAATGGCTCTCCTCATAACGAGCGAACATTTCCCAGTCTGGCAGCATCCGATAACTTCCCTGTAAGTAGTAACCATTAACGGTTGTGTCTCCCAAATCCATAAAACCGCCAAAACCAGAGTAATCTATGGGTTCCTCCATGTATTCCATGGTCAGGCTCCAGGGGCCATCATTGTATTGGCCTGAGACTACCCAGTAATCCATATCGAAACCACCTGGGGGGAACCCATTCATCTCACCATTCATTGACAGAGAAGCGTTACTCAGGGCCAATCTGATGCGACCCCCATCCCACTCATAGAGTAAGCGGCCACCGGTTGTGAGTCCATCCTGCTCCAATTTTGGGCTGGAGGCAGGGATAAGGTAGCTCTTTTCAACATTTTCATCGATCGGTGTTTTTCCGGCAAATAGTTGCAGATTGAAAAGGTGGCTGCCGAACTGGCTCCCTGCGTAAAATTGTCCTCCATCATTGGAGAGGACCATGTTTCTAACCCGGTCCCAGTAGATTGACTGAGGCATAAAGATGCCTGGTCGGGTAGCTGCTACATCCCGCGTATCATTATACAGTCCTAGAGGGTTTTTATTGCGACCAACAATAAAACCGATATGGCTAGTCTCATCCAACTGGTGGGTATAATCGAATTGAGCGAAATCTACATCTGGAGAACCATCATACATCTCACCCGCTGTACGGGAGAGTAGTTGAGCTGATGCCATCATAGTGGGTGAAATACGATAGGAGGTATTGATACCAATTTCACTGAAGTCAAAACTGCCATCTTTGCTATCACCAAAGAAACTGTTTTCACTGGTTTTGACATAACCCTGAGTTAAAAAGCCATGGATTTGCAGAGCTTGATTAAAATCTGAATGTTCTGCGGCCAGCAATCCCTTTGCTGGCAGATAGCATAGTGCTATCAGGCAAAGTGTCCAACGACTATTCGACTGAAATGGTGCGTATACGCTCATTATTATTTCCTTCAGAAAGATAACCGATAGCCCCAGGTGTTCGAGCCACGAGATCGCGCATTTCCTCCTCAGATTCAACCTTTGTGGGTGCCTGCCCCATACCGGAATAGATCTGACGATTCCAGACTCGACGTAATTGATGTGGAAATAAGCCGAGCAACTGTTTGCTGAAATCTGTGTGCAATTTAGTTTTATCAGGCATAACAAAGACATGGACTGGCTTGCCATCGGGCCAGAGTGTTTTCCGCATGCTGAAAATCGAGCGCAAGGTATTACGTGACATCGTCTCCTGGGTGACATCACGGTTAATAACCAGGTCAATTGATTGTGCTGTTTCACAAAAACTTAGCAGCAATCCAATTGCAAGTGCATGATAAATAATTTTCATTCTTGTGAGTAGAGATCCCTAATGCTCCCTGCTATTTGTAGGAAGTATAGGAACTATACAAGCCCTATTCCCATATTACAAACTGAGAATCTCCACCCAGGAACCAATTCATTAAAAACAAGGATAGATAGCTGCACCAATTGGAGAAATATCTATTAATGGGTTCTGAATGAATATTGATTAAAAGGGGTCTGAGGCATTTTATACCACCAACATGATCATCGCCAATCTTTGGACTGCATCCTGGCTCTCATCCCGGTTTATTTCCATACCTGTCTTTCTATTCCTGCTTTAAATCTGTTGTGTCAACGACCACCGGCTAGCATTCATCGCCAAAAAGCGAGGGCTTTTCGGATCCCCTATGGGGAACTCTAAATAACTCTCGATAATCGAAATATCTTAGCTCTGTCGTTTCTCCAGATTTCAGATGAGTACGAACTAATCTTGAAGAACTCCTTCGACATGCTTTGGGAACGATACAGTTTTCGATAATTCAGTCAAAAACTAACGTTTCGGGAAAGATGGCATGCCAAACAGCAAAATGAAATGGAAGCTTTGCAGGCGATGCAGCGCGAACGCAAAGAAAAGGACGCTCTGATCTTCAAGCACCTTGAAGAACTCAAGCAGCTCAAGCTGCGTCAGGATATTGAGGATTACCGCGATTTGAAGACAGGAAAATCCAGCAATCTGAGGGATGAATACAACTAACGGTCAGAGCAACATGAGAAAGAACGAAACCCCCAGCCGAAACGGGTTAAAAACCGAGATCGCGGACATGAGCCGAAAATCTAGCGCTGTTTAAATCACATAATTATGATCCTTATATAGATCATATAAATGCTTTGTGATCTACATATAAACCATTTTTTTACTTGTTGAATCAGCCAAACACTGATACTCTGTTTCATGTATAGGTCATATGACAGCCATATGATTCACAGAAAGATCAAAATAGAGAAACCAAAGGTAAGCCATGTCTAAAGTATCGGCACGCACCTATTCCCGCTACAGCCTTGAGGCCATCAGCCTGCTTGGCAACCTGATCCGTGCGGCAAGAAAAGAGCGCAAGATGACCGCGCAAGAGGTAGCCGACCGTGCTGGAATTTCTCGCGGCCTGTTGCAGCGCATCGAAAAAGGCGATCCCAAGTGTGAGCTGGGTGCGACCTTTGAAGTTGCCACAATCGTAGGTGTTAAACTCTTTGATGCCGAAGCAACCACCCTCACCAAACATATTCGCCAAACAGAAGACAAACTCGCACTACTACCCAAGTCTGTGCGCAAGAAAGCAAAGGTTGCTGATGATGACTTCTAAGAGCCCTCTTTTGAAAACCAGTGACAAAGAAGCTTTTGTTTGGCTATGGCTGCCCGATGCCACTGAACCTGTTGTTGCCGGAAAGTTGGAAGCTGACGATCAAGGCATCGTGCAGTTCAACTACGGTAAAAGCTATCTGGATCGCCTTAACGCTAACCCGCCAGCTATTTCCATTTATGAGCCGGAATTGCCCCTTAAAAAAGGCGTGTTGCCCCTGCTTGATGGGCTAACCATGCCCGGATGCATCCGAGATTCCGCACCGGATGCCTGGGGTCGGCGCGTTATCATCAACAAAAAGCTCGGGCGCAAAGGCAAAGATACGGATACCGATGCACTCGGCGAGTTAACCTATTTGCTGGAATCCGGCTCTGACCGTATCGGTGCACTGGATTTCCAGCGCTCCCCCAGTGAATATGTTCCGCGCACCGCAAACAATGTTCCACTGGAAGAATTGCTGCAATCCGCAGAGCGGGTTGAGCAAGGCGTACCGCTCACCCCTGAGCTGGATCAGGCTCTTTTCCATGGCAGTTCTATCGGCGGCGCACGCCCCAAAGCCTTGATCGAAGATCAGGGCACAAAATATGTGGCGAAGTTTTCTTCAAGTACCGACCTTTACAGCGTAGTGAAAGCTGAATATACCGCCATGCGACTGGCTGCACTTGCCGGAATAAATGCTGCACCTGTAAAGCTGGTGCAAGCTGCACAAAAAGACATTCTGTTGATCGAGCGCTTTGATCGCGAAAAAACAGCAAAAGGCTGGACGCGCAAAGCCATGGTCTCCGCTCTAACGCTGTTTGGTCTGGATGACATGATGGCTAGGTATGCGAGCTACGAAACCTTCGCCGAAATTATCCGCCATCATTTCGATGATCCGAAAGAAACGCTCAAAGAGCTGTTTTCTCGTATTGTCTTTAATATTCTGTGTGGCAATACCGACGATCACGCGAGAAACCATGCGGCATTCTGGAATGGCAAAACTCTGAACCTAACCCCAGCTTATGATATTTGCCCGCAAGTCCGCGCAGGAAATGAAGCAACACAAGCCATGCTGATTTCCGGTGATAACAGACTGAGCAAGCTCAAGTCTTGCCTTGATGCCGCGCCTCATTTCCAGCTCTCTGAGAGTGAAGCCAAAACAATCTTCGAAAAACAGCGCGAAGCGATTGAGACAAATTGGGATAAGGTTTGCGATGAGGCAAACCTTAGCGCAGTTGATCGTAAACTGTTTTGGAAAAGGCAGCTCCTCAATGCTTTTGCGTTTGAGGATTAACAGGTGTTATCGAGCAAGCCAAAATTTGTATTGACCTGTCTATAGCTACATAGTTTATGTTTCACAAATACTCGTGGAGCACCAAAATTGTATCGCATATCTGAGTTAGCAAAAGAGGTGGGATTATCCCGTACAACTCTTCTTTACTACGAAAAGCTGAAACTTATAGCTGGCCAGCGAATGAGCAACGGCTACCGTACATACAACGATAGTGATATTCAACGAATACGTCTAATTCAACTGCTACAGAACGCAGGCTTGACATTAAAGGAATGCAAAGCTTGCTTAGAAGCAAAAATTGACAAAAAACTACTCCAGTCCAGATTGGAAATACTGGAGAAAGAAATTGAATACAAACAACAATCGCGAGAATATCTGCAAGCCATGCTCGGAGGTGGAACTCTCAGGACGTGGCATGAAATGGCAGACAAGCTTGCCCCTAAGGTGCACCTGGATTGGTTAAACAAACAGGGTTTCGACGAAAAAGAAGCTCTTAGACTGAAATGGTTATCTAAAGATATGAATGAACACGAAAGATACATGGCAGATTTTATGAAGGTCTTTGAAACACTTGATCGGTGGGGACCAGGTAGTGAGAGTGAGACTCTGAAGGCTTTAGCGCTCTTACCAAAGACGCCTGAAAATATTTTAGAAATTGGCTGCGGCAAAGGTGTAGCAACTTTGACATTGGCCAGGAATAGTGCCGCTTATATTACCGCTGTAGACAATGAGCAATCTGCGCTTGATGCCCTCAATGTAAAGCTTAACAATGAGGGTCTATCTTCCCGTGTAAAGCCTGCCTATGCCAGCATGACAGAATTAAATTTTCCGAAAGGCAGTTTTGACCTTATTTGGTGTGAAAGTAGCGCTTATGTTATGGGAGTGATTAATGCACTAAAGCAGTGGAGACCTATGCTTGAAAAAAACGGGTTTCTAGTGCTGAGTGATTTAGTGTGGCTCACCGATACCCCTGGCAAAGAAGCTACCGAGTTCTGGAGTAAAGAATATCCAGATATCCAAACAACCAACACTCGTATCACAGAGATAAAGGCAATTGGCTATGAAGTTTTAGCTCATTTTACCATTAGCCACGAAGCATTTAAAAACTACTATGAACCACTAAGACAACGCACCGCACAACTAATGCCAGAAATGCAAGGTTCTGCGGCGCTGCGAGATATAAGTAACGAGATCGGTGTTTTTGATAAACATTTTGGAGAATATGGGTATGAGATGTTTATCTTAAAAGCATACACATAAAACCTGATCAATTTCATCGAAATCCGCCAGGTTTTATGCAGCCCGCGAAAACCAGGAGTCTAAATTTTAACCAGAAATAGGAGCCGCGTTAACGGCTCCAGAATAGCGGATTCCAGTATGATTACTAGCCCAAATGCCATTGATGACCTGACCTACATTCATCAACCCCCCAATTCCGCGAAACATTGAATGCTGAGGACAGTACACCCATTAGATGTTGAAATGGATATCCTTCGGTAATCGTATGTTCACCCAGAAAATTTATCCAAATACTACTTGTATTCGACCCCCAGTCAATTTCGAGAGTTTTCATAAAATTAACGTCACATATCTGCCTGGTTTTGTTTCCTGAGCTGTTCGAGTTCGCTATTGATTAACTCGATCTGATTTTTCAGAGAAGCGTTTAACTCTACCAGCATTTTATTTCTATCACGTACCTGTTCAAACAAGCTGTTTAAGGACTTTAGAAGGATTTCCGTGGTCTCGTCTTGCTCCCTGACTCCTTTTAGATAGGCGTCCTCGGGTGATAAACCGGATTTTATGGCTTCTATCTGTCGGGCCATGCTCTGATCCTGACCGAGAATATGGTATGCCAGCCAATGAATAAGATAGTCCAATAACCTTCTAGGCACCTCACTATTATCGCGGGAGATATCGGCGAAAATCACTCCCGCATCTTCCAGAAAACTGCTGTGCGCACTCTTATGGTGAACAATATGCCGCTGATCAACTCCAACTTCAGCCATTAATTGCTCTTCAGCTTTAAAGTGATAATCAGAATAGTGCGCCAGTTCTTTAAACATGACGGCCACATCCACCAGGTTCACCTTATTTTCTGTAAGTGCTGAACCAAACTTATTGATCAGATCGACCAGATGGTGATGCTGATCATCGATGGTATCTAAACCAGTTAAAAAGCTTTTGCTCCACTGAAATGAGTCCGTCATCGCATATCTCCGCAGAGATGAAAGTTATCATTGAGTATAGGTGGTTTTTTATTCAAACGAACAGCAATTCCATAAGTGCTATGGCTCTAAGTATTAACACTTGTTAAGACTCAATTTTACAGACTACTGTGTAATAGCACCAATCGGAGCCCAGGCGTCACAATGACAGGGGCAGACGCAGATAAAGATTATACACCGACCATTAGTAAAGACCGCGATTTGTGAATAAGCAAAAGCAGTGGGGTTATAGGCAGAAACTAAAAACCCCTGCAGGTCGTTGACCTACAGGGGTTTGGGTATGGCGCGCCTGGAGAGATTCGAACTCCCGACCGCTCGGTTCGTAGCCGAGTACTCTATCCAGCTGAGCTACAGGCGCCTGTTTTGAAGAGCCGAGATTTTACGGATTTTATTCACTGTTTGCCAGCTCTATTTTAACTTTTATTCAGGAATTCTCGTTGTCCGTGACATCCTGCATTACAAAACAGCTCATAAGAGATGGTTTCACTTAATTTTGCGATATCTGCAGCCAGTGGATTATCTCCCCATAAAGTGACTTCATCGCCTGGTTTGACATCCATTCCAGTTACATCGACAGTAATCATGTCCATCGATACCCGTCCAACAATGTCGACCTTCTGTCCATTGATAGTCACATATCCATTCCTCAGATGTCGAGGATATCCATCTGCATAACCTGCCCCTACAACGGCAATCTGTTGATCGTCGGTACAGATATACAGACCACTATAACCGACTCTCTCGCCCTTTTTACGTATATTTATAGCGACGATTTCAGACTTGAAGATCATTGCCGGTTTGAGCTGATCAGCATGTTGCTGTGTTAATAGCGGATCACTACCATATAGCGCGATACCTGCACGAACCCAGTGACGCTGACTTACTGGCCAGCCCAGAATTCCGGCAGAATTGGCTATTCCCCATTCATAGTCATCCAACCCCAGTTGACTGACCTGCTCGATCTGTTGAGCAGATGTTATATCACCTGGATCGTCTGCGTTCGCCAGATGCGTCATCAGGCGGATTTGGTCCACTGCTGCATATGCATTCAATCGATCAACCACTTGATCCATATGATGCGTTGAGAAGCCTAATCGGCCCATACCTGAGTTAAACTTTACCCAGACATCAATAGGCTTCTTTTGGCCATGTGGTTTCAGTAAGTCAATCTGCCATAACTGATGGATGACGGGGTCAAGGTTGTGAGAAAAACATAATTCCATTTCAGCGGGGTTTATCGCTCCACCCAGAATAATTATCTTTTGTGTTATGCCCGCTTTTCTAAGCACTTTAGCTTCAGGGACTGTCGCTACCGCAAAGGCATCCGCTTCGGGTAAAGCCTCGGCAACTTCAACTGAACCATGACCATAGGCATCTGCCTTGATGACTGCAATAACCTTGCTGTCAATAGCTATGTTTTTAAGGTATTGATAATTAAAACGGATTGCATCTAAGTCAATGATGACTCTTGAATGTCGTGTATGCATAGTAAGATCACTCATCCAGACCGTAGTCGTCGAAGGCCAGGTTCTCAAAGCGGGTAAATTGCCCCAGAAATGAAAGTCGCACACCACCAATGGGCCCATTACGTTGTTTTCGAATGAGTATCTCTGCAGTGCCTTTATCAGGGCTATCCGGGTTATACACTTCGTCGCGATAGATAAACAGGATAACGTCAGCATCCTGCTCGATACCCCCTGATTCACGCAAATCGGACATGACCGGGCGTTTATCGGGACGCTGCTCCACACTTCGGTTTAACTGAGATAGTGCAATAACGGGAACGTGGAGTTCTTTTGCCAGCGCTTTAAGTGAGCGCGAGATCTCTGATATTTCTGTGGCGCGGTTTTCGCTGCCACCTGAGATCTGCATGAGCTGCAGGTAATCGATAACGATTAGGTCTAAGCCGTGTTCACGTTTCAAACGTCTGCATCGGGCGCGCAGTTCAGTAGGCGATAAGGCGGCTGAGTCATCGATAAACAGCTTGGCCTTGGATAACATGGCGACCGATGAGGTGAGCCGCGGCCAGTCATGATCATCCAGTTTACCGGTACGTAGATTATGTTGATTGATGCGCCCTAGCGATGACATCATACGCATAGCTAGCTGTTCACCCGGCATTTCCATACTAAATACCGCAACCGAATGTTCTCCACTCACTGCAGCATATTCGGCCATATTCATGGCGAAAGTGGTTTTCCCCATAGAGGGGCGTCCGGCAACAATGATAAGATCTGATCGCTGCAAGCCTGAGGTCATTTCATCGAACTTGGTAAAGCCACTACTGATACCGGTTATTGCTTCGTCACTGCCAAATAGCTCTTCAACTTTTTTAACGGCCTTGGATAGCAGGCTTTTGATATCTTCAAATCCTTCTTTCTCACCCGCACTTTGCTCAGCGATCTGAAATACCAGTCGCTCGGCTTCATCAACCAGTTCTTTACTGGTTCGGCCATCGGCGTTATAGGCGGCGCTTGTGATATCGTGACCTACCTTGATCAGCTTACGCAGTACCGAGTACTCACGCACGATCTCAGCATAGGCTTTGACATTGACTGCGGTAGGCGTTTCATTCGCCAGTAGCCCTAGATAAGCCAGTCCGCCTATCGAATCAAGCTCATTGCGGTTTTCCAGCCAGTCTTTGATGGTGACTACATCGTAGGGTTTATCGTCTTCGGAGAGTGCAGCAATTGCGCGGAAGATAAGTGCGTGATCGTGTCGATAAAAGTCCTTTTCATTCACCAGATCGGCGATTTTTTCCCAGGACTCATTATCCAGCATCAGTCCACCTAGTACCGATTGCTCGGCTTCCATGGAATGAGGGGGAACCTTGAGGTCGTCTACTCGCTGACTTAATTCAGCGACTCGGGTGGCGATTTCAGACACAGTGAATTTGTATTCTAGTTGGTGGAAACCATGCTACAGCATAGTTATGCTGGTAGCCTAAATTCTCTGACTCCGCTTGAAAGCGGGCATCATGCGCTCAGACAACAAACTGCCAGAGCACAAAGGGGCTGTCACAGACAGCCCCCTTATAGTAACAAAACTGCTACCGAAAGATGAATCAATTATCCCTATCGGTAGAACAGATTTTATAACTTATTCTTCACCCACGATATCGATGATGATAGCAGCGATCACATCGGTGTACAGGTGAATATCGATTTCATGCTCACCAGTATGACGTAGAGCGCCTTCTGGTAAACGTACATCGCGTTTTTCAACTTCGGTGCCAGCTGCAGTAATTGCATCAGCAATATCAGCAGTGCCGATAGAACCGAACAGCTTGCCTTCGCTACCAACCTTGGCAGTAATAGACACTTTCTCCAGCGCTTCGATAGCTGTTTTACGAGCCTTCGCTGTAGCTAAAGCTTCTGCTGCTGCTTTTTCCAGCTCTGCTCTTTTGGCTTCGAATTCAGCCAGATTTTCGGCAGTTGCCGGTTTGGCTTTGCCACCAGGGAACAGAAAGTTACGTGCAAAACCAGCTTTTACGCTAACCTTGTCACCCAAAGAACCTAAATTATCAATATTTTCCAACAGAACGATTTCCATAGGATAAGCCTCTCACTTAATCATCAGTATTCACAGGGACAGATTTCAGTTTTGCTCGGAAATCCATCCAGTTATCTACAACCCCCAGCATTGCGGTTACACCCGCGACCTGAGGAAAAATTATCATCGTCATATACAATAAACCCAGCAAAGCAGATTTATTGTAATGCTTCGACCAACTATGTACGACTGCCAGCCCCTGAAACAAAAACGTTAACAGTATCACCATCAACAGTGCTGTCAGCCAGTCTTGCTGTAATAGCAAACTGGCAATACCCAGTATCAGAGCTATTACTGCAATAGTCTTACCAAATCGAATGGCATAGAATTCTTCACGAAAACCTCTCGATTCGGACAACCTGGACTGAAACCAGCGACCAATCAATAACGATACAGCAAAAATAAAATACATCACCGCAATCATCAATATGGTCATATTGTGTACGACATTTTGCAGACCTGTTTCAAGCTGCTCCATGTCTATACCCTGCTGCTGTTGCATATCCTGAAACATCAATTTCAGAATCTCTTTCAACGCATCTTCAGCTCCAGGCCATAGTACAAACTGTAGTACTACGGCTATCATCGCCAGCCCCATTCCCACCACAAAGGTAAAAGAAATAGAGTGCGTTCGACGTAAAACTTCAGCCAGAACCATCACAGGTAACCATTGGATCAGCCCAATAGATACACCCATTATCGGTGATTGCATCAGCAAATAGCTGACTACGGTTATCCCAACGATTGAAACCAGAATCACTCTGGTTCCTGACACCAGACCCTGTGTCAGAATAATCAGGCTGACTACCGCACCACTTAAGATGGATAGCAGCGGGATAAACAGTGACAGTACCGCAAGGATACCCGCCACTGTTGCTGCATGCATCGGACCTTTAAGGGCATATCTTGCTATTGCTAACATGACTGTCCTGTAAAGCCGAAGCTAGTAATTAATGCTGGTCGGTATATGGCAGCAATGACAGAAAACGAGCACGTTTGATAGCGGTTGCTAACTGGCGCTGATATTTTGCCTTAGTACCGGTTACTCGGCTAGGTACGATCTTACCTGTTTCGGTGATGTACTCTTTCAGAGTTTCCAGATCTTTGTAATCAATTGTAATTGAGTCATCTGAGCTGAACTTACAAAATCTTTTACGACGAAAAAAACGTGACATTATTCTTCTCCCTCAGGCTTAGCTTCAACGACTTCTTCTGCAGATGCTTCAACTACAGCAGCAGGAACTTCATCAATTTCTTTTGCATCTGCAGGAGTTTCTTCATCAGCAGTTTCAACACGAGCTGGTTTACGCTCAGACTTGGCTGACTCTTCTTTCTCAACTGCAGCCATCATGGGTGACTTTTCAGTAACCGCTTCTTTCATGACCAGAGTCAGATGACGCAGTACAGCATCATTAAAACGGAAGATAGATTCCAGTTCTTCAAGAATTTCACTAGAACATTCAATGTTCATCAGCACGTAATGGGCTTTGTGGATTTTCTTGATAGGGAATTCAAGGTGACGACGACCCCAGTCTTCTTCACGATGAACTGCACCGCCAGAAGCTGTGATCATGTTGCGATAGCGTTCCACCATAGCGGGGACCTGTTCGCTCTGATCCGGATGGACCAGGAATACTATTTCGTAATGTCTCATAACATCCTCATGGAATAAGCCCCCTGCCTACGAAAACAATGGAGCGAGAAGTTTAAGGAGCGCGGATTCTACATGAGCACAACGGGTATCGCAAGGTTTGTCGGGGTTTTCAGGGGATTAAGCAGAATTTGATCAGCCATGTTCAGATAATGTTCTCAGGGTTGCTAGCATCAACGGGCGAAGTTCAGTCCTGGCTGATGAATAAAGAGTCATTAGTTCGCGTATATCATCTGGAAACGACAGGCATAGTGAATCATGTTCAACATGCTGCTCATCCATCCACCCAGTGGGATGCTTGAGATATTTCTCAAAGCGCCTTGCCAGTTCATCACTAATGGGTTCAAAGGGATTATCCAGTAATACATTGATTGCCCTCTGCTCCAGCTTTACCACCTTCAGAAAGCGTTTCACTGCGGCCTGGTCCTGTTTGATTTCCCAGTAACAGTTGCTCAGGTTCTGGTGTCGAATCGCCTGTTGATCTCGATGATCGGGGCGTATCAGTCCCAGTCCGAACATTAACCAGCACGGTGAACTGTGAGTAGCCGCAGCGATCTTGACTACGTCATCTGGACCCGGCATAGAAATACCTGCCTCGTAATTGCCAAGCCGAGATGCACTACACTCGGGTATTTTATCAGGTAATGCAGCCTGGGTATTCAGACCTGCTATACGTTCGATGTTAAACACCACGCGCCTAATGGAGCAGAACTCAACCCTGTTACGCTTGAAGGAACTGGAGGTTTTGAAAAAGGTAATCTAAAAGGTTGATTACATGACTGTATTCGATGGGCTGCAAGGCGTGCTGAAGGATACTGTCAGGATCAATGCGTAATGTGAAAAACTGACTCAGGTAACATAAAAACTCCGTGCTAAGACTGATCTTGAGATCGTTATCGCTACATCCTGCTCCAGATTCCAGAGCGCTTAAATCCGAAAATAAATGTCCTCGAGCTTTTTCCCCCTCGTCTCATTCAAAGACTTCACGTATTGAACCGAGCCCCACAAATGTGCTCGAAAATCTTCATGCCTCGCATGGTTCTGACTCTCCAGGCCGTGGCGTACGCAATTGGTTAAAATCGCCTTTATCCGATCAAAATCGCGTCGGTCGATATTGGTTTTTTGATTGACCACGATGCCGGTCACTTTTTGCCGTTGGTGTGATCTGACGATGCGGGTTTTACGATAGTTGATGGAAAAGCCCTGCTCAAGGCATATCGAACCTACCAAGGGCTCAAGAAAAACCCAATCACGATGCTGGTTACCGGACATCGCAAGGTCATCAGCATAACGCGAATAGTCCAGGCCAAGACTTTTCGCCAGACCATCAAGGCGCTGATCGAGGTAGCGCATCACATGGTTCGACAGCGCGGGAGAGCTCGGCGCCCCCTGTGGCAGATGGCGATTGCGTAGCAGCAGGCACTGTTCTGCATCGAGCACGCTTAGAGCCGGATGACCAGCATAACTGCGATGCGTGCAAAGCGCGGTCAAATACCTGACCACAGGTGCGGAGTAACCCTGCCGTTTAAACAGCTGACTAACCTGCCCCCAGTGAATACTGTTAAAGCAATGTGAAAGGTCGAATAGAAACAGATATGTTTTGCTAGTGTGTCTTGCCGCATGGCTCTGACAGGACAGCCCTTTACGGAAACCGCAAGCTGCATCGTGAACTGGAATTTGCGACAATATTTCGCTATTGATTTGCCGTTGCACAGATTTCAACAAGGTCTTGGGCGATTCGATCAACCGTTTCGAACCATCACGCTTATCCACTAACTGATAATGATAATGCTGTAAATGAGCTTCAGTTTTCCGATCATAGCGTTTCAGATCTGCCAGCCACTCCAGCCGACCAGGTGTCAGGCCCAGCCAATGCGCCAGATCTCCAACCGTATCGATAGCGGGCAGCCCGTCAACAACAGAGACTGGATTAACTTCGAAACTATAGCTGGATCGGCGGATTCGAGGAGGATGCGGTGTAAACTGAAACCAGGAGCGTACGCGGACGCTTTGCTGAAGAAAATTGACTAATGGGTCTTTACCCGGCTTTTGCGGAAACGCCAGAAGAAGCTTATTGATCAGGATATCGATATCGGGTGGAAGCTCATCGATCGTCTCGATGCACACCGCTAGTAAGGTAGTGAAATGCCATTCCGTATTGATTAGCCATGCAGAGAGTTGGCGACAGAACAAGGTCCGTTTATTCATTGATACAACCAGCGATTAGTGAAAAAGGGGTGGCAAAAAAAGGCATCCAACCCAATCAACGCATGAACTGCCTTGCACGCAGTGCAAATCCGTTCCTGCCGAGTAGTGCCAGTAGTACTTTAACCTCGGGGTAACCCCGAAGCTCCGTGAACCGAGGTTAACGGGAATAGCTTGGATGCCTTTGCCTGAACTTTACTATATTGCGATTAAAGGTCAAAACTCTCTTTTATTATTCTGGTTACTGTCACGCACACTCAATCCACGGCTACACAAAAGGGGCTAAGCCGCGTAATCGCTCGACTGACAGGAAGATCGAATAACTACATTTTATACAATAACTAAAGCAGCACGTCAGTGAAATAACCCATTGCCGCCCTGCTTTGAATCCATTAAAGTCGGTACAACAGGGACATGGTTATAATAAATATGAAAGCCTCATCCTCTTATAAACAGTCTAAGCTGAGCCAGATTACTGGCTACATATCCAGTCGTATCAGCAGGAAATGGATACTCTGGTTTGCTACTTTTCTTTTCATCGTCAGTACCGGCGCCGCACTTTACCAGCCCGTTCATCCCGACCCCTGGCATGTGCATACGGGCTGGGACAAATTTATCTATCCTCAGGAAAAGAATGCTTTCCTACGACAACCTTCGATTAGCGCAAATATCAATTCTGTCACTACTGTCGATGGACAGTTATGGGCTGTAGGTAATGGAGGCCTGATTCTGAACAGCACCGATGGTGGTCTGTGCTGGACGCCGAAAGGACCGTGGGTCAAAACCGAGGGACGATCCACCTGCTCACAACAGAAAACCGGACTTCAACGAATTTTTCCTGGCCTGTTTGCGACGAATGTAGACAGCGATACTTTACTAGATAGCATCATACCTAAAGCCTATGCAGCCGATGTACCGAAACAGTCCACTTCAAACCTGAAAAAGGAGTTAAATAAAGAACTTTACAACCTTGCCATACAACAAAAAAAAGCACCCGATATAAAGCCGGAAACGCCTGCCAAAATCAAGCCCTCTGCTTCTCTCGAATGCGGCGGACTGAATCAACGAGCATGTAATACCAGGGAAAGAGTACCCAGCTGTGACAAAGGCCTGGTAGAAACTGCGCAAAAAAAATGTGTGCCTCCGAAAACTGTAGTAGAGGAAAACCTAAATTATTTTCCAGATCTCCAGGCTATTGCCTTTATCGATAAGCAGACATCTATCGCTGTTGGCGGTGAAGGTACCATTCTGCGCTCAAGTGATGGCGGGGCCTCATGGACTAAGGTTGTCAGTGGCACCGGGTCAGGACTTAACTCCCTCGCAGTAGTCGACAACAACCGCATCATCGCCGTCGGTGATGCAGGCACCATCCTTCGCTCACTCGATGGTGGGGATTCATGGGATCAGGTCGATAGTAGAACCCGATCAAGGCTTAACTCCCTCGCCGTTCTGGATAACAATCGCATAATCGCCGTCGATGATGATGGCATCATCCTGCGCTCAGTCAATGGAGGGACTTCATGGGCTCAGGTCGACAGTGGCACCAGATCAGGGCTTCGATCCATCGCTGTACTCGACAACAACCGCATCATCGCCGTCGGTGATGCAGGCACCATCCTGGGCTCAGTCGATGGCGGGGATTCATGGGCTCAGGTCGACATTGGATCCCGATCAAGACTTAACTCCCTCGCCGTTCTGGATAACAATCGCATAATCGCCGTCGATGATGATGGCATCATCCTGCGCTCAGTCGATGGAGGGACTTCATGGGCTCAGGTCGACAGTGGCACCAGATCAGGGCTTCGATCTATCGCTGTACTCGACAATAACCGCATCATCGTTGTCGGTACTGAAGGCACCATCCTGCTCTCAAACGATGCCGGGGTTTCATGGATTAAGGGTGACAATGGACCCCGATCATGGCTTCGCACCCTCGCCGTGCTGAACAACAACTACATCATCGCCGCCGGTTCTTCTGGCTCCATCCTGCGTTCCGACGATGCTGGGTCTTCATGGGCTCAGGTCGTTAGTGGAACAAAATTTGATCTCACCTCACTCGCCGTGCTGGACAACAACCATATCACCGCTGTTGGTATTGAGGGCACCATCCTGCGTTCCGACAATAGCGGAGCTTCATGGGCTCAGGTTGACAGTGGAACTCGATCAGACCTTATGTCCCTTGCCGTGCTTAACAATAACCTCATTATCGCCACCGGAAATGATGGCACTATCCTGCGTTCAGTCGATGGCGGGACTTCATGGGCTCAGGTCGACAGTGGAACAGGATCAGAGTTTATGTCTCTCGCCGTGCTGGACAACAACCTCATTATCGCCGTCGGTGATGAAGGCACCATCCTGCGTTCCGACAATGGCGGGGCTTCATGGACTGACATCACCAGCAGATCCCTTTCAGGGCTTACGTCCCTTGCCGCGCTGGACAAAAACAGTATTATCGCCGTCGGTGAGACAGGTACCATCTTGCGTTCCGACGATGGTGGGGCTTCATGGGCTCAGGTCGACAGTGGAACTCAATCATGGCTTACCTCCCTCGCCGTGCTAGACAAGAACAGCCTCATCGCCGTTGGTGATGAGGGCACTATCCTGCGCTCAGTCAATGGCGGGGAGTCATGGGCTCAGGTCGACAGTGGAACCCGGTCATGGCTTACTTCCCTCGCCGTGCTGGACAACAACCGCATCATCGCCGTCGGTGTTGCAGACACCATCCTGCGTTCCGACGATGGCGGGATTTCATGGGCACGCATCGACCACTACGCCGTTAGTCTGGCCAACTGGTGGTATTTATTTACAGCCTTAATAATTGGTCTTGTACTACTAACCGTCTGGCCACGACTTGAACAGGCCGAGGATGACGGCATTGCCGGACTAGCCGCTTCAGACAAACCCCTGCAACCCGGCGAGCCTGATGCACTGAATCTGGGTTCTATCGCCAGCGACATCACAGCATTTTTAAGCAACCCGAAGACTACAGCACCTTTAACCATGGCCATCACCGGTCCCTGGGGTAGCGGTAAGAGTTCTTTGATGAACCTGGTCCGTGCAGACCTGGAACAACGAGGATTTTCTCCAGTCTGGTTCAATGCCTGGCACCACCAGAAAGGTGAGCAGTTGCTAGCCAGCCTGTTTGCCCATATCAAACAACAGGCTATTCCTTCGTGGTTCAGTTTTGATGGCCTGTGGTTCCGCATTAAACTAGCCTACATTCGCGGGCGTCGTCATTGGTTTATCTTTGCCATTATGCTGTCCCTGTTATTTATGACTCTATCTCTGAATAAACAGGCATTTGGCGATATTGCTAGTAACCTGAGCAGGCTTTCTGATCCCAAACTGTGGTGGGACATCCCCTGGCATGACTGGATACCTAATTTACAGGCCCTGTTCCTGGGGGAGGACTGGATTCAGACCCTGGCCAGCATCTTCGGTATCGGCACCCCACTGGTGGCACTGCTACGTTCGATCAGGGGTTTCGGTATCAGCCCCAATCGCCTGGTGAGCATTGACCGAGGGGTTGAAAGTAACAAAGGTTACGACCCGGGCGCGCGTGCCCGTTTTGCTAAGGAATTTCAGGATGTCACCCGTGCACTGGGTAATAACAAGATGGTCATCTTTATCGATGACCTGGATCGTTGCTCGCAGAGCAACCTGATCGACATCCTGGAAAACATCAATTTCATCGCCAGCTCGGGTGACTGTTTCATGCTGCTGGGCATGGCGCCCAAATACATCGAAGCCTGTGTGGCTAATCACTATGAAACTCTGGCCAAAAGCATTGCTGAAAAAGAAAAACACGAGAGCAGCAACCACAGCGACGACCTGGAAACGCATAAATTCCGCTTTGCACATAACTATCTGGAAAAGATGATCAATATCGAGGTCAGAATTCCCCATATGCAGGCCAATAGTATCGACCAACTACTTAACCTCCAGTCCGAACAAACGCCCAACACTTCATGGTTTTCATCGTTAAATATTTCATCACGCTCTCTGGGCAAAGCTATGAATATTTTCATCCCCGTGCTATTCATCCTGCTGGCGATAGGCAGTGGCTGGGAATATGGTCGTAAGATACCTGCCAAACCGAAGCCTGAGCCGCAACCCGTTTATGAGCTGCGACCTGCGGATCAGGAAACACTGCTATCCTTAGCTCAACTGGGTGATGACGTACACTTAAGTAAGAAGCTAATTGGCAGAACGCTTGAACAATCAGTTGAAGGTGTAACAAACGAGACTTTAAACCTGTTTTCCATTGCCCTGCAGGCAGATAAAAAGACACTGGAAAACGGCATTAAGATTGGCTCATTGGGTCAAGGAAACAACAAGGCCAGTGTATTGCTGAAATTTAATCCAGAGGAACAAAAACCAGTTATTAAAGTCGTTGACACGGCCAGCGACAAAACCGTCACTCCTGATAAAGTATTGGACAGAAGTAACAATCAACCCGCCGTTTTTCGTCAGGCAAGCTTTGAAACCGGGCCCAGGCTTTCCGCGCTGTGGTTACTGTTTGGCATTTTAGTTTTTGTATCCTTTGCTTTTTATCTTTATCACAAAAAGAAAGATAAATACGCCGAAGACTCAGACGATTTTAAAGATGCGTTAACAGCCTGGACGCCCTGGATACAACTCAAGCAGGAAACACCGCGAGGGGTAAAACGTTTTCTAAATCATTTACGTTTCCTGGCGATTCGCAATAACCATGCGTTGAATGAATCGGTACTGGTTTCCATTGCAACGATTTATTTCTACAACGCAAACTGGATATTGGATGAGACAAAGTTTACCCAGGTATGCGAAAAGAAACTGTATCCATTATTGAAAGAGATTTTCTCAATTAAAGAAAATCAAAAGGAAGTTGATGAAGCACTTGTGTCCTTGTCACATAGAATGGAAGAGGTTTTGACGGGAATTGATACCGGAGAATTATCCAAGAACAGAGAGCTAGCCATAACAATTCTAAGTGGTGGATCTTCTGTATCCCCTCGACAAGATCTAACAGTAGAAACATCTCAAAGAGAAAAGATTTAAAATCAGCTCGTTCTTTGACGAACTAATTCATACAGACACACACCCGTCGCTACCGATACATTCAGGCTTTCCACCTGCCCCAGCATCGGCAATTTGACCAGATAATCACATTGCTCGGCAGTCAGGCGGCGTATGCCCTCACCCTCTGCGCCCATGACCACAGCAATGGGGCCTCGCAGCTTTTCCTGATACAGGGTTTTATCGGCATCACCGCTGGTGCCGACCAGCCAGATACCGGCGTCCTTCATTTCTTTAAGACTTCTGGCGAGATTGGTTACCGTAATAAGAGGAACCGATTCAGCGGCTCCAGCGGCAACCTTTTTCACCACAGGCGTAATGCCTACGGCCCGGTCTTTGGGTACGATTACCGCTTTGACTCCAGCAGCATCGGCTGTGCGTAAACAGGCGCCCAGGTTATGCGGATCCTGTACGCCATCCAGCACCAGATACAGATCGCGGTCACTGACATTAAGTAATAGTTCTTTCAGGCTTACTGCTTTGGTATGTTGAGCACTAACCTTAAGTACACAACCCTGATGTTTATCACAGCCTGCAAGGTCATTAAGCTTTTCCTTGTCGACCTTTACCAACGATAACTGCTTCTGCCTGGCCAGACTGATGATCTGCTGTAAGCGCTGGTTTTTATTATCCAGATAATACAGCGATTCACAGTCATCAATTGAGAATTGCAGCATTTTTTTGACGGCATGCAGGCCATACACATACTGACTGGACATTATTTCTTCCGTCTTGATGTTTTCTTTTTGGGTTTAGCCTTTGAGTGTTTGGTCTTTTTGGCACCGTCTTTACTGGAGCGTGTTTTTTTGGCTCGGGTCTTTCTATCGGCAGTATCTTCCGAATTGCTGTACTTTGAAGTTGAGCTTGAAATCAGGTCAAAATCAATCTTTCGCTCTTCCATATCAACCCTTGCAACCTGCACGGTTACCAGATCACCCAGTTGATAAATACGTCCCGTTTTTTCTCCCACCAGTCGATGGTGAGCGGCATCAAATTGATAATAATCACGCTTTAACGAGGTGACGTGTACCAGGCCATCGATCATTAAATCCTTAAGTTGTACAAACATACCGAAGCCGGTCACGGTAGTGACCAGACCTTCGTATTGCTTGCCGACATGTTTTTGCAGGAACTCACATTTCAACCAGTCCGAGGCATCGCGTGTGGCCAGATCGGCACGTCGTTCAAAACGCGAGCAGCTTTCGCCCAGGGCGATCATCATATCAGGCTTATAGACAAAATCACTGGCATCTCCACCCTGAACAATATGACGAATTCCGCGATGCACCAGTAGGTCAGGATAACGTCGAATCGGTGAGGTGAAGTGTGCGTAATCTGCTAAAGCCAGGCCGAAGTGGCCGGTTTTGGTATCCGGGCTGTAACTGGCCTGCAGTAAAGAGCGCAGCATCACCGTTTGAATCATATCGAACTCTTCCAGCGACTTTATCTGCTCGAGTGCATCCGCGTATTGCTGCGGCGTTGGTTCCAGACCCGTCATACGCACGCCGTACACCGACAGGAATTCAATCATTGCGGGCACCTTTTCCGGGTTCGGACCCGCATGAATGCGGTAAAGCGAGGGTACCTTGTTTTTCTTAAGGAATTTCGCAGCAGAGATATTGGCTGCAATCATGCATTCCTCGATCAACAAATGGGCTTCATTGCGCTCGTAGGGATGGATATTTTCGATTTTGCGCTGTTCGTTGTATTCAAACACCACCTCTTTAGTATCGAATTCAATCGCATGACGCTTCTTGCGTGCCTTGGCTAATGCCTTATAAACCAGGTTAAGGTTTTGCAACGCATGCCTGAGAGGTTCGCAGGTTTCATCTTCGCCGCCCTTAAATAGAAATTGATCCACCTGTTCATAGATCAATCGCGCATGCGAATGGATAATACCTTCATGGAATTTATAGCTATTGATGTTGCCAGTGACACCTATCTCCATCTCGCAAACCATCACCAGACGATCAACCTTAGGGTTTAGCGAACACAGCCCGTTAGATAAAACCTCCGGCAACATCGGAATCACTTCACCCGGGAAATACACCGAAGTACCACGGATGACAGCCTCTTTATCGATGGCGGAATCCTTGATGACATAATGAGAAACATCAGCGATAGCGACGAATAAACGGAAGCCGCCGCTGAATTCTTCGCAATATACTGCATCATCAAAATCGCGTGCATCGGCACCATCGATAGTGACAAAAGGTTTATCGCGTAGATCAAACCGACCTTGTTTATCCTTTTCTTCCACTTCTGATGGAATAAGGTGCACTTCTGCCAGCAGTTCATCGTTCCACTTATGGGGAATGTCATGCGCATTGACCGCTATGGTCACTTCCATGCCGGGCGCATTTTCCTGCCCCAGTACGGTTTCAATCATGCCGATGGGCTGGTTATGCTGGTCGGGATATTCGAGGATGCGAACCACCACGATATCGCCCTGGCGCGCATTGTGATCATAATCCTGGCTGAGCAGAATATCTTCATTGATGCGTTTATCATCAGGAATGACGAAATGGATGCCCTTTTCACGGTAATAGCGTCCAACTATAGATTGATGCGCACGTTCCAGTACTGCAACCACGTGGCCTTCGTTACGCTCACGGCGCGGGTCATAACCGGTAATCTTGACCGCAGCCTTATCGCCATTCATTAATTTGCGCATTTCGCGCGCAGAGATAAAGATATCCTTACCACCACCGGTCTCTGGTGTTAAAAAGCCGAAACCATCCGCATGAGCCTGTACATAGCCCTTGACCAGGTCCATATGATCAAAACTGAGGAAACCGCCGCGACGGTTCTTAAACACCTGTCCGTCACGTGCCATAGCATTTAAGCGTCGACGGATTGCCTCTATATCATCGTCGGTCTCGTACTGCAGAATATTGGTAATATGCTCAAGGCTGATGGGGACGGATTGTTGGTTGATGATTTCAAGCAGGTATTCGCGGCTGGCCACGGGACGGTCATAGTTTTGAGCTTCGCGCTCTTTAAAGGGGTCTTTAATCAAGTTATCTTACTGTTTATATTAAAAAGAGGGAGCTAAGTATATAGAAATCGGCTAAAAGCCACACTCTATTATTGACATTTAGTATATTGACTTTTTTGGAGGCTCATGTATATTTCGCGTCCTCACCTTGCCCAGGTGGCGGAATTGGTAGACGCGCTAGCTTCAGGTGCTAGTGGCCGTAAGGTCGTGGAGGTTCAAGTCCTCTTCTGGGCACCAATAACTTATTGATTTTAAAGGATTTTTTCAGTCTATATCCTCGTGGAGAGGATGTACATCCGGTTAGTACATTACAGTCGGATAACTGAAATGAATTTATCATCGTATTTACAGACCTCTCAAAACAATATCTACTACTTCCGACGTGTCGTTCCTGTCCATTTGAGAGACATTATTGGCAAACGTGAGATTAAAGTTTCATTGAGAACTCGTAATCCTCAGAAAGCAATGATTCTGGCCAGAGTGTTTTATTTGAAATCAGAGCAGTTATTTTTTCGATACGGTGATAGCAGTATGAGTTTGTTAGATTTAATTTATGAACTAGGCGAGAAAGGATACGACTCAGCAGCACTAGATGAAATTGTTTACACTATGTATGGCACAGTTACAGCCGATGGCGGTGAAGGCACCTCACTAGCGTCAATGGATAAAAGGCAACATAGGAGAATAGTTCAACAGGTCGAACGCTCACACGACACGCAAACAGCGCAGGCCTTACAAGCTGTCATGGATTACATTGAAAAATCCAAAGAAAAAGACAGAGCCGAGCTTGAAATACTAGTTGAGGAAAAGCTTGGTTTATCTAAAACTTCAACAACGCACCCAACTTCGTCAACGATATCGTCTCCCACAATAGCACCTGTTTTTACTTCAGCACCAGCCCATTCAGGAAAGAGGATATCTAAAGATAAAGACCCCGGTAGAGTTACAATTTCAGATCTCGTTTATGAATATATTAGTTACAGATATCAGCAATTTAAAAATAATGGCAAACCCGACTGGGTAATGCCGTATAAGGAGCGAAAAGTATACCGAGTGCTACAGGAAATCCTTGGTGATAAAACACCTATTTCAAAGGTAGACCGAGGGGCTGCACGGAATTTTGTCAACGTACTACAAGAGTTAAGTAACAACTCAACAAGATACAAAGGGAAGTCAGTTAGCCAAATTTTAGACTTGATGGCGGACGATGAAGAAACACTCAAACCCAAGAGTATCAATGATTACATCGAAATAGTAACCGGACTTTTTAACTATGCCATCATAGAGAAAGAAATAGTTACTTTCAGCAACCCTTTCAGCAAAACGTTAAAACTCAAAGACACACGTAAAAAAGATAAAAGAGACCCATTCACAAGACCTGAACTCAAAGATATTTTTGCCGGTGAATGGTTTACTCGTTTTAACCATGACCATCACTTACCGCACTTATACTGGGCACCCCTGATAGCTCTATTCACGGGATGTAGAAATAATGAAGTTGCATCATTATTTGCACATGATATTAAAGCAGCAACTGATGAAGAAGGTCGACCTGTCCTCGACCAAGAAGGCGGACAGATTTGGTATTTTTCTATTAACATAAACGGATACCGAAAAAAAATTAAGACTATAAATGCAATACGAAATGTTCCCCTTCACCCAAGCCTTCTAAAATTTGGATTACTGGATTATCGAGAACAAGTTTTAAAGAAAGGTAAAGATACAATGCTCTTTGATTACTTTACTTATGATGATTACAGTGGATACGGTCGACTAATCGGTGAGAACTTCATCGAATACTTAAAGAAAATTGGTATATGGGTTAAACGTAAAAAAGTATTTTATAGCTTTCGACATACGCTCTATAACGAACTAGTGAACAAAAATATTCCAGATGAAAGGCGAGAATTATTATCAGGTAGAGCAGCAGATGGATTCGAGTCGACAGGTAAAAGCGTATATGGTTCTGACAATGCTATTGAAATGAAAAGTCTTTATGAGGATATTCTCAAAATAGATTTTGATTCAGCCCTGTCTGAAGTGAAACCATTTTATGAAATGGATACTTAGCCGATAAGCCGGGTTCAACACATGAAGTCTTAAGCAAACAATCAGTGTTAACGGGCTTCTTGTCTACGCTATTATAAGACAAGGTATAATTTGTAGCACTTACCCAGCATTTATCTAAAGTGCTCGAATCAATTCCTTGATCTATAGGGAAATAAAGAACCCGGCTTTCGCCGGGTTCATAAGGTTAAGTTAAATTATCATGCCACGTGGGGAATACGAGCAAGCAACTCGGCACTACCTGACGGTAATGCCCCCTGTTTTTCCTTATCCTTTGCATACTTGGGTAAGTAAATCACTTCATACGTTTCAAGCAACCACCTGCGGAAAGCAGGCAAGGATTCTTCAGGATAAAACCAAGCGTGCTTATCAACCCCTTTAGACTGCGGGTAATCTGGTGGAAAGTGATGTGTAACCTCGTCAAACTTCTTTCGCTCACCATACTTCTCAGACAAACGTTCCCCACTCCAGAAGGTCGACCAACGGCTGCCTATAGAAGCGTCAGGAATGGTTTTATGATCTAACTGCAAACCACGTAAAACCATCTTCATGATTGTCGAAGTACACTCATTAAAGACAGGGAAATATCCTGGCAAGACTAGCGGGTTCATAGCTAGTCGATCCAATAGCATTCTCTCTGACGCACTAATAAGAGGCTGGCGTTCATCCTGAAGAATTGAGTCAATTTGCTCTTCTACCCACCAAGCAAAATCATCGTCTAACCACATAGCAAAGGTAACTGCTAATTTAGGATGAAACCAAGTGCCTCCACCATTATCTGGAGACCCAGAAAGAGTTATAACTACTTGATTTATTTCAAGCCCCAGCTTTTCACGGATTTGACTAACCTTCCGCTTAGCTGCTTTTGTTTGAATAAAATCATATGGCTCTTTCCCATAACACTTAGCAGCTTGTGTTGCAGAAATATAACCATCCGGCTGAAAAAGCACCGGAAACCCGTGATAATCTGCGGTTAGCAGATCCATTTCTATCTGTTTTTGCATTTTATTGCTCCAACTTTAAGTTAATAAAAAAGCTGGATTACGGAGGGAACCCTTTGCATAGTAGTAAAAAGTCTAAATTAACCACAAAAAGTTGTTTGTGGATTTTACACACTTTGATATATTGATTATGTGAATAGCCATTTACTATTCACTATAACTACTATAATTACATCTGGTATCAGAGGTAGTCCAACGCTATCCAACAATCTAGGCCTGCACTTCTAGGCAAGGTGACAGGCCTACTTATTGCCTGAAATATATTTCCGACAACAACCACAATATAATGTGTCTTGAATGAAGGTCAAGTACATTATGTTGTGAATCGATCTGTGGAAAAGCTGTTTAAATACTGTGGATAAGTTAACATAACTATGCCCTGTAAGGCTTTGATTAACCTACGATAGAAATCTATTATTTATTATTGTTATGAGTAGTTGTTTTTGATAGAAAAATTCAATATCCAAAATATATAATATCAGGTGGATTTCTAGTATTTCATTACTTGAATGGCCCTATCCTATCCATAACAACCCCTTGACCTTCTCCCTATTGAAAAGACACATAAGAATTATAGCCAATGATCCCCTATGTCAAATTGACTATGCAAGTTAGACACTTACGTGATTCTCTATAAGTGATTGTTTCTTCGTGTCTAAAAAGGTTGGTTTTCTTTTATTTGACACTGTGTCTAATTAAGTTTAAGATTCAATCATACACTTATTTAGGACACACATTATGTCAAACGTCGGATACATTAGGGTCAGTAGCTACGGTCAAAATACTGATAGGCAATTAGCTGGAATCCCGCTGGATAAAACTTTTGAAGAAAAAGTAAGCGCCAAGGATACAAAAAGACCTGAACTCCAATCATGCCTTGAATGGCTACGTGAAGGCGATGTCTTGCATGTCCATAGCATTGACCGACTGGCACGAAATCTCGAAGACCTGCTGAGCCTAGTAAAGCAATTGACAACTTCTGGAGTCTCAGTCCAATTCCATAAAGAGAATCTTACATTTAACGGAAGCGACAACCCCATGCAGCAACTCATGCTACAGCTTTTGGGCGCGGTAAGTGAATTTGAGCGCTCACTAATCAATGAAAGGCGTCGTGAGGGTATGGCTCAAGCAAAGTTAAAAGGAAAGCAAATAGGGGCCAAGAAAAAGCTCACAAATGATGATATTGCCATTATCAAGAAACGTATAGCGGCTGGTGAAACCAAAAAAGCTATTGCTGCGGAATACTCTGTCACCAGACAAACTTTATATTCTGCAATTGGCTAAGCCAGGTCGTTAGTATAAGGTTTTGAATTAATTAAGTTTTTTTGTGAAATTATTGAAAATTTGACTATAATATAGAGCATTAAACCTCTGCGCTTTACCGGTGATCACGTACGTTCGGGCGCAGTTGTAAAAGTCATCAATCGATGATGAGGATAAGAAGTTATCCGGCAACAGTCCAACAGGCCGAGTGACCCATTTAGGGCATTGCAGTCAGTGCCGGTGAAAGTGAATAATGAGTGCCTTGACTCAACTAAATTATTCTCTTGATACAAAATGCAATGATGTTGAGTAGCAAGTTTCTATACGGTAGTTCCGGTAGACTTGGCACATCCCTAACCGTATAGCTTTGTGCGTATGGGTAGGGGTGATTGTGCCTTTCTACCGGTAGTTTTTTAAATAACAGGGATAAGTCCGAGTTATGTCCAGACACACCACCCCAGACCAGAAAGCCCAGATAGTCACCCTCAGATCAGCCGGGTATTCCCTACCCTCTATTGCTGAAAAAGTCGGTGTCTCTCTATCCACCGTCAAACGTTACATCAAATCCATACCTAAAGGCTCGATCAAGCAAGAGATCATCGAAGAGGCTCAAAAAGAGCTACTGAACACTCTATCTGATTCAGCCGTGAAAAAAGAGCTCGCGGCTTTGGTTCGTGATGATCTTATACTTACTCATCGTATACGCTCAAGTATATTCAATACCCTTGAACACATAGAGAAACATAGCCCCACAGACGCCCATGAGGCGGGTCAAATAATGAGGGCGCTATCTTCAGCCGCTACCGGACTAAAGCTTACTGGAGACGCCCTCAGGCAGTCTCTTGGCATTAACCAAAGGGGCTTGCATGAGTCCAATACAGACGACTTGCCAGACCTAACAATCCGCGACATGACCTCGGATGAAATGCATGAGATACGCAAACGCTCGGAGGCTCGTTCTACGGGGGTTGATGATGGATTGGGAGGGATTCTGACAGAAAAGAATGAAATCCTTACTGAGGGTTTTGAAGAGAGTGACAAAGAACCTGAAGCGGCCTGACTCTGACCCGGCTGGTAAAGCCGAAGTCTTAGATATATTCAGTTAGCTCGTATAGGGTGCAGAATAAATCAGCGGTCGATTTTGAAAATTGATGAAATGCTTTGATCCAATGTCGAAACACAGAGTTTTTCCTTAGAGTATCCGTATTATGAATACAAACGAGTTTAATGATTTTCTGGAAGATCTTGATATTGACGACAACAAACCAAAACAATTTTCTGATAATGATCGTTTAGAATTATTAGAAATTGACAACTCAGCTTCTGAGTATATTCAGAACTTGGCCTTTAAAAAAGTTTATTATGGTGATGACGATTACGGGGAAACCTCTTACGAAATTGTCCCTATCGAAAAAATAGTTGGGTTAAATAACCGGCTAGGTAATGAAACTAACTGGCTTGAGCTACTGTTTTCATTGCATAAGCAGCGAAATTTTGAATTATATAAATCGCATGAAAATTTCGAGAAATACATTAATAACCTTAACGAAGAGTGTGAGGTTTTACCGCACTTGCTGTTAGTAAATAGGGAGTATTATATAAGTGGTGATGGGAAGCATAGGTTGACTATCGCAAAATGTATAGGCTTAGAAAAATGTCCGGCTATCGTCTCTACCTTAAAACAAAGCTAGTACAGCAATCTAGCTGCATAAGTCCAGGTGATATCAAATAGTTTCAGACAATAGTTCCGATGTGGTCTGGCAGCAGGCATTATATTGTACGTTGCAATGGGCTGGAATGTGACTAGGCTGTGTGAAAACTTGCTTCAAACTGATGATACAAACAATATTTCCTACTATGGGGTAATTTTTCAGGAATATTTAGAGTTCAATAACCACAAATAATACGAAATTGACTCTATATAAGCCTGCATATTCCACTTGAAAAAATGAAAAATAGTTTTCACACAACCTGGGTCGTCAGAAGTCATTTAAGGTCAGCAAGTGAATGACTCCTTCCTGGAATCGGTCATTCCGGGTTAATGAGTGATTGTCTCTGGTGTGCCAGGAGCGGTCATTGATTGTTTTACCTATGATTGAGGATATAATGCAACATAAGTCAATATGCGTGCGTGTACTATAATCAGCTGTTAGTAGCATAAGGATAAAATAATGAGCGATGACGAAAGAATAAATGGTGCAAGGCTAATCGAAGAGAAAATTCGTGAAGAATTCTCTCGTTCAGGAAAGAACGTAGAAGCAGTAAACTGGAATATGGAACGTGGTGGGGAGCTATTAAATTACTCAGTTCACACAATATACGTAACGGCGGATGGTAAAGAGTTCAAATTGGAAAATGTTCCAGACGAAAGAATAGTTGATTATCCGGGTGGAGTTGGAAACAAAACGTTAAATGCCCATATTCGCCAATTAAGTAATCAGTAACGTGAAACAAGCTACTAACAAAGCAATCATGTCGCCGCCAAAAAACGGCGGCTGGGACCTCCGTAAATTTTGGCCTAAAAAACAGGCCAAAATTCTCTGCGTCCCCTTATTGCGGCGTTATACCTACAGAACCAATAGCCAGGCAATTCAGACTTTGCAGAGTAGTTAATAATGGAAAAGAAGTTAACTTTTAAAGAATTTCTAGAGAAAGAAAAAAATAGAGAAGATATTCTGAGGGGTGCTTCTAGACTCGATGAGGTATTGGAATCGGCTAGACGAATTAATGATATTTCATTGTCTAGTCGAGCTCTTGAAGAGCTTAATGATAGGAGCAATAAACTTAAATCTATTATCGATGACTCTTCGTTTAGCGCAATACGAGAAGCAGCTGAGCGAATAAAAGTCGATACTTCTTCGATCGACAGAATAGCCAAGTCTATTGATACGTCCTCGTTAGAATTAGCAAAACATTCTCATGATAAATCGGCAGTAAGCTCATTCACTGAATCATATAAGTCGCTGATCAACTCAATTACACCTGTCAGCAAGCTCTATGCTTCCGAATTGCAGAAGCTTAGGGCTAGTATAGAAGCGGCAAATATTAAAAATATCCTAACGTCAGAATCATTTAATAAAGCAAAAGAGCTGCAGAACGAATTAATAAGACTTGAGCCAAATATTGGAATTCAGCCTATAACTACTTTGGAAAAATCAATTGAATCAGATAATCCTGATCCATTTGAGAAAGCAATGAAAGATGTTAACACTATTGAGTTGCTAGAACGTCTTAAAGTCAGCAATGCTGATGCAAAGCAGTTAGAAGAAAACCCCTTCAAGGGCAGTTCTGTTGATATTTTGATAGTTACTGGATTGCCTCTTGAGTTAAGAATATTTTGCGATGTATTTAGTGTAGATTCTAGGTGGCACTCTGATAAATTTGTAAGTGAATACTACTTTGGGGTCGTTCGCTCTGACTGTACGAAATACACAGTAGCATTAGTCTTTGGTCAAGACATGGGTAATTTTTATGCGTCTCAAGCGACGAACGCGGGAATAGAAGACCTCAACCCAAAGATAGTTATCTCCGCAGGTATTGGCTACACATTAAACCCTAGTAGTTTGCAGCTTTGCGATCTTCATGTAACAGACTCTATTGTTTACTGGGGTTTGACTTCAAAAGAGTATGAAGACTCGGGAAGGAAAGTTAGGGCTATTCCTGTTCAAGTAAAGTCTAACCATCTTTATCAAGAAATACGAAAATATGTAGAGGGGCTAAGAAGTGGCAAGACCTCCTATGCACAATGGAGAGAAAGCGCAAGATATGATCGGCCAACTGTAAACCTAGAAAAAGTTAATGGTGTCCTAAAGGAAATAAACAAAGCAGTAAAATGTGGAGTTCCTAATACAATATATAACGAACTACCAAAGGTTGAGGTCGGAAAAACCATGGTGTCTGATGACGCTGTCATTGCATCAATTGATCAAATTAGAAAAAGGTCTCTTTTCGATGCCGGCAATGAAAATCACATTAGTGGTGAAATGGAGGCAGCGGGTGTCGCCATGTCGATATATAACAGAAGATCAATGATTGAATTCATTGCTATTAGAGGAATTAGTGATTTTGGGTTTGGAAAAGAAGCATTAGAAAGTTCATCCAATGATTTTAGGCTTATCGCTGCCGTTCGAGCCGCCTCCTTCATTAAGGGTTTTTTTGAAAGTGATCCCACATTGGCAAAAAACGCATCAGGCATTCTGCCAAAGTTAGGCGAGGCCATTGCATAGCACGTATAACAAACGCCTCAATATGGACGCTCGCAAGTTCGCGCCTATTATGCAAACGTTATTAGGGGACAGACCACAATTAATTGACGTTTCGGTATTCTGGGGACACAATATTTATTTATTGAAGCTTTAAAAACGACTGGCATCGCCGCGAATCTGGCGATCCCTACGATCTGTAAGGAATGACCGGTTTGGGTCCAGGCTGTGTGAAAACTATTTTCCAATTTTTGGAGAGAATTATGCTATCAGAAGTACAGAAAAATCATAGTGAACTGGTTTTATCTACTGAGGATTTCAAAAAAAAAACAGAAGGTATCAAAAAATCATTTGGCAGCAATCCCAGGGATATGCTGAATGAATTGAACGGTCCCAACGGGGCTAATCATGTAGACGCATTTTTAAAGTACATGAATTGGGGGGCGCAGTATACCTTAAAGGTTGAATCTTATATCTCCAATGTTAATAAAAGCAATATGCTCGCTATTGCTTATGAAATGGAAGCAAGAAAAGCTGAGCGTAAAGATATCTGGATTTTATGGATTCAAAAGTCATTTAGATGGTGCGTTGGTGTTGTCCTAGCTGTTGCTCTGTACTCATCACTGGTCAATTTTTCAGAGACGTATCCTAAAATTATTCATATTCCAGTTAGAGATCTAATTATTTCAAAATAGTGAGCTTCCCAAAAGCGAATTTCATGAGTAGAAGTCCAGGAAACCTTTTGGGTCGGACCTAATAAAATAATTAAATTCAAACTTTAAGGAAGAAGTTTTTGCTTCACACTGATTGATACTATCAATCAGGTTAGGGGGCAGCTGGGCTAGTTCTTTGAATTTGGATCGGCTATTAGAGTTTTCTTTCCCGGTTTCAGAATGGCCACACAGAGTGCGAAAATTGTAATCTAGACTGTATTTAAAATGAGCAGTTTATTTTCGTTTAGCTCTTCGAAATTCCCAGGGAGCAACAGCCGACTCAGACCAT
>JBNKMF010000043.1:0-41521 GCA_050292965.1 Gammaproteobacteria bacterium | reverse complement strand
TTGGTCTCGGTGTTCCGCAAGTTTTAGGCTCCGCAAAAATTATAGGCGTTGCCACTTCGGAAAACTGTGGCCCTTTGGCGGATGATCGGCGAGAACAGAACCAGGCCGAAGGTTACACCTTTTATTCAGTAAAGCATAGCAGGCCTATTGGTTTAGCGATAGGCATTGTAGCCAATAATCTTAAGACAAAAATAGAAAACGATAATGTGCTTGCAGATTTAAATGGTGATGGAAAATTTGAACAATTTACACATTGCACAACCAGTGAAGGAATAAGTTTTGATATTTGGGATTCAGCTCCATTTGAAGCCGAGCCTGTATGGTCGGGTTATTACTTTTTAGGCTACGATGTTGAAAGAAGTTGCCCCTGATTTAACAATAGGAGATAAATAATGCCCACACCAATCGTAGATAAGTCAAAATTAAGTGGTAGAGCCTGGTGGACAGCCAATCAAGGAAAGGCCCTGTATTCTACTAGCACAAGTATAGACAAGCTTGACGTGACATTTAAAACGAAAGTGACAGCCTTTAAAAAAGCGCTTACAGATGCGGGTGCAAAAATATCTATTTCAACTACTCGTCGTAGTGAAGCGCGAGCTTATGTTCTGCATTGGGCCTGGAAAGTGGCAAAAGGGTTGGTCACCGCTGATAAGGTGCCTAAGAAAACAGGTGTTGATATCACGTGGGACCATGGTAAATCAGCTGATTCAAAAAAAGGCGCTCAAGAAATTATTACTGCAGCAAGTGTTGCTTATCAACCAGGCTTGACTTCGAATCATATTAAAGGAAAGGCAATCGATTGGACGATCACCTGGACGGGAGATTTAAAAATTAAAGATAAAGCGGGTAAAGAAGTTACGATTACCACTTCGCCAAAACATGGAGGTCTGGGTAGAACTCATAATGGAAATACTGAGTTACATGCGGTAGGTAAAACTTATGGTGTCGTCAAAGCCAATTTTACCAAAATCGACGGGGTACATTGGTCCATTGATGGTAAGTAAAATGCTTGTTCTGTAGTGCCTAACGAGGTTATAGAGAGAATGCAAGTGTCTATACAACCAAAGTGAACCTGAAACACACACATTAAAACTGTTGTCCATAAAAAAGCCCGGAATGATCCGGGCTTTTTTCTGTACCTGATTAAATCAGAAAATAGAATATTCTGTTAATTTAACATTGCAGGATTAGTGGTTTCTCCGCCCAGCAGGCTGTATTCAACCAGAGAGCCATCATACAGACTAACATGCTTGTTTCCTAACAATTCATGAGCCACAAACCAGACACCTGCTGCCTGATGCCCTGTATTACAGTAAGCAATGGTATGTCCTTCTGGGTTCAATCCTTTTGCTTTCATCATTGATTTATAGCTTGCAACAGGTAGAAAACGCGCTGAAGCACCATCTGCTCTGGTAATCAAATCTGGCGACATATCTTTCGCCCCTTTAATATGTCCAGACAATTCACCTTTCTTGGTGAATACACCCATGTACTGATTCTGAGGACGAGCATCAGCAAACTGTACATTCTTTCTTTTCAATCCGTTTTTTACGTCTTCATAGGTGGCAAGAATACTTTTAACTTCCGTAGTTGCTACCCAGTTACCAGCTTTTACTGCTGGAGCATCTGTTGCCGCTGGCAAACCTGCTGCTAGCCATGCAGCCATACCTCCATCTAGAATCGCCATATTCTTTTGACCGTAATATTTAAACTGCCAGTAAAGACGTGCTGCTTCATTAACATCACCAGTACTCAAACCTGCAGGTACCAGAACAATAGTATCCCCCTTGTTAACACCCCAGGATTGAGCCAGCTTTTCAAAATCAGCTTTTAAAGGGATTAGTTTTTTGACCTTTTTGCCTTCGACAGTACGCTTAACACGAATCTTACCGAAGTCAACCAGTCTGGCTCCAGGTACATGGCCTGCAACAGTCTTGACCACAGTTTTTCCCTTTTCTGTTTTGACAACAGGAGCCTGGGTAAAAGACTTAACCTTCCCAGTTACCTGAAGAATAGTAACCTGATCCTTATGGGAATTCAGCCAGGCAGTATCAACCAGAGGTGAAACCCCTGATGAGGCCAAAGCACTCTGCAATAACGCAGCTCCCAACAGCAAAACTGCAGGGATAGATTTTGTAAATTTCATTCTTTACTCCTTAATATATTTTTGTTTAAAGATAATGTAACAACTAGAAATCATCACGAAACTGCTGCCCCCTGCAGATCCGGATTCATCCGGATATGGGCTTCAGATTGCACTGATTCAAGTATTTCTGACCAATCGAATGGCAACTCACTCAGGACATGGGTTTCCCTGTCATCCAGAATACCCGTTGACGAGTGCCCTTGCTGCGTCCAGCCAATTACCTGGTCACGCCGCAGTAATAATTCTTCGATAAAAGGCCGCAGTAACGTCAATAGCGCATCCAGCCATTGCAACACCTGCCAGGATGGCCGTGCCCGATTAATCTGCCACAGCCCATCATCCAGCAGCCGTAACACTTCCTCTGCCGGTAGCATTTGTTCATCTGTTACCCAGCCATTAGTGGCAAACAGGGCAACAGGTATTCCATAGGCTGACATTGACACTGCTGCCACATGGGTAAAAGCCAGTTCAGGAGCAGGTCTTACAAACAAGTGAAAATGCCCGTGTTCCTCCCGATCCCATTCACCTGGGTCATGAGCATGGTAGTAAACCATGGCCCCAGTTTCAGGGTCAAGACAGTCATCATCTGGATAATGAGCCCAGGCCTGTATGGGTTTATGCGCTTTATCACGTAGCCATTCACTAACGATAGAAAGCTCATCGTTTGCTAATGCCTGATGAATCAAAGCAACAGTCTCCGCAGCAGCAGCAACTTCATCAAATGACCACTCACCAAGTGTCGTCAACCAGTGAGAATAATCGGTGAAAACATTATTCACAGTGCGAACAACAATTACTCAGCGTCGAACCGGCGCGCAGGGGTTTTCACCGCGCGCGACGGGGGCACAGGGGTTTTCACCTCGTGCAACGGGAGCACAGGGATTTTCACCGCGAGCAACGGGAGCACAGGGGTTTTCACCGCGTGCGACGGGAGCACAGGGGTTTGCACCGCGTGCGACGGGGGCACAGGGATTTTCACCGCGTGCGACGGGAGCACAGGGGTTTTCACCGCGTGCGACGGGGGCACAGGGATTTGCACCACGTGCGACGGGAGCACAGGGGTTTTCACCGCGAGCCATGGCCACCGGGATAAGCAGAGATGCTACCGGTTCTGGCAACGGCGCCACACCCAGCATACCCATAGCCAGTGTTGGAATAGACAGGGCGAGTAAATATTTACGTTTACTGCCAGAACGAGAAGATGATGTTTGTTTCATGATATTAAAAGTGACTCCATAATTGCGAGGCGGCATAGCCGCCGCTAAAGCAAAATCCAAGTGTTTGATTGTTCGTTAAGAATCGTCCTGATTGAGATGACTAAAGCGCTTTTCGAAGCGACTACCCATCATAAACCCAGCAACCGCCAGCACCGTCAACACTAACAAAACGGCCCAAGGTGAAACACCGAGTAATTGAGGCAGGGTTTTTTCTGTCAATTTTCCAGCATTCAAAATATCCTGCAACCATTGCGCATCAAAATTTAGCGAAAAAAACCAGACTCCGATCACCATCCCTACTGCAAAAACAACTCCATCCATGCGTCCAGTCATAGCGCCAACTACGGATGTACCAGGGCAGTAACCACCCACTGCAAAACCAGCACCAACGAATGCACCACCCAGCGCAGTTGCCGCGAGCATGGCAGGTGAAACATAAAAGCCATTCGAACCAAAGGTATTGTTTAACTGTAATAACTGAATGCCTAAAGATGCCACCAGAATAGCGGTGAACATAACCTTGAAAACAGACCAGTCGCTGAAGCGAAATTGCGCGGTTAATTTACAGGGCGAACCAAAGCCTGCCTGCTCAAGCACAAAACCAAATAACAACCCTGAAGTCAGTGCCGTTCCTGCTGTACCATAATCCATTACCAGGCCCTCTTCATTAATACACTAACCCCTAGACCAACTAGAAAGAAGGTTAGTAAAAAAACAAATCCGCTAATGCCTAGCATCGCAGTTCCAGATAGACCAATACCGCTAGTACACCCGGAAGCTATACGTGAACCAATGCCCGCAAGAACACCACCAAGCAGAGCAAACAATAGACGGTAGGAGCGTCCAATTTTATGTGTACCTTCAAGCATAAATTTGAATCGACCCGAGGCAACCGCTGCCAGCAGAGCACCAATAGCGATACCCAAAACTTCGAAAACTATCCAGGATAAGAGAGGATTTGCCCCCTGTTTCACCATAGGGCCAAGATATGCATTGGTTTCGGTGACTTGCGGTGCTATACCTTCACCAATTACGGCTGCAAAACGAGCAAACATACCTGATGCACCGACACCATTCCCAACCAGAACAAAGGTCAGAATCAATACAAGACCAAGTACCACACCAGCAATGTATGGTGGCCATAATGGCCGGGCAGAGTCACCCATAAGTTTTACCCCTAAAAAACATATAAGTTCTGAATACGTAATATCATAAACAACCGCAATCCATACCAACCAGTATGCCCACCACCAGTATGTATTATAGATGCATTCTGCATTACATTTAGCGAGGCAGAAGAATATCACCTGAATAAAAGGTTAGAAAGTGAAAAAATTTATGAAATCGGTACCAGATTGTTATATACATGCTCTATGTCAAGTTGACGGGGTATTCTCAACTTGCGCGCATCAAAAAAGGTTATGGAGCAATAAATTTTTTATTAAATCGTTTTAGGACAAATTACAGCATTTTAAAAACCTGAGACTGGGATTTTTATCAGCCAAAGCAATATGGGGCGTAACTGAATTGAACCAGAGCTATCAATATCACATAAGCCCTTTTATAAATAAAAGGCGTCCAGGCACATAACATCCGGGCAGCCCTGGAGAGTCAATGCTTTTACTTATACACTAACAACTCTACATTCTTAACACAGGCCTCAAAAGGTACTGGTTTACCTATAAAATAACCTTGCCCATGAGTCACACCAAGCTCATTGATCATACAAAGTGTCTGTTGATCACCTACAAATTCCGCAATTATCTCCATACCAAACGCACTAACCATAGCCGACAAACTTTTGACAAAAATTTGATCATCGGGACTATTAGTTAAATTTTTGATATAAGACCCATCCAGTTTCACATAACTAAGCGGTAACTTTTTAAGGTAGGTAAACGAAGAAAACCCGACCCCAAAATCATCAATCGCAACTCTGACCCTGTTTTTTGTTATCTGGTTCAGGTTCTTTAACACTTGCTGAAAATTTTCAATATAAGCTGTTTCCGTTAGTTCGATGATTAACCTACGGCTATCGATTTTGTATTTATTTAAAACACTAAACACCAGCTCTGGAAAATCATCTGCCTGCATAGTTGGTGCAGATATATTAATGGCAAGAGTTAGATCATCGCCCTTTGACAATCTATCACGTAATTTAGATAAGGCATGTTCCAGCACCCACGCATCGATATTACGAATTTCTCCGATCTTTTCGGCTAAAGGAATAAAAACAGAAGGCGATATTTTTTGCCCGCTTTCATCCTCTAACCTAATCAACACTTCATAGTGCGATATTTGATTTTTCTGAATATCTAATACCGGTTGATATACCAGTTTGAACGAACTATTTTTGAGCGCATGTTTAATTGCCAGACTCAGGTTATGATCCTGTTTGATCTGATATACTCGTTCATCACTAGAATCGAAAATACGCCACTGACCTACTCCTTTCTTTTTGGCATGATACATAGCCCTATCTGCATTGATTATCAGACTTTGAGGATCACTTCCCTGCTCAGGAAAAAGGGAAGCACCGATACTGACGGTATATTGAACACTACGACCATCTTCAAGCTGAATACTACTACTTAACTCTGTAGATAGCTTCTTCAGGACTTCGGTCAAATCATCGTGTTTGATATTCACCATTAGAATAGTAAATTCATCCCCGGCAAAACGACTTATCGTATCGGAGGAGCGTGTTGATTTACGTAGCTTATTTGCAATATCGATGAGTACCTGATCACCAGCATTATGACCATAAATATCATTAATTTGCTTAAACCGGTTAACATCGATAAAAACCAAAGCCCCTCTGACACCGCCTTCCAGCATTTCCCTGATCGTGGCATTAAATGATCTTCGATTGCCAATACTGGTCAGACCATCGTTATTCGCCATCCAGCGCAATTCATTTTCGGCCGCTTTCTGCAACGTCTGATCCATACCAATTGAAAGTATAATAGGACTCCCCTGTTCATCTTCAACTAAAGCATGTGTCCAGGTAATAATTAAATTATTATTGTTTTTATCTACCAGATTATACTCTTGCTGGAATATCTCAGTTTTGTGCTGAATCAGACTCTCAACCATTACTTTGAATTCTTCTAGTTCGCGTTCATCATAGATCAGGTCGGTAAAATTTAACGGGGTTTCATCATATAGACTATCGAATTTTTTATTAGTGGAATAAATATGAAAGTCAAAATCCTGAGTAATGATAAAAATTTGTGAATTATCAAACAGGCGAGTCAGGAAAGACCTGGAGCGTGTTAAGGCAGCAACCTGTTCCTGCAGTGATTCATTTTTAAGGCGTATCTCCCTGTGTAGCTTGTCCAGCTCTCTGGTAACATATACCGTACTGTGCTGCAGCGTACTCAACTCATCCATGAAAAGACTTTTCCTGCCATCCATCTTTTGTACTGCCTGGGAGAAGTGTTGCTGGGGCAACAGATGTAAAGCCTCGGTAATATTAGCCAGTTTTTTCATTGGAGTGTGGATTAGTAGCAGCATAATGAACTCGGCCGTCAGTAAACCCCAGCTGACCGTGGATAAAGCGTTCCTGTTATTACTATTTAACAACTCATATGATGATGTCCTATCCTCAACAGAAACAAAAATAGCACGCTCACCTAAAATTTTAATATCAGATAACTCCAGCAGGGAGATCAGATAGTGACTGCCATCACTACTAAACACTTCTTTCTGCTTGCCGACATCTAATGCATTTAATTCTGAATATTTTTTAACTACAGGAAATATACGATTAAAGTCACTAACAGCCCAGGCATATACTTTCCAGTTAGACAGATAGCGTTCCGGATACGAGGCACCAACGACTTTCTCACCGCCAAGCAGAATGCCAACGTCTGAATTCGAGAAGTCATAAAAGGCCCTGACTATATCAGCCATATTTTGCGCCAGTACAATCGTGCCCGACTTCCCCTGTTTACTCATAAATGGCTGGAGAACTATCATCAAGCAGGATTGCTTACAATAAATCAGATTTTCTGGCTCATCCGATAAGGTGTTTTTTTCAAGAACGCCCAAAATGGCATGCTGAAGCTCTGCATTAAAAACCATGCCGGGTGCATTAACTGCCCCCAAAATCTGTTTATCACTATTATAGATTGCAAGATAGCCGAGTCCGAGGTTAGTACGGTAAGATAACCAGTCCTCCTCCAATGAGCTTTTCAGACTGCCTGAATTACTACTGATCTCACCATCTAGACTCTGCTGGACTGAGCGCTTATCAGATATCAATTCAGCAAACTGAGATAGCCTCAGAAAACCATCATTGACCAACTCATTTAATAAAACAGTTTGATTCTTGTGAGACTGTTCGAGTCCAATATTAAATTCTTCAAGCTGCTTATCTATGAAGCGCCAGGTCCAGACAGCGGATATGACTATAAGTACAAGACTGAGAAATACAACAGCTTTCCATTTCAGGCTAATATACATAACTACAATTCACATTTAGACCATTAGAAGTGACAGGAAAGCAGTAAAACTAAAAAATCCCAGCTTTCCTTTACCTGAGAGTAATCGATGCTACCAGAACTATTTATATATGCCACACCATGATTACATCTATATTCTCCGGTAAGCGACAAATTTGGTGTGAAATACCATCGTCTACCTATGGTGTTGGTTTTAGTATACTGACTTTCTGGGTTTGCTCTTGTACGTGAGGCAAACTCTTTATCATCTCTAGCTCTATTCACTGTAATATAAATTTTCATTGCACATATAGATAGTGAATTGTTCCTTGCCAATTCATTCTATCTGGTAATAGTAAGACTTCGATATGCCATTGAACTAAGGGATGGGCTGGTGCAGAATTTCATGACTGGAAACTTTAGATTAAATATCATGGTATTCGTTGATTAACATCCAGTTTACAAAAAGTATTGTAAAGATATCTGCTCAGCAACGAATCGACCTACTGTAGTGGTGATATAGTCGGTATAGGCGAGTCGCTCAGCTTCGAGAACGTAGATGGTACGAGCCCATGGATGGGCGAATGTAGAACAGTGCAGGGAGCAATTGTTGAGAGTGAAGCAGGATGCCAGAGCCGGTGCATAGGAGCATGAAAAGATAAACCGACTGTTATGCCCTACAAAACAATGAGTTACCCTTTAATACAAGCGGTCAACAGCGGAATCCAGGATCAAACAACCACTTTTTACTATTCATCAATAAGTACAATAAAGTAACAGCTTTGCTGGAAAATAAATTATTTAAGTTTTACCTGAATCCGTGGTTTCAAATACTACTTAACAGTTAAATATTTAGAATATTTACTGCATTGCAGTAACAATAGATAACTCTCTATCTCCATTCACATCCTGTCCATCTACAAGGCAATGACTTGCATTCTCAAGACTCGGCATTTCGAACATCACTTTACGTAACAGTCCTTCCATAACGCCACGTAATCCACGTGCACCAGTTCCTCTCTCAATTGCCTGCAACGCGATTGCGGTTAAGGCTTCATCGGTAATTTCGAGTTCAACACCCTCGAATTCAAACAGGCGTTTATATTGTTTAACCAGTGCATTTTTAGGTTCGGTGAGAATTTTAACCAATGCTTGCTCATCCAGATCATGTAGCGCGGTTATCACAGGGAATCGTCCAATAAACTCAGGGATCAATCCAAAATGTCGCAGGTCATCCGGTTGCACCTCTTCCATCAACTTAAGTTGATCGTATGCCTTCTCGGGCTCGGATAAATCCACATTAAATCCGATACCTCTATTGCTGCCACCTAATCGGGATTCCAGAATCTTCTCAACCCCGGCAAATGCACCTCCTGCAATAAACAGGATATTTCGAGTATCGAGCAGTTGATCACCCTGTTGATCCTTTCTGCCTTTGCCGGAAAGTTTAATTTTTGCACCTTCGACAAGTTTTAATAATGCCTGCTGTACACCTTCTCCCGATACGTCTCGTGTTCCGTGAGAAGATTCACCTGCTTTGGCAAGCTTATCAATTTCATCAATGTAGACTATGCCCCATTCCGCTAACTCTTTATTACCTTCGGCACTGTCCATCAATCGTGTCAGGATTGATTCTACATCTTCACCCACATAACCCGCCTGGGTTAGAGTGGTAGCATCGGCAATTACAAAGGGTACGCCCACAACACGGGCAAGAGTACTCGCCAGTAGTGTTTTACCGGTTCCAGAGGGACCCAGCAACAGGATATTTGATTTATCAATCTCAACTTCTTCCTGCTTCACATCCATACTGACCGGTTGATTTTCCATCTGCAGGCGTTTGTAGTGGTTATATACCGCAACAGCCAGTGTTTCCTTACCCAGATCCTGGCCGATAATATATTCATCAAGCTTACTTTTAAGCTCAGCAGGTTTTAACAAGTTCTGTAATGGTTTAGATGCTGCTCTTTTTCTGCCCCAGCTACCAACTACCTGCGAAGCAAGGCGCACACATTCTTCACAGATGTGACCCTCCTCTCCGGCGATAAGCGGAATATTTGGTCCCTGTTCCTGACCACAAAAAGAGCAATGTGCTTTTGGATTTTTCATACAACTCTCGCTTTTAAAATAGCGCTAAACTAAATACATTTATTTATTCTGCAACCCAGTCAACCAGGCTTTCTGACAGTTTCTTCGGTTGCGCTCCTGCAATATCTGGCTGATGCGGGCTTTAACTTTATTGAAGGGAATGCGTTTAGCAGCTTTAACCTGTTCACAATAAAGTAAATGAAAACCCATTTCAGATTCAACAACAGGGCTTATTTCATTCTCTGCCATATTGAATAAAATTTCGTCCAGTTCAGGATATAACTGTCCACGTGTAACTTCTCCCAGCTTACCACCGTCTACTGCCGTGGGACATTCTGAATATTGCCTGGCAAATTGTGGAAAACGATTGGTTCTACTACCTAGCTTTGTTGCAATCTCGGATATTTTTTTCCTCGACTCAACTTCTGTATTTTCTGCAAAATCATCATTAATAGTGATTAATATATGTCGCGCCATACGACTTTCTGGTTGTTCGAAACGATCATGGTGCATTTCATAGAACAGCATAATATCTAGTTCAGTCACATCAGCTGCTTTTGAACCAATAACCTGCATCACTCCGTCGAAAGTCAGTTCCCTATATAGCGCTGCACTGAGCGTCTCACGATTCAGGCCATTAGCATCTAGATCCTGCAGAAATTCATCCTCGTCCACATAGCGAGAAGCAATAGCGTTTATAGATTGTTCAATCTGTTCAGGGGGTACGATAAATGTACGAGCTTCATCGGTGTTAAGAACCAGCGATTCCATATCAAAACTTTTATAGGCGCTCTGCAAAACTTTTTCATATTCATCAGATCTTAATTCAGCCAGATTTTTACTGAATTTATTCAACGAATTACGCAATAAATGGTAATTAAATTCAGGAATATCATAACCCTGTTTCATCGCTAACATCTCATTCTTCCGCAAGTTCTGGATCACTAAAATCGAGCGCACTCTCTGGCACCATTAACACGCGACCATTGAAGCGTGCATGGTAAAAAGGCCCACCCTCTTCTTCACGTAACACTTTTTCAATCTCGCCTTCATCGCCTGGCTGCGCAATCACATCACCCTTAATGCCCAGTGGGATTTTTGGCGTTACCTTATCTCTGAATTCATAACGACTGTGAACATAAGGGTCACTTTCAAGTATAAGCTCCTGCTCGCGGCATCCAACCATGATACCTAACTCGAAAAAATCAACCTTATAGATCAGCTGATCCTGCAGGTAGGTACCCACATCGCGCACGTAACCCACATTACCTCTGCGCACCAGTAACTTGCCAGTATCCTGCCCCGGATAAGTACCATCGTTGCGCAGGTTTCGAATTACTCGAACAGCATCACCATATTCATACCTGGGGAGCACTGAACGTTCCTCCTGGCATTAGGTCTGACAGTGGCACCATTATCTCTACTGGCTCCAGCATCTTAAAAACCTTAAATACTTTTTCGGTAGCGGCATCTGAATCCACAAAATCAGAATAAGCCTTTAACAGCAAAGCGCCATAAATTGTACGCATCTGCTCTTCTTCTTCGGGCATATCTTCAACTTTTGCTATATAGTCGTGAAAACGCTGTAGAATATGTAAGCGGTTCACATGAACAATTGATGGTTCGTATTCAACACCAAAATACTCAAGAAAGTCCTCAGCACTACTTAATTCGTCCAGATCCAGTTCAAATTCACTTTCACTCATGCTTATTCTCCTGCTTTAAAATCTGAGCCGATAGATACCGGCCTGTCTGTTAACTTCATCCTCAGCGATCTGTAATAATGAACTCACGCTGAGCCTGTCTTTTGTATCGGTTTCAACTATTTTCCGTAGCCGTTCTATCGCGCCCTGATAATTTTCCAGTCGCATTTCCAGATAGCCTGCACCTTTCAATGCCAGCAGATAAAACCGCACCTCCGTCATCGATTCTTTTGCTGCATCTTCAACCTGCTGCTCTGTAATATCCTGCCAGTTTTCAGGCAAACCAAGTCGCCGGGAAAAAATCCTGAGTACCCGTTCTGCCAGCCTCAATGCATCTGCATAACGATGCTGGTAATAGTAATAGCGGTATAATGCGACCAGCACCATTGGATGCTCCGGTTCCAGAAAATACGCTCGCAACAACAGATTTTCTGAATGTTTACCGCCATAATTTTCTGCTGCTTTTTCAATACATTGCTCGGTTTCAGACTGCATTGCTTCATCAAAATAAAGCTCCTCGCCTGCAAAATCGAGCAGATCCACGCTCATTACACGACCTTCTTCAAATCGATACTGACCGGTTCACACATCTGTTTTGCATCACAATCGTCACACTCATCTTCGGGGGATTGACCATCCGGCAGACAGCCATGTACACCTACAGCCTGTTCAAGTAATCGTATCCGATCCAGTAGACAGGTAATGGCTTCAGCAACAGGATCGGGGATAAGATGATGATTTAAATCTATATCTTCCAGATCTGAGGTATTTACGCTATTGCGGTTACTGACTACTTTTCCAGGAATACCGACTACCGTTTTACCCATGGGTACCGATGAGATAACCACCGAGTTGGCACCGACTCGGGCATGCGCTCCAAGCGTGATCGGCCCCAGAATCTTGGCACCAGCACCCACAACCACATGATCTTCCAGCGTAGGATGGCGCTTTCCCTTATTCCAGGAAACACCCCCCAGAGTCACCCCATGATAAATAGTCACATCGTTTTTAACTTCAGCGGTTTCACCGATTACGACACCTGCACCATGGTCGATAAAAAAACGTCGTCCGATAGTCGCACCAGGATGAATATCAACACTGGTCCAGATACGAGCAATATAGGAAATCAGGCGCGGCAAATAACGCAACCCTCTACGCCAAAGCCGATTGGCTATGCGATACATCATGATCGCGTGTACACCGGGATAAGTGGTGACAATCTCTACACGAGTCCTGGCAGCAGGGTCACGATGAAAAACACAATCGATATCCTCACGTACCATCTGAAACCAGGATAAGCGTGATTCAGAATCAGTCAGCTGCTCTGAGCCATACCTGCTCATTGATACTTCCATTGTTCACTACCAGGATAATTTATCTGCTGATAAAACAGTCTCAAAACGTCACCGGCGGGTGCGGATTTATGCTCTGTAGCAAACTGTCTAACCAGTAATAACAATTTTTCAGCCTGATCACGCGTTAGCTGATAACCCATATCGGCATACACCTGAGTAATAGAATGAGTACCAGAGTGTTTACCTAACACAAACTGATGCTCTCTGCCCAGATCGGCTGGATTAACCCCTTCATAATTGAGTCGATCCTTCATCAGTCCATCGACATGAATGCCCGCTTCGTGAGTAAACACACCACCTCCGACCAGACTCTTCTGCCAGTTCACGTAGCGTCCCGAGGCCTTCTCAACCAGTGCAGAAACCAGAGCATAGTTCGACATATCAATGCCATCCTGCTGAGGGTAAAACTTGCGTATCCCCATTATGACTTCTTCCAGAGCTGCATTACCTGCGCGCTCACCCAGACCATGTACCGTCGTATTCACATGCGTAGCACCACCACGAATAGCAGCCAGGGTATTCGCCGTTGCCATACCCAGATCGTCATGTGCATGCATCTCAAGCTGCAATCCGCTTATACTGCGTAGCGTTTTAAATGTTTCGTATACCTGAAAAGGTTCCATAATTCCGACCGTATCTGCAAAGCGGAAACGACATGCACCTACCGACTCCACAGCATCCACTACACGCATCAGAAAATCGATATCGGCACGTGAAGAATCCTCACCGCCAACACAGACTTCAAGACCCAGTTCTGACGCAGCCAGAATATGTTTTGGAATTTGTTTTAACACCCACTCGCGGTCACGCTTGAGCTTGTTTTTGATTTGCTGATCAGAAACAGGAATAGAAAGGTCAATGCTATGCACCCCCAGATCTTTGCATAAAGACAGGTCAGCCATATTCATACGCGACCACACCATCAGACGTGAACGCTTGACCACCTGAGATACCGCACGGATTGAATCGCGCTCAATCTCGCCCATGGCTGGAATACCAATCTCCAGCTCTGGAATACCGATAACATCCAGCGCTTCAGCTATGGCTATTTTTTCATCCAGTGAAAATGCGACCCCGGCTGATTGCTCGCCATCTCTCAAGGTCGTATCGTTAATAATTGTCTTATGCATTGCTACACTCGTTTCTTAATCCTTAGACAGAGTAAAAGCAAGCTCTATGTCATTGTAGATTTATCTCTATTTATCAATTAGATAGGATTTATTGTTTAGTGAAACAGTGCTGATTAAAATATTTTTGTCGCAAACCTTACATAGCTAAAAGAGCTAATAGAGCTTTTAGTGAAAGCTTCCATACATTACAGGTATAGACACCGATACGATACTGGCACACAAGTCGAAAACTCTGTTTGTCAGAATAACCTCAGGTTCTTTAGTGAACAGGGAAAAGAATGGAAGAGTTAGCATCAACGGAGTAGAGGCCATGGACGAGGACAGTACCCTGACCATCCGCGCAACCGAAGAGCGTCTGTAGAAACAGGGACTGTTCACACTTATTCACCTGAGAAACTATACTGCTATTGTGCCGGACGTGATCATCATGGATAAGAATGAGCATAAATATGAAAAATCAGCATATCCAGAAATCGACTGCTTCGCAGCCCGCTTACTCTGCTGCCCAAACTTCTAAAGAGGTTACTTCACCGCTGCCATCCGTTTTTCGGGGTAAAGCTATTGCCTGGATAGTCCTGTTTGCGTCTTTGGTGGTCACTTTTTTCGCCTGGTATATCGCCAGGAGTGCTGTGCTGCAAAGTGCCAATGAGCGTTTTGTTTTTCGCAGCCAGACAATTGAAATGTCCCTTCGCGACCGTCTGCATACCTGTGCATTTCTGCTCCAAAGCGGCGCAGGTTTTTTCGCAGGCTCCGAGGGAGTGACCCGGGAGGAATGGCGGACCTATGTAGCTGCGCTGCAGATTGATAAACACTATCAAGGTGTTCAAGGGCTCGGCTTTTCCAAAAGAATTCTTGCTGCAGAAAAGACTACTCATATCCGTCAGGTTCGGGATGAGGGTTTTCCCGAATATGAGATTCGCCCCGACGGAAAACGCCCGGAATACACCCCCATTATCTTTCTGGAGCCTTTTGACTGGCGAAATAAGCGGGCTTTTGGTTATGACATGTTCTCCGAAGCCACACGTAGAAAAGCCATGGAGATGGCCAGGGACACCGGTTTACCCGCTCTGAGTGGTAAGGTAACCCTGCTTCAGGAAACAGAAAAAGATGTTCAGGCTGGCTTTCTTATGTATCTGCCTATCTACCGTAATGGAGAAGCCGCACAAACCCCTGAACAGAGGCGTGAGGCCTTAAAGGGATATGTTTACAGTCCCTTCCGCATGAACGACCTGATGCAGGGGCTTCTTATAGATAAGCGAGAGTATGTTGAGCTTCAGATTTTCGATGGTGGTGAACCGCTTCAAGAGGCCTTACTTTATCCCAGCGGGGACATGGAGTTGAGCCTCTCCCATTCCGGTCACGCACACTTTGCCTCCTACCAATCCATCCTGGAATATGCCGGTCGTCGCTGGCTGCTGGTTTTCAAGTCCTCACCCTATTTTGAAGAAACCATCGATGTCGGTAAGGTGAACAGCATCCTGTTGCTTGGCACGGCGATCAGTCTGCTGCTTTTTAACGTGCTCCTGTCGTTGACAAGGTCGCGCAACCAGGCCCTGTCTCTGGCCAACATGACGGGGGACCTGGAAAAGGCTAATTTCGGGCTGAAGCGAGAAATTGAGGATCGCCAGCAGGCGGCCCAGAATCTTGAAGAGGCCGAACTCAGGTTCAAGACCGTATTCAATGCCGCCATAGACGGTATCCTGGTGGCGGATGCGCAAACCAGGAAGTTTGTAATGGGGAATAGCGCAATTTGTGACATGCTGGGTTACCAGTTGGAGGAATTGAGTTGTCTTGGCATCGAAGACATCCACCCAGAAGCAGATTTTCCGCAAGTGCTGCAGCAAGTCGAACGCCAGGAAAAAGGTGAGATTCATCTGGCGCCAGACCTGCCAGTGCAACGCAAGGACGGATCGGTATTTTATGCCGATGTCAACACGACCACCATGGTGCTAGCAGGACGCCCCATACTGATAGGCGTTTTTCATGACGTTACCGAGCGCAAGCAGATTGAAGAAAAAATCCGCCAGTTGAACGACGAGCTGGAAGACAGGGTTCAGGCACGAACACAGCAACTGGAGGAATCCCAGGCGTTGCTTAGCACGGTTTTCGATTCGGTAAAGGACGGAATCGTCCTCATGGATACCGAAACCCGACAATTCTGCATGAGCAATGCCTCGTTTCAGCGCATGCTCAACTATACTCCCGACGAGATTCTCGGGCTGGGGGTAGAGGACATTCTCCCCAGAGAAGAGATGGACAACATCAATCGCCAGATCGAGCAGAATATCAGGGACGAAATCAGCTTTGTAGCCGATACTCCTGTGAAAAGAAAGGATGGCTCGATTTTCTATGCGGACATCAATGGTCGGATCATGATGGTGAAGAAAACATCCTTCCTGCTAGCCGTTTTCACGGATATCACCGAGCGCAAGCAGGCGGAACAGGAGCTGCGCGAAGGCGAGGAGAATTTCCGGCAGTTATTCGAGGGCTCACGCGATGCCCTGATGGTGGCCAGGCCACCGTCCTGGCATTTCACGGAGGTGAATCAAGCCGCGCTGAAACTGTTTGGCGCCACCAGCAAGGCCGATTTCACCGCACTGGGGCCATGGGATATTTCACCCGAGCGACAACCAGACGGGCGCTCTTCGAAAGAGAAAGCGCTGGAATTGGGGATGATTACCCTGCGTGAAGGCTCTCTCCTTTTCGAGTGGGAGCTACGGCGCCTGAACGGCGAGACATTCACCGCCAGTGTGCTGGGAACCCGCATGGGGCCGAAAGGACAGACATTCCTGCAGGCCACAATACGTGATATCAGCAAAGAAAAGCAGACTGAACTGGAATTGCTGGAAAGCGAGAAGAAATACCGACAGTTATTCGAGAGTTCGCGCGACGCTTTGATGGTGCTAAAGTCGCCGTCCTGGCGCTTCACCGACGTCAACCAGGCAACGCTGCAAATGTTCGGCGCCACCAGTAAGGCAGATTTGACCGCACTTGGGCCATGGGATGTTTCGACTGAACGACAACCCGACGGAAGCTCCTCGGCCGAGGCTGCGCAAGAGATGATCGCGACCGCCATGCGCGAGGGTTACAGCTTTTTCGAGTGGAAACATCAGCGCCTGAATGGCGAACCGTTTGCCGCCGATGTGTTGCTGACCCGCATTGAGACGGGACAGGCCTCAGTGCTAGCCACGGTGCGTGATATCAGCGAGCGCAAACAGGCAGAAGAACAGCAACGTCAGGCACTGCTGTATGCACGCAGCCTGATCGAGGCAGACATGGATCCACTGGTAACGATCAACATGGAGGGCAGGATCATGGACGTCAACGAGGCAGCGATTCAGATGACAGGCGTGCAGCGCGAGTTGCTAATAGGCAGCGATTTCTCGATATATTTCACCGAACCGGACAGGGCGCTCGCGGGCTATCAGGAAGCGTTCGCCAAGGGATCTGTCAGAGATTATCCACTGACCATGAAACATGCGTCAGGGGCACTGACTAAGGTGCTCTACAACGCCAGCGTATACCGCAATGAGAAGGGTGAAATGGCGGGAGTTCTGGCTGTGGCGCGCGACATTAGCGAGCGCTTGCGTGCGGAACTGGCAGAGGAAGAGGCGCGACGTGATGGCCTCACCGAGCTGTATAACCACCGCACGTTTCATGCATTGCTGAAGGACGAAATTTTCCGCACACAGCGTTTCCAGCACCAGCTGTCGCTGCTGATGCTAGACATCGACTACTTCAAACAAGTCAACGATACCTACGGACACCAGGCCGGCGATACCATCCTCAAGGGTATCAGCGAATTACTGGTGAAACAGGCGCGTTCCATCGACCGCGTGTGCCGCTACGGCGGCGAGGAAATCACGCTGATCCTGCCAGAGACAGTTGCAACCCTGGCCATGAAAATTGCCGAGCGCCTACGCGCGTCGGTAGAGCTTCAGTCCTTCGATATCGGCGACGGGAAGACTATCAAAATCAGCGTGAGTATTGGTGTGGCGACCTATCCGCAACAAGCGAACTCGCTGGAGTCGCTGGTCAAAGCCGCAGACCTTGCTCTGTATGCCGCCAAGCAGGGTGGGCGCAACCGGGTCTGCCGTTATGAGACAGAGATGGAGGTATAAATCACTCCAGCTCCGGTAGCTGAGCTGCGACACAATGCAGAGATACGCCGCCGCAAACGTACAATTCTGCTCGTAGCAGGATTCACCTATTTGGTTTTCAGCATGGATGCTGTTATTTCGCGAATGCATAGTCGACTATATGAAGGTTGGAGGTACGAGCCCACGGATGGGCGAAGGTAAAAGACATCCTACGGCACTACAGCATGTCTGGAATGGCTCTTGAGGGTCGATAGCAATAGTTCAGCCTCCCCTACATACGAATGTCCAGTTTATAATGTCTCCCTGGATTAGCAGAAAAAAAGCCGCAGTCTAACTGCGGCAATAAATGAGGAAAACAAATTGCTTAGCTTGTTGCTAGCAAGCCATTAACTAGGCATAAGTCGGTGCAAACGCCTTTTCGGGTTCTTCCACAGGACCATTACCATCCCAGTAGGGTGATAACTTGCGCAGCTGCGCAACAATCGGTGGTACAGCCTCAATCACCTTTTCCACCTCTTCCATGGTGTTGTAACGCGACAGAGAAAAACGGGTAGAACCATGTGCTGCAGTGTAGGGAATATCCATCGCACGCATCACATGTGAGGGTTCCAGCGAGCCTGAGGTACAGGCTGAACCACTGGATGCCGCTATACCCATTTTATTCAATAGCAATAAAATGGCTTCACCTTCAATATACTCAAATGCAATATTGCAGGTATTGGGTAAACGGTTATTCGGATCACCTGTCACGAAACAATGCGAAACCTGTTGCAGAATGCCCTGCTCCAGACGATCACGCATGGACTTAACAAAGGTCTTTTCAAATTCCATTGACTCCTGTGCCAGTTCACAGGCTTTACCCAGGGCAACAATAGATGCTGCGTTTTCAGTACCGGCACGACGACCACGCTCCTGATGACCACCTCTGAGCAGAGGGCGGAAACGAACGCCACGTTTCAGGTAAAGCACACCTATACCTTTAGGCGCATGCAATTTATGCCCGGACAGAGATAGCATATCGATTTCAGAATTCTTAAGATCCATCGGTATCTTACCCACCGCCTGTACCGCATCGGTATGAAACATCACCCCGGCAGACTTTGCCAGTTCTGACATTTCTTCAACCGGGAATAAAGTCCCTGTTTCATTATTCGCCCACATCACTGAGACGATAGCAACATTGTCGGACAGTAATTTTATGTATTCATTAATATTCAGTCGACCTTTCTTGTCGACCTTCAGGTAATGCACCTTGTAGCCATCTTTTTCCAGGTATTCGCACAGGGTTAAAATCGCTGGATGCTCAACTACCGTAGTAATAATTTCCTTACGCTCAGGCTGTGCTCTGAGCGCTGACAGGATAGCGGTTGAATCAGACTCGGTACCGCAGGAGGTAAAGATAATCTCAGATTCATGCTCGGCACCTAACAGCCCCTGCACCTGTTTACGCGCCTTTTTAAGCGCACGCCCCACTTTATCCCCAAATTGATGCAAGGATGAAGGGTTACCAAACTGTTCGGTAAAATAAGGTAGCATTTCCTCAACTACCACCGGGTCAACCATAGTGGTTGCGTTATTGTCTAGATAGATACCTTCAGACATGATTAACTCCCAGCCTGTGCACGACGCGCCAGCTCTTCTGCAGGCAACACCTGAATAAATTCATTTAAACCTTCTACCAGGTGCTGCTGTATGCCACCTAAGGTAGTAGCTGCCATTGAACAGCCAGAACAGGCGCCCGTCATATTCACATAGATGTATTTTCCATCCACCTCAACCAGCTCTACATCGCCATGATCACGTTGCAGGTTAGGACGTATCTCTTCCAGTAACTCTTCAATACGCTTCATGCGCTGAAGATTGGTCAGACCAGAACTTGGCTTTGGTTTTTGAGGGGCTACAGCAGAAGGGTCAAACTTTTCACCCGACTCGGACAGCACCATTTCAAGAATTTCTTCTATGCCTTCATGGCAGGAAGAACAACCACCACCCGCCTTGGTATAGTTGGTCACATCTTCAACAGTTTTCAGGCCATTGGCACGAATCGTATCCTCAATCATCACGGCATCTATCGCAAAACACTTACAGATCAGTGCGCCTTCTTCATGATCGTCTTCCCACACTTCACCACGATAGTTGGCAACTGCAGCCTGCAGGGCTTCACGGCCCATTACCGAGCAATGCATTTTTTCTGGTGGCAGACCATCCAGATAATCAGCGATATCCTGATTACTGACCTTCAAAGCCTCATCTATGGTCATGCCCTTGATGATTTCAGTCAGTGCAGAACTTGAAGCAATCGCTGAACCACAACCAAAGGTTTGAAAACCAGCATCCAGAATAATCTCTGTTTCAGGCTCTACTTTTAGCGTTAATCTAAGCGCATCACCGCAGGATAAAGATCCTACATCACCGGTTCCATTCGCACCTTCTACATTACCTACATTGCGAGGTGCAAAAAAATGTTCTTTAACTTTTTCAGAATAATCCCACATGTTTTATCACCCCCTAACAGGAAAAGGATTTACCACAACCACAGCTTTTGGTTGCGTTTGGATTTTCAAATTTGAATCCACTTCCTTCCATAGAATCGAGAAAATCAACGGTCACACCGTCGAGCATTGGAAAACTTTCTGGATCGATAAATACCTTGATCTCCCCCAGATCCAGTACCTTATCGTCACCATTAGGATTCGCTTCAAGCATCATTCCGTATTGCAGACCGGAACACCCCCCATCGTTTACTGAAACGCGCAAACCCTGGACAGGTGTTTCTGAATTCTTAATAAAGCGGCTTACCGCATTTTGTGCACTTTCTGTCAGTATCAACATAACTTATTTGTCTCCATGGCAAGTGTTTTGCTAGATAGTTAATATCAGTTACAGCAAGGGTTGTGCCATTTTGCAGCCAATGATCTTAGTAGCTGATTTTATTAGTAATTTTTTGATTGTCGGATTTAAGCTTGTAGCAATTACGACAACTCAATCTTTTATCAAAGCTTACGAATGTAGTAATGGAGACAAAAAATGAATTTAGATCAATTAACGAAAGGTGACCGGGTGTATGCAGCCTGTCATATTATTAATGATGGCAGTATTCCTGATGTTGAAGAAGGCTCAATGCTGGCAGAACCAGGTACGCGCGGTGTGATTATTGAGACCGGTCATCTGGAAGAATTTCCGGAACGTAAAATTTTCCTGGTACGATTCGAAGACAAAGAGTTAAATCTGGGGCCTGCCACAGGTTGCTGGCCTGAAGAGTTATCTGTCTCTCAGTAAAGACTTATCTGATGTAGCCTGCAGAGATGCAGGCAATCACCATCAATAACATTTCTTTCAGTTATGGAACGGTCCTGTATTCCAAACTGACCAACTCTCTGATATTGAAAAATAAATAATAAGTTCGATGAGTTGGAGATAGTTGCAGAGTATAATCCAGCGCCGTAATCAAATTTTTTTCTCAGGGACTAGTACTTTGTCACAAATTGACCAGTTTGAAAGTGTTTTTCGATCCGCAGTCAAGGCGGTATTCGAATACAGCAAAATCGATATCCAGAATGTTTTAGTAGTCACCGACCTTAATAAGGAAACCGCTCAGCCATTTCTGACTAAGCTAAAGGATTTTCTACGGCACCCAGTGGCAGAAGTTGAACGCAATTTTTTTATTATTACGGGTGATGAATTTCAATCCACCAATGATCTGCTTGAATTGCTCGACCAATATAGCCCAGATTTGATTTGCAGCTATAGAAACCTGCACAGTAATGCCTGGCGCTACCCCCACTCACTAGGGGAACATCTAGATGTAATGCTACAGAAAACCGACATCCCGATCATGCTATTGCCACACCCTGAAGCTGGCTATCAGGCGGAACATGCTTTGAAGGACACTACTGACGTCATGGTTGTCACCGATCTGCAGGCGATCAATGACCGATTAATTAATTTCGCCGCAGCCTTCACCAAACCCGATGGCAATCTTTACCTGACCCATGTGGAAGACGAGCGGGTATTCGAACGCTATATGGATGCTATATCCAAGATTGACGTCATCGATACCGAAGTCGCGCGCAAACGCCTGGCAGAACAATTACTCAAGGAACCAGAAGATTACTTCAATTCCTGTGCCGAGTTACTGAAACAGCATTACCCTCAACTACAGATCAGCTTGCTAGTGCTCTTTAGTCAACTGGTCGCCGAATATCGTCACCAGATTGAATCACGTAAACTCGACCTGTTGCTACTCAGTGCCAAAGATGAACGCCAGCACGCCATGCATAGCGTGGCTTATCCGCTGGCTGTTGAATTACGTCAAATCCCCTTATTACTTCTCTGAGAATGTCTATGGAAAGCGCACATCACTCTATTCCAGCAGCTATCACCTATTTATTCGCATTACTGCTGGCCAGTATGATTATTGCGCTAGCGATGGAAGAAAAGCTGCACGCAAAAAAATCCATCATCGTTGGCGCTTTTGCAATCAGCACCTTACTGCTGGCATCCATTATGCGTTTAATGCCATTCGGCGATGTAATTATTCCCGGCGGAGTATCGCTACACCTGCCCGTGTATATCGAAGCTGTCGACTGGGAAGTCATCGCCATAATCATCGGCTCCAGTCTGTTCGTCGATGTCACCTCACGCTCAGGGCTGTTTAGCTGGATCGCAATCAAGCTCACCAAAGCCTCTGCCGGTGATCCGTTAAAACTGCTATGGTATTACGGTGCCATGACTGTCGTGTTTTCTGCGGTTTTAAATAATGTCACAGCTATGATTATTGTCGGCTCACTTACTGGGGTTTCGTTAAACAAACTGGGCCGCAACAACTTACTGTTAGGCTTTTTATTGATTGAAGGATTACTCACAAATATCGGTGGCCTGCTCACCCTGATCAGCTCAGTACCCAATATCATCGTTGGAAATGCCGCCAACATCAGCTTCGTCAGTTTTTTTCTCAAGTCCAGTCCGTATGTACTCGTGGCCACCATCGCCACACTGATGCTGGGCGCAAAGCTCTTCAAAATCCACTCCTTAAAAACCGCTAGCGAGCGCCACAACGCTGCCGAGTTAATCAAGAGCTTTGATGAAAATGACGGCATTCGCAGCCAGCAGTTTTTCTGGTTTTCATCCATTGTGCTAATTGCCTTTATTCTGGCGATAGCGACCACCTCCATCACACCTGTAATTCAGGATCTTGGCATGGGCTTTGTTGCGATGGCTTTTGCTGTCATCGTACTGATTCGTTTCAAACATGATGTAAGCGAGTTTTACCAGGCCATCGACTGGGACCTGATTCTGTTTTTCATGTCCCTTTTCGTAGTCATCAATGTAATGGAACATGCTCAGGTACTAGACCTGATCGGTGAAGGAGTAGCCTGGTTGATCGGTGATGGCAGCAGCAATCCTGGAACCGCTGCCCTACTCCTGTCATCATCTCTGTTCAGTTCCGTCACCGACAATATTCCACTGGCGGCCATGTTGGCAAAAATACTCGCCAACCTGAACATACCCGAGCAATCCTCCTTATGGTGGTCAGTGGTATTCGGTGCCAATCTAGGCGGTAATATCACACCCATTGGCAGCGCCTCTACCCTGGTTGCCACTACTATCATCCACAAATATCACTTACAACTTTCCTTTGTAGATTTCGTCAAAACCGCGCTGCCATTTGCGCTGATGCAGATTGTATTGGCTATGGTTTATGTGCTGGTATTTTTGTAATGTGGTCACTGCTAAAAAGAGCTATTTATTTGTTAAGTTACATCATTCGAATACACCTGCTTCTTCCATTCCTTATAGACCGTGTAAGCAGAAGCATAGATCAGCCTGGGTACACCGGTTTTAACATACCTGTCTGTATCGCCGATCCGAGTATTACCTACTCTCCTGAAATTTATTAATGTTTTAAATCGAAACTCTAATGTCTTCTGCAGTCACTGATAAAGCAATTTTACTCGACAGCAGATATACCCCTAAATCTAAATTGGATAAGAAAAATGCTAAGGGCTAACAGGAAATATGTCGCAAGCTGAAATAAAAGCAATTATGCTAGGATTAGATATGAATGCCTGCTAAGCCGGATAGAAAATAATTATGTTCAACATTTTTTGAGAGTAATTCATCATCAACAAAAATTTATCCTTAAAACGCTATATCTTAAACGACAATACCATTCCAAAAAAATATAGAGAACGGGTTATACAGGGTCAGATAGATTACGTTTTTGATACTATGCCCATTCAGTTAGTTATTAATCCAATTCTAGGATTGATGATTTTTATTGTTCTTTATGAAATAAAGCCCCTGTCTTTATTAATAGCCTGGTATAGCTTTTATTTACTAATATTCATTGAACGGGGGTTTATTTGGCACAAATATAAAAAAAGTAATAAAGCAGAGGACTCATATAAATTATGGGGGAATCGTTTCATCTGGAATGTAACTGCTTTCGCTATATCCTGGGGAATATTTTTCAATCTATTTTTTGAACCTACTCAGGTCCAATATAATTCATTTTTAATCGTTGTTGTCGCTGGTTTTACGGCAGGTGCTTTTGCTTTTTACTCGGCCTATTATAAGGCTTTTTTTTATTCTACTATTTTAGCGCTCTTCCCAATGATTATTCGGTTAATAATGGAAGGCGGGAAATTTAATATTATGCTTAGCCTGATGTGCTTGCTATACATCATGATTTTACTTTTGCATGCTAAAAAAGCGCATAAAAATTATCAATTGGCTATGATATCGAATTTCAAATATCAAGATATTAATATTGAACTTGAAAATCAAAAAGACAAAGTTGTTGAAGCCTATAAAGCCAAATCTCGATTTATATCAACCGCAAGTCATGATGTCAGACAACCCTTACATGCTTTACAATTATTTAGTCAGGCATTGAAACGTCAAAATAAAAACCCAGAGTTAAATTCCTTAGTTAACAATATTTCAGTTACAACTCGATCTTTGAGTGACTTTTTTAACCAGCTTCTTGATTTCTCAAGAATCGAAACGAAATCCATTGAGCCAGAGTATAAAGTTTTTCGCATATCTGAAATTATCGAAAGGCTATTTATAGAATATGAAATGAAAGCCATTACCAAAGGGTTAGAGTTACATATTGTACCTTCAACAGCAATTGTAGATTCCGACCCTCATTTTCTTGAAAGAATAATACGAAATTTATTATCTAATGCGATTCGATATACCCATAAAGGTAAAATTTTAATTGGCTGCAGAAGAAAGAAAAGAACTTTAACTGTTGAAGTACACGATACTGGTATAGGCATTGCTCGCAAGGATCAGAAAAAAATATTTAATGAATTTTATCAGGTTAAAAATCAACATAAAAAACAGGGCCGCGGTGTAGGTCTTGGCCTATCGATTGGATTTGGTTTAGCCAAATTGTTAAACACTGAATTAAAGATGAAATCGAAACTTGGGTATGGGTGCTGTTTCTCAATAGAGATACCTATGATTAAAAATACAAATAATCCTGATAACAGTGTTATAGAAGATCAGACAGACAGCAGTCTTTTAAATTGTAAAATTGAATTTTACTGCTCAAAAGAAATTGATAAATCACTACTGAATGCAGTAAAACTGTGGTGCCCGGATGGAATCGTGAGTGATGATCTATCGCGGATTTTTAAATATCAGTATGGTACGAGTCAGCAGCCAGATGTCATATTGATAGATGAAGTTTTATTTACTAACAAGCTGACACAAATTGATTACTTATTTAGAACTCTTGAAAAGAGGAAAATATCAGCTCAGATCATTCTGTTGACCGACAAATCATCTGAAATTCCGGCTTATAACGAGAAATATAAATTAGATATACGTTGTGTTCACAAACCAGTCAAACCGGCAATGCTAAGATTAATGATTGATCAATAAAAAGTTTCGAGAATTTAAGCTCCTCGAGTTATATTCGCCGCAGTTTGAACCTGAATTTATTATTAGTTATGCAAAGAAAGCAAACTCAGTTCAAAAGTCCGTAAGCTTTCAGCGTAGATTTTTATTTATTCAATAAGGGCATTATTTCTTGCCATTGCGGCAGCCTCGGTCCGATTACTAACCCCTAGCGCCTTAAATATCGCAGTGACATGGACTCGCACTGTACTTTCAGTGCAGCCCAGGTGATCAGAAATCATTTTATTGGTTTTACCCTGACTCATCAGTAATAAGACTTGTTGCTGTCTTGGCGTTAAAGAAGAATCGTCATCAGGGTTAGTCTTATTAACATGATCCTGCGTTTTAATTCCGGAAATAAGCGCGGGAGGTATGTATTTCCCACCAGATAAAACCAGATTAAGGGCATTGATCATGATTTCTTCGTCTTCAGATTTATGAATAAACCCACAAGCACCATTTTCCATCGCATGAAAAATATCAGATGAGTTATCACTGGCAGAAATTATGACTACAGGCAATAAAGAAAGCGATTTCTTAATATAGCTAAGAATTTGAAACCCATTCTTATCGGGTAAATTTATATCAAGCAGCACTAAATCCAAATCCGAGTGACTGGATAAAATGATCATCGCGTCAGAATAAGACTCTGCTTCATAGGCTATTATTTTTGCATTCAGGTTTTGTAATGCTAGCTTAGTTCCTGCTCTGACGAGACTATGATCGTCAATGATAAGTATCCTTAATACATCTTCCATTTTCCTGGCTCGTTACAACATTATTCGATCATTATAATACAGATTAATATTTATTGTAATACAGATTAAAAGTGAACAACTACGACTTCCTGTGAGGCCGGCAGACATACGACAAATGTCGTACGCTAAATAGCTTATATAGTTTTCTTATCTACGCTGTATTGCTAATTGTAAGATGGCTACCTTTCATCTAAATTAAAACTGTAAATATTACACTTCGCAGAATAGTTTTATTTAGGAACTATCCTGCTAGCGTAATTATTTTTTTAATTCAGGGATATTCGTACTTAAACTTTAGTTCGGTTTTCACTAATTTAATTACTGTTCGTTTATTAAAGCTTGTTCTCCACTCTAAGTAAGACGAGGAATGTTTTCAGAAAATAGAATCAAGGATCAGGGTTGTCTCTTTTTATGGCCAAGGATTCCAGGACTAATAGCGACAATCAATCTAGTTATCAAAGGCAGTCTTAAAAGGAGTCATTACTCTCCTGGTGTTGTTTCAGGTAGCTACGGAAATGAGTTTTCGTGCTCTTTCCAACATTGACACATAAAATAAAGAGATTGATTTCAATCTTTATGCAACGGATTGCTCTTTCTTAAATGATTTGAGATCGATGAATAACGTGAAAAAAATAAAAATAGTAATCACATTACTTATTTTAGGCATGCTGATAAAGGGAATATGGATTATAAAGTCACTCGCCCAAATGATTTGAGAAAGTGAAAAAATACAATATTCACTAAGATAATTTACACCGGGCATGATTACAGCTTGTTCATACTTCGATAAAAAAGTGTGGCAGCAAGCATAAATGGTAGAGATATTACACAACAGGAGTTTAATGTTACCAACTTATAAATGCACCAGAGTTTGTAGTTATTAACACCAGCGGTACTCTACTCGATTAGCACTTTGAAAGAGAAGCATCAGTAAGATTATTTAACATAATTTCGTCGAGGATATACGACTGACTTCTATAACTGATCAAATAATTCACTACTATTTTACTGACAGGTAATCAATACTTTATCATAAACACTAAAGAGAAATTCGATGATTAAAAACCATTTTAAAACCCACAAAAACCTAATAACATCTCATGACGCTGCCGGAAAAACCGATTTATATAACACTTTTAATCCACATAATTTTAATAACAAAGACGATTTTTTCAAAAAGGTCGTAATACCACCAAAAACGTCAATGGATTACCTCATGCATGGTACAGATGAGGAGATATATATTATCCTCGAAGGTACAGGAACCATGACAATAGAAGGAAAAGAGCATGTGGTAACAAAAGGCGATATGATTAAGAATCCACCTTATGGCTCCCATGGGCTTGTTAATGATTCTGATACTGAGCTGGAATTAATGATATTACAACTGAGGATCTAAGATTCAAGCTGATAACACGACCTTACACACAATCCGTAAACTCCAGCAGTGAAAAAAGATATTGTATTTATAGCTCAATTGCAGTTTAACCGGAATTCAATACCCGACCCATTATGGCTGACGATACTAAAACCCTGGTTTTACATATTCAATTTAGCTTAGTTTAAACAGGAAGATGACCGATGACTGGCACCGAACATCTGACAAAATTAATTACGACTACCTGAATCTAGTCCAAATTGAAGACTAGTTTTAAAAATATCTAAAGGTCCAGGATTTAACCTATTAATATTCGAATTTAGCAACCGATTAAGTTAATAATCCAATATTCCGCAGTTGACCGCTCGTATTAGAGGTTAACCCACTGTTTCACACACCATTACAGTTGATGTGACTTTTCACGCTTCTATGCATCGGCTCTGGCATCGTGCTTCACTCTCGACAATTGCTCCCTGCATTGTTCTACCTTCGACCATCCATAGTCTCGTACCATCGACCATCCATGGTCTCGTACCTCCTCCCTCCCTGGAGTCGTGCTTCGCCCTACCACCTACGTCCATGCTGAAAACCCAATCGGTGAATACAGCTACGAACTGAATTACAGATTTACGGCGGCGTATATCTGCATTACCTATAGGGACGTAGGTAAGGGGCGAGAGCAGGACGCGGAAGCCTTGTAACTTCCTGGAACAGCTTGCTATTCCGTATCGTCAAGCCTTGATCTACACCACCTCAAACGCACTTCAACTCGTCCAACTGAGGATTGCAGAATAATTGATCGATTTGAATTATTGGCAAACAGAGCTTAAAGCCAGGCCGGCCATTCTTCCCGCCTTTATCAGCCGGACTTTGATTATCATATCTGCTACAAATAATAATACCTGCCCGTTATCTATTACTATTGATTAAACCACCATTCATGGTATTTTCTTCATCTTTTTTATTGCAGGACAAAATCAAATGCCAAAGGCCAGTGAAATCAAGAAGAATGCGGCGATTGACTATAATGGTAGAGTTTATATTGTAAAAGACATAGAACGCTCGGTTCCACAAGGTCGCGCGGGTGGCAGCCTGTACCGTATGCGTATGTATGACCTGGTTACTGGCGCTAAGGTTGACGAGACCTTTAAAGATTCAGATATGCTTAACCTCGCTGACCTGAGCAAACGCCCAGCAAAGTTTTCCTACATTGATGGTGACGAGTATGTCTTTATGGATAATGAAGACTACACCCTGTACAACATCAATAAAGAGTCTATAGCCGAGGAAATCCTGTTTATCGATGAGAGCACTGAAGGCATGCAGATCATCATCGTTGAAGATAACCCTGTGGCACTGGATATGCCTTCGACTGTTGATCTGGTGATCACTGAAACCGACCCTTCACTAAAAGGTGGCTCAGCTACGGCGAGAACCAAACCTGCTATTCTGTCTACTGGTCTGACGGTTCAAGTGCCGGAGCATATTTCAACCGGTGACAGGATTAAGATTAATATTGAAGAACGCAAGTTTATGAGTCGGGTAGACTCAAAATAGTTTTACTACACAATAGTGAGTTTGCACTGGGAGATAGCTTCCAGGCAAACTCCAGTCTTTTCTAAGGGTTAGCATAATCAAGTCTTGTCTTTTCCATTCTGGGAATAAGAAACCATTCGGTTGAGCCCAACCAGCTCAGACTATTTAATTTACGCGACAGCTTCCAACTGCCGATTCACACGGCGCAGTCAGCCCGGCAGCAAACACTAGTACGATCCACATAGCACAGCAGATAAAAGGGCATGCAACAACGTCATTCAATGCTAAAAACCCGTATAACTTCATGATAGACTGCCTCGTTTTTAACGCCCATTCCTGACAGAGAAATAGCACACGCAAACAAGCTGTCGAGTTTCACTGGCACTACATCACAACTTTATTGCGATCTATGACCGACCATATCGATGCCATCCAGATTACCGCCAACCTGCTGCGTGACGAATGCGGTGACGGAGCCTACGAGCGCGGCAATAATTATCATCGACAGGGACGCTGCCAACTGAAAAGCGTGCGTTATGAAAACGGTGAACTGCACCTGACCGCCAGGACCCAGGGTAGTGGTTACGCCTACTACCATCAGGACATTTATATCCAGCCCTTTGACGATGATCTGGTCATCGAAGGTGAATGCAGCTGCCCTGTCGGCTTCAACTGCAAACATGTAGTCGCCGCCTGCCTGGCTTATCGTCGACGTGTCGAAACCAGGCGCCATCAACTGGCAGACAGCAACGCCTTTACTCAATGGTTGCACAATCTGAGCGCTGACTCATCCGACCAAAGCAAACGCAATAGCCCCGATTATTTACTCTACCACCTGAACCCAATCAGTTACCGTACTGGCATCGAAGTCCAGTTTAGCGTGGCCCGGCTGAAAAAAGATGGCACATTCGGCAAGGAACGCCGCAAATCGCTGTCCGATCTGGCCATGTACAGCAGCCCTGCCTATCTCGATGAAATCGACCGCGAAGCCATTGCCCTGCTACACGCCGCCAGCCCCGGTAGCTGGTCCAAAGCAGAGCTTAGCGGCATTGCCGGACATACGGCGCTTACCCTGATGCTCAGCTCGGCACGCTGCTTCTGGGGTGAACAAACCACTCACCCGCTGCAAAGCGCAGAGCCGCTCGAAACACAACCACAGTGGCTGGAACAGGAAGACAGACTTTCACTGCATCTCAACCTGCCGTCGGGGTATATCACCATTCCCGTAACGCCAGCATGCTATCTCGACCCCGCACAACAGCGCGTTGGATCTTTGCTGTTACCCCCAGGCATTGACGCCAAAGCCGTGCTGCAAGCGCCGGCGATACCACGCGAGGATGCCGACAAGGTTAGCCGACTGCTGGCGCTACACTACCCACAACTACCGACACCGGCTAAACTCGCCATACGCGAAATCCGCAATCTGGAGCCACAACCACGACTGAAGATCCACGGCGAAGCACCGTTCCATGTAGAACTGCAGGTCGATTTCCTGTACGACGGTATCCCCATCGACGCCAGCACCGACAGCCAACTGCTGACGCTCGAACACCAGGGAGAATTGCTGCGCATTCAGCGCCAAAATGTCGCTGAAACCCAGGCCTTCGACACCCTGCAACAGCTCGGACTAGAAACACAGCAACGGCCAGGCTACTTTATCCTCGGCAATGACAAAGATGACGCTCAGAGTGTACTCACCCGCTGGTTCGACTTTGTCGAACAAACCCTTCCCACACTCGATTCACAAGGCTGGCAGATTGACTGGACGAATAGCCAACCGCCGGAGCTTGAGTATGTCGAAGCTATCGATGCGCAAATCGAAAACGACAGCAACGACTGGTTCAGCCTGCGCTTTGATATCGAACTCGAAGGGCGTCGATTACCCCTGCTACCACTCATCGCCGGACTGGTCGGCGACTATGAACCCGGCAACCTGCCACCACGCCTGTATCTCGAAGATGGCAATGGCGGCTATATCGCTATCGAAAGTCAAAAGGTTGAACCAGTATTACAAACTATCATCGACCTCTACGATTTCAGCCGCCAGGACAGTGAGCTAAAACTGTCCCGACTGGATGCACCACGCCTGCTGGATCTCGGCGACATCAATATTCAGGGAGGCAATGAGCTGCATCGACTAGCGCGCAAACTGCGCAATTTCAGCAGCATGAAGAGCGCCAAAATCCCCACCACTTTCAAGGGGCAATTGCGCGATTACCAGCAACAGGGCGTCAACTGGATGCAGTTCCTGCGCGAATATGAACTATCTGGCATACTCGCCGACGACATGGGACTTGGCAAAACCGTTCAAACACTGGCCCACCTCGCGATAGAAAAACGCGCCGGACGCATGCAACACCCGAGCCTGATCGTCGCACCAACCAGCCTGATGGGCAACTGGCGGCGTGAAGCACAACTGTTTACACCCAAACTCAAGGTACTGGTACTACACGGCCCGCAGCGTAGCGCCTACTTCGATCACCTCGACGAATACGACCTCATCCTAACCACCTACCCGCTATTACCGCGCGACCGCGAAGTACTAAACGAGCGTCAATACCACTACCTGATACTGGATGAAGCCCAACAAATCAAAAACCACAAATCCCAGGCTGCACAACTGGTACGCGAACTACGCTGCAATCATCGCCTGTGCCTGACCGGCACACCGATAGAAAACCACCTCGGCGAACTATGGGCGCAATTCGACTTTCTGCTCCCGGGCTTTCTCGGTAGACAGGAAGCCTTTAACCGCAACTACCGGCAACCCATCGAAAAGCACGGTGATCGTGACAAACTCATCAGACTAAACCAGCGCACTGCCCCCTTTATGCTAAGGCGCACCAAAGAACGAGTCGCTGAAGAACTCCCGCCCAAAACCGAACTGCTACGTAGCATACCCATCAGCGGCCGCCAGGCTACACTCTACGAAAGTATACGTCTCACTATGGAAAAGCGGGTACGCGACGCTATTGCCAAAAAAGGCCTGGCGCGTAGCCACATCACCATACTCGATGCACTGCTCAAACTACGCCAGGTCTGCTGCGACCCGCGCCTGTTGCCTGAAGCCACCCGAGGCAAAAAAGCCGCACCATCGGCCAAACTCGAAATGCTGATGGAAATGTTGCCCGAGCTGATTGAAGAAGGCCGCCGCATCCTGCTATTTTCACAATTCACCACCATGCTTGGATTGATCGAACAGGAAGTCAAAGCCCTCGGTCTCAGTTACACAAAACTGACCGGACAAACACGAAAACGCGACGAAGTCATCGAAGAATTTCGCAGCGGCCAGGTCAACCTGTTCCTGATCAGCCTGAAAGCTGGCGGTGTCGGCCTTAACCTCACCGAAGCTGACACCGTCATCCACTACGATCCCTGGTGGAACCCGGCAGTCGAAGCGCAAGCCACAGACCGCGCACACCGCATCGGCCAGGACAAACCCGTATTCGTCTACAAACTGATCAGCGAAGGCACCGTCGAAGAGAAAATCATCGCGCTACAGGAAAAAAAGCAAAAACTCGCACAAGGCATATACGGCAAAAGCCGCGACAAAGACGAACTACCCATCGACGCAGACGTAATCAGCACACTCCTGGCGGCGGATTAAGTAGAACAATAAAATATACTGGTCAGTCTCGAGATAAAGACCTATAGCATAGTAACACGCCCCTTCATCGCATCAGTCATTTCAGCATGGCCATGCTGGTCAACAATCATGGCATATTTGATCCCCAGGGATTCAGCTGTTTCTCTCCATTGTTTACCATTGATCACCAATGCTATTGAAGAACGCAAGTTTATGAGTCGAGCTGACTCAAAATAAACTTAATACTCTCTCAATTCGGTTTATGTATTTGAGGAAGCGGGTGTGTGAACGTTCGCTTCCCTGCTTTAAAACCATACATAGGTTGTGACAGTTCAGCCACAGCCATACCCGCTGATGTGTTATCAATAACAACCATGTCAGCGACCATCCCTACAGATAATCCATAATCTTTTAAGTTCAACAGCTTTGCTGCGCGCGACGAGACCATATTCAGACATTCTGCCAGGGTTTCCATTTTGCCTATTTGAGCAATATTCGCATAAAGATTTGCCATTCGAAGAAGCGAACAGTCACCAAATGGTGTGAATGGATTCAATACATTATTGGTTGATAATGTGCAGTTAACACCACTTTCAATTAGCTTATGAACCTGCGTAACCCCCCGTGGCACCAGATGATCATGCTCACGATGCATTAAGAAGAGATCCGTCGATGGTAAAACAGTTACCGCGACACCTGAATCAGCCAGTTTTTTTCCAATAAGCTGCAGACGATTTTGAGGCAATACAGAAAATTTCGTAACATGGCCAATCGCAACCCGGCCGCCCCAACCAAATTCGTCTGTTTTTTTACAAACATATTCAGCATCCAGTGCAGAGACATCGCCACCAAAATCCAGGTGCATATCAATATCTACATCGAATTCACGCGCTAACTCGAAAACCCGATCAATTTGACCACGAGGATCGGTATCGGTGTATGGTGCTGCACCAACACAACCAGCACCATCTTTCAAAGCCGCAACCATCAACTCATCCGTACCTGGGTTATTCAACAGCCCTTCCTGTGGAAAGACACAAACTTCGACATCTATGGCCCAGTCCGTATCTTTAATTGCGTCTTTGACCCCATTATAACCAGTCAGTCCGATAACTGGATCAACCTCGACATGTGTGCGCATTCGGGTTGTCCCATGGGTTATACACTTATTTATGGTTCTGCTTGCTCGTTGATAAACATCTTCTGAGGTAAAATCACCTTTGATACGCGCAACTTCACTGATTGCTTCTTCAATGTCTCCACGATTTGAAGAACAACGATGAAGAATACAGGATTTATCCAAATGGATATGCGTCTCAACAAAACCCGGTATTAGCAGACGACCTGCTAGATCAATATCCTGTTCGCCAGGCGTGAGCAAGTTGCCTATTTCTACAATTTTTCCCGCACTCACTCTGACATCCAGAGTTTTAGCAGGATCGTTTGAGAGTGTGGCATTGCGTAACGTTAGAGACATGATCAAAATACCTTAAGTTTCTTCGCTTAACACTTATCAGGTGAGTACGACTCGAAGGAACCCTGGTAGGTTTTCTCAACAGGTCTGGCATAACTGCTGTGTCGAGATGTTGACAGGGGCAACCGTGCAAGACCATCCATAATAGCTACGGCTGCGGTTACTCCCTCTATAACAGGAACACCATATTTTTGTTGTAAATCCTTTTGTAGCTCTACCATTCCCGCACATCCCAGTACAATGGCTTCACTACCATCCTGATCTAATGCAAGCTCACATTGATGGTAAAGCTTTTGCAACGCCCTGTTATCGCATTGCTCTAGCGCCAGTACTGGAATGTCCGTCGCTCTAACACGTTTACATTGTCGTTCGAAGCCATATTCCAGCACACGCTTTTCCAGTGCAGCTACGGATCGACTCAGTGTTGTTACAATACTGAAAGAACTTGCCAGAATCGTTGCCATCTGACAGGCAGCCTGACAGATACCGATAACTGGCGATGAACTGATACATCGCGCGGCTTCGACACCGGTATCATCAAAACAGGCAATGATTACAGCATCGCTAGTATTATCGTACCGGCGGATCAGATCAATTAAGGCCGGTATAGAAAAGGCCTCATCATAATACCCTTCGATACTGGGGGGGCCATAGTCTGCTGTATAACAGGCTATTTGACTATCAGTTGGTAATAAAGACTCGGCTACCAACTGCATTTTATCAGTCATTGACTTTGTTGTATTAGGGTTGATTAAAAGCAGCCTTGGCATAAAACTTAACCGGCAATCAACTGACGTCTGGTTCGTCGTAACTTTAACAGGGCTATCAGCGCAAAACTTAAACCAATAATCAGGAATGAAACAGCAGTGGTTAAAGTACCCAGTGCATATAATGTTGGTGTAGTAACCGTTGTAGTCATTCCAAAGATTTCCAGCGGTAAGGTATTCTTTACCCCCATAGCCAATAACGAACGGGCAAACTCATCGAAACTCAGAGTAAATCCAAATAGCCCAACACCTATCAGGCTAGGTCCGATAATGGGTATTACCACATACTGCAATACCTGTCTCGGCGTAGCACCCATGTCTCTTGCCGCTTCTTCATAGGACTTATCAAATCGATTAAAAACCGCGAACATAATCAACAGCCCGAACGGAAGGGTCCAGCTCAAATGACTCCCCAGTCCAGACGTATACCATTTTGACTCCAGCCCCAACTGATCAAATTCAAGACCTATGCCAAGAGTAAGTAGAATTGAAGGCACTATTAAACTGGCAATAGTTAGATAAAATACAAAACTGGCCCCTCGAAATTTCTTTCGGAACGCAAGTCCTGCAGATACTGAAATAATAACGGTCAATATCATGACAATGCTTGCCAATCCGAACGATCGTAAAAATGAACCTTTAAAATCACCCACACGCTGTGGTTGAAATAACTGTTCAAACCAGTGCAGAGAAACACCATTCATGGGAAAAGTTAGACCACCATCAGGCCCCTGAAATGATAGTGTAATAATGGCAAACATCGGGCCGTATAAAAAAATTACAAACAGAATAAAAAACATCAACAGTGGGATATAACTACGTGACCGTTTAACTGACATTTCTATAATTCCTTGCGGATATTCACGACCCGCATCAGTAGTGCAACGATAATCAAAACGGTAATCAATAATATGACAGAGTCTGCAGCTGCGGCAGGGTATTGCAATAAGGCACGTTTATTATTCATTGCTACACCCACAGAAGCACTCTGCCCCCCTGACATGGTTTGCACAGTAACAAAATCACCCATAACCAGGGTAATAACAAAAATACTGCCGATAGCTATTCCAGGTTTACATAGAGGTAAAATGATATGCCACAGAGTCTGCCAGCCTGTTGAACCAGCATCATAGGCCGCTTCTATAAGGCTACGATCGATGCGCATCATACTATTAAATATAGGGACCACCATAAAAAGAGTGTATAGATGTACAAATGCCAATAAAACCGCAAAATCAGAATACAACAACCATTCTAATGGCTGATCAACGACGCCTGCTGCCAATAACCCCTGATTGACCAGACCATGTCGACCTAACACAGGTATCCATGCAATCATGCGAATGATGTTAGAGGTTAAAAAAGGCACCGTGCATAATAAAAATAATGCCATCTGCCAATTTAAGCTTTTTACATGAAATGCTAGAAAATAAGCTACTGTAAAGCCTGTAAGAAAAGTAAATAACAATGTTAAAAATGCAAACTTGAATGTTTTTAGATATATCGTATAAGTAACAGAAGAGGTAAATAACTCTTCATAATTGGTCCATACAAAATCAGGGATCAAACTGAATTCGTTATAGTCCCAGAAGCTAACTACTACCATTAGCAATATTGGTCCTACAAAAAACAGCAGAAGTACCAATAATAATGGCGATATCTGTAAATATTTAGTCATTCAAAATCCTGTCAGGGAAACCGCAAAACGCGATTCCCCTGACCAGTGGTTGAGACAGTTAAGAGGCGATAAACTCGTTCCATTTACGAACCATGTAACGGTTTTCATCCATTACCGAATTCCAGCAGGCAACCTTACCCATGCGATCATAGAAGGAGCCGCCATCACGAACAGCACCAGCAGATTCCAGCTTGCCTCCAAAAGGATCGATAATATCTTTTTCAGCTTTTTTACCTTCAAACCAGAAGCCCCATTCATCATCTGACATGTATAATTTTGAAGTTTCAGGAGCTGCTGAATAATAACCCTGACGCATTAACAGACCGCCAACCCAACCGGATAAATACCAGTTGATATATTCATAAGCCGCTTCAAGTTCCAATCCCGACAGGTTACGAGATAAACCAAGACCACCACCCCAGGAGCGATACCCTTCCTTTAATGGCTGATAAACACAGGGAATACCCATGGACTTAACTTTTGTGACAGCAGGTGACCACATAGACTGGATAACGACTTCGCCTGAAGACATCAGGTTCACTGATTCATCAAAAGATTTCCAGAAAGCACGGAATTGACCGTCTTTTTTAGCTTCAGTAAAAATCTTGATCGTCTTGTCGATCTCTTCCCTGGTCATATTACCCTTGTCGCCATATTGAATAGCACCCATAGCCTCACAGACCATTGCAGCATCCATAATACCAATTGAAGAAATATTCAAAATAGATGCCTTACCCTTGAATTCACTATTCAATAATTCAGTCCAGCTCTCAATGGGTCGTTTAATAAGATCTGGTCGGATACCGAGAGTATCCGCGTTATATATTGTTGGTACCAAGGTGTACCAGTTAGTCTCCCCCTTAGCGAAAGTCTTTGATGTAGGAGTGTCGACAAATCCTACTGTATGAGGTGCTGTGCCCTGAGCAACTTCCGACGTTGGCGTTAATTTACCATTTTTAAAGATACCAACGATCTTGTCATAATGTTTTAGTTTAGAGACATCAAATGGCTGTAAATTTCCTGACCCCCAAACCTTTTTTACAGTGAAGTATTCAATATCTGCAATATCAAATGACTTTGGTTGAGTTACCACCCGTTGAGCAGTTGTATCAGTATCTAAAGCTGTCATTTCCAGAGTAAAGCCGAGGTCTTCTTTCACTTTTTCCGGGATAGCGTTGATATTTGAAACTCCGGTACCGAACTGGCGCAAAGTGACATTCTTGATATTCTGAGCCCAGATCATTGGAAAGCCTCCAGTTGCCGCTGCCACCCCAACAGCAACTGCAGAACTCGTTTTAAGAAATTTGCGTCTATCCATGACTGTCGAAACTGATGTTTCATCATTAGATTTAGTTGCTACTTCATTTTCTTTACTGGTCTTTTTCATTACACATCTACCTGTATTTTGGGTTGAATTTTAAAAGAGGTTATGAGTTGTTCTGGTGTAACAACCAGGTGTGCTGACTATTCCACCCAGCCCATACTTCATCGCCTGTTTTAATGGGTTGCTTCTGATATTCCAGGTCGGGTACGTGTGCATTAAACTCGGTTCCTTCCTGGATACCCTGCAAATTTAAATTGACGTAATTACCATGAAATTCAAAATCGGTAACGATACATTTAATTTTATTATCCATAGATAATTGATCGGAGTTATTCGCTAAATGTATATGATCTGTTCGTACGCTAAACTGACATTTATCTGATGGCTGAAGTGACATGTCTCCTTCCACTTCGTAGAGGGTTTCAGCAGGACCCTTGAGGATAACTTTGTCTCCTTTATGCTCAAGGTAGTCGCCATCAAATACATTATGATTACCAATAAATCGTGCAACGAATTCATTTTGAGGAAACATAAAAACATCTCTGGCTGATCCATCCTGACTAATTTTACCCTGGCTCATAACTACGACCTGGTCTGCCAGTGCCAAAGCTTCTTCCTGAGAATGTGTTACATGGATAAAAGTGATGCCCAACTCTTTCTGTAAACGGCGTAATTCAGCACGCATTTTGATACGTAAAAATGGATCCAGTGCCGATAAAGGTTCATCCAGCAATAAAACACTAGGTTCGTTTTGCAGCGCTCTTGCCAATGCCACACGCTGCTGCTGACCTCCAGATAACTGATCAGGCATACGCTCTGCATAATCTTGCATATGAACAAGTTCTAGTAGTTCAAGTGCTCGTTTATTACGCTCTGCTTTTGGTGTTCCGCGCAATTTTAGTGCAAAAGCAACATTTTCGGTGCAGCTCATGTGTGGAAACAGTGCATAACTCTGAAACATCATAGCTGTGCCACGCTGTGAGGGAATGGCATCAGTAAATTCTTTTTTATCTATCATAATCTGCCCATCTGAGACAGATTCATGACCCGCTATCAGGCGAAGTGTTGTGCTTTTTCCACAACCGGAAGGTCCCAACAGGCAGCAATAACTTCCTTCTTTGACTCGTAGTGAAATATTATCGACGGCAACGCTTTCACCAAATCGCTTACTTAAACCAAGTAGCTCAACACTACCCCGAAGCATGTTTAAACCAACTTAACAACGTCATTTACATATTCCAGCTTGAAAGATTATTAATTTTTCTTAGCAATTCACGAGCCAAATCATGCAGGCTTGATGACATTTGTTAAAATTGAGAGATTAAGCGAGGTAATTTTCGGCAGGGAATTGAATCAGGGTTAACAGGTAACAGGATATATCTATGACCCAGAGTAACTCGAAATAAACGTACTACTTTGTATAGTAGTTTGCACTGATTGATATCTTCCAGGCAAACTCCAGTCTTCTTTATATCAAACCAGTGTAGTGCGTGACTTCATAGCATCAGTCATTTCTGCATGACCATGCTGATCAACAATCATGGCATATTGTATACCCATTGATTGAGCCGTTTCTTTCCAGTTCTTTATGCCATTGACCACCAGAGCAGTTGCTGACGCATCGGCTTTAGCTCCATTTTCATGAATAACACTGGCTGAAGCGATTTCAGTTACAGGCCTGCCCGTCTGGGGATGAATGATATGGGTGTAGCGAACTCCATCTTTTTCATGGAAGCGCTCATAATTACCAGAGGTAAACACAGCTTCGCGACCCTCGGTTTCTACCCAGGCTATCTCTCCCTGTTGTTGCGGATGTCGTATACCGATACGCCACGGTCTGGCACCCTGACTGCCTAGCGTCACCAGGTCTCCACCGGCATTGATCAAGGCATTTTTGATACCAGCTGTCTGCAACATATCCAGACCGAGATCAATGGCATAGCCCTTGGCATACCCCCCCAGATCGAGCTGTACCGATGGGTTAATACTGGATAATAATCCATCTGTCAGCTGCAAATCATCCGCGGTAGGATGCTGTTTCAACCATGCTTCAATCGCCTGATTTGATGGTGGGTTCCAGCTGTCATCCTGTTGAGCATGAAATCCCCAAAGCCCAATAGCTTTTCCAATAGCAGGATTAAAGGCGCCATTGCTGCTTGCATACAATTGTTTGATTTGCGTGACCATACGTGACATATGCTCATCCACCGGGATGGACTTACCCTGACTCAATGCCTTGTTGATATCCAGCATGGTTCCGGGCTTCCAAGGATGCCATTCGATATTGCGCCGATTGAATTCAACAGCCAGTGATTTCAATGCGCCGTTCACACGCTCCGCATCAGAATCAACTATCGTCACATCGACCAGAGTACCGAAACTGTACCAACGTATACTGTGTAACGGCTGTTTAGACTCGGCAGGAGAAATCCATGCAAACGAACCTGCACCGGCTCCCGCCAAACAGCTCAACAGAAAGGATCTTCTTGAGATACCCTTATCTAATACTGACATCAAATCTTCTCCAGATATATTTTCAACTCAACCACCCAAAACCAACTCATAAGCATGGCGTAATAATTCCAGTTCTACCTGCGGTAGGCCACGTGCCTGGGTTAAATCAATAAAGCGTCCACCCGCTTCTTCGACAGCTTCGAAAGGTGGATCCATCGTGGTGATATTTGCCAGTAAAATGTGAATACTGCCGCCAGGCACTTCCACCTTATGATGATAATCTGGCTCCGCTTTGAGACAAGCTGCTTCGAGACCTAATAAGGCTTCTGTTTCTTTCATCACCGCCGCAGGATGGACCAGAGTATTATCCAGACTGGCTTCTTCTAGCTGAGATAATTTCGCAACCGGACCAAAAGCAAACACAGTATCATCGGCAAATTTTACAAAACGGGTGCGCGCACTGGTGGCCTG
>JBNKMF010000042.1:0-42747 GCA_050292965.1 Gammaproteobacteria bacterium | reverse complement strand
GCTATATGTCGAATGGCTTAGAAGTGAATGGCCCTTCATCTCGTAAGTAATAGATTACAATAATAAAAAAAGATCTTGAGCCCGGCCTATGGCCGGGTTTTTTTTGGGAGTGAATATTAACTTTTGCAGGTAGTGAGTCAGTTTTGCCTGTTCCGTGTTGAAGCCGCTTTTGCTAACATACCGCCCCTTATCTACAGGTGGCAACAAGCGAGTGAAAATTAACTTCCAGGCACTGGGTTGCCGTTTAAATGAGGCTGAGTTAGAAAGCTGGTCTCAGGGATTTATCCAGCAGGGACATCAGCTGACCAGGGATAGCGCTGATGCAGATCTGGTGGTCTTTAATTCCTGTTCGGTGACCGCTGAAGCTGACCGAAAGTCGCGTAAGTTAATCAATCAAATTCATCGAAAAAACCCACAAAGCAAACTGGTGGTTACCGGCTGCTATGCGAGTCTGCAGACAGAACAGGTTAGGCAGCAACTGGGTGTGGACCTGGTGATTGACAATCAGCATAAAGAGCATCTGGTCAGCCAGGTGCTAGCAGAGTTCAACATAGAATCAGCGGGTAAAGTTGCCGAGGAATCTCATTCCATTTTCTCCAGAGGGCGGCATAGAGCTTTTATCAAGGTTCAGGATGGCTGTCGATATAGGTGTACTTTCTGTATTGTCACGGTTGCTCGTGGAGATGAACGAAGTCGTAGTCAGCTGGATATTATCAATGAAATCAATCGCCATCATCAGCAGGGTGTACAGGAAATAGCCATAGCCGGAGTGCATGTGGGTGGATATGGCAGTGACACAGGAAGTAATTTATATGTGCTACTCAGCGAGATTCTGGATAAGACTGATATACCCAGAATCCGCCTTGCATCCGTAGAGCCATGGGATTTACCAGATAACTTTTTCGAATTATTTAAAGATACTCGTTTGATGCCGCATATCCATCTGCCACTACAAAGCGGTTCGGATAGTGTATTAAGACGCATGGCTAGAAGATGTAAAACCGCCGAATTTGAAAGAATTGTAGATAAGGCCCGCTCAACTATACCGTTGTTTAATGTAACAACCGATTTGATCGTTGGTTTTCCGGGTGAAAGTGAAGCGGAATGGGCTGAATCGATGAAATTTGTAGAAAAGATTGGCTTTGGTGATATGCATATCTTCAGTTATTCACCACGAGAGGGAACAAAAGCTGCTGTTTTAGATGGTCAGGTTTCAATACCCATAAAGAAACAACGCAATAGCGAGATGCATTTATTGGCAGAAACGCTTAAAATCAAGGCGCTTCAGTCTATGGTTGGAAGTACGGTCGATGTCCTTTGGGAACAGAAAACCTCACAGGGTTTAGTCGGCTGGCAAGGGTATACCCCTCAATACCATAAGATTATGATTCAAAGCGGTAACAATCTGGAATCTGTAATAAGTCAGGTTCGGGTTAGCAATATTGATTTACTTAGTAAAAGTTTGATGGGAATCCAGTAATCCTCATTTAACTGAAACTTTTTTTAAGTGATAACTTTTTAGAAGTCAGGGTGCTACTGGGTTTCTTTAAAAACTTTGACTGACAAATAATTCGACTCGCAATATCCCATGCCTGATAGCATTTATAACAAGTTACTTCCTCCTCTTCAATTTTCTGGACATAACATTCTGGTTGTTGGTGACCTGATGCTGGATAGCTATTGGCAAGGATTAACCGAAAGAATTTCACCTGAGGCCCCGGTTCCTGTTGTTCATGTGAAGGACAAAACCATGCGTGTCGGTGGGGCTGGCAATGTGGCGGTGAATATATCATCACTGGGTGCTGGTGTTAGCCTGATGTCGCTTGTGGGTAAGGATGAAGCTGCCCAGCATCTAGCAGATCTACTTGCCAGGAGTGATGTCAAAAATCATTGTATTCAAAATAGTGAAGTATCAACAACAACGAAGCTTCGTGTGCTGGCGCAACATCAACAATTAATACGACTAGATTTCGAATCAACGACTCATTCTGTGGAATATGCAGAAGTTTCTGAAAGTTATAACGGTTTGCTAAATGACGCAGATATCGTCGTGCTATCAGATTATGGCAAAGGCATGCTGGCTGATGCGCGCAGTTTTATTCAGGATGCTAAGGCTAAAAATATCAGAGTACTGGTTGATCCCAAGCATAAGGATTTCTCCAGATATCGGGGTGCTTATCTTATTACACCCAATAAAAAGGAGTTTGAAGCAGCTGTTGGGGTCTGTCATTCTCAGAATGAATTAGAGCAAAAAGCCAGGGCAACTATTGAAGCCTGCGAGCTGGGTGGATTACTGATCACTCAGGGAGAGAAGGGTATGACGTTGGTGTTAAAAAATGAAAAATCTGTTCATTTTCCGGCGCGAGCGCAGGAAGTGTTTGATGTAACAGGTGCAGGGGATACTGTGATTGCTTCCCTGGCTGCTGGTTTATCCGCCGGAATAAGTGTGGAAGACGCTGTGCATTTATCCAGTATTGCGGCCGCGATAGTTGTTGGACGGGTTGGTACTGCATCGGTGACGCTGGATGAGGTACTTGCAGCTGAACATGTTGAAAGCAGTTTCAATCTATCAAGCAAAATCTTAACTTCACAGGATGTCGAAAAATTTGTTAAACAGGCACGTGTGCAGCATAAAAAAGTGGTAATGACCAATGGGTGTTTTGATTTAATGCACTCAGGCCATGTACGCTATCTCGAGCAGGCCGCCAAGCTAGGGGATATTTTGATCGTTGCTGTGAATAGTGATGCATCTGTGCAGATATTAAAGGGTAAAGATAGACCGATTAATCCACTGGATGACAGAATGACGGTATTGGCTGGACTGGCGTCAGTATCCATCGTAGTAGCATTTGAAGAAGAAACTCCAGAACAACTGATCTGTATGATTAAACCGGATATTCTGGTTAAAGGAAGTGACTATAATAAAGATCAGATAGCGGGCAGGCAATGCGCTAGAGAGGTACATCTGGTTAGTCTGGTTGATGGCAAATCAACATCAAATATGGTTAAAAAAATTCAGGAAATAAAATGATTGTAATAACAGGTGGTTCAGGTTTTATAGGTAGCAATTTAGTCGCTGGATTAAATCGACAGGGGTATGATGACATCCTGGTGGTTGATGATTTGTTAGATGGTACCAAGTTTGTGAATATCGCAGATCAGCGTATTGCAGATTACATGGATAAAGAGTTATTCCTGAAAAAAATTCATAAAGGAAAGTTTAAAGAGAAGGTAACCGCGTTAATTCATCTAGGAGCCTGTTCATCGACTACAGAGTGGGATGGTGAATTCATTATGCGCAATAACTATGAATACAGTAAGTCGATGTTGCATTACTGCCAGCAGAATAAAATCCAGTTTATCTACGCATCCTCTGCCTCTGTGTATGGCTCAGGGGATACCTTTGTAGAAGACCTGAAATATGAAAAGCCCATTAATATGTATGCCTATTCGAAATTTTTATTCGACCAGTATGTACGCAAACGTTTTGATCAGTTTGAATCACAGGTTGTGGGATTAAGATATTTCAATGTTTATGGGCCTCGTGAACAACACAAAGGTACTATGTCCAGCGTGGCATTTCATTTTAATAATCAAATACACTCAGATAGTGAATGCCGCTTATTTGAAGGAATTGATGGTTATGGAAATGGTGGGCAGTTGAGAGATTTTGTCTATGTGGGTGATGCAGTTGATGTGAAACTCTGGTTGCTAGAAAATCCATCGGTATCTGGGATTTTTAATCTGGGTACAGGTAAGGCTCAGAGTTTTAATGATGTTGCGCAAGCGGTTATCGACTGGCATGGTAAAGGCAGTATTCAGTATATTCCTTTTCCTGATCATCTTAAGGGGCGCTATCAGAGTTATACCCAGGCAGATATATCATTGCTGCGCTCAAAAGGGTATTCGGCTCCTTTTAAATCAGTACAACAAGGTGTGAAAGAGTATCTGGATATCCTGAATGGGTGAATACAAGATCCTGGTGACCGGGCCTTCATGGATTGGAGATATGGTCATGGCTCAGAGTCTGTTTATCCTGTTAAAAAAAATGCGTCCTTACTGCAGGATTGATGTGTTGGCACCTCCCGCTACTGCGGCAGTAGTTGGGCGCATGCCAGAAGTCAGTCGTTGTATTCCTTTTAACAGTCGACATGGAAAACTGGATTTATTAATGCGCATCAAAACGGGTCTTGCATTAAAGACAGCGCATTACGATGAGGCGATTATCATTCCGAAAACCCTGAAAGCAGCGCTACCCTCTATGTTTGCAGGAATACCAAAGAGGGCTGGATTTCGTTCGCATTTTGGAATGGTTAATCGAGTACGTTCCTATTCAAAATCCAGAGATGATTTATTTATAAAACGATACCTATCATTAAGCTCAGATACTGCATACGATATGGAGTTTGAGGATATTCCCAAACCACAGTTGCAAATTGATTGTCAGAACAAGGATGTGTTATTGACAAAATATGGTCTGAAGCCCGATGAATTTGTAGTATTTGCACCAGGAGCAGAGTTTGGACCCGCGAAAAAATGGCCATCAGAATATTTTGCTGAATTAGCAGATTTATTAAATAATCGTCGACTCAAAATATGTATAGTTGGATCTGATAAGGATAAAAAGACCAGCAGCGAGATCATTGAAAACTCAAAGCACCCAGAAATAGTGAATTTGTGTGGGCTAACCAAATTGCCAGATGCTATTGATATTATCTCTGCTGCAAATGCAGTATTCACCAATGATTCAGGTTTGATGCATATATCAACAGCGTGTGATACCCAGGTTTTTGCGATTTTTGGATCAACTTCGTCCAGGTATACGCCACCGATTTCCAGGCCTGGCTTATCAAAAGTAATACAATCAGGGCTTAGTTGCAGCCCCTGTTTTGATCGAGAATGCAGGTATGGCCATTATGATTGCCTGAGGCAAATATCGCCTCTTCATGTTTTTAAAGAGTATGCTTCAACATTTGATCATTAGAAAATATTGAACATGTTTTATATAACGACAATAAAAAGATATAGAGCTACTTTTAGGTGGGTTGTTCTTTTTATATTGTTGACTTCATTGATTCCTCTTTTCATATCATCCGAATTTTATTTATGAGTAATAAAAAAAAGGTCCTTATTGATTTGACAAGATCTAAATCTCTGTTCAATGGTCAAGGGCAGTTTTGTTATATGCTTGGGAATGAGCTGAGCAAATTAAATAGCGCTTCTGTTGAAAAAACGTATTTAATCCGCAAAGAAGAGAAAGCATTATTTCCTGATCAGCGACACTTTGAGTGGCTACACTTTTATTACAGAATAACTATACCGCGCTGGATAAGAATGCTTTTCCAGTTCTTTTTGCCGACTTTTGATTTGTGGCATATCACTGCTCAAGACTCTAACTTTTGGCCGATATCCTCTCGAACCAGGATTGTACTTACCATTCATGACCTCAATTTTTTGATTGAAGCAAAGACTGAGAGCAGGAAGCGTAGAAGACTCAAAAGGCTGCAAAAGCGCGTTGATCGAGCTGACTGTATTACAACAATATCCAATTTTTCCGCTAATGAGATAAAAAAGAATTTAAACGTTGGGTCAAAGCCAGTAGCCGTTATTTATAACGGAGGGATAGATTTAAGCAAGAAAAAAGGTGACGGTGTTGCTCCTGTTTTCGATGATTTAAACTCAAAATTTCTATTTACTATTGGTGTAGTCAAACCCAAAAAAAACTTTCATGTGCTGCTGCCTATGATAGCGGGTCTGGAGGGTTATAAATTGGTAATTGCGGGTGATGATAGTGATGAGTACGCGAATCAAATCAGACAGGATATCATTAAGTTGAATCTTGAAGATCGGGTTCTGTTATTAGGGAAGGTGTCGGATAATGAAAGGGACTGGTTATATGCTAACTGTACTGCTTTTGTTTTCCCCTCATTGGCTGAGGGTTTTGGGATTCCAGTTATAGAAGCCATGTCCTATAAAAAACCAGTCTTTATTTCTAAGGAAACCTCGCTTCCTGAAGTGGCTGGAGATATGGGTTTTTATTTTGACTCCTTCTTCGGGGATAGTATGGTTAAAACTTTTAAGGCGGGTATGCAGATCTTCCAGCAAGATCCGTTGTTTGCAGATAAGTTAAAAGCCAGGTCTGAAGAATTTAACTGGTCTAGAGCTGCAAGAGAATATGAAAAACTGTATGAAGAGATTTGACTCTGCTGTATTAGTAATTTAAAGAGATTCAAATCGATATAAAGCTCTCATATCAATCACCTGTTCTTTTATAAACCCACTGGATAAATTAACCATTTGCCTGTGGGGAAGGTGTATAAAGTCTAGCACTAATTACAGGCATTCAAATTATAACGATTCAGGTTATGATGTAACACAAGCATGACGCGAACCGCTTTCATATTAGCCAGTTTTTGTAGAACTTCGGCATCATCTTGAATATGGTAAATAAATACAGGAATATTGCCGAGTAATCTTTGTGTCATAGGCCCATACACGGGGTTTTGTGTGTGGCCGAAATTGTAGTTCATGCCCATGACACTAAAATTCCCAAAGTAATAAACCAGTTTATACAGGTTGATCACTGGCTGAGCCAAAAAGTGGTCATCGTTTAATGGATGTGTATCGAATATAGTAAAAAATCCCGCTTCACGATATGCAGCCAGGCTGATAGGTGCCTCTCCCTCTACATAAAGCCGTTGTTTTAGGTCGAATTTATCAGCAAGTCGCTGAAGTTCTTTCACGGAATCAGCTAGTTGCTGGTCATCCAGGTGGCGTATGCGTTTAAAATCAAGCCAGTAGTTGTTTGAATTGCCTGTGGCTGCAAACAAACTCTCCATTGGGAGTATGGCGCCATTTTTAAGGTTGTAGGGGTAGTCGTGTGAAACAATGAATTTTTTAATGGTAGTGTCGTAAAATACATCAACTTCGGTGCCATGAGCACCACTTCTAAATGCGCGGCCAATACTCTCTATTGAGTTTTGTTCACCTGTATGCATGATCTCATGCCCTCCATTGACCAGACCTCGCGCAGCCCATACTTTGTAACAGTCGTTATACACCTCATCATAGTTTTGATCCTGTAGTTTATAATCAACATATATGACAGCAACGCTAAAAATCGCCATGATTGAGGTAATAATAAAAATGATTATCGAGCCCATCGAGGAAGTAAAATTCAGTTTGGATTTTAATCGACGAGCCATAAAAGCGGCCAGTAAAGCAGCCATTAAAACAGAAAGATAGGGGAATACTGCGCTGGAGAAACCCATTGGGTTATTCCAGACGTCATAAGTTAGCGTTAAAAGCAGGGTGGCTGTGATTAGCAAAAATAAAGCTGCAAAAATCTTTCGAAGCATGGCTGGTAACTCTTAAAATGAGTATGAATCAAATGGGTGTAAATGAATGGCGCGTATTAAAACAGAGGCAATGTGTATCATAATAGTTATTAACCTGAACTCCCAGATAAATTAACACAATTTGATATTAAATTTGTTACCTTGATCACAGGAAAATGAAACTTTATAAACTTCACAAATAAGAAACATATAGATTTATCATTAATTTTTAGCCTGTTTGTATAAAGAGAAGTTACAATTCGATAACCACTTTAACCCTTTGCGGTCTTAAAAATCAGGTTATGGGTAAAATGTACCTTATGTTTGACAATAGATTTGCTTAGGTAGTATTTATCCTGAGTTGGCTAATCAGTATATTACCTGTGTATTATTAAATATAATCCTGTCACTCTTAATTACCCAATCCACCTCGATAAAAAAGCTTATGAGAATTGCACAGATCACTGATCAAATTACGGACAATGGTGTTTCTATGGTTATTCAAAATCTGGCGGAGGGGTTTCGGCAAGCAGGACATGAGACTCATACTTTTACCTGGAAAGAGTCGAAGAGTAAAGATGATCAATCAACTCGAGTTTTCATCCGAGGCTTAAGTGATAAAAAAGTTTCATTCATATCTCGTTTTTTTAGGGCTCTTGTTGGAGAGAGATTATGGTTTTTTTTTAATTCGAAGCAGTTTTCTCAGGAGTTTACCAATCAGGTAGACCTGGAGGGATATGATGCTGTTTTGATACATGGCTTGGCCTGTATCCCCTTGTGGCGCTTGTCCAGAAAGTTTTTTATTGTTGCTCACAGCACGAAATCCCGAATGCTACTGAGAAGGAGGCAGTTCCTTTTTTTACCAATGCTAAAAAAATTTTACTCCCGAATCTATCAGTCTCATCCTGTAATATGCGTTTCTGAAGGTGTAAGAGAGGATTTAATAACAGTTTTTAAAGCTCCCCCAGAGCAGTTATATACAATCTATAATCCTTTCCCAGTTGATAGAATACGAGAAAAATCAAGAGAACCCATTGAGGATGTACCTGACGATTATGTATTAGCAGTTGGCCGTCCGGTAAAATCCAAGCGTTTTGATCGATTGATGCGTGTTTACAAATCTTCAGGAATTTCTGTACCTCTGGTTGTGATAGTTGGCAGCGGTAAGGTCAAGAAGGTAAAAAAGCTGGCTTCCCGCTATCAAATTCAGGATCAGGTGCAAATTATTGGGTATAGAGAAAATCCATATTCATATATGGCGCAAGCTCGACTGCTGATTTTAACTTCAGACTATGAGGGGTTACCAACTGTGCTAATTGAAAGCCTGATATGTGGGACTCCTGTTGTATCGACAGATTGTCCATCTGGTCCAAATGAAATCCTTACCGGAGAACTTAGTCGTTGTCTGGCTCCAGTAGATGATGAAGAGAAGTTGGCTAGATTAATTGCTGAAGTTTATGCAAAGCCGATAACAATTGATCCATTAATGCTGGAAAAATTTTCTTTACACAGTTGTGTTATTAAGTATGAGAGAGTCCTGAGTGGACATGGCAGAAAAAATAGTACTTAGAGGTTTGGCAGCTTTTAAATGGGAAATTAATTAGACTTTGTTGAACTAAATAGATTCAGCTCTTCAATCATTGGTTTCAGCTGTGACTGAACATACTCAACACTCAACTTCGCAAACCACTCAGCATCGTTGACACCAGGTGTCAGATTTTTACAAATGGCATCCCACTCGGGTATCGAAAGACCCAGTGCATCAGCCGGTTCGACGGCTCTAAAGCGAGGGTTGTTCCATGGTATCCATCCACGTTTATTGCTGGCTGGAGAAACTATGGCAAAAGCCGGAAGATCTATTGCCTGGGCGATATGTCGTGGGCCGGTATCATTACCCACATAGAGTGCACATTGAGAAAACAGGGCAGCGAGCTCTCGTATGCTGGATGTTTTCACGTTATCATACACATATTGTTGTTTATCTTTTGGCAATAAGGGTTTCAGGCCCTGACTATAGGTTTCTTCACCTGGCCCGAAAAATATCAGGATATTGATATCAAAACAATCGATAAACCATTCAGCTAATTGGGCGAAATACTCGATCGGCCATTGTTTATAATCGTCGCGTGAATTTATTCCGAAAGCGATGATTGGTTTACTCATGTCTATACCGGCAGAGACGAAAGCCTGGTGCGCAGCATTTTTCTCATCTTCACTTAACCAGATTTTATAGGACCTGTCTTCGGTATTAATCGCTAATGGATCGAGTAAAGTAAATCGATCATCAATGGTATAACCTTCACCGGAAGGTTCATGCGGGCAGGGGAATGGGACATTATCGCTATGAGCTAAACTCCAGGGGAATTTGTCAAACCCGATACGTTTGGGTGCTGCGGAAAATAAGCAACTGAGTAATCCGACCAGTTGTCCCTGTACATTGAGTATCACATCGTATTTTTTTGCACGTATCTGCTTTAGAAAGTTGATCACATAACTGAGTTTGTTGCGTTGGCTCTTCTTCAGGATAAGAATTTCATCGATATTGGGGTTTCCCTCTACCACTCCTGAGCAGTAATCCATGGTCAACATGTCTACTTTTGCATCGGGGAACCCTTGTTTCAGTGAATTACAAAGGGCTGTTGAAAGCATGACATCACCGATATCACGTGTTTGGATGACAAGAAATTTCATACAGTTGCCGGGTTTAGAGCTTTTCGTAACAAAAAGGAAAGATTATAAATGATATATTCTGTTCAGGGTGAGGTTAAAGGTATCACTGATTTCGAAATGAGAGACTTTTGGTAGCAAAGTTGATATATATTTGAATACTCAAGCAGCGTTTTCAATTGGAGATGAAGAAGAATATTCGATCACATCCTTACCAATATGAACACAATTGTATTTATAATGACTACTCAATTCAGGATAACTCTTTAAGCAAATTGTTAAACATTTCAAATATAATCCAGTCAGTACACAAACAGAGTCTAACAACCGCATGAGTAAAACATTTTCAAGGCTTGGGCCTTTATCGCCGTTTTTTTACTATAGTCTGTTACTTATTTCACTATTTCTGCTATCTCGTTTAATCTTGATGGGCTGGTTGGCAGAACGAATTGGTAGTCTGGATAACGCGCTGAAAATCATAGCGTTTGGGTTGCGCTTTGATGTAATCGTGATCTGTTTAATATGGTTTATTCCCGCTGTTATGTTATTGCTGCTACCTAAAACACTTCTTCTTAATAAAGTTCAGTCTTTTATCGCCAGGGTCTGGTTGAGCTTATCAACCGCTATCATGGTGTTTCTGGAAATTAGCACACCAGCTTTTATTGATCAGTATGATACGCGGCCCAATCGTATCTTTTTCGAATACCTGAATAACCCTGTAGAGGTGCTAAAAACATCGGTATTAGAGTATCCCTGGCATTTTGTCGTTGCGCTGATATTGATGTATTTTCTAATACGCTATCTGATTCGCTTCAATCAACGCATATTCAGCGAACTGAAACCCTGGCCGGTGTGGCTGAGAGTTTTGTTTTTACCCTGCCTGTTAGCATTGCTAGTGTTAGGAGCGAGATCCAGCCTTGATCATCGTCCGGCTAATGCTAGTACCGCAGCTTTTTCAAATGATCAATTGTTAAATACCCTTGGTTTAAGTTCAACTTACACGGTATTTAGCGCGCTTTATAATTTAAAGAATGAATCTTCAGATAATTCTATATATGGACGTATGGATGAAAAAGAGATGGTCAGTATCGTTCGAGAGCAATCGATGATTCCGCCAGATCAATTCATTGATGATGATCTGTCTACCTGGCATCAGCAAACGGTTCACTCAAAGCCTAAAAAATTCAATCTGGTCATTATTCTTCAGGAAAGCCTGGGGGCTGGATTTGTAGGGAAGTTAGGCGGTATTGGTGTGACTCCTGAAATCGATAAGTTAGCGGATCAGGGGTTATGGTTTGAACAGCTGTACGCTACCGGAACAAGATCTGCCAGAGGCATCGAAGCCGTAGTTGCAGGTTATCCACCTTCTCCCTCGCGTAGTGTTTTGAAACTGGGGCTGGCGCAGCAAAATTTTTCTACCCTCGCGTCAATACTCAAAGGCGAGGGGTATCAAAACCAGTTTATTTATGGGGGACAGAGTTCTTTCGATAATATGGCAGGTTTCTTTTTGTCTAATGGTTTTGATAAGGTGGCCGATCAAGAGGATTTTCTCAACCCCATGTTTAGAGGGACCTGGGGTGTATCAGATGAAGATTTGCTGCAACGAGTAGATCAGCAGCTACAACAGGCAGACCCCACTCAGCCACAGTTCATTCTGGCGTTTACCTCGAGTAACCATTCACCTTTCGATTTTCCTGATAATAAGATTGAGTTGTTCGATAGCGAGAAACAAACCGTTAACAATGCAGTGAAGTACGCTGATTATGCGGTAGGTCAATTCTTTAAAACGGCAAAGCAGCGAGATTACTGGAAAGATACCTATTTTCTGCTGGTTGCAGATCACGATACGCGGGTTTTTGGTGCCTCTCTGGTACCGATTAAGAAGTTTCATATTCCAGCATTGATCATTGGACCTGATCTTGAGCCTTCTGTATATACACCGGTGGCCAGTCAGATTGATCTTGCGCCTACCTTACTATCCTTGATGGGATTGACTACCAGACATCCAATGATAGGACACGATGTTACCCAGACACCAAAGGGTTATCCGGGACGCGCGTTGATGCAGTATTCAAACAATCATGCTTATCGATATGGGGATAAGGTTGTTATCCATCAACCAGAAAAACAACCCCAGCAGTTTCAGTATATTGATGGAAAGTTTATCGAGGAGGCTATTGATGCTGAATTGCTTACAAAAGCTAAAGCGCATGCACTGTGGCCTATGTATGCTTATCGGGAAATGAAATATCTACAGATAAAATAGTCATGAAGTTAGCTATCGATTACCCTCAACTTATATTCAGCATTGTATTATGAAAACACGGGTCGCTATCTTTTCTTCGCATGGTCTGGGGGATGGGTTGATTCAGCTGGTTATGGCTAATAACTTTCATATCAATGGATATGAGGTTAGCTATTACAATGATTTTGTCAGTCAGCTGCAGGATTATATTACGGGGATTCTAGTTCAGCCTTTCCCTGATTACGATCGCTTGATGCAAGAGCTGGAAGACATCCAAATTATTCTGTATGACTCTACTTCATATTTTATTCATCAAATGCCGGAACCACTTAAGCAGTGGTTGTCTGAGAATGGAATTTGTTATTCTCTATCGCGTTCTAAACCTCGGCATCAGACAATCAATGTTGAGCTTCTAAAACGACGCTGCCCCACTGAGAGTGATGAGTTTTTGCACAGGCTTATCGGGCTTAATCGCTCCTTCAGGAGTAATCAGCTTTTTCAAACAAGACCCTCTGCAGTGCAGCTGATAGCCAATGCTATGCAGCAATCTTTAGGATTTAAACTAAATACTCTGGAGAATGGGGTCTGTATTAGCGATAGCGAGTTATCAGCTAATCTAAAGCGTATAGTGATTCATCCAACAAGTTCTAATACACAAAAGAACTGGAAGCAGGAACAGTTTATTGATTTAGCGGATCAACTCACTCAGCAGGGATGGCAAGCTGTGTTTACTGTATCACCAAAAGAAAGAGAGCACTGGATAGACCTGGTAGCCGGCAAATACGAAGTGCCACTGTTTAATACTATTAAACAGTTGGCACAGTACTATCATACTTCATTTGCTTTTATCGGCAATGATTCGGGCAATGCACATCTAGCTTCTTGCCTGGGGTTACCCAATCTGGTCATATTCAATCGCTGGCGTAAATCGCCTACCTGGAGACCTGCATGGGGCATATCAAGAATTGTTTATCCGCGTACTCTGTCGAGCAAAAACTGGCAACAGAAGATCCCCGTTGTGCGGGTATTAGATTCATTTAACAGGATGATCAAAGAATCTAAGCATGGGCAAAACCGCTAGAGAATTTATGTTGAGAGTTGCAGACATTCATTCAATTTAGCGATAACCATTTCTGGAGTAATACCCTGCATGACATTCGCATTTCTCACTCTGGCACCCCAGCTTGCTTTTTCTATAGTCGTTTGATTGTAAGTCTTTAAGCTTTCTGGATAGTAATTAACTACAAACTGCTGGCTATTATAAGGGCCGGTCCTAAGTGGGTTACTGCTGGCGAATAAACCAATCACTGGAATTCCGGCAATTGTACCTATATGTGCGGGGCCAGTATCTGGAGCGATCAGGCATTGTGCCTTTTCCAGTAATGCTAATAATTGGGTGAGAGAGGTTTTGCCGACTAGATTAACCGGGGCTTTAGCACATTTTTGTATGATGCTGTTTGCATAATCAACCTCCTGTCTGGCAGGGCCGCCAGTGAGGATAACCTGGATGTTAAGCGCCATCAGGTAATCAATGACTTTTGCATACGATGCTATTGACCAGTTGCGCCAGTTATTTTTACGAGCGCTGCTGCAGGGATTGATAATAACGCTGGGTCTGTGGTTCATAATCTGCTGTGCATACTCTTGATCTTCATCGTTTGCCCGGATTAACCAGTTCATCTCTCTATGTCTGATACCCGCTTTTTCGAGAAACTGAAAGAAAGTATCCAGCACATGTACTCGACCAGGCCCATCAATCGACTGATTCGTAAACAGGCTATGAAAATCACGTGAGCGATCAGCATCGTAGCCAATCTTTATTGGCGCCTTGATCAGAGTGCTAATCAGATTGGCCCTTAGCGCGACCTGCATCATGAAGAGCAGGTCAAAATTGCGGCCCCGCAGTGATTTCCTGAGTTTAAGGTATTCACCGAAACCGTTTCTCTTATCAAAAATTATAAACTCGATATTGCTCAGAGATTTGACTAACTGGTATTCAATGCGACCTATAATCCATGTGATTTTGGTGTCAGGCCAGACTTCCTGCAAGGTGGCGATAACCGGCAATATGTGGGTTACATCACCAATCGCCGAAAGGCGCAGTATACATAGTGATCTGGGTGGTGTGTCGAAAGACAATGCAGACATTGAATCTAGCTAGAGTCGTGCAAACAGGCTGTTTTCGACAATCTCGCAGATGATATGACCAATCATGATATGGCATTCCTGAATCCTCGGTGTGCAACTTGAGGGTACCGACAGGCAGATATCCGCCTGCTGCTGAATCTGGCCACCTTCACCAGCAAGTCCGACACATAAGATGTCGCGCGCTTTAGCAGCCTGGAAAGCGCGTAGAATATTTTTCGAATTACCCGATGTGGTAATGCCGATGAAAATATCTCCAGTTCGACCATTGGCTTCAATTTCGCGAGCGAAAATATCCTCAAAGCTATAATCATTTCCGGCGGCAGTAATTACTGAATAATTGGTTGCCAGCGCCATTGCGGGCAGCCCCGGGCGTTCGAAGTTGAAACGACACACAAACTCTGCCGCAATGTGCTGAGCATCTGCAGCACTTCCCCCGTTACCGGCAATCAACAGGCGGTTACCGGCCTTAAACATATCAATACAACGATTACCTACGGCATTGATATTGTCGAGTAGACCCTGTTGTTGCATAAGTGAGTTTTTCAGATCAATAGATTGCTGGATAGTTTGCTGAATGAAGGCACTGTGGTCGGTTTGAGACACGTGTAAATCCTGCTGATAGTTAGGTTGGTTAAACAGAGGTCTACTTTACCCGAGTGTTACTGTAATTGGAATTATCTGTAGCCCTGCTAATAGTTAGTTACAATATGCCCTGATAAAATTTCAGCTTTATTGACTATGTCAGTTTATATTCAACAGGATCAGCATTTTGATTATCAATTTATTGAGGGTGACTTCGATATTGCACATTGGCTACACGATAAGAATACCGTTCAGTTAACAGGCGGGCGAGGTGCCAGTTATAAAATTTTGATTGATGAGCAACCGCTGGTGCTGCGTCACTATTTGCGCGGAGGCATGGTGGCGGCCCTGTTAAATGATCGATATCTATGGACAGGATTGACTGGCAGCCGGCCTTTTCGTGAACAGGCGGTGATAAACCATGCTTTACAACATCAATTACCCGTACCCAAAGTTGTTGCTTTTATGCTGCAGAAAAGGGGGATATTTTACCGTGCAGCCATTATCAGTCACTTTATTCCTAATCAGGGCACTCTGGCTTCGTTGTTATATTCACAGAGTTTAAATAATAAAAACTGGCAACAGATTGGCCGCTTGATTCGACGTATGCACGTGTCTGGTATCGAGCATGTGGATCTTAATGCGAATAACATTCTGGTCGACGAGGCTTTAAGTTTTCATCTAATCGATTTTGATAAGGCGAATATCAAAAAATCCATAGGTGGCTGGTGTGCAGATAATTTGCAGCGTCTGCTGCGCTCATTAAATAAGATTCAAAATCAGCGTGAGTTATCTTCTCAGCCATTTCACTTTAGTCAGCAGAATTGGAAGGCGCTGTTGCAGGGCTACCATGAGCCAGATGAATCAATTCCAGATATCGCTGCAAAATAGCAGACTGTTGCTGTACAGCGTTTTGAGCAGCCTGAGCTAACTTGTTGATTTGCTGGGGGTGATCGAGTAGTTGCTGGATTTTCTGTTGTAACTCGGCAATATTTTGCACCTGGATAATAGCGTTGTGGGATTTGAAGTAAGAGATATCATGATGGATATTATCGTCACTGGGACCCGTTAATACAGCCTTGCCTAATGATGCTGGTTCCAGCAGGTTATGTCCGCCAACTTGATTAAAAGATCCCCCCATCACCACCAGAGTGGCATGCGCCATCAGTGCTTTTAATTCACCCAGAGTATCGGCAAGATAAATGTCGGTGGCATCGGTAACTTGATCTTTGGTACTTCTGCGAGCGATAGATAGTTTCAGTGGCTTTAGCGATTGCAGTATTTCTTCAGCACGCCTGGGATGTCGAGGTGCAATTACCCAGAGATACCCGTTTTCCATCTCCGTTTTCATCTGCGCAAAAAGTTTTTCTTCCGGGGTATGTGTGGATGCGAACAGCAGATAGGGACTATTTAGTAGCTTAGCTTGATCATCACTATAGTTGGCTGCTGCGTATTTCAGGTTTCCCGCAACACACAGTTTTTCCTCAGCCACACCCATACGAAGAAAATTATCATTGTCCGATTCAGTCCGTGTTAGGTGTTGGTCGAAATAGGACAGAGTTGTTTTAAGTATGGGTAGAATAAAAGCAGGTGAATCGATGGTTTTTGAAGATAGGCGTGCATTAATTTGCAGTAATTTCACACCAGCCTTGTGTGCCTGATACAGGGTCTCAGGCCATAGTTCAGTTTCAGCTATCAATCCAGTTAGTCGGTTTGTACAGTGGAAGAAGTAACGAGTAATAGGCCAGAAATCGATGGGTAGTACTGTGATTCTTAGCTGTGGTAATTGCTGCTTTGCATAAAGATAGCCAGTAATGGTAAAGGTTGTAAGGTGTACATTTTGTGATTCAGAAAGAGCCTCGATTAAAGGCTTTACCAATGCCACTTCACCCACCGATGATGCATGCACCCAGATATGATCAGAGGGATTGTGCTGACAGAATCCGAGACGTTGAACCAGGTAATCGAGAGTCCGATACCGCAGTGAGAGCCAGCTTGCATGCAGCAACCAGAAGGGGAATAAAATAACTGAGATAAAACGATAGCGCCAGGCGATGGTAGCTTTCACCATCAGTAAAAGGCCGCTTCACCGGGGGGACGTGTTTTGAAGCGCTGATGTACCCACATATATTGGTCGGGGTGTTTACGCACAAATTTTTCAATCGAGGCATTGATAGCGGTAGCGTCAGCCAGGTCATCGCCGCTTGGGAAATTTTCTAGTGGTGGCTCAATTCTTAAAATATAACCACTGCCATCTGCTTTACGCTCGGGATAGTAAGGCAATACCGCGGCACCAGAGGATTTAGCCAATCGAGCACTGGCGGTAATGGTTGCTGTTGGAATTCCAAAAAACGGTGCAAAAACATTACGTTCAGCACCAAAGTCCTGATCAGGCGCATACCAGGTTGGGATGCCTTTTTTGATTCCCTTAATCAGGGTTAAGGTGTTCTTGCGTGAAATAGTGGCCTCATACAGTTCGTTACGTTTGGTATATAACAGGCTGTCGAATAGTTTGTTGCGCTGAGTGCGATACATCACCTGAAATGGTGTGTAATAGGACAATAACCTGCCAGCTATTTCAAGACTGGTGAAGTGTCCCGTGAGCAATATAACCCCTTGATTGTTTTTCAGGCATTTTTCTATGTGCTCCAGACCTATCACTTCGACCAGAGGCTTGAGTTGCTCGTCCTTCCACCACCAGCCCATGGCCATTTCTAATAAGGAGGTGCCCAGATTTTGATAACACAGGTCTTTTATCTTTTCGCGTTCTTTATCAGATTTTTCGGGCAGGCATCTTTTCAGGTTGGTATCGACGATGTGCTGGCGTTTTTTTGACAGACGCTTTAAAAGCCTGCCCAGTACGCGCCCAAATTTCAGCTGGTAGCTATAGGGAAATAATGAAGCCAGTCTTAACAGGCCGATGACAAACCACATCGGCCAGTATTTTGGGTGTAAATAATCCTGAGGTTGAAAAATATTAGACTTATGTTTGCTGCTCATACCTGGAAGTTGATCAACCTGTGGATTAGCGAACTAGCCATTGGTTGATAGCTTTCAGGTCGTCATCATTCAGCAAACCGGCAGCCTGTTTAAGCTTCAGTGTATTGATCAGGTAGCTGTATCGAGCCAAAGCGTAATCACGTTTAGAACGATAGGTTTCACGTAAAGAGTTGAGTACTTCTACCGAAGTTCTTGTGCCAACATCAAAGCCTGCCTGGGTTGCTTCTAATGCTGCAGTGCTGGAAGCAAGAGCCTGCTCTAGAGCATTTACCTGACTGATACCGGAAACAATTGCAAGGTAAGCGGTACTGGTGAGCTGGGTTACGGTACGTTTCTGAAACATTAGATTATTTTGAGCTGTTCTGAAGTCTGCTTCAGCTTGATCTATGTTTGAACTGGTATAGCCACCAGTATACAGAGGCATATTCAGTTGAACGCTTAGTACCAGGTCGTCACTGCTGATGTCGCCATTATTATCGCTGTCGGTTTCGGTGTCGGTATAACTGGCCACCAGGTTGACAGTTGGCTTATTCCCCGATTGAGCAACTTTACGGTTTTCGGAAGCAGCCTGCAGTCCTGCTTCGGCTGATACCAGAGTTAAATTGTTTTTCTGTGCCTGTGCGATCCAGGCATTTCGGTCCGCTGGCTGTGGAATTAACAATTGAACAGAGTCACCTATGGTGCTTAGAGCTGCATTGAGAGGTTGCCCAATAATTAATTGTAGCGCTTCACGTGCGTTATCGAGCGAGTTATTGGCCGAAATTTCACTCGCTACTGATGCATCATAAGAAGCCTGAGCTTCTTTTACATCGGTGATTGCAATCAATCCAACCTCAAAGCGTTTTTTTGCCTGTTCTAGCTGTCTGCCAATGGCATTTTTCTCTGCCTTTGCAAAAGCCACTGTGTCCTGGGCAGATAATATATCGAAATAAGCTTCAGTGACTCTGACGATCAAATCCTGCTCTGCGGCTTTGTATTCGGCCTCAGATTTACGTACATTAGCTGCAACGGCATCTATCTGCGAGGAGATTTCGCTGTTATACAGATTTTGAGACAGGCTCAGACTATAGCCATAACTAGTGAGTGTGTCGTCTCCGCTCACACTGTTGCCTTTGTCATCATAGGTAGTATGAGCAGATAAATTCACCTGTGGACGATTGGCTGACTGCGCCTGTGGCAAAGAAAGCTGGGCGGACTGAAACTGACTTTGTGCGATCATCAGTTGAACATCCTGAGATTTCGCGAGGTCGTAAATTTCAGCTAAATCCAGTGCCTTACTAGCTGGACTTATCATTAGCAAAAGGCAGATAGCAGACAGTTGGCCTACAAAGTATTTCATGTTTAAGTCTCAGAATTGATTAGGATTTTCTAATATAGAGGCTAGAGGTTTATATTTCAATACAAAATCTTTAGCTGTTCAATAGGTGGGCATATCCAGATCGATATAGCGAGCCCAGGATTCTACTCCACCTTCCAGGTTGATGGTGTTGTGTATCCCCTGTTGCGCAAGATAGTGCGCTATGCGCAGGCTGCGAATACCATGATGACAGATGATCACACTCTCCTGAGCCTGCTGAAATATTTCCAGATGAGATGGTACCTGTCCCATAGGCAACAGGATACTGTTGTGCAGGTGACAGATGTTAAATTCCCAGGGCTCACGAACATCGACTAGCTGTGGTTGATGATGTTCGAGATATTCGAATAGTTGCTGTGCAGTGAAGCGCTGCATAGCACTCATAAGCTCCTAAATTGCCGGAATATCGGTTTCGAACAGGCTATTGGTTTGCCATTCGGTTTGACCAATACGGGTAATTAGTTGCGCATGTTTAGCCGGAGATTGTCCGGTAACAACAAACAAACGACCTCCAATAACCAGAGCCTGCTTCAGGTTTTCAGGTAGCTCTTCAACCGATCCGGCACATACGGCGATGGCGTCGTAGCGTTCGCTATGTTTGATATCTTGCAATGAGTTTATAGTATCCAGAGCGACATTGCTGATATCCAGTTGTTGCAGGTTTTGCTGGGCTATCTGTTTAGATTCAGCCAGTATATCAACACTATCAACATGAGTAGCCAGATGAGCCAGACAGGCAGTGATGTACCCACTGCGAGTGCCGATCTCAAGTACACAGTCAGAAGGCTTTATGTTCAGCGCCTGTAACATACGTCCTTCTACGATAGGGGGGAGCATGCAGTGTTTGCCAACGACTGGAAGATGACAGTCAGCGTAAGCCAGACCTTTAAGGGCTTCAGGTACAAATTGATCGCGGTTTAACTCATCGAAAACACTTAGAACCTGAGGGTCGATAACTTCCCAGGGTCTGATTTGTTGCTCGATCATATTGTGCTTGGCGTTGGCGAAATCTGACATCATATTTTGCTGGTAATTAACTGGAGCACAAAGCCTACGAATTCCTGCTGTGATGTCAATGTTATCGGACAGAAAAAGGCTTGCAATCATTAGATGCATTGTATAGTTTGCTGCGCTGCTGTAGACAATTCTATTAACATCGTGTCTGCAACCTTGCCAGGGGTGTCTGGGAATATAAACAGACTGAGAAAAACCCTTTGAACCTGATCAGATTAATCTGCGTAGGGAGGCATTTCGCTTACTTAATATGGGAAGTCGGAATGGCCCTGCGATAAACCTATTGAGGAGCCATCATGAATGCTATCCCTGAAGAATTTATTGAAAGAACTCATAAGCTTTCAAATGAAATAATTCAACCATTCCCAAATTCTACCAAAATCTATATCCAGGGGCCGCGTCCAGATATTCGTGTAGGTATGCGCGAAATTTGCTGTGACGATACTCCTACCCATAACGGGGTGGAAAAAAATCCACCCATTACCGTATATGATACCTCGGGGCCATTCACCGATCCGAATGTTGAAATCAATCTGTTAGAGGGTATTCCCGATTTGCGTTCTAGCTGGATTGAAGAGCGTGCTGATACCGAATTGCTGGATGGTCCCAGTTCAGAATTCGGTCAGCTCAGGCAGAATGACGAAGAACTATCTCATCTGCGTTTTGAGCATATCCGTAAGCCTCGTCGAGCCAAAGCTGGAAAAAATGTGACCCAGATGCATTATGCGCGTCAGGGCGTTATTACCCCCGAAATGGAATACATTGCAATCCGTGAAAATATGCGCCTGGACGAATTCCGTGCCAGCGATGAGTATCAGAAGTTACTCAAGCAACATCCCGGACAAGCCTTCGGCGCGCAAATCCCAGATTCAATTACGGCTGAATTTGTGCGCAGTGAAGTAGCGGCCGGGCGTGCAATTATCCCAGCTAATATCAACCACCCTGAACTGGAGCCGATGATTATCGGGCGAAATTTCCGCGTCAAGGTAAATACCAATATTGGTAACTCCGCAGTCACTTCATCGATTGCAGAGGAAGTCGAAAAAATGGCCTGGTCGGCTCGTTGGGGTGGTGACACACTGATGGATTTATCTACCGGAAAGAATATTCACGAAACCCGTGAATGGATCTTACGCAATGCACCCATGCCGATTGGTACTGTACCTATCTATCAGGCACTGGAAAAGGTCAATGGGGTGGCTGAAGACCTGACCTGGGAGCTGTTCCGGGACACATTAATCGAGCAGGCCGAACAGGGTGTGGACTATTTCACTATCCATGCAGGTATCCGCCTGGCGTATGTGCCGATCACCGCAGAGCGCCTGACTGGCATCGTCTCGCGCGGCGGTTCCATCATGGCCAAGTGGTGTCTGGCACATCATGAGGAAAGTTTTCTGTATACCCATTTCGAAGATATCTGCGAAATCATGAAAGCCTATGATGTGGCATTCTCTTTAGGCGATGGCCTACGTCCGGGCTGTATTGCGGATGCCAATGACCGTGCTCAGTTTGCGGAACTGGAAACTCTGGGTGAGTTGACCAAAATTGCCTGGGAGCACGATGTACAGGTGATGATTGAAGGCCCTGGTCATGTGCCTATGCAAATGATCAAAGACAATATGGATAAGGAGCTGAAGGATTGTTACGAGGCACCTTTCTATACTTTAGGTCCTCTGGTTACCGATATTGCGCCCGCTTACGACCATATTACTTCTGCAATCGGTGCTGCTCAGATCGGCTGGTACGGCACTGCCATGTTGTGTTATGTCACACCTAAGGAGCATCTAGGTTTACCCAATAAACAGGATGTACGCGATGGTATTATTACTTACAAATTAGCTGCACATGCGGCTGACCTGGCCAAAGGCTTTCCTGGGGCACAGATTCAGGATAATGCATTGTCCAAGGCGCGTTTTGAATTTCGCTGGGAAGATCAGTTTAATCTGTCGCTGGATCCGCAGCGCGCGCGTGAATTCCATGATGAAACCATGCCTAAGCAAACACATAAGGTTGCTCATTTTTGTTCGATGTGTGGCCCCAAGTTCTGTTCTATGAAAATTACTCAGGAAGTACGTGAATATGCTGAGAAAAATGCAGTGGAGATTGAAGCGGCTTTTCAGCAAGGCATGAAAGCTAAGTCTGAAGAATATAATGAACAGGGGCAGCAGTTGTATAAGGAAATATAATATCCAGGAGCCTCTCGGTTTAGGTGATCGTAACGAGGGAATGGCATTTTTAGTCAAATTTTCGATCATTTTAGGCGAATAGTGAGCCTATTTAACGAAAATGATCGGATTGTTGGCCAAAATGCCTTTTTCCACAGTAGATTCATCCCGAATCAGACTGGTTCCTGGACTCCAGATAAGGCAAATATTCAAGGTCAGGTCGTATAATCTGGTCCGTCAGGTTATAAAACCAGCGGGTTTGAATCGGAAAAATGATATAAAAAGTAATATATTTTAAGGCTTCTTATAATTTTATAGTCTTTAGTTAATACAAATTTTGACAAATTGGTCTTCTCTCCTCATCATACGCTTTGCTAATTTATGGGCAGACAATAAAAAATCCATAAAATGGATTCACATGTTGAGAACGGATATATGTCAGAAGAATTTCCTATCGTTGCTATTACCGGTTCTTCCGGTTCGGGTAGCTCAGCCATTACTAAGGCGTTTGAGCACATTTTTTTTCGCGAGCGAGTTAAAGCTGCCTACATCCAGGGTAATGCTTTCCACCGTTTTAACCGTAAGGAAATGGAGGTAGAAACTCGCAAAGCTCAGCAAGAAGGGCGAGTGTTGAGTCACTTTAGTCCGGATGCCAATCATCTGGATAAGCTGGAATCGTTGTTTTTTCAGTATTCAGCAACGGGCACTGGCATGTATCGGTACTATTTACATTCAAAGAATAGTGCTGATAAATGGGGCCAGGAGCCTGGTACCCTGACACAATGGCAGGAACTGGATAGCGATACTGACCTGCTGCTATATCGAGGATTACACGGTGCGGCGATTGATGGAGATATTGATATCTCCAGCTATCCTGATTTGCTCATTGGAATGGTACCGAATGTGAATCTGGAATGGATTCGCAAGTTAAATCGGGATACGGCTTTGCGCGGTTATTCAGCAGAGGAAGTTCGTAAATCGATTCTAAATCGTCTGGATGATTATGTGCATCACATTACGCCTCAATTTTCACGCACACATATCAATATTCAAATGATTGCGGCGGTTGATACCTCGGACCCATTTTCGGCAAAAGAAGAACCTACCATTGACGAATGTTTACTGGTGATTCACTTTCAGAAGGTTTCAAAACCAGATTTCCCTGCGTTAATGCATGCATTACCGGGCTCTTATATGAGTCGTAGAGATACACTGGTGGTACCGGGTGGTTTAATCATAACTGCGATAGAAGTCATTTTGATGCCACTGGTGCATGAACTCATCGTCAAGAGTCGGGCAATTAAGAAAATTACGGATGTTCCAAAGGATCGAGGTGCCGGCTTATTAGGAGTTCCTGTTTGGTAGGGCTGGATTTTCGCCTCAAGGCTCTTGACATATTCTAGCGCTAATACCATTGTTCAGGTCTTGTTAGACTAACGCTGTATCAGTTGAAAAAATCTGGCCTTATCCATCAGTTGATTTTCCCCAAACACTATCGCTCCTTGCCACAGCGACGTCTGGTATTGAATATTGTCCGTTCCTTACACATCCTGTGCTTTAGTATATTGATTGGTGGTTTGTATTTTGACCAGGCTGTCACTGAGCTCAAGCTGTGGGCATTGAGTGTAATTATCTCGGGTGTGGGTTTATTCCTGATCGATCTTTATGGTAGCGGTATTGTACTGTTTGAGGTGCGTGGTTTTACGGTGTTAATTAAAGTCATACTGCTGATTATTGCCTCAGGCTGCGCAGTTTAATGTGCTGCTTATTGTGGTTATTTTTTCATCCTTTGTTAGCCATAGTCCCCGTTGGTTAAGGCATAAAAATCTGTTGCCTGTTGTCTGGCAAGAGAAATTAGCGCCGATAGCGGATAAAAAATTTAGAGACTCAGCTAAATGAATTTTGCACGGGAATACCTTCGGCTTGCACAAAGAGTGATGTCTCAAATTGATATACCAGCGGTAACAGGTATTCATTTACCCCGCCCGGTGCAAGAAGAACAGAAAGCTGATGAGTTTGGCTTTGTCTTTCTGCAGGATGGCACAGCGGCTCCCTTCTATACCAGTCTGGATGATACGCTAGCGCAGCTCTGGCAGAAATACCCGGATGGGCGTAGCTGTCAGTCAGAAACCCGAACCCTGATAGAATATTTTGCTTCAGATGAGGCTTCGTTGAATGCGCTGGCGCTAGGTGCTTTCAATGCAATGAGCCAGCATGTAATGAGGCGTGCGGGCTATTCCCCTGCGCAATTACGCACTGATCCGCTGACCAAAGCCAGTCCATATGGTGGCCGCTCAACAACCCCGATTGGCATGGTGGGCTACTTTCGACCGATGATTGCAAGAATGCTAGAGCAGGGGCATACACTGTTAGTGCTGGAAAAAAATCCAGCGAAGGTAGAATTACAACCCGGTGTTGAACTGACTACCGATGCTGCCGATTTGCTCAATTGCGATAGTATTCTATGTACAGCTTCGACCTTAATTAATGACACGTTGGGTGAGATATTGCAGTATAAAAATGAGTCCGCATATTTTAGTTTGATTGGTCCAAGTGGTAGTGGATTGCCAGATATTCTATTCCAGCATGGTGTTGATGATGTGGGCGGCATTTTGATTCAGGACTTAAGTGCTTTACGAGAATCTCTGGAAAAGCAGGAATCCTGGAGTCATGCTGGACAGAAATATCAACTCACTCAACAGCAATACCCCGGCATATCTGAGTTGCTGGAAAAAATTCTTAAGCAACCAGCATAATTAATTGATTCGAATTGAGGGGAATTCATGGCTGGTATAGGTCCTATCTCAACAAATCGGCGTGATATTCTGAAACGCGCTGAAAATAACTCATCGTTGACAGTGCCAAATAATGAGCTGGAGATTTTCTGTAAGCTATGTGTGGGTAGGGTGTATTACCTGGAGCAAAATAAAAATCTTTATTTTGTCGACTCACCTGCTTTATCGGTGAGTGAGATTATCAGAAATGTGTTCAAGGGAATGGGGCAGATAGCCAGAATCAGGCAGCTTTATATGGATGAGCATAAACTGCTTAAAGCGGCTTATAGTATTACCCTGAACGCGCAACAAAAAAAGCGCGTCATGGTTGCTTTAAGCCTGAATGGGGTACATATAAAACTGGCCTAACCCCTGTGTTTAGGAGCCTGTCGGATTTAGGGTGAATCTACTGCGGAAAAGGCATTTTGGCCAACAATCCGATCATTTTCGTTAAATAGACTCACTATTCGACTCAAATGATCAAAATATTTGACTCAAAATGCCATTCCCTCGCTACGGCCACCTAAATCCGACTGGCTCCTGGCCTCTTATTTATTAGCTCTTTCTGCTAAAACTGCTGCCAGTCGTTCAGCTAGTGAACGTAGTACCTGTTCGGTAGTTTCCCAGCTAATGCAGGCGTCAGTAATCGACACGCCGTACTGCATTTTTTCACGGGGTAGGGTTGAGGGCTGGTTTCCTTCATGCAAATTACTTTCCAGCATAACACCGATAATTGACTGATTACCTTCAACAATCTGGTTGGCTACATCGTTAGAAACCAGAGGCTGTCGATTGAAATCCTTGTTGGAGTTACTGTGACTACAGTCCACCATGATTGCTGAATTAACCTTGTTTTTCTCAATACTCTCTTCAGCCAGTGTGATATTTACTGAATCATAATTGGTCTTTTTACCACCACGAAGAATAATATGACCATCCGGGTTACCTTCGGACTTGATCACAGCAACCTGACCCTGAGCGTTAATTCCCATGAAGCGGTGTGATGATGAGGCGGCTTTCAACGCGTCGATGGCGGTATCCAGGCTACCGTTAGTGCTGTTCTTAAAACCTACTGGCATAGAAAGGCCGCTGGCCATTTCTCTGTGGGTTTGAGATTCAGTGGTACGTGCGCCGATGGCTGCCCAGCTGAATAACTGTCCCAGATATTGAGGACTGATTGGGTCAAGTGCCTCAGTGCCCATCGGGAGTTCCATTTCGGCAAAATCGATGAGTAATTTTCTTGCCTTACGTAAACCAGACTCGATGTCAAAACTACCATCCAGATGAGGGTCATTGATCAGGCCTTTCCAACCAATAGTGGTACGAGGTTTTTCAAAGTAAACCCGCATGACGATGTAAAGTGAATCACTTAGTTCGTCATGCAGCTTTTTAAGACGCTTCGCATATTCCTGTGCGGCGTCAATATCGTGTATAGAGCAGGGGCCGCAAATCACCAGTAGGCGATGGTCTTTGTGGTGAATAATGTCCGAGATAATTTTACGCGAATGTTGAATGCCCGCTAAGGCATGTTCGGAAATCGGTAGTTCCTTATTTAGCTCGTCGGGAGTAATCAGAATCTTTTCAGAACTGACGTGAATATTGTTTAGGTTGTCTTTTAGCACGGTATCTAATCTGAGGCAGGATAAATGGTCATGCTATCGTTTTAGCGGGCATTAAGAAAGCACGAAAGTGGATTAACTTATTAGAAAATTTCTAAGTAGTATTTAATTGTAATTACTGCCCAAGATCCTGCAGTAATTTGACATAATTCTCATAGCGACCAGCGTTGATATTGCCCTGATCAAGTGCCTGTAGAACTGCGCATTTTGGCTCGTTTAAATGTCTGCAATTATTAAACTGGCAGTTTGCTGCGAGATCATGAATTTCACGAAACCCAGCCGATATCGATTTCTGTTTATCAATAACGGGGTTAAAACCCCGAACGCCTGGAGTATCGATAAGGTCGCCTCCCAGCGGTAGGTGGTATAGCCGACTGGTTCTTGTGGTATGTTTACCTTCCTTGTTTACTTCAGAAATTTCACCAATTTTGATCTCTATCTGGGGTAGTATCGCTTTGGTTAACGATGATTTACCCACGCCCGAAACACCACTGATTACATTAACCTGATCTTTACAGAGTTGTTGTAGCCTGGAGAGGGTTTCTTCATTATGGATGCTACAATGTAAAACAGGGTATTCCATAGCTTGATAAATGGTTTTTAAGTTAAATGGGTCAGGGTTGTTGCGATCAGCTAGATCCATTTTATTTAACAGGATGATAGAGTTGATTGATTGCTGCTCTGCAGACAGTAGATATTGGTCCAGCAGAAAGAAATTGGGTTCAGGTTCCAGTGCAAGACAAATGATTAACTGGGTAACATTGGCAGCCACAGATTTTTCATGTCCAAAGCCATCCTGTCGTCGTAGCAGGTTGTCTCTGGGACGAATAGCGAAGATCGTTGGGTTTCCATTATCGATTTGATACACCACTCTGTCGCCGCACACAATATCACCCAGGTTGCTGCGCAGTTTACACATAATGTTTTGATGATCTGATTCAGCTTCAACCTCTATCTGACCGCCTCGGTGAGAGATTACCAGGCCAATTAGATTATTTTCATCATCCAGATCGATAGTTTGCTGGGCATTTTTTATTCGACGAGACTGCTGGTGACTTAAACGACGTTTTGCCATCGTTTAACGCTCTAGCAGATCATCAATGGCCTTGGCACAGTAAAAATCCTGCTCAGAAAGTCCGCCTGCCGAGTGGGTGCTGTATTCAATCAGGCAGGATTTATATGAGATATGCATTTCGGGGTGATGTTCATTTTGATGAGCAATCCAGGCAACGCTATTGGTGAAAGCCATGGTTTGATAATAATCCTTAAAAGTGAAGTTACGGCTGATCTGCCTGAACGTTTCATCCAGCACCCAGTCCGGGTGAATGGTTGCCATCCATTTATTGACTTCGCTGTGTTCGATTAATTGCGCCATTAAAAATGGTAGTATTTCTGGTTTAGGAAGTAGATGACATCATCCACCTCGTCATCAAACCAGGTGATACCAAGATTGTCTCTGCAGGCTCGAACCTGAACCCCCAACTGCGGTAAGTCATTAACCCTTCTGGGGTTGCGCGTGTAGGCGCTTGAATCATGGCATTTGACGCAATTCTCAGTATGCAAGGTCTGACCATTTTCAATATCGGCACTCCATACTGGGCTGGAAAATAACAGGATAGACAGTATCAGGCTTGAATTTTTCATCGTTAACTCCGTTTTAGTTAGATTCCAGATGGGCGATACGAATTGATGCTGGAGGGTGTGAATCATAAAACATTGAATGTATCGGATCTGGGGTTAGCGTGCTGGCATTTTCTCGGTACATATTAACCAGCGCTGTTATCAGCGCGCGGTAATCACTTTGCTGCTTGGCAAAATCATCGGCTTCAAATTCGTGTTTGCGTGACAGCGCAGAGGTTATGGGGCTGATGAAATAGGTGAATACTGGCAGTGTAAACATGAAGAGTATTAAAGCGTTATAGGTACTTGCATGCTGTACACCAAGTGCAGTGTAAAACCAGGGAGAGTTCATCAACCAGGCGAGTAATGCAAACCCTGCCAGTGTCATGGCGGTGGATAAACCCAGTGATTTTTTGATGTGGTTGCATTTGAAGTGCCCCAGTTCATGCGCAAGTACCGCTTCGACTTCATCTTCCGATAATGACTTGAGCAAGGTGTCGTAGAATACGATACGTTTATTATTGCCGAAACCAGTAAAGTAAGCGTTACCGTGTGCCGAGCGTTTGGACCCATCCACTACAAATACCCCCTGGCTTTTAAAGCCACAGCGTGAAAGCAGGTTATCTATGCGATTTTTCAGGGTTTCATCTTCCAGTGGTGAGAACTTGTTAAACAAGGGTGCAATAAATACCGGGTAAGCCCAGATCATGAAAAAACTGAAACCAGTCCACACTCCCCACCCGTAAAGCCACCAGAACTGTCCAGCCTGATTCATTAGCCACAGGATAACGGCAATTAAGGGAACGCCTAATATCAGCATTAAAGCTCCAGATTTTATTAAATCGGTAATCCAGGTTTTAAATGTGGTTTTGTTAAATCCAAATCGTTGTTCGATGACAAAAGTACTGTAAAGTGAAAAAGGGGTATCCAGTAGGCTCATAATTAAACCAATACTGAGGATGACTGCAATTCCGCTCCAGAGAGGAGATAACTGATATTGAGACCACCAGCTATCCAGCAGGCTCAACCCTCCGCCTAATGTCCAGAGTAATAGCCAAACCGTTTCCCAGGCCAGTGTTAATCGTGCAAAACGGAGTTTTGTTGTAGAGTAATCAGCGGCTTTTTGATGTTCGTCCAGCGAGATTTTTTCAGCAAAGGCTTTGGGAACCTGGCCACGGTGCTGGCCGATATGATTGATCTGTCTTTGTGATAACCACAGTCGTGCAATAATGCTAGCAGCGAGAAAAATCAGAAAAATCAGTGTAAATGTATGCATATCGTTTCTATGTTTGAGTGGGATTGTTATAGTCTACTTGAAATAGACAAGAAAATAACTATAGGCTCTTAACACCTATTACAACCAAAAGCTTAAGACAGGATAAAAAATGAGCGTAAGTGACACCAACCTGATCTGGATTGATCTGGAAATGACCGGGCTTGACCCACAGCAAGATCAAATCATCGAAATTGCAACCATAGTAACAGATAAGCATTTGAAGACGCTGGAGGAAGGGCCGGTGATAGCAATTCATCAATCCTTGCAAACCATGCAGGCGATGGATGAGTGGAATACCAGTCATCATGGGGATTCAGGCTTGACCCAACGTGTTCTGGATAGTGAATATACTATTCAGCAGGCGGAACAGCAGACGTTAGACTTTTTGAAAAACTACGTTCCAGCAGGCAAATCACCCATGTGCGGCAACAGTATCTGCCAGGACCGCCGCTTTATGGCGCGCCTGATGCCCGAACTGGAAGCTTTCTTTCATTATCGCAATGTGGATGTGAGTAGTCTAAAAGAGCTGGCACGCTTATGGAAACCTGAGATTGCCAAAGGCTTTATCAAAAAGGGTGCGCATCTGGCGCTGGATGATATTCGTGAATCTATCAAAGAACTTGAATACTATCGGGAAAGCTTTATTAAGCTGTAGTTATTTAATATGCTCGATATATTTTTCGTGTTCTGACAGGTCGAAACTCATGCGCTCACCAATGAATTTTACCTGCTGAGGGTGGTTTTCAAATTTCAAGGTAATGCCGACATTACCGTGATATTTTATCGGGATGACGACTTCATCTCGATAAGTCATCTGATTGTCTTTGATATCTGCATTTTCTACCAGAGCTGGGAACTCAGGCAAGTCGCCGCTTTCGATGGCTAAATCTTCAATCTGCAGTATGCCTTTGCCGTACCAGCGGGTTTGCTGATCGGCATCATCCATATGTTTAATGATGATGGCATAGTCGATATCTATACGCGCAGTATCACCATTGCTTTCAATGTTACTGATCTTCATACCATGGAATTGTATGTTGCGGAAACTCACAGAAGGACACTCTCGAAACAAAAAAACAATATTACCATTTTCTAATAGATAGGGAAGCGTTATAATCTCTAGCTAGTTTCCTCGTTTATAGGTTTTTCTGTGGGTAAACATGAAATAGATAAGGCTATTGATTCGATTTGTAATCAGGGTTGCCAATACGTTAATTCCGTTCTGGAAGATGATGTGGCACGTGTAGAATGCGCTGACCTGGCAAAATTACGCGATGAAGAGCTGGCTATTGTGTTAGCTGAGTTGAGGTCGGTTATGTCGGTATATGCTCAGACGGGTAATTGTGAAGTCTGATCTCCTTTCTTTACTGTCCTCTCGTACTTTTTTTAGCTTTTTTGCAACCCAGTTCCTGGGTGCTTTCAATGATAATCTTTTTAAAACCGCCTTATCTTTGCTGATAGCGTTTCAGGTAACTCAGCAAGCTGAGTCTCAGTCTTCAATTCTGGTCAATCTGGCTGCAATTCTGTTTATTCTACCTTTCTTCCTTTTATCACCTCGTGCCGGTTCGTTGGCTGATCGCTATGACAAAGTGACTTTGATACGGCGGGTTAAGTCGCTGGAAATTATGATTATGAGCCTGGGTGCGCTGGGGTTTTACTTTGGGAGCACCTGGTTTTTGTTGGCGGTTTTATTTTTGATGGGCTCCCAGTCTACATTTTTTGGCCCTTTAAAATACAGTTATCTCCCTTGTGTGCTGGATAGAGAGCAACTAGTGAGTGCCAATGCCCTGATCCAGGCATCGACCTTTATCGCTATTATTCTGGGGATGATCCTGGCTGGTGTGCTTTTTTCCTATTCGGGCGAGCATTTATTGCTCGTCTCCGTGAGTACGATTTTGTTTGCATTACTGGGTTATATCAGCAGTCGTATGATGCAGGGCGGGCAGCTCGAAGCCACTCTGGAAGCCCCTGATAAAGAAGGGTTTATCTCGTTGATAAGGCTCTCTCGTGGTCATATTCTGGTATGGCAGGCGATACTTGGCATTTCCTGGTTCTGGATGGTGGGGGCTACCTACATCACTCAGTTACCCAACTTTGTGCGTTTTTATGTATATGCCAATGAGCAGGTTTTTCTGCTATGTCTGGGGCTATTTGCCGTGGGTATTGGGGTTGGGGCGATTATCTGTAGTTTGATAAAACCGAGCTGGATGGGGCGATATAGCGTTGCAATCGGGTTGATCGGTTTGATTGTTTCAGGGTTGATGGTCTCTCAATATTCAAGTGAGCCAGCACAAACGCTACGCGGGCTGGGCGAGCTAGGAGCGGGTGCTGATATAGAGTTAATCATTAGCCTGTTACTGCTTGGAGTCAGTGGAGGGCTGTATATTGTCCCTTTGTATACAGTGTTGCAAATACAGTCACAGGATAGTCAACGTTCAAGAATGGTAGCGATGAACAATATTATGAATGCCCTGTATATGGTGGTTTCAGCAGTTGTGGCATTAGGGCTGTTTGCTGCGGGATTGTCTATTTCTGAGTTATTTGTTCTGCTTGCCTGTTTAAATCTGTTGATGCTTATCTATTTTGTTAAGACAAATCCGTTGTTTTTGAGTAATGTCAAACAGTTATATCAGGGTTGAACTGATTAGTTAATTGACCGGTAAACGACTGCGGATTTCATCGCGATCATACCACCAGTTATTCTCCACTATAGTTTCCAGAATGACGGCCATTCTGGGTAATAATTGATCTATCTCATCCAACTGGTACATTTTTATCCAGGTTTGCATAGTCTTTTCATCTTCAATATTGCGATGACGTTTGGCTACCTGAGTGGCGATCTGGTTGGTCAGGAAAGTTAGATTTCTATAGTCTTTTTCATCGCTACGAGTTTCTGCTAGATAGTGTGCTAGCATAGCTGCAACGGCAGCTCCGTCTGAGTCATCAGGGGTTTCATCTACAATATGGTGAAGTAACTGAATGCTGATATTAGGGTCGATAGGGAAGGTGACGGCTAGCCAGATGCCATTCGCTAAAGCGACCAAAGCGTCATCCTTATCGCAGTTATAGATAATGTCACAGGCATCTACTACAAGCGGCCATTGTTCGTTTTTGATCAGGGGAGTTATACTCAGATGTGCCCATTTATGCGCTTCATCCTGTTGGTCGAGGCCCAGATGACATTCCGCGATATCCAGCGTCAATTTGGCTTTTTCTACTGGGTCGCACTGTTCTGGCAATGCATTAAAATGCTGCATATGCAATTCCAGATCCTGCTGCAGGGTTTTTTCCTGAGCAGTGACTTCCAGTACCGGGTTTTCCTCAACCTTCAGGCCATGAAAGGGTGAGTCGGTGTTACTCATCATCTGTACCCTGATATCCCTCGTTGTGTGTGTCGAGGATGAGTTTAAGAACAGTCCAGAAAGGAATTGCGCGTTGGTCGGTATTTTTAAGCACGTGCAGAAAGTCCATATAGTCTCCTTCACCAGGTCGGTATTCGCCCGCTTTAACCGTGTCCAGTAAGCGGTTTAGTCCTTTCTCCAGAGGGTCAACAACGAATATGGCATCGCTCATGAATTCTTCATCGTATTCGATAGCTGCACGTAGATCGAAAATTTCATCCAGAGCCTGATTTATCAGGTAAATAAATTCTTCTTCGGTTCTTGCCCGATTTCTAACTGCCATTAATGCATCCAAAATTATTTTTAATGAGAGTATTATCCCATTGATATCACGTTGAATAAAGCCTGATATTGAAAAGTTATTTTGATAGGGTTTGACCAGCCGATGAATAATGGTAACTTAGTAACCCGGTATTAAAGTATGTGTGAAAAAAGCCGATAAGCTTTACCATAAGATCATTAAGTTAGCTGAAGGCCTGTAACCGGCCGGGTTCCAGATTTTTAGAATGAATAAATTATACAAATTTCACTTAGCAGGCATTGATATATGGATTTAGCCTCCCTAATCGGCATTATTTCAGGTATTGGCCTGATTGTTTCAGCTATAGTTCTGGGGGGGGACGTTCATAACTTTTTTAATGTCCCTGGTATTATGATTGTTATGGGAGGTACCATTGCTGCTACCTTGCTGACATTTCAGTTCAGGGATGTACTGAATGCTTTCAAAAGTGCCTATTTTGTATTTACATCACCCAAGCAGGATTCTCAGGAATTGATCAATACCATGATCAAACTGGGCACAATCAGTCGTCGTAAGGGGTTACTGAGTTTGATGGATGTGAAAACAAATTCTCCTTTTTTGAAGCGAGTCTGTACTCTGATTGCTGATGCAGCAGATGAAGAAACGCTCCGTTCTGCCATGCGTACCGAGATCGAATCGATGCAAATGCGCCATTTCATTGTTCAGGATGTGTTTCGAAAAATGGCGCTATATGCCCCTTCATTTGGCATGCTGGGTACCCTGATCGGCCTCATTCAAATGTTATCTTTACTGGCTAATCCAGAAACTCTTGGCCCTGCGATGGCCGTTGCATTGCTGACAACATTTTATGGTTCACTATTGGCTACTGTTATCTTCCTTCCGATTGCAGGCAAGCTGCGTTCAAGGACTATGGTCGAAGTGATGAATTTTGAAATTATCTTTCAGGGTGCTGTGAGTATTCTGCAGGATAATAATCCACTATCTGTCTACGAAAAGCTTTCCTCATTTGTCCCAGCCAAGCAACGTAAACCAATGCAGTCATTGAAGGAGCGGATATGAGTGAGGATAGATCAATTGCGGAACAGTTTGAGCAGGAGGATGCCGGCAATACCTGGATAGTAACCTTTGCCGATATGATGACGCTGATTCTAGTGTTTTTTATTCTACTGTACACCCTGGCAGATTATGAAGATAAGGCATATAGAGCACAGATAGCGCAGGTAAATGTACTGGATGGCGATGGAAACATGGTGAGTGTGCTGGATTATGCGACTCAAAGGGGACGCGATCCAGAACCTTTACGTGTGGTTGAAGATATGTTGGGTCTCAAGCCGACCTCGGATGTTATTCAGGCATTAAGACCAAAGATTTTCAATGAAATTGAAAACATGATTGAAAGTACTGATCTGTCTGACAGTATCACGCTGGAGTCGCTGGGAAATCAGGTGAACCTGCAGATTGATGGGCGCTATCTGTTTGATTCGGGTAAGGCCGAACTTAAGGATTCTGCAATTATCATTTTTAATAATCTGGCGCAGCTATTTCGTGAAAACCCGGATTATCGCATCGCAATCCGGGGGCACACCGATGATTTAGCGATTGAAACCGTTCAATTTCCATCCAACTGGGAGCTATCAGCAATAAGAGCAACTACCGTGCTAAGATACTTCATACAGCAAGGCATAGATCCAGAGCGAATGACTGCAACTGGATATGCGGATTTTCTTCCGTTGGTGCCTAATGATTCCCCCGAAAATAGAGCTAAAAATCGGAGAGTTGAGTTTGTACTGGAAAAAGAAAAAGAAAATTGATATTGAGCTTCCTGCTGATGATCATGATATGCGTAATGCATATAGGATAAGACCGGACTCTTCCCGGCCAATAATTCTGAATATTGCAGGGGATTCCTACATGCTGATTAATATCAGTGGTAACGGTTGTAGTTTTCGCAGCTATAACTATCCTGAAGGCTATCAAGCATCAGGAACTTTGAAGATTCCGAGTGATGATATAATTTTTCCAGTCACCATCCGAATTGTTTCTAAGCAAAAAGACCTTTGCCACTGTGAATTCATTCGAATAGCACCAAAATCTGAGGATGCAATTCATGCATATGTGCTGGATGCCCAGAAGTCTATCATTCGAAATAGATAATTAATGCCATAAAACAACCTGTTATTATGAAGTAATGTTTAAAAATTATATTGCTTAATTGAAAAACCGACGTTTATGCATCATACTCATTAATATACCTTGTTTCTCCTTGGGTTTTTTTCTATTATTTTCAGGACTAAGTTTTGATCAGACAACGCACACTTAAGAATGTGATCCGCGCTATGGGTGTCGGTTTGCATACTGGAAAAAAAGTTTACCTAACCTTACGTCCCGCACCGATTAATTCTGGTATTCGGTTTCGTCGTGTTGATCTTCAAGAAGCTGTTGAAATCTTGGCCCGACCAGAAAATGTCGGGGATACTAAATTATCTACTACACTTTGTCAGGATGGTGTTCGCATTTCTACGGTAGAACACCTTCTATCCGCCATGGCTGGTTTAGGGATTGATAATGCATTTATTGACTTGAGCGCTGATGAAGTGCCTATTATGGATGGAAGTTCTGGACCATTTGTGTTTCTTATTCAGTCTGCAGGTATTGTAGAGCAGGCGGCGGCGAAAAGATTTATCCGTATAAAGAAAAGTATTAAAGTTGAAGATGGCGATAAATGGGTGAAATTTGAGCCTTTTGATGGGTTTAAAGTTGGCTTCGAGATTGATTTTGATCACCCTTTATTTACCGCTGAAAAGCAGGTTTGTGAAGTCAATTTTTCAACTACATCTTTTGTAAAAGAAGTCAGCCGAGCCAGGACCTTCGGTTTTCAGAAAGATATTGAATATTTACGTCAGAATAACCTTGCTCTTGGCGGAAGTCAGGAAAATGCAATCGTTCTGGATGATTATCGTGTTTTGAACGAAGACGGATTGCGTTACGACAATGAATTTGTAAAACACAAAATTCTCGATTCAATTGGTGATTTGTATCTTCTTGGACATAGTTTGATTGGCGCCTTCTCTGGTTATAAATCAGGCCATGAACTCAATAATCGCTTACTCCTCGCTTTACTCGAAGACCAGGCTGCCTGGGAAGAAGTTACTTTTGAAGATGATAGCAAAGCACCAATTTCCTATGCTCAACCTGTTGAAGCAGTTTAGACGGGAGTCGAAGAGTCGATGAATATAATCTTCCTCTCTTCTAATAAGGGTACCCTGTTTAATTTTGGCTTAAGTAAGCCTGTTCATTATCTTTTTCTCATTTCTATTCTAGTTATTTTAACTGGTGGTGTGGGGTATTTTGGTTACTGGATGGGGCAGTCTCCTGAAAATGCAGCAGTGAATCTTGCTGAATGGAAAAACTCTATTCATAAGCAAAAAGTTGACCTTGAGTCCCTCAAACAGGAATCTGATGCCAGTATCGAGGTGCTTTCTTCTCGTCTAGGTCTAATGCAGGCGCATGTGAATCGACTTGATGCACTTGGACAAAAATTAATCCATATGGCAAAGATCGATAAGGGTGAATTTGATTTTGATCAAATTCCTGCCATAGGTGGCCCTGAGTCAGCATTTCAAACAACGGTTGATAGTTCTGAGTTACATCGCGCCATAGATCAACTATCTGCGAGCCTCGATAATCGCGAAAACCAGCTTATGGTGCTTGAAGAATTACTCATGAATCGAAACCTGTTAAGTGAGGTTCAACCCAGAGGAAGGCCAATCACTAATGGGTGGTTATCGTCTTACTTTGGTATGCGCACCCACCCAATTTCCGGAAAAAAGGAAAGACATAAGGGGATTGATTTTGCTGGGAAGATGGGGGGACCTGTGATTGCAGTTGCAAAAGGTGTAGTTACATTTGCTGGCACTCGATACGGTTATGGAAATGTAATCGATATCAATCACGGTAATGGTTACACTACTCGATATGGTCATAATTCAAAGCTGCTGGTATCTGTAGGCGATACGGTTGAAAAAGGTTTTCAAATTGCAGAAATCGGATCGTCGGGTCGCTCAACAGGCCCACATGTTCATTTTGAAGTATTAAAGGATGGAGTTCAGGTTAACCCTATGAAATTCATTAATGCCGGGAAATAACCAGAAGCTCGATAAAAACTCTACTCATGGAGTGTTTTTTTTAAATCTATTGTATTTTGCAATATCTACCTTACCCCCCTTGAATTATAATGCGTCGCTTATATTTATAAGCAAGCGCTGATTCAGCATCTAACTTATAACCCATTCAAATCGCGATCTAAATCTCATGTTGTCAAAAGTTTTCAGAAAAGTTTTCGGTAGTCGAAATGACCGAATCATCAAGTCGTTCAGGCAAACGGTTTCTGCAATTAATGCACTGGAGCCCGAGATTCAGTCGCTCTCAGATGAACAGTTAGCCCACAAAACCGAAGAGTTCAAAAAACGTTACCAGGAAGGCGAAACAATAGAGCAATTACTAGTAGAAGCCTTTGCTGTCTGCCGGGAAGCTTCTTCGCGTGTGCTAGGGATGCGCCACTATGATGTACAGTTAATCGGTGGCATGATTTTGAACAATAATCAAATTACAGAGATGCGTACCGGTGAAGGTAAAACCCTGGTTGCAACTCTGGCCGCCTATTTAAATGCTCTGAGCGGCGACGGCGTGCATGTCGTCACCGTCAATGATTATCTGGCTGAACGTGATAGTAAATGGATGGGTCAGTTGTATAACTTTCTGGGGCTAAGCGTTGGCGTGGTATTAAGTACAATGGATTATGATGAAAAACGCTCAGCATATGCATCTGATATTACCTACGGTACCAATAATCAATTCGGTTTTGACTATATGCATGACAACCTGAGTTTCTCATTGGAAGAGCGGGTGCAGCGCAAGCTCAATTTCGCCATAGTGGATGAAGTAGATTCTATTCTTATTGATGAAGCCCGCACCCCTTTAATTATTTCTGGTCAGGCCAGTGATAGCTCTGAGCTGTACAGCAAAATTAATGTTCTAATTCCTAATTTAACCAAAGTTGAAGAGGAAGATGGACCGGGTGACTATACGGTTGATGAAAAAAGCAAACAGGTATTCCTTACCGAAGACGGCCATGAAACTGCTGAGAAGCTACTGGTACAGGCCGGCCTCTTAAATGAAGGCGAAAGCCTTTACGATGCTGCCAATATTTCTCTGGTCCACCACATGAATGCAGCGATGCGTGCCCACGCTATCTATCAGAAAGACGTGGACTACATCGTACAGGGTGATCAGGTAGTTATCGTGGATGAATTCACAGGGCGAACTATGCCAGGGCGCCGCTGGTCTGAGGGTTTGCATCAGGCGGTAGAAGCTAAAGAAGGGGTTAGAATCCAACATGAAAACCAGACAATTGCCTCAATTACCTTCCAGAATTATTTCAGGTTGTATAAAAAACTGTCGGGAATGACAGGTACAGCTGATACAGAGGCATTCGAATTTCAGCAGATTTATGGACTTGAGGTTGTTGTAGTACCTACCAATAAACCTATGATCAGGGATGATCGTGGTGATTTGATTTATCTGACCGCAGAAGAAAAATATCAGGCGGTCATCTTAGATATTAATGATTGTGTAAAACGAGGCCAACCAGTGCTTGTGGGAACAACTTCAGTTGAAATCTCAGAATATCTGTCAGGCTTGCTAACTAAAGATAAAATTAAACATCAGACACTTAATGCCAAACAGCATGAGAGAGAGGCGGGTGTCATTGCTGACGCCGGCTTACCAGGTGCAGTAACTATTGCAACCAATATGGCTGGCCGAGGCACTGATATTGTGCTGGGTGGTAATTACGAGTTTCACTTACAGGCTATTCCTGAAGATCAAACGGAAAAGCGTGAAGCCTTTCATGCGGAATGGGAAAAACGTCATCAACAGGTACTGGATGCAGGTGGTTTACATATTATCGGAACCGAGAGGCATGAGTCACGCCGCATTGATAACCAGTTAAGAGGTCGATCCGGTCGACAGGGTGATGCGGGTTCTTCGCGGTTTTATCTATCTATGGAAGATAGTTTAATGCGTATCTTCGCCTCTGAGAAAGTTGCTGGATTGATGCAGAAACTGGGCATGGAAAAAGGCGAAGCAATTGAACACCCCTGGGTTACAAAAGCGATAGAAAATGCTCAACGTAAGGTAGAAGCTCATAACTTTGATATTCGTAAGCATTTGCTGGAATACGATGATGTTGCCAATGATCAGCGTAAGGTCATTTACCAACAGCGTGATGATTTACTAAAAGCTGATAGCATCGAGCAGGCAATCATCGACATGCGCCAGGATGTTCTGGGTAATCTATTCAGAATGTTTGTACCGCTAAATAGCGTTGATGAGCAGTGGGATATTGAAGGGCTGACCGCATCTCTGTCGAATGAATTTGGTGAAGATTTACCAATTCAGAAATGGATTGATGAAGATGATCATCTGCATGATGAGCTGATTCTGGATAAAATCATCGAGCATTTTGAGCAGGCATATCAAGCCAAGGTTGAAATGGTAGGTGCGGATATCGCTCGCCGCTATGAAAAAGAAATTATGTTGATAGTGCTTGACCGTCACTGGAAAGAGCATCTTGCCGCGATGGATTATTTACGTCAGGGTATTGGATTACGTGGTTATGCGCAAAAGAATCCTGTCCAGGAGTTTAAACGTGAATCTTTTGAAATGTTTTCCAATATGCTAGATGGAATTAAGGCAGAGGCCATTACCATTTTGACCCGTATTCAGGTGCAGAATGAAGAACAGGTTGAGTCTCTTGAGCAGAGTCGCAAAGAAGATGATTCAATAATCATGCAGCATGCGGAAGCTGAGAATGTCCTGTCCAGCTCGTCTACTCAGGAGGAAGAACATCACCAGCCATATGTCCGTCAGGAACGTAAGTTAGGTCGCAATGAGCCTTGCTGGTGTGGTTCGGGTAAGAAATTTAAACAATGCCATGGCAAATTAAATTCATAACAGGGGTATAAAATGGCGGTAGGACTCTCTGCTCCTGAATTTATCTTGCCCATCGAAGGTGTTCGTCTGGCAAGTTGTCACAGTGGTATCAAAGCAAAATCAGATCTGGATGATCTGGTTCTCATTGAACTAAATCAATCAGCTAACATCGCCTCCGTTTTTACCACCAATAAATTCTGTGCCGCACCTGTTACAGTGGCCAGGCAGCATATGCAATCCAGCTCAAAAATTCGCTATTTACTGATTAATTCAGGCAATGCAAATGCGGGCACTGGTGATCAGGGTATGCTGAGCTGCAGACAAAGCTGTGAAGCAGTAGCACAACTGACTGGTTTACAAACTGATCAGATATTACCTTTTTCAACCGGCGTCATTGGTCAGCAATTAGCCGTAAACAAGATCCAGGCTGCTATACCCGAATTACTGGCTAATCTGGATTGCGATAACTGGATGCAGGCTGTTAAAGGGATAATGACTACCGACACCTTACCGAAAGCGGTGAGCCGCCAGATTACTATTGATGGTAAGACGGTGACGATCAGCGGTATCTGTAAAGGTTCGGGCATGATAAAACCTGACATGGCTACCATGCTGGCCTATGTCGCTACCGATGCTGATATCGATTCAGAAACATTATCTATTCTACTCAAAAAGTCAGTTGATCAATCCTTTAATGCGATCACTGTGGATGGAGATACATCGACTAATGATGCCTGTGTGTTGATCGCCAGTGCTGCTAGTGGTGTTAAAGTCGATGCCAGTCAGCAGGTTTTTATAGAAGCATTAGATGAAGTTTTTAGAGTACTGGCCCAATCAATTATTCGCGATGGTGAGGGAGCAACGAAGTTTATCGAAATAGCGGTTAACTCTGCTGCATCAACCCAGGATGCTCGTGAACTTGCTTATACCATTGCGCATTCACCGCTGGTAAAAACAGCGTTATTTGCTTCTGATGCTAACTGGGGGCGGATTCTTGCTGCCATTGGGCGAGCACCAGTTGAAACATTAGTGATAGATAAGGTCGATCTGTATATTGGACAAACTTGCCTGATTCGTGAGGGAATGCCGGATTTAGGGTATACGGAGGCAAAAGGGCAACAGGAAATGTCTCAACAAGATATCGTCATTCGAGTAGATTTAAATGTGGGTACAGATGCCGTTCGAATCTGGACTACCGATCTAAGTTATGAATACATCAAGATAAATGCCGAATATCGATCCTGAGGAAGGTCAATTTATCCATGTGGTTGCCGCACTTATCAGGCACCCTGAAGAAGCTGATAAAATCTTTATCACTCAGCGTAAAAGTGGTCAGCACCTTGAAAATCTTTGGGAGTTTCCTGGGGGCAAGGTAGAAAAAGGTGAGGCTCCTTATCACGCTTTGAAGCGAGAATTGCTAGAAGAGGTGGGGATAGATATCAATTCCGCACAACCTTTCCAATCGGTACATCATCGCTACCCAGATAAATCAATTTTCCTGGATGTGTGGCAGGTTAAGTCTTATTCGGGTAAGGCGCATGGTCGAGAAAATCAGAATTGCCAATGGGTTTCAATTTCGGATCTAGACGATTATGAATTTCCAGAGGCGGATATTCCAATTTTAAAAGCTCTGGATTTGCCTCCCGTACTATTGATTACTCCAGATGTTTCTTTAGAACATCAGGATTCTTTTTTACAGCAATTTGAGCGTGTAATGAATAGCCACCCTTATGATCAGGTGTTATTTAGATCCCCTCAGCTGGATGATGAGCAATACACCCAAATTGCCCAGCAGATGGAGCAAATCTCTAAACCCCATAAGAGTAATATAATTATTCATCGTAACAGGTTAAAAAGCTTGAAGCACAAGTCCTTTGACTCCTTCAGGTCTCGCCACTTAAACTCCTACCTGTTGAATTCAATAACAGCCAGGCCATTTGATGACAGTATCGTATTATCAGCCTCCTGCCACGATCAAACAGAATTAAAACTGGCTGAACGTTTTGAGTGTAAATTTGCCATGCTTTCTATGGTGAGAGAAACGACTAGTCATCCAGGTCGTAGCGCGAAAGGCTGGTATGGCTTCAACCGATTAGCTACCAGATCAAGCCTGCCGATCTATGCCCTTGGTGGGGTTAAGCGGCAGGATTATTGTGTAGCCAGTTTTCAGGGAGCTATTGGAGTGGCCGGTATCAGTGATTTCTGGAGTGCTTGAACCTAGATTCCGCAGTTGACCGCTCGCAATAGAGGTTAACCCACTGTTTCATAAATCATTACAGTTGATGTG
>JBNKMF010000041.1:0-43051 GCA_050292965.1 Gammaproteobacteria bacterium | reverse complement strand
TTATCATGCCAATCGATTATTTGATGCTGCCAGGCAGCCAAAGCAATTCATCAGGATAGAAGGGGATCATAATAATATTTTCAGTATTACCGATAACCGAAAACTGTTACTGAATTATTTATCGGCTCTTCCATAGCTGGATTTCATTCTAATATACTGATTTTTATACAGATTCACCAGAAAGATACTAACGACGAACAGCTATGCTTCAGGCCTCGAAGAGACAAAACATACAGATCAGAGCTGCCTTAAGAAAAATTAGATAGATTCAGGGCCATACTGTAAAATCCGCAGCCACTGACAGAGTACGTCTGCGAAAAAATCGTCACGTATTAATTTCCACCTTAATTAAAAACGTTTAAATATGAAAAAATACAAAATTGCGCTGCTTGATGGCGATGCCATCGGTCCTGAATGCATGATGGAAGCGGTTAAAGTACTGAAAGCCGTTGAAGCACGAAGTGCTGATGTTGAGTTTGATCTGGTTCATGCTGATTTTGGCGCCAGCGCTTACTTTAAGGTTGGACACTCATTCCCCGAAGAAACCAAAAAAATCTGTGATGAGGCTGATGCGGTATTAAAAGGCCCTGTAGGCCTGAGTTATGAAGAAACACAGAAAATCCCGGTTGATATGCAACCAGAACGTGGTGCCATTCTACCGCTGCGTAAACATCTGGATACCTATGCGAATCTGCGCCCGGTATATTTACCTAAAAGCCTGTCTCACTTTTCTCCACTGAAGCCTGAAATCGTGGGTGAGGGCATTGATATTCTAATGATTCGAGAACTGGTGGGTGGCCTGTATTTTGGAAACAAAGAAGTCGGCGTCAATGAAGAAGGTCTACGTTATGTGCGCGAAACCCTCGAATATGATGAAAAGCAGATATCACAAATCATTCATTTCGCATTCAAGCAGGCGATGAAGCGTAAGAAAGTGCTGCACAATATCCATAAAAGCAATGTCCTGAAATCCAGTGTGTTATGGAATGAAATCGTCGAAGAAATTGCACCGCTCTATCCTGAAGTTGAAGTTAAACATCAACTGGTCGATTCAGCCGCAACGCTACTTTGCCTCGATCCAGGCCAGTTTGACGTGATGGTGATGGAAAATATGTTTGGCGATATTCTGAGCGATCAGGGCGGTGGTATTTTAGGTTCGTTGGGATTAATGCCTTCTGCCTGTCTGGGTAGCGATAAGGCATATTATGAACCTTCACATGGTTCTGCCCCTGATATTGCTGGCAAAAATATTGCTAACCCTTACTCCATGATCGGCTCGGTCGCGATGATGCTGGAACATAGTTTTGACATGCTGGAAGAGTCTAAAAATATCTGGACAGCGATCCAGAGTGTGTATGCTCAGGGTTACTCCACGCCCGACCTGTCCAAGCCTGGAAGTGGTGTCAAGATGATCAATACCGATGCTTTCGGTGATCTGGTTGTTGAGGAATTGAATAAGTTGTAACTGGACTGTTGCCCCTCAGTAAATTCATTATTGTGGGGCGCTTTCAAATTAACGCATGACACCTAAAAGGATTTAGGCGGTACGCGTTCAAGAACGAGCGAAATTAGAACAATGCAGGAGATTGTCGAGTGTGAAGCAGAGAGCCAGAGCCGAGCAGTTATCTGGTATGGCTATTTCGTAGGTTTCATTTCGCCTCAAATCAGATCCTGATTTGTAATGACTCATACTTGATTTAACTCGCTATGGAAGCAGGGTAAATCAAATCTGACATTTTCTACATTCTTTTTGTCGCAAGGCTGCTATCGACCCTATCCGGAGGATCCTCAACGATTTGCTAATGAGCGTGCCAGTGAATATCCTCCTCAGCGGGCGATCATCTTAATTTTGCCTGACTCGGATGATTATTTAGTCGAGCTTTTTAAAATATACAACCGCTTTTGATAATCCAGGATTCACAACAAAACTTGCCAATTTTTTTAAATTTCAGATTGAATTAAGCTTCACACAGTATACTTGTATGAAATTTTAGCTGTTAATCAATCAGAGCATATTTATGAAATCAAAATCGTTTCTTATTTCGACCTCATTAGGATTAATCTTCCTATCCTTTTCTGGTATCACACATGCAGAAGGATTTTTCGGCGGACTGTTTAACGGAGAGAGATCTCCTGGAGTAGCTCCTGTTGACAACGAGATTTATATTGATGAATGCGGAGGATGTCATTTTCCCTATCAACCGGGTTTACTTCCAGCTCGATCATGGAAAAAGTTAATGTCCAGCCTTGATGATCATTTTGGAGAAAATGCAGAATTAGATGCTGAAACTTTAAAGGAGCTTACTCAATATGCAATGACTAACGCAGCGGATCATTCCAAATTTAAAAGATCGGTTAAAATTATGCGTTCTTTAAGAGACCGTGACACCCCGTTACGAGTCACTAAGACACCATATATCATCAACAAACATGATGAGTTATCGACAAAAGATATCACTAGAAACCCTAAGGTTAAATCTTTAAGTAACTGTCAGGCCTGCCACGCCAGACCTGAAACAGGATCATTTAGTGAAGATGACGTCCGAATCCCTTAGGCCAGGAAATAAAATGATTAAAAGCAAATTGCTTAATGTGTGCTGGTTCCTGGATACTCATTAAGCCAATACCTTTGATAGATAGTTATCTGGTTAGCGATCTGATGCAACGTAAGCTATCTAAAACTAGACGCTATAAAGGTTGCCTCATTATGAGGATGTAAAATTGAATTGTTTTGAAAATTTTTAGCAGTTTATAATGCCCATTCATTATTAATCATCAAGGAGAATCACCTATGAAAACATTTGTAAAAGTCGGTTTATTTGCTATTGGCCTATCATTGAGCATGCCGGGTCTGGCAGCCAAGGACCCAAAAAAGGGCGCGATCAAGGCAAGACAGGGCGAGATGCAACTAAGAGCCTACTTTGCCGGTCCATTGTTTGCTATGGCGAAAGGGAAGATGGAATATAATGCAGCAAAGGCTAGTATGCTGGCAGACAACTTGGTTAAGTTACTGGATATTGATATCCGCAGTTCATGGGTTAAGGGTACTGACAATAAAAACTATCCAGACGATACTACATCGCTGCCAAAAATCTGGACCACCTATCCAGAAATAGGTAAGTACGGCAAAAAGTATGCAGCGGCGGTGCGTGAGCTGGCTGCTGTAGCTGGTGAAGGGCAAGATAAGTTAAAGAGTAAGGTTGGTGCGCTGGGTAAATCCTGCAAGAGTTGTCATGATGATTTTCGTGAAAAAAAATAATCAGCCAAAGCTGTGACACAGCTTAAGCTAAAAAAGGTCTGGGATCCGGTGACCCGTCTGTGGCACTGGTTTCTGGCACTTATTGTGATCACCAATTGGGGCTTTGGGGAGTTTATGTCATTTGATACTATTGAATGGCATTTTTACCTGGGCTACAGCTTATTAGGCTTGCTTGCATTTCGCATTCTGTGGGGATTCTTTGGCCCCCAGCCCGTGTGTTGGAAAAGTCTGTTGCCAGCTCCTGGAGATGTTGTTGCCTATTTACGAGGTGTTTTACATCGTGAGCCCAGTGGTACTCCCGGGCATAACCCAATCGGTTCCTTATCAGTTTTTGCCCTGCTCATTGTTTTAATGGGGCAGGGGGTTAGTGGTCTGTTCATCGAATCAGATGATTTTTTCGAGTCGGGACCTCTGGTAGCTTATGTCAGTGAAGCAGTGGTAAACCGTATGACCTGGATACATCATTTATCCGCTAAAGTGTTGTTGGTGCTCGTTATATTTCACCTGGCCGCCATTGTTTTTTATCGAATCTGGAAACGCGAGAATCTGGTGAAGCCGATGATTAACGGCTGGAAATGGGTACGTGTAGAAACCCCGGAGTCAGCAGAAAATGAGACCAACTCTGATTTAAAATAACCTGATTACCCCTAAGTTTCAGCCATCTCAATATTTACAATCTGTGGTGAGTGTTTTTTTAGTGTATTACATGGAGCTGAGCTTTAGGGGTAATCCGGAGGTCTATAATGCCTGTACTGCGGCCAGTACTTCATCGGCATGCCCTTTGACCTTTACCTTACGCCATTCCTGCACCAGTTTGCCTTCAGCATTGATAAGGAAAGTGCTGCGTTCTATACCCATATATTCGCGGCCATACAACTTTTTCAGTTTTATCACGTCAAACTGTTTGCACAGAGATTCATCTTCATCCGATAGCAGTTCGAAAGGGAACTGTTGTTTGGCCTTGAAGTTTTCATGGCGTTTCAAACTGTCGCGCGAAACACCAAGAATTTCGGTATTGGCTTTCTGGAATTCGGCATACAGATCACGGAAGTTCTGTCCTTCGGTGGTGCATCCGGGGGTGCTGTCCTTAGGGTAAAAATATATAACTATGTTTTTGCCTTTTAGACTGGACAGACTGATGGTTTTGTCAGAGGAAGCGGGGCGCGAAAAATTCTTAACTTTTTTGCCGATTTCTACAGCAGGCATGATTTTCTCCTGGATATTTTGACAGTTTGGACACTGTACGCTTGTTTAATAGAGACAGTCTTTATACCATAGCCAGCTTAATTTTTTACATACAGTTTTTGGGGTGCATAGCATGTTTAGAGGTAGTTTAGTGGCATTGGTGACACCGATGTTGGATAGCGGAGAGATCGATTACGCTAAACTGGAAAAGCTGATTGATTTCCATGTAGAGCAGGGTAGTCATGGTCTGGTGATTGCAGGTACTACGGGTGAATCAGCTACGCTTGATTTTGATGAGCACTGTGAGTTTCTTAATCGTGCGCGTGAAATGATTAATCAGCGTATACCGATGATTGCTGGCAGTGGTGCAAATTCGACATCTGAGGCAATTCATCTAACACATTGCGCGCTAAAAGCTGGTAGTGATGCCGCTTTACTGGTTACTCCCTATTACAACAAACCTACTCAGGAAGGCCTTTACCAACATCATAAAGCTATTGCCGAAGCAGTCAGTATTGATCAGCTTTTATACAATGTGCCAGGACGCACCGCCTGTGACATGCAGGCAGAAACCGTAGCTCGTTTATCCAAAATTCCAAACATTATCGGTATTAAAGAAGCTACCGGTGATCTGGAAAGACTGCGTCAGATTCAGGAGTTAGTGAGCGAGGATTTCAACCTGCTCAGTGGCGATGACGCTACAACTCGTGAATTTATTCTGCAGGGTGGACATGGCTCTATCTCGGTAACCGCCAATGTGGCTCCTGCTCAGATGGCAGCTATGACTCAGGCAGCACTGGATGGCAATGCTGAACTGGCTCAGCAGATCGATGAAAAGATTGAGATACTGCATTCAACACTGTTTGTTGAATCTAATCCTATCCCCGTTAAATGGGCCGTTGCTCAAATGGGCTTATGCGGAACTACCATGCGTTTACCACTTACTGTACTGGATGAAAACTACCATGATCAGGTACGTTCAGCATTACAGTCTGCGGGTGTATTATGAGATTAAATATGAAATTACTTTTTACTTTTTTCATCGTCCTGTCACTGACAGCCTGTAGTTCTACTGATGAAAAAATACTCAATTATCGTAGCAGTGAAATTACCCCCACGCTTGAAATCCCTCCAGACCTGACTCAGGTATCTGCTGAGTCCAACCTGAATATACCTGGTTCAAAAGTGGGTCTGCCCGAAAACAAGGGGCGTTATGTTGAGACTGGAAATCTTAATGTCGAAGTTAGAACGCTTCCTAAAGTGAAAGGTTTATCGATTGAAGGTCTTGGCGATTCTCACTGGTTAAAGGTGTCTGATAAAGCTGAAGTGATTTATCCTCTATTACGTACTTTCTGGGCCGAGCAGGGGTTTACTTTGCAAAAGGATGAGCCGGCTGTTGGTGTGATGGAAACCGAATGGCTGAGTGCGAAGTCCGGCTCTGGATCTTTTATCGCTTCAATTCTGGAAAGTATGAAAGGCGCTGAGTTTAAAGATCAATACCAGACTCGCATTGAAAGAGCTGATGATAATAGTAGCCTGGTGTTTCTGGCGCATAGAGGTCAGGAGCTTTTTATTCAAGACCCAACTAAAAATTCCCTCATGCATTCTAATCGTAACAGCGGCTGGCAAATGGTGCCATCTGATCCTACAAAAGAATATGAGATGTTATCGCGTCTCATGCTTTTCCTGGGTATGCAGGATGATCAGGTTAAACAGGAAATGGAAAAGATTGGACTTTTTTCACCGCTTACCCGCATTGAATTTAACGAAGCGGATGAGCTTACCTATCTTGTGGTTGCACAGAGCTTTGAACAAACCTGGAATCGTTTGCAGTTACAACTGGATCGCTTAAGCATCCCAGTGCTGGAGCGTGATAAGGGCGGTAATAGTGGTCAGGTAAAAGTATCGGCTACTGATTTATTGGCTCTCAGCGGTAAAACAAAAGATGAGAGCAGTGCCGATAAAATCTTTCTGGCACTAGAAAATGGGACTAATACTAGTCAGACCAGGATCGATATCAAAAATGAATCTGGCGTCATACTAAAATCAGAACAGTCACGTGAGATTCTGCAATTATTACAAGTGCAGTTGAAATAAGCCTGGATAACTATCTGGAATATTCGTAAATCATATGTGGCTTGCTTCCTTAGGTAGTGGCAGCAAGGGAAATGCAACACTGGTCCGCACTGAGCAGGGCAGTATTCTCATCGACTGTGGTTTTTCGCTAAAACAGTTTGAAAAACGGCTGCAAAACTTAGCTGTAAGCGGGCAGGATATTAGCGCAATTCTGGTGACGCATGAGCATTCTGATCATGCCAGTGGGGTAGTTCGGGTAGCCAGTAAATATGCTATCCCTTTGTGTATGACGGTGGGTACTGCACGGGCATTAAATATCAATAGCTATCAGGTGATTAGTGGAGGACAGCAACTCCAGCTACTTGATTTGATCATTGATGTAGTGACCGTTCCGCACGATGCGGCGGAGCCTGTTCAGTTTGTTTTCAGGCAACAGTCACAGGATAGACGGCTGGGCATACTCACTGATAGTGGTCATATTAGTGGGCATATGTTGAAGACCTATGATAATTTGCATGGCTTGCTACTGGAGTTTAATTACGACCCGGAGATGCTGCGTGATGGTCCTTATCCTTATTATCTGAAGCAACGTGTTTCCGGTAACCATGGACATCTTTCTAATCATCAATCGATTGACCTGCTAAGGCAAATCAACACTAATCAGTTAGATTGCTTAATCGCAGGTCATATCTCACAAAAGAACAATTCTCCTGAGCTGGTTGCCAGTTTGTTACGAGATCTCGATCATCATGCATCCCCTGTGATCGCCTGTCAGAATCAGGGATTTGAGTGGATCGAGATCTAGTCTTGAGTGAGGCTCTTAATCCTGATTGGCTGCGGTACTTTTAACCTGGAATCCGCAGTTGGAACAGTAGAAGTGTGCGCTTGAGGTGGCGTAGATCAGGGCGTGACGACTATATGGACTTAGGAGGTAGAGCGAAGCAAGAAGCCAGAACCGATATGTATAGGAGCGAGGCAAGAAACATCAACTGTAATGGTTTATGAAACAGTGGGTTACTCTCTTATGCGAGCGGTCAACTGCGGAATCCAGGTTTAAATGCCTCAAAATAAAAAAATACTTTGCTGCTCAGGTTTTATTATATCTGACTCTGCTATCCTCTTACGTATGAATGGTTTACTGATCATTGCCGCTATATTTGCCCTGCTGCTATCAGCTGCGGCCTGGCGCTTTGTGCATCAATTCAGGCGCAGGAAAGTTGTATCAGGCTTGATGTGGAGCGGCCAAAGTCTGTTATTTTTCTGTCTGTTTTTAATCATTATTTTGATGTATTCAAATTTGCATACTTACCAGCGTCTTACTCAGGAGTCACTGGTTGCTGATGTATATCTGCACAAGTTGGGGCCGCAGAAGTATCAGCTGTCATTATCATTTTCTGAAAGTGATGAAAATTCGCATTATTACGTATTACAGGGTGATCAGTGGCAACTGGATGCTCGTATTCTGAAATGGAAAAGCTGGGCTAACTTAATTGGGTTGGATAGCTATTATCAGCTGGAAAGGTTAAGTGGTCGCTACCAGAATATTAAACAGGCTAATCGACAACCTGCCACTGTGATTGATTTATCACAGGCTTCACGCGGGCTGGATATCTGGAAATTAAAGCATTTGTTACGCGAGAAGCTGTGGTTTGTGGACACCCTGTTCGGGCAGGGTGTGTATATGCCGATGATTGATGGAGCCCACTTTCAGGTGAACCTTGGTCAATCTGGATTGATCGTACGACCCGTTAACCAGCGGGCTCAGGAAAGTCCGTTGGACTGATTTTTAAGCCTGGGCGTCTTTGTCGAATTCAATCATTGCATAGGCTGAGTGATTATGAATCGATTCAAAGTTTTCTGATTCCAGAATATAACTGCGTATACGGTCATCGTCGTTGAGTTCCCCTGCAACATCACGCACCATGTCTTCGACAAATTTAGGGTTATCGTAAGCGCTTTCAGTGACGAATTTTTCATCAGGGCGTTTGAGTAAACCGTAAAGCTCGCAGGACGCCTGTTTTTCGACCAGATCAATTATTTCCTCGATCCAGACAAAGCCTCTGGTTTTTACATCTACTGTGACGTGTGAACGCTGGTTATGCGCACCACGATCAGAGATAGATTTAGAGCAGGGGCACAGGCTGGTTACAGGTACCTGAACCTTAGTTCGAATCTGGGTTTCGCCATAGTTGATTTCACCGATCAGGCTAACATCATAATCCAGCAATGATTCAACACCGCTGACAGGCGCTTTTTTGTTGACGAAAAATGGGAAGTGCATTTCGATATATCCAGAATCTGCTTCCAGTAGTTCAGACATTTCTTTAAGCATGTCCTGGAACGACGATACCGAGATTTCTTTTTCGTGATCGTTCAGAATTTTCACAAAGCGCGACATGTGAGTGCCTTTGAAGTGATGTGGCAGGTACACAAACATGCTGAAAGTCGCGATGGTGTGTAGCAAGCCACCAGATCGATCCTTGATCACTACAGGATGACGAATATCTTTAATACCAACCTTATTGATTGCGATTTTACGTTTATCTGCGCTACCCTGTACGTCTGGGATTTCTGGAGTGGCAGGCTGGTTCATGATAATTCCTCAGTTCTGGGCGAAGGCCCATCACTGAATAATGGCGGACCTTTAAAGATCGTTTGCAATACTGCAAAAAAGGGCGCTCATTATACTGGTCGGCCAGTATTTCGCAATATCGCAAGGGGGTTAACTACAGCCTTTTGGACGCGGTAACCCAGCAACCTTATTGGCGCATTTGATCAGTCCAGTAGGGAATAGTGAATAGATATATTTCTGATCGCTACGGTCCTTACCGAACTTCTGTTTCATTAGCTTGGAAAAAGCACGAGGTTCAGAGACTACGCCATTTTCTGAGAATTGCTCACGCGCAAGGTTAATTATGTCCCAATGCTCTTCGGTGAGCTCCGGGATTTGCTCATTTTTGGCTATTTCATGAGCTAGTTCTGGACTCCATTCGTCCAGATTTTCTAACCAACCAGCTTCGCTTAATTGAATGGTTTTACCATTTATGGTTGCTTCCATTGTTTCCTCTCTATTTAATACCTGACTGAATTAGTTGGTTATTCTATAGAGATTGACAAATGTTTACCCGCACTTTCTATAAGGGTATAGCTAAAGCTGGTAGAGTGGTGTTACTCGGGTATGACGTTTTCGGCCTGTAAACCCTTGGCACCTTCGGTCACTTTCATGGTGACTTTCTGTCCCTCTCTCAGGGTTTTATGGCCATCGGCATTAATTGCGCTGTAGTGAACAAAAACATCCTGCCCGTTATCCTGAGAAATGAAACCAAAACCTTTTGAGTCGTTAAACCACTTCACAGTACCAGATACTTGATCAGACATATTTCTCTCTTTCCGTTTTTATAATATTGTGACCCGTCCAACAACGACGAGGCCAAGTCAATTGTATGCGAGAAATATTCTATTAAGCAACGTTAAAAAAAGAAAAAAACACACAGTTCGGCCGAATGTTTTATGGTTTTCTATCTAATAACCACAGGTAATCTAAGGCCTTGGTACCTAAAGTCAGTGTTTCAGGCCTTAGAAAGTAGTGTTGTAATTTTCTCTGATAGTGCGGGCAGGCTTATTTGATAATCCTGTAAAACCTGTTGTCTGGTACCCTGAGCAGGGAAATGGTCATCTAGTCCATTGATAGAGCAATTAACGGGCAATTGATTATGCATAATAAATTCTGCTACTGCGCTGCCAGCTCCACCGGGGGTAGCATTATCTTCTATACAGAAAAACAAAGAGTGGTCGCTAGCCAGTTTGGTGAGTAACTTTTCATCCAGAGGTTTTACAAAGCGCATATTGACCAGGGTTGCGTCAAATTGCTCGGCGAGCTCTTGTGCGAGAGTTATGAAAGGACCAAACACCAGTATCGCCAGGCGCTTTCCATTACGTAGTAATTCAGCTTTACCCAGAGCAATGGACTGGTCGCTGATCTCAGGCAGTTTTTCGCAGTTATCCCTTGGATATCTAATTAGTGCCGGGCCTGGGTAATCGTAACCGGTATTTAGCAGTTGGTGCAGGTCTGTTGTATTGGCGGGTGTCATGATGATCAGGTCAGGAATACAGCGACAAAAGCTGATATCAAAATTCCCGGTATGAGTTGCACCATCTGCGCCCACAATACCCGCACGATCAACTGCAAATAATACATCCAGGTTTTGTACTGCGACATCATGGATCAGTTGATCGTAGGCGCGTTGTAAAAAAGTAGAATAGATTGCTACTACGGGTTTTAATCCATCAATAGCCATACCGGCGGCCAGTGTGACCGCGTGTTGTTCTGCGATACCTACATCGTGAAAACGTTTTGAAAATTTTGATGAAAACTCAACTAGCCCCGAACCCTCACGCATGGCGGGTGTAATGACATGAAGTTTTTCCTGCTGTTCACCTTTTTTTACTACCCAGTCTGAAAATGCCTGGGTAAAGGGCTGGGTGTTTGTGTTGCCTGAGCTTACCGATGATGTTCCAGATTCTATATTAAAGGGGCCTGTACCGTGATATTTACAGGAATCTCCTTCTGCAGGTTCATAACCTTTGCCTTTTTTCGTGACAATATGCAGCAACCTGGGGCCTTCCATTTTTTTGAGGTTTGTTAGCAATTGCATTAGGCTGGGCAGGTCATGTCCATCTATGGGTCCAAAGTAAGAGAAACCCATTTCCTCGAACAATGTGCCAGGTGTAATCATGCCTTTGAAATGTTCCTCGGCGCGTCTGGCTAGCTCCCAGGCACTAGGAATCTGAGATAACACCTTTTTACTACCAGCTCGCATGTGTGAATAAATACTGCCAGACAAGATACGTGACAGGTATTTGGACATCGCCCCAACATTGGGGGAGATGGACATTTCATTGTCGTTTAATATCACCAACAAGTTAGTGTCTATGCTGCCCGCATGGTTGAGTGCTTCGAAAGCCATACCCGCAGACATACCGCCATCACCGATAATTGCCACAATATTACGTTCAATATCCTGAGCTTCAGCTGCTATCGCCATACCCAGAGCAGCACCGATAGAGGTACTTGAGTGCCCGACACCGAAGTGATCGTACTCGGATTCACTTGTTTTCGGGAAACCAGACAGGCCGCCATATTGGCGCAGACTTGACATCATATGTTTACGACCGGTGAGAATTTTATGCGGATAGCACTGGTGTCCGACATCCCATACTAGTCGGTCGTTTGGCGTGTTATACAGATAATGTAATGCGATGGTTAATTCCACAGCGCCCAGGCCCGAAGCCAGGTGCCCCCCCGTTTGAGAAACGGATTGAATAATGAACTGGCGTAGTTGCTGGGCTAATTCAGGTAATTGATCTAATGGGAGCTGGCGCAGCTGTTCAGGAGTATCTATCGTATCGAGCAGTGGATATTCGGCGGTTGGGCTATTCATAAAATCAATTCAGTCCTAGTGGCGGCGAGCAACAAACCAGTGAGAAATTGTGCGTAAGATATCGGCCTCACTGCCAAAATGTTCAATCGCTTCAACTGCCTGCTGGTGTAAATGCTTGGCCTTATCCTGAGCTGCCTGCAGGCCAATGATAGATGGGAAGGTGGGTTTATCCAGCTGGGCATCTGAACCTTGTGGCTTGCCAAGAGTTTCGGTATCGCTGATGACATCCAGAATGTCATCCTGCACCTGAAACGACAAGCCAATTTTCTTGGCATATTTATCCAGGGCTTGCATCTGCTGCTCATCAATGTGTGACGCCGATAATGCGGCCATATGAATACAGGTGCGGATTAGAGCGCCGGTTTTGTGTATATGCATGGTTTCCAACTGCTCCAGGTTCAGTGTTTTCCCAACCGATGCGAGGTCTATCGCCTGTCCACCGGCCATACCACGTGAGCCTGAAAATAGTGCCAGCTTCTCAATCATTCTGAGGCGATTAGCTGAATCCGAAGTCATATCTGGATCATGGCTCAGGATATAAAAAGCCAGTGCCTGTAGAGCATCTCCTGCCAGTATTGCGGTAGCTTCGTCAAATTGCTTGTGGCAAGTAGGGCGACCGCGACGTAAATCGTCATTATCCATGGCCGGTAAATCGTCGTGGATTAGTGAATAGGCATGAATGATTTCTACGGCAACGGCAATACCATCTACCTTTTCAAGTGGGATGTTTAAGGTGCTGGCTGTTGCGTATACCAGAGCAGGGCGTACTCGCTTACCGCTGCCAAGTACCGAGTAGCGCATAGCCTGGTGCAACTGGGTTGGATTCAGATCGGCAGCAGGTAGCCATTTTTCCAGTGCCTGATTAACTCGTTGCTGGTACTCGATGAGCAGTGCTTCAAATTCTAGCTGATCAATCATTGTGCTCTTCGAAAGGTATGCTTTGCTGTAATCCGTTTTCTTCTATCAGTTGATTGACCTTCAATTCTGCAGAGCTGAGTGCGTTCTGGCAGGTTTTAGCGAGTTGTATACCTTGCTCAAACTGTTTTAATGACTGCTCCAGACCCAGCTCACCCGTTTCCATCTTTTGCACAATGGTTTCGAGTTGTTGCAGCGATTTTTCAAAATCTTTGATGCTTTTATCTGGATTGCTCATGGCGTTGTCATACTGCTGGTGAGAAAGCGGGCATTATAAGGCATTCAGCGCGTCAGCCAAGTGGTTGATTGCAATAAGCTTCATACCTTTGAATTCTTTTTTACTCGGTTTGTTGGCGCTGGGCAGGATAACGCTTTCAAAACCATGTTTGCTGGCTTCTCTGAGGCGTTCCTCTCCATTCGGTACTGGGCGGATCTCTCCAGATAGTCCGACTTCTCCGAATACTAGCATGCGATTGGTTACGGCTTTGTCTCGAAAGCTGGAAAGTATGGCTAAAATGACAGCAAGATCAGCGCCGGTTTCGCTGATGCGTACACCGCCTACCGCATTGATAAACACGTCCTGATCGTACAGAGGGATGCCGCCATGGCGCTGAAGTACCGCCAGTAACATGGCCAGGCGATTTGATTCCAGCCCAACGCTGATGCGTCTTGGGTTGCCCAGGTGACTCTCGGTGACCAGCGCCTGTATCTCAACAAGAATGGGTCGGGTGCCTTCACGTGAGACCATAATAATACTGCCGGATACGGGTTTTTCGTGATGTGCGAGAAAAATTGCGGAGGGATTAGAAACGGTTTTTAATCCGGCATCGGTCATGGCGAAGATGCCGATTTCATTGACTGCGCCAAAACGGTTTTTGACTGCACGAATCACTCTAAAGCGGGTTGCACTGTCGCCCTCGAAATATAAAACGGTATCTACCATATGTTCCAGCACGCGTGGGCCGGCAAGTTGGCCTTCTTTGGTGACATGACCCACCAGAAAGATAGCGATCTGCTGTTGTTTCGCCAGGCGAACCAGTAGTGCTGTACTTTCTCTGATCTGGCTCACCGAGCCTGGTGCTGACTGCAGACTGTCGGTATAAATCGTCTGGATTGAGTCAATAACCATCACCTGCGGTTTCAGGGTCATGGCGTGAGCAATGATTTCTTCTACGCAGGTAGAGCTTAATAGTTTGAGATTTTCTCGCGGCAGGTTCAGACGCTGCGCGCGTAGGCTGACCTGTTGTAAAGATTCTTCACCTGTTACATATAGTGCAGGCAAGCTTAGGCTGATCTGGGTCAGGCATTGCAGCAGAATGGTAGATTTACCAATTCCCGGGTCGCCGCCTAGCAAAACCACCGAACCACCGACCATACCGCCTCCTAATACACGATCCAGTTCGTCAATATGGGTAGTAAAACGCAGAGTATCGGTGTTCGGGATGTTATTCAGCGTCACCACTTCAGTAGTGGTTTTATGTTCTGCCCAGTTGCCGCGTTGACGGTTGCCGGGGCTGGGCATGGGCTGTACTTCCTGTATTGAGTTCCAGCTTTTGCAGTCAGGACATTGACCGGCCCATTTATTAAAAATAGTGGCGCATTCCAGGCATTGATACTGGGCGCTAATTTTTGCCATCGTTACCCAGAGCCTGTTGCTGTTGTGGATCCAGTTTAATACGCAATGTTTTTACCATATTGTTTTTGGTTTGCATGACTTCTAGTGGGAAGCCATCAATCTTCAGACTGGTACCTGATTCAGGGATCATTTCCAGGTGTTCGAGTATCAGGCCATTGATGGTTCGAGGTCCGTTAGTGGGCAATTCGATATTCAGTTGGCGGTTGATTTCGCGTACATGAGTGCTGCCATCGATCAGGTAGCTGCCGTCCACATCGCGGTAAAATGAAGTGAATTTTGTCGAGGGGTCGGAGGTGAATTCGCCTACGATTTCTTCCAGGATGTCTTCCAGTGCAACCAGCCCCTGAATGTCCCCATATTCATCGACCACAAAACCCATGCGACGTTTGTTTTTCTGGAAGTTAAGCAGCTGGGTAGTGAGTGGAGTTCCTTCAGGAATATAGTAGGGTTTACGCATGATGTCTTCGAGCGTTTCCCGATTGAAGTTATTGGCCATCAACAAAGGCATGATCTTACGCATTAACGCGGTGCCAACAATGTCATCAATGGTTTCCTTGTAAACAGGGATGCGGGAGAAAGGTATCTTGATGATCTGATTGAGTGTTTCATCCCAGTCAGCAGCTAGATCGATACCCACAACCTCGTTACGTGGAATCATGATGTCGTCAATTTTAACCTTTTCCAGATCCAGAATACTAAGCAGCATGTCTCGATGCGAATCGGGAATGAGTCCTGCGGTTTCGGTTACGGCGATACGTAGTTCATCGGAGTTTAGCGCGCTCAGGCTATTTTGCTCATCGCTTATTTTGAATAGCATCAGTATGTATTTAACCATCCAGTTGATGAGAAATATCAGCGGATACAGAACTTTTAGTAGTGGTTGATAAACATAGGAAGCAATGAAGGCAATTTTTTCAGGGCTGTTAGCGGCCAGGGTTTTTGGTGTTACTTCAGCAAATAATAGTAAAAGGACTGTTAATACACCGGTGGCAATGGCAATACCGGTGTCCCCATACATGCGAAAACCAATATAGGTTGCCAGTTGGGTAATCAATATATTGATGAAGTTGTTGCCTAATAGAATCAGGCCGATTAGTTCATCAGGTTTTTGCAGTAATGCATAAGCGCGGCGGGCACCTCCATTATTGCTATCTGCCTGATGTTTGAGCTTGTAGCGGTTCAGGCTCATAAGTCCTGTTTCCGATCCAGAAAAGAATGCGGACAGTAGAATAAGTATAAGCAGTGCTATAAACAGGAAGCTTAAGGGGATATCTTTCACAGCTAGAGATGAGACCGGTCGCGAATTAAATGGTTAAGGGGCTTGAAGCAGAAAAAATTCCAGCACCATTTTGGTCCCAAAATAGGCCAGCATAATGAATATGAATGCGGTAAGGGTCCAGCGAATGGCAACCTTTCCTCGCCAGCCAAAGCGGTAACGGCCATACAGTAGAACGGCCAGAATCACCCAACCGATAATGGAGAGTACTGTTTTATGTACCAGATGCTGGGCGAAGAGGTCTTCAACGAAGAAAAAACCGCTGATCAGGGCTGTACTTAAAAAGATAAAACCGAATCCGATCATCTGGAATAGCAAGGTTTCCATATCATGTAAAGGAGGTAAAAAGCGGATAAAACCGCCAGGGTGATGCGAACGAATCGCATGTTCCTGATAGGCCAGGGTGAGTGCCTGTAAAGCGCTCAGCATGATAAGGCTATAAGCAATGATTGAAAGCATGATATGTCCCTGAATAAAATGACTTCCAACGGTGCTTATATTGGCATTGGCCGGGGTCAATACGGATAACAGATTGGCAATGCCCGCAACAGGAAACATCGCAATGCCCAGGCTTTGTAAGGGGCGATACAGGCTGCTGATCATAATCTGGATACTCACCAGCCAGCTAATTAAGGCAAAAGCGATAAAAAAACTCAGATTCATAACCCCTGCTTCAGGGTAAATCAACTGCTTTAACAGATAAGTCTCTAATAGTACTGCAACCAGAGCAGGAGTGAGTTGAGTCAGGCGAGAAGAATGGGTTTGACCTATGTTTTTATAAATCAGCCATGCAGAGGAACAAAAACCCAGAAGTATTAATAAGCTGATAAGAGTCACTATGTTGTAATCGAAAGCTCTAAGAGAGAATTATGAATTTTATCTCAATTGTTAGAAGAGTAGAAGTAAACCTTCGTGTACCGGTTAACAGAATTCAATAACAATATTAGTTCAGAATACCCCCGGCAGCTTGTCCATAACTTTTTATGGTATTTAAACGCACTGTATGGGTGATAGTATTATTTATGAAATTTTTTTATATTTCCTTCAATCCAGTTACTGCTTCAAGATGGTGGCTTGAAGCTTATTTAGTTGAAATTTGTGGCTGTCATGCATTATCTTGTTGCATGATTAGTTACACTGTTAAATAAATCGTCAGAGCTACTGCTATAAAACCAATATGCAAATAAAAATATTAGGATGCTCTGGAGGTATTGGCGGCCATTTGCGAACCACCTCATTTCTGATCGATGATGATATTGTTATCGATGCGGGTACTGGGCTTGGGGATCTTCCGCTCAACCAGATGACAGATGTTCAACATATCTTTTTAACCCATTCGCACGTGGATCATATAGTAGCTTTGCCATTACTGGCAGATAGCATGTTCGGTATCCACGACGAGGCTATAGTCGTTCATGCTCAGGAAAAAACCATTAAAGCCCTTAAGACCCATGTTTTTAACTGGGTAATCTGGCCTGACTTTTCAGTGTTGCCGAATCGGGACAAACCCTGTATCCGCTTTGAAGTGATGACTCCGGGCGATGTTGTCAAAATACGTGACCGTGAAATTAAAATGATCTCAGTGAATCATACTGTTCCCGGTGTTGGATATTGTGTTTCAACCAATAGGAGCACCGTAGCCTTTAGTGGAGACACCACGACCAATGACAGCTTATGGGCGCAACTCAATGTATACGATAATCTCGATCTGCTGTTTGTAGAATCAGCGTTTGCTAATCATGATCTGGAAATAAGTCGGATTTCAAAACACTATTGCCCACAATTGCTTGCGGAAGATATAAAAAAGCTAAAACATCGTCCACAGATCTGGTTAACTCATTTTAAACCGGGTGATGAAGACCTTATATATGAAGAGTGCATAGAAGCACTACCAGATTTTTCTGTTAATCGACTGTCCGGCGGCGAATTATTCAAGTTATAATCGTCGTTTGTCTAAAATGTAGCTATCCATCATGTTTGAAAATCTTTCTGAACGCCTGAGTCGTACCGTCAAAAACCTGCGAGGACAGGGGCGGCTGACCGATGACAATATAAAAGAGACTCTACGCGAAATCCGCATGGCGTTATTAGAAGCTGACGTAGCTTTACCTGTTGTACGCGGATTTATCGATCAGGTCAGAGAAAAGGCCTTAGGAAAGGAAGTTCTTAATAGTCTCTCACCTGGACAGGCGCTGGTGAAGGTTGTTAACGATGAGCTGGTTGCTGTGATGGGTTCAAGTCATGATGGTTTAGACCTTCAGGCTAAGCCTCCAGTTGTTGTTCTTATGGCTGGTTTGCAAGGTGCGGGTAAAACTACCACCGTTGCCAAACTGGCTCGCAGGCTCATCGAACAGGATAAAAAACATGTCATGGTCGCCAGTGCTGACGTTTACAGACCTGCTGCGATTGATCAGTTACAGACTCTGGCCAAAGAAGTTAATGCAGAGTTTTTCCCATCCGACAGAACTCAGAAGCCGGTAAAAATAGCTCAAGCTGCACTGCTGGCCGCACGTAAAAGCAATGCCGATGTTTTGCTGGTTGATACAGCAGGCCGTCTGCATATAGATGCTGACATGATGGATGAGATTAAAGCCATTCATCAGGCTCTAGATCCGCAGGAAACCCTGTTTGTTGTTGATAGTATGACCGGCCAGGATGCCGCAAATACTGCCAAAGCCTTTGGTGATGCTTTACCACTGACGGGTGTTGTGTTGACCAAAACAGACGGTGATGCGCGCGGTGGCGCGGCGTTATCTGTGCGTCAGATTACAGGCAAGCCCATCAAATATATCGGTTCAGGCGAAAAGACCACTGCACTGGAAGCGTTTCATCCCGACCGTATTGCATCGCGTATTCTGGGTATGGGCGACATATTGTCGCTAGTTGAAGAAGCACATCAAAAGGTTGATCAGGAAAAGGCAAAGAAACTGGTTCAAAAGGTCCGTAAGGGGAAAGGTTTTGACCTGGAAGATCTGCGCGACCAGTTCACTCAGATGGAAAAAATGGGCGGTCTGTCCAGTCTGGTGGACAAGCTACCTGGCATGGGTGGAAATATTAGCCAGCAACTGCAAAACCCAGAGCATATTAAGCAGATGAAAAGAATGGTGGCGATTATCGATTCGATGACCCCATTGGAACGTCGTAAACCCGAACTTATCAATGGTTCTCGTAAGCGACGTGTAGCGAATGGATCAGGAACCCAGATTCAGGATGTTAACCGTTTGCTGAAGCAGCATAAGCAAATGCAGAAAATGATGAAAAAGATGGGTAACAAGGGCGCTATGCGTGGAATGATGTCGGCTATGAAAGGTAAGATGCCGCCTGGAATGCCTTTTTAAACTGAAAATTTAAAGGCTAAAATTCACGTTACCAAAAAAAATTTAAAATAAACGCGAATATACCGTTAAAAACACGTTTTATTCCTTCACAAATGCATCCACATGGGTACAATACCCGGTTTCCTGACACAGGTAGTCAGGCGGTTTTCTATTGTCTGACGACAAAATAGGGGTTTATATACATGGTTTCAATTCGTTTATCTCGTGGCGGCTCTAAGAGACGTCCGTTTTATCAAGTTGTGGTGAGCGATAGTCGCAGTTCACGCGATGGTCGTTACATTGAGCGCGTAGGTTTTTTTAACCCAGGTGCTAGTGGCGCTAGTGAAGAGTATCGTCTGGATACAGATCGTATCGATTATTGGCTGTCTAAGGGCGCCCAACCGAGTGATCGTGTTGCCAGTCTGATTAAAGCAGTCAAAAAAGCGGCATAGTTTTAGCCGATTCGATGTCTCAGTCTGGTGATGACCTGATCTCCGTGGGTCATATTCTAGGAGTGCATGGAGTCAAGGGGCAGGTGAAGGTTTTTTCCAACACCAGTCCCAGAGAAAATATTTTAAATTATAGCCCCTGGATTATTCGCCGTGCGGGTGTTGAGCAGGTTACCGAGGTAACCGGTAGACGCCAGGGGAAGAATGTTATTGCTGGTCTGGGCTGTATTTCAGACCGTGATCAAGCTGAAGAATTTATTGGTGCCGAGATTTTGATATATCGGCATCAGTTGCCTGAGCTGTCTCAGGGTGAATACTACTGGAGTCAGTTAACAGGTCTGCGGGTTATAAACCTGGAAGGAGATGACCTGGGTATTGTCGACCAGATGATGGAAACTGGTGCAAACGACGTTATGGTTGTGCAGGGTGACAGAGAAAGATTGATTCCCTACGTCATAGACGATGTAGTTAAATCGGTTGATCTGCAGCAACAACAGATTCAAGTTGACTGGAACGTAGATTATTAAGCATGCGCATTGACGTCATCACACTGTTTCCAGAACTGGTAACAGCAGTGATACAGCATGGCGTAGTTGGCAGGGCAGCAGATAAGGGTTTGTTCGATCTGGTTGTGTGGAATCCGCGTGATTACACTACCGATAAACATAGAACGGTTGATGACCGTCCTTATGGTGGAGGCCCCGGCATGTTGATGAAGGTTGAGCCTTTGCAGGCCTGTATTCGAGCGGTGAAACAGCAAAGTCCAGATGCAAAGCTGATTTATCTTAGTCCGCAGGGAAGTTTATTAAAGCAGCAGCAAATTAATCAGGCTGCTTTGTCAGACCAGTTGATTTTTTTATGCGGTCGCTACGAAGGGATTGATGAGCGCATCATTCAGCAGGAAGTTGATGAAGAGTGGTCCATTGGTGATTATGTAATCAGTGGTGGAGAGTTAGCAGCAATGGTATGTATTGATGCCATTACGCGACAGATACCCGGAGTGCTTGGGCATCATGATTCAGCTCAGCTGGATTCTTTTAGTCAGGGTATTCTGGATTGTCCGCATTATACGCGGCCAGAAGAAATAAACGGTCACAAGGTGCCGGAGGTCCTGTTGAATGGTCATCATCAGCAGATTCTGGACTGGCGTGACAAACAGGCGCTTGGAAAAACCTGGTTGAAAAGGCCAGATTTACTGAATGACCTGCAACTGGATGAACGACAGCAGTCACTGCTTCAGGATTTTATAGCCGAGTCTGAAAAGACAAGGTCGAATTGAATTGAAATATGAGGAAACATCATGAGTAATATTATCGCAGAACTGGAAGCTGAACAGTTAAAACAGGATGTGCCAGCATTTGGTCCTGGTGATACTGTTGTGGTTCAGGTAAGAGTAAAGGAAGGTGAGCGTGAGCGTCTACAGGCGTTTGAGGGTGTTGTTATTGCCAAGCGTAATCGCGGCATTAACTCTGCATTCAACGTACGTAAGATTTCAAACGGCGAAGGCGTTGAACGTGTATTCCAGACCCACAGCCCGATGGTTGCAGAAATTAAGGTAAAACGTCGCGGTAAAGTACGTCGTGCCAAGCTATATTACCTGCGTGGACGTACTGGTAGAGCAGCTCGTATCAAAGAAAAGTTATAACATTCAGAAGTTTGGCCGTAGCATTTTTATACTGCTGTCATGCTTAGCGGAAAATCGCTTTGCTCTTACTTTTAAAGTAACTAAGGGCTTTTAAGAGAAAACCGTTTGAGCGACTTTTAGAATATGAAAAAGGTGTGTATGCTTTTGCTACGCACCTTTTTTTATGCCATGAATTTATGAAAAAATCCTGTCTGTCAGCACTCTTACTGACATCGATATTTAGTTTGGTATCCGCCAATCAACAGCTTGATAACCTGAAGCATATTTCTGCAGCTGGCGCGCCATTTTTGACGCTTAAAATGCTAGAACAGGCTCAACCTGGAGTGGATCAGGATCTGTATGAATGGATTCTCTGGGAGCAGGAACGCTTTAAGATTCTGACTGAATGGAAGCAATGGAATAAATTACTGGTACGTATCGAATCCTTACCTAAAGACTTGCCCGAGCAATTTTATCAACAGGCCAGTAGTTATCAGATACGTGCCTATATTGAGTTGGGACAAAACAATACAGCTAGAGCCCTGTTACGAGAAAAGCTGTGGAATGTAGATGCGGGTAGTTCTAACGAGTATAAAAACTGGCGGCAGCTACTGATAGAAACTTATTTGAACGAAAATCGCATCGATGATGCGCGTATTGCAATGTTGCGTTTTCAGCAGGATTTTCAACAGGGTGATAAAGACTGGATTTTATTACGCGCACGAGTTCTTATGCAGGCTAAACGATACGATGAGGCTATAGATGTACTTTCTAATCGCCTTGGATGGAAGTCTTTGGCGATGAAATTACTAGCTGAATTTCGTAATAAACAACACTCCGCTCAAAGTCTGTGGGATTTGTGCGAAAAACGTATCGGCGCTGTAAAAGATGACCCCGAACAATTAGCAACTTACTGGTCGATAGCAGCTATTGCTGCGCAGGATATTAATCCCGCCAAACAGGTTGTTGCTCTGGAGGCCAGGCTCGGCATTAAAGCTGAAGCAGTCGACAGTCTTTATAAAATAACGCCAGATCAGTTATGGCAGGCCTATTATGACTATGCGCAACTGGTTGGAAACCGCAGTGAACTATTACGTGGAGATGATAGCAGCTGGTTAGAGCTGGCTCTAAAAGTAGCTAAGCCTACACCAGTCAAATCACGTAGCTTGCTGGTTTTTTTGATAATTGAAAGCAAACAGCCTGAGATACGGAAACAGGCAGCAAGCGCTTTCCTCAAATCTCTAGATCTGGAAAAGCCTGAAGATCAGCACCTGCTGGATAATCTATTTAATCGCAGTGATCGCTTCAGGCAAGCTTCATCCATTCCTGTTGAAATTCGCTTTCAGCTGGTCGATCAGGCGCTAAAGCAGGCGGACATCTCTGAAGCAACTCGCCTGATGAGCGATTTGCATAGTGTACCAGCTGATACTCGACAGTTTGACTGGTTATTACGCCAGGCTCGAGTTTTGCTGTTGGGTGGCAAATACGAACAGGGGGACCAGGTACTGACTGAGCTTTTCAACATATACAATGAAGTGAATAAGGAAGATACCGATCGTATCCTGCAGGTGCTATTTGATATGCAAACCATCGGTCAGAATGAAAAGGCGATTGGTTATTTATTGCGTTTGATGAGGTTAAACATCGAACCCCGGCAAAAACGCGAAATGCTATTCTGGATGGCAGATTCTTTCAAAGGGCTTGGACAATACGAGCGGGCTGCGTTGCTGTATCTGCAATCGGCCATGTTTATCGGTCCTGATGCTATGGATCCCTGGGCTCAGACGGCGAGATTCTCAGCCGCAGAAAATCTGCAAAAAGCCGGTTTAGTCGATGATGCGCGACGCATTTATAAGTCATTACTGGCGATTACGCAAGAACCTGCGCGACGCTCGGTGTTGCGTCATAATATTCAACAGCTGTGGCTCATACAAAACACTCATTAATAACCAACCCTGTCACTATCTCTTGAATAAACGCCAGGCAACCTCATATTAGGCTGATGAATTCGTACCCGGACCGGATTTAAATGATCGCCGGGGATTTTACAAACCGATTAATATGAGGACAATACTATGAGCGTTGAAGCAAACACTGAAACCCGGGGTTTTGAAACCGAAGTCAATCAGCTGCTGGATTTAATGATCCACAGCCTGTATTCGAACAAGGAGATTTTTCTACGTGAATTAATTTCAAATGCTTCAGATGCCTGCGACAAGTTACGCTTCCTGGCGCTTTCTGACGACAGCCTGTACGAAAAAGATATCGACCTGAAAATCAAGGTATCGGTTAATGCAGATGAAAAGACCATTACCATCAGCGATAACGGTGTAGGTATGACCCGGGAAGAGGTTATCGAGCACATCGGTACCATAGCTAAGTCAGGAACGCGCTCATTCCTCGATTCCATTTCAAAAGATCAAACCAACGATGCCAATTTAATCGGTCAGTTTGGTGTTGGTTTTTATTCATCTTTTATCGTTGCTGATAAGGTTACCCTGAAAACCCGAAAAGCTGGTGAAGCTGCAGAAAATGGTGTGTGCTGGACATCAGAAGGTAAAGGTGAGTACGAAATCGAAAGTATAGAAAAAGCTGGTCGTGGTACGGAAGTCACCCTGCACCTGCGTGAAGATGATGTTGAATTTGCCAATGACTGGAAACTGCGTTCAATCATTACCCAGTACAGCGACCATATTGGCTTCCCTGTGTTGATGGATAAAGTTATCGAGCCAGAAGAAGAGGGCGGTGAAACTACCATTGAAGAGGAAACGGTTAATCAGGCATCTGCCCTATGGACTCGTTCCAAATCAGACATCAGCGATGATGAATATAAGGAATTTTATAAACATGTCTCTCATGATTTTGAAGAACCACTGCAATGGTCACATAATCGAGTAGAAGGCAATAACGAATATACCTCACTGTTATACCTGCCAAAACGTGCACCTTTCGACCTGTATGATCGTGAATCAAAGCACGGTATTAAACTGTATGTACAGCGTGTATTTATTCTGGAAGATTCAGAGCAATTGATGCCCAAGTATTTACGCTTTGTACGCGGTCTGGTGGATTCAAGCTCTTTGCCACTAAACGTTTCGCGCGAAATTCTGCAAAGCAGCAAGGTTATCGACAGCATCAAAAACGGCTCGGTCAAAAAGGTACTGGGCATGCTGGAAAAAATGGCGAAGAATGATCCCAAGCAGTACCAGGAATTCTGGAAAGAGTTTGGTAAAGTGCTGAAAGAAGGTCCTGGGGAAGATTTTGCCAATCGCGACAAGATTGCAAAATTGCTGCGTTTTGCCTCTACCCATAGCGATGCTGAAGAACAGAATGTATCTCTGGATGATTATATCTCGCGCATGCAGGAAGGGCAGGACAAGATTTACTTTATTGCTGCCGATAGCCACTCAGCCGCCAAGAACAGCCCACATCTGGAAATCTTCCGTAAGAAAGGTATTGAAGTGATATTGCTATCTGATCGTGTAGATGAATGGTTAACTTCACATTTGACCGAATACGAAGGAAAGTCGCTACAGTCGGTAGCCAAGGGTGAGCTTGATCTGGACAAGGACGAAGATTCCAAAAAAGAACTGGAGGAAAAAGCTAAGGAGTCAGAAGATTTACTCAAGCGCATGAAAGATGTACTTAGTGAAAAGGTTGATGAGGTTCGTGTTACCAATCGACTGACTACTTCGCCTGCCTGTATTGTGCTAAAAGATCATGATATGGCAATGTATATGCAACGCCTGCTGAAAGAAGCTGGGCATGCCATGCCTGGAAGTAAGCCGATTCTGGAGATTAATACTGAACATCCTATTGTTAAAAAGCTGGATCAGGAAAAAGCGGACGACAGGTTTAAAGACCTATCCGAATTTTTATTCGACCAGGCGATTCTGGCAGAAGGCGGCCAGCTGGATGACCCTGCCAGTTTTGTGCATAAACTGAATGAAATGCTGGCTGGTGTAGCTGAGTAATTCATTTATAGACATAGCTGTCTTCACCTGACTGGCACCATTCTGGTTATCGGTCAGGTGACCTTGTTTCCCCTCTTCATTGTGGCTTACCAATTTTCAACAGGTGTAGCTACCAAAACACCCTGATACTATGAATATTCAGTAAAAGTCTAGCTTCTGGCTGGTTCAACAGGCTAGCTTTTTGATAGTCTTTTATTAGCCCAGTGCCATATGGGTATAAAAAATCTAACTCTAATAACCAACACCTGGTAGCGTGGAATTCATGACGATTATTAAGCAAGACGACCTTATTTCGAGCATTGCTGATGCATTGCAGTTTATCTCTTATTATCATCCACTGGATTATATCCAGGCCGTTGGCCGAGCCTGGGAGAAGGAAGAATCACCTGCGGCGAAAGATGCGCTGGCACAAATTCTGACCAATTCACGCATGTGTGCCGAAGGGCATAGGCCTATCTGTCAGGACACGGGTGCTGTGGTAGTGTTTATGAAAGTCGGTATGAACATACAATGGCAGGGTGACATGAGTTTACAGAATATGGTGGATCAGGGCGTTCGTGAGGCCTATCTTAACCCTGAGAATAAATTACGTGCTTCTATGGTATCTCCTCCAATTGGTGCACGTATGAATACCAGAGACAATACCCCAGCAATTCTTTATACCGAGATTGTACCTGGCGATCATCTGGAAATTGCACTGGCTGCCAAGGGCGGTGGTTCTGAAAACAAATCCAAATTTACTATTCTGAATCCTAGCGATAGCCTGGTTGACTGGGTAGTTAATACGTTACCGAGTATGGGAGCTGGCTGGTGCCCACCAGGTATTTTGGGTATAGGTATTGGTGGCACAGCAGAAAAGGCCATGTTATTAGCGAAAGAATCGTTAATGGGGGCAGTGGATATTCAGGATTTATATGATAGGGGAGCCAAAACGGCTAGTGAGCGTATGCGTCTGGAAATTTACGAGAAGGTGAATGCTTTAGGAATAGGGGCACAGGGATTAGGTGGATTAACTACTGTTGTTGATGTGAAGATTGCCGAATATCCGACTCATGCAGCTTCCTTGCCTGTTGCGATGATTCCAAACTGCGCGGCTACCCGACATATTGAATTTACTCTGGATGGCTCTGGCCCAGCGGTACTTACTCCACCTAAACTTGAGGACTGGCCGCAAGTTACCTGGGAAATCAGTGAAGAATCAAAGCGTGTCAACCTGGACACCTTAACGCCAGAAGAAGTACAAAGCTGGCAGCCAGGTGATCGTTTGTTATTAAACGGTAAGTTATTAACCGGTCGGGATGCCGCTCACCAACGAATACAGGAGTTACTGGAGTCAGGCCAGGGCTTACCTGAAGGTGTTGATTTCACCAATAAACTGATTTACTACGTGGGCCCGGTTGATCCGGTGCGCGATGAAGCTGTTGGGCCTGCTGGGCCGACTACCTCGACTCGAATGGATAAGTTCACTGAGATGATGCTTTCAAAAACAGGGCTCATCGGCATGGTAGGTAAGGCTGAACGTGGTCCTGTCGCTATAGATTCCATCAAGCAACATAAGGCGGCTTATCTGATGGCAGTTGGTGGAGCAGCTTATCTTGTTTCCAAAGCTATCAAGTCGGCACGTGTTATCGCTTTTGAAGAGTTGGGTATGGAAGCCATTTATGAATTTGAGGTAAGCGACATGCCGGTCACAGTGGCTGTCGATAGTCAGGGGACTTCTGTGCACCAGACGGGGCCAGCATTATGGATGCAAAAGATTCAAAATATGACCCCATAGGGTTTTAAGTATGCCGGAATACTCAAGGATGTATCTTTGAGTATCCCAGATTCCGCTAAACCTGAATCCGTAACTTCATTCAGGTTGCTGATGTAAATTATTGATTCCACAGTGGGTAAAAAATGAACGCTTAACCTGTTATGGGTGAAGCTAAGTTTTTTTATTCCACCATGAACTCGCACTGAAACTACGGATTCAGGTAAAATATGACCTTAGGGCAGCTTTGATCTATTATGTAATGTCTTTACCAGATCTGAAGTATACAGATTCAAGGCGCGCTCAAAGATAAGGGTTTTGCCCCCATTGTATGGGGTGCAATGTCGAAGCTGTGTGCTTCAAGCCTCGCTCAACGGGGGGTTACAGGCTGACTGCACTCTGGCTCTGCCTGCATCGATTTAGATAAGGGGAGGGAGCTGGATTCGCTATACTTTACAACTTCTTGCCAGACAGACGCACATGCCTGCAAATTTGTGATTTGATTGAACATCAAGCTGTGAGCCAGAGATACAATATACACTTCAGAACTGCCTTAGGTTAAATTCTTAAGTATCAATGTTCATCAATCGCATGAGTGTGTATTATTTTGGCCTACACTATATTGTTATTAATAAGAAATTTAAAAAAGCCTACCTATGTCCGAAAGCAACTCATATCAACCACGTATAGCAATTATCGGTGCAGGTCTGGCCGGATTAACCTGTGCTACGGCGCTTAAAGGTCTGGCAAACGTTCAGGTTTTTGAAGAGTCGGTTTTTGTAGGCGGAAGAATCAGTCGATTCCAGCTTGGTGAAAATCGTTTCGATCATGGGGAACAGTTTTTCACGATATCTAATCCGCTATTTTTGAATATTGTAGAAGCCTGGAAACGAGTAGGTCTGGTACGTGATTATGACGGGTGGGTAGTCGAGCTGGAAAAGGGACAGATTACCAATAGCTCTGATCATGCACAACGCTACTCCGGTTATCCTACCATGCAGGCGATAGCGGATAATCTGGCAAACAATAGTAATGTCAAAATATCCACAGCTATTACTGAAGTAGAAAAACAGGATAATGGACAGTGGCGACTATTTGATGGGTGTGGCAACTATCAGGGCCTGTTCGATATCGTCATCATTGCAACTGCGGCACAGCAGGTTTCAGCACTGGCCAAATCGGTTCCATTAATCAGAGATTTATCAAGTCAGATCGATATGACTGTGTGTTGGAGTGCCATGTTTGATTTCAATACGCCTCTGGGTTTGCCTTTTGACGCAGCTTTTGTGCAGGACTCTCCACTTTCATGGATTTCACGCTATCAGGGAGAAGATAGTGACCAGACTCTAACTCGTACTGAAAGCTGGATCATGCATTGTTCGCCTGAGTGGTCTATGCAGTATGCAGCGAGCTTTCGGGGGAGGGTCATGCGTGCTCTGCTTGATGCCTTTTTTGAAGCAGTTGATGTTTCTTCGCAAAAACCCCTGGCCTCGAATGTACACTGCTGGAAACATGCATTACCGATCAATCCCATCGATCAGGATTGCCTGTTTGATGACTCTGCCGCAATGGGGGCATGCGGAGACTGGTGTACTGCACCACGTATAGAAGGCGCTGTATTGAGCGGTTTTTCAATGGCAGACCGAGTAATGAAGTATATAAATAAAACAAATTATGGTTGATCAACATAAATATTTTGCACAATTGAAAAAGCTCTTTCCGCTGAATGAGTTGGGTGAAAATGATCTGCACTATCTGTATAAGGAATCGGAGCTGAGATCATTAGCTCCCAGGACGCTCATTACTGCTGAAGATGATTTAATAATCTACCTGCTCGAAGGAGAGGTATCGCTGTTGTCCGGTGGTTTTGTTACCGAAACCTTAACCCATCAGGAGCCACGGGCGTTAAGTCCACTATTTAATGACACACTGGATGAGGATTCTGCCGTATTGACCAGTTATGGTGTCATTTTACAGGTCGATAAAGAACTATTTAACGGCTTGTATTCACAGGCCCAGGCGGCTTCAGTACAGACTTATCAAATCAACCTTAGTCGGGCTGAAAATGAATTATTCCAGAGCCTGTTACAGGCCTTTATGCATAAGAAACTGGATTTGCCTGCGTTACCCGAAGCTGCGTTAAAGATACGTCAGGCGATTAATACCTCAGGGGTTACTAGCAGTGAAATCATTCAGATAGTGCAGTCTGATCCAGTGCTTAGTGCGCGGCTGATTAAGGTGGCCAATAGTCCTTTGTATGGCACCTGGCGTGAAATTAAAACTGTTCGTGATGCGGTTAGGCGCCTGGGACTTGAAACTATAAAACATTTAAGTTTTAGTCTTTCAGTTAAAAAACTATTTAGCGCCCGAAGCAGTATTATTAAAGAATTTATCCATAATATTTATCTTGAGAGTACTGCAGTCGCTTCGATTGCCTATGTTATCACTCAACAGTTGGTGCCTCATCTTGACCCTGAGCAGGCTCTTCTAAGCGGACTGATCCAGAAACTGGGGTTGATACCTATCTTGAAATATATCGACGAGCACCCATCTATGATGCAAACAACTGAACAGTTGGGGAAGAGTATTGAAAATCTTTACGTACCGGTCAGTACACTGATTTTGAATGAGTGGAATTTTGATCCTGAGTTTTTAGAGATTATAGGGCAGGCGACAAACTGGGCCCGTGATACAGGTCAGAAAGCGGATTATTGTGATGTGGTTATTGCGGCACGCTTGATTTATTTGCAAAAGCGTGGTGAGTCACCGGTTGAGAATTTAAACGATCTGCCCATCATCAAGAAGCTAAATCTACTTGAATTTGATGAAGATGGAATTTTCTTAATCGATAAGGTTGAAGAACAAGTTGAAGAGATGCAAAATCTTTTACACACGGTCTAATCTTTTTCAGTTAAGCAGCTCTTACTTACCCCAGTTTTTTTTGGAGAGCTCATTATGACAGATAAAAATCACTTAATATGCGCCCATTGTGGAGCGATCAATAATGTTCCTGCCGAACGGTTAGGCGATCATCCTGTTTGTGGAAAATGCAAACAGCCGATTATGAGTGGTGCACCGCTGGAATTAAATGAAGCGGGTTTTAATCGTTATGTCAGTAGAAGCAACCAACCTTTACTGGTCGATTTCTGGGCGCCATGGTGTGGCCCCTGCAAAATGATGACACCTGTTTTCATCCAGGCCGCTCAACAACTCGAACCTCAGTTCAGGTTAATCAAGGTGAATACCGAGAGAGAGCAAAATCTGGCTGGGCGTTTGCGCATACAGTCTATCCCTACGCTTGCTATCTATAAAAATGGTCAGGAAATAATCCGTCAGGCGGGGGCCATGCCTTTAAATGATTTACTCGCCTGGGCCAGAAGTCATGCCTAGTATCTTTATCTAATGGCAAAGAAAGAATCCAGTGATAGCGATAAGATTCGGGTCGATAAATGGTTGTGGGCTGCACGATTTTTCAAAACTCGAGCTCTGGCTAGCGATGCTGTAAATGGGGGTAAAGTACAACTTGGCGGTCAACGCATTAAAGCATCGCATAGCGTAAAGATAAATGATGTCCTTGAAATTCATCGTGGGTTTGAAAAAATGTCGATTGTGGTGCTAGAGCTTTCACAACGCAGGGGGCCTGCTACTGTAGCTCAAACCCTGTATCGTGAAACTGAAGAGAGTATCGCTTTACGAGAGAAAGAGGGTGAACAGCGCAAGCTGGCTCGATTACAGGTACCGATCAGTGACCATAGGCCCAATAAACGTGAGCGACGAAAATTGCGTAGTTTTAGTGGTAAGGATTAATCACGCTGCAGTGTGATTAATCCAGGATACCATCTGAGTTTTACTCATCATGTGGGTGTCGGGTATTGAGTAATTGAAGAATCGTGCTTCTCACTTCAACGCTGAGTAGTATGCGGATGTCGACATTTACCTTGTCAAATGACTGATTGAAAACCAGGTGTCCATTTTTGTCTTTTTCGATATATTCAAGTTCAAACAGTGTATCGATGAAATGTCCAAATAATTGTCGGTCAAAAAAGTCAGGCGAATTTATCCCGTACAGCATGGAAATCTTTTGTGCCACCAGATGACAACGCTGTTCAAGTTCTTCTTCACTAAGCGGATTTCCACCGCTTTCCCATAATACAACAAACGTCATGTAATAGCGTTCTAGCACGGGTTGAGCAATATGTGCCAGTCGGCTCAGTATGAGATAGTGAGCATCGTTTCGGTCCGGCCTGGTGAGCCTGTTTTCAATGCGGGCCAGAACTTGCCTGTGCACCAGGAAATCTACTATCTGAGGTACGAATTCTTCCAGTTGCTCGACACTCCAGGGGAGGTGTAACTCTGCTGAAAGAAACGGATACACATATAACACGATATTGAGTAGTTTGTTCTGAGCGATGGTCCTGGCATTAAGAAAACAGCAGGCAATAATCGAAGGAATGATTAAGATATGCAGGCTGTTATTGCGATAGTAACTCATTAATGCCGCATGCTCGGGTTTAAGGTAAATGATATTCCCCAGTTGATGCGGGTGAATATGGATCAGGCCCTGTTTCTCTATACGTTTTAATTCATCTTCGTTGACAGAGTCCTGAATAATGATCGAGTCGAGATGTGATTGTGACTGGATCAGTTGCTGATAAAATTTGCACAGTTGAAGCAAGTCAAACTGATCGATACTTTGTCGTGGCGTAGCCAGTAAGGTGGTTGCAATGAGATTCACCGGGTTAATCACTGTAGCGAGGTTGATCTGTTCCATGATCTGGTGAGACAGGCCCTCAACAGCTGAACGAAACCAGTCCTGTCGCTTAAAATCCTGCTTTGAATATTCCTGCCAGTCCGGATTGTATTTAGCTAGTTGTTTGTCCAGTTCTATCGGTTGACCAAAGCGTGTGGTTACCTTACCGAACTGCCCTTTTAAACTGAGGATAGATCGAATCGAAGTGAACAGGGATTCCTTCTTTTTCTTCTGGCCGAATAATTCACCGATATAAGATTTACCTTCAATCAGTTTCTCGTATCCAATGTAAACAGGAATAAATGCCAGCGGCCGATTCTGGGTTTTAATCCAGGCATCTACCGTCATGGATAACATGCCCAGTTTGGGTTTTAACAGTCGCCCGGTTCGGCTACGACCACCTTCGATAAAATATTCTATCGGTGCACCCATAGCTACCAGTTGACGTATATATTCATTCAGTATGCCGCTGTACAGGGCATTATCCTTAAAGCTACGGCGGATAAAAAAAGCACCACCACCTTTGAGGATTTTACCAATTATCGGCATGTTTAAATTATCGCCTGCAGCTATATAGGGAAGCGCCAGACCCTGTTTGAATATGATATAAGAGAGTAACAGATAGTCAACGTGGCTACGGTGGCAAGGGACATAGATGATCTGGTGAGTGAGTGCAGTTTTTTTTACTCTTTCGATATCAAATATATTAGTGCCAGAGTAATAGCGATTCCAGAAAGCATGCAGTAAACGCTTCATCAATTCCTGAGAGATCTGGGTTGAGTCAGAAATGATTTCGCGACAGTAGCTAGTTGCTTTTTTTCGTACGCGCTTGATAGACCGATTGTAGATTACGGCATCGTCTTTGATGAGTGCCTGTACGGAGTCTGATTCAACAATCTGATTAATGACTTTATAGCGTTGAGAGATTTCGGGGCCGAAGGTCGCCTCGCGTTGCCGGTGAAGGGATTCAGCCAGTTTTTCATTCAGGGCTTCAGCTGACCCATCCGTTGTTTGGTGCAATTTACGCAGGCTTTGAGGCTCTGAAAAAATCAGCGTGGTATTCCTGCCATGTAACAGAATGGTGAACAGCTTGCGAAACTTGCTCGTTACTTCCCAGGTGTCAGAAAAAAGTACCGTCAGCCAGTGTCGCTGTTTGGCTATAGGGCGACCCCAGAATATGGATACGGGAACGATACAAATATCCAGGTTTTCATCTGTCTGGGTAGCAGTGATTAACTCTTCCAGCATCAGGCTGTTTTTTTTCTGTCGCATTAACCAGTCCGTAACAGGATTACGAGAGGCGATGCTATATATGGAGTGGTGTTTATATCCCTGTAAGTCAATGGTCTGAAGCGGGTCGGCCAGGCCTTCTGTGCGTGCCACACGTTCCAGCACCAGCATATCCGATAGTTCGCGTTTCTCGAGCACGTAGAGTACAGGTGATGTTGCAAAGTTTTCAGCGACTATGGGTTGTGGCAATACTTCTACGCGTACCCAAAGGAATAGAATTTTTTGTAGCAGACGGTGTGATCTTTGGCGAAAATTCATGGTTTGATCTTTTTTTGCCAATGCTCTCAAGTTAGACGTGTTATCACAATGCTATAAATCATCTAAATTTGAAAGCTAAAATGATATCGATGACAATCTTAAAGCGAAGGTTATATCAGGTGCATGACCTGGCAGAATATCTTCAGAGAAAAAAATATCCAGCTGGTGATGATCAAGAAGTTTGGGTAATCTCAATCCAAATTGTCCCTGCAATGAATGATCCAGGCCTACGAGATGGCTGTCTTTTACCATGCGGGAATGAAAATCTGTCTGTAGTAGAAAGTGGTATTTATCGCTATAGGCATAGTCAAGGCCGAATTGGGCAAATATGATCTGTTTGTTTAACTGGTGTTCGAAAAGCCCCGAGTCAGCGAGAAGGCTGAGTCCTAAAGTACCGTAGGTAGTGAATTTATCATACATCACATGACTGCTGGAGTATGCCACTGCTGCATCGGTTTTCTGGTTGGAAATAAATTCAGAACTCTCAGAAGAGGGAACCTCTAATACCACCCAAAGCGATTGGTTATGTGATAATGCGTAGGAGGCGCTCAGCTGTATGTCAGCAATGCCCGATGATGACTGATTGCTGTTAAAGAATTCGATACCATTTTTCTGGTATAGCAGGTTAATTTGATCACTCTCAACCAGATCCCGTCCATTCTGAGGAAGGCTAAATAAGTCATGCCAACCTTCAATTACCTGATCCAGCTGGCCGGGCTGATTTCTGATGAGTGACAATGTTAGCCCTAGAGTCCACTGACTGTATTGGTAAGCAGCTTGAAAATCATAGCGGGTATTCTCTACATCGATAACCAGCTTTTCATTACCAATGGTATCGTGATCATAGGTATTGGTGATGTATAGATTGTGTGCAAATGACCATCCCCCATGAGCATTTAAAGGTATGGTGGGAATCAGATAACCTTGCAGTACTGGATTCTGACTACGAGTGGGTAAACCAGGGTAACCCTGTGCCTGCACTAATGCTGGAGAGTAACTGAGCGATATACCCAGCACACAACAGGCAATTAGCCTGAAAAAAGTCGCATATCGCTCTATTTGAGAAAGGTCAGTCATAGATACCATGCTCGCGGGTGGCGAGGAAATTAATTTCCGGCCAACGCTCCTGAGTCATTTGCAAATTGACGCGAGAAGGCGCTATGTAGGCAAGATCCCCAGCATGGTCAAGCGCCAGATTGGTTTTTGCCTTGATTTTAAATTCATCCAGTTTCTTTTCGTCGTTACATTCCACCCAACGCGCGGTGTTTACATTGACGGCTTCAAACTGACATTCCACCTTGTATTCATCCCTCAATCTTTGTGCGACAACTTCAAACTGCAATACACCCACAGCGCCAAGAATTAGATCATTATTATTCAGCGGTTTGTAAAGCTGGGTAGCTCCTTCTTCACAGAGCTGGGTGAGGCCTTTTTGCAGCGCCTTCATTTTAAGCGGGTCTTTCAGGCGGGCGCGTCTGAATAGCTCGGGAGCGAAGTTAGGTATTCCAGTAAACGCCAGGTTTTCTCCCTGGGTGAAGGTATCCCCAATACGGATGGTGCCATGGTTATGAATGCCGATAATATCGCCGGTATAAGCTTCGTCTACATGGCCTCGATCCTCTGCCATGAAGGTCACGGCATCCGGGATTTTCATATCGCGATCAAGGCGAACATGTCTTACCTTCATGCCTTTTTCATATTTTCCTGAGCACAGGCGCATGAAAGCGATTCGGTCTCTGTGTTGCTTATCCATATTGGCCTGTATCTTGAAAACGAAGCCCGTTAGCTTGTCTTCGTCAGGCTGTATCTCGCGGGTTTGAGTCGGTCTTGCTTGTGGGGCCGGTGCATATTCGACAAAGGCATCGAGTAACTCGGCCATACCGAAGTTATTAATCGCGGAACCAAAAAAAACAGGGGTTAGCTCACCTTTTAAATAGGCTTGCATATCAAACTCATTTGATGCACCTCGTACCAGCTCCAGTTCTTCACGAAAATCTTCTGCCATAGATCCAAGTACTTCATCCAGACGCGGATTGTTTAGACCTTGAATAACTTCTCCTGAGCTGATTTTGTCCGCATCACTGGCTGAAAATAGATGTACAGAATCATTCTGCAGGTGAAATACACCTTTTAAACTTTTACCCATACCTATTGGCCAGGTGATTGGGGCGCATCTAATTTTCAGGATATCTTCCACTTCATCTAACAGGTCAATAGGATCACGACCTTCGCGATCGAGTTTATTGATAAAGGTGATGATAGGGGTATCGCGTAGACGGCATACTTCCATCAGTTTAATGGTGCGTTCTTCAACGCCCTTAGCGCAATCTATAACCATCAATGCGGAATCGACTGCTGTCAGGGTGCGATAGGTATCTTCTGAAAAGTCTTCATGTCCGGGTGTGTCTAGCAAATTCACGATACGTTCTTTATATGGGAACTGCATAACCGAAGAAGTGATAGAGATGCCGCGTTCTTTTTCCATCTCCATCCAGTCAGAGGTTGCATGGCGAGCTGCTTTACGTCCTTTGACAGTACCGGCAAGCTGAATGGCTTTTCCGAACAATAGCAATTTTTCGGTCACCGTGGTCTTACCGGCATCCGGATGTGAGATGATCGCAAAGGTGCGACGACGTTGCATTTCCTGAGTATTGTTCATTGGTTTAGAGCTGTCTGGCCTGCTTACAATTGTAGGGCAAAGATTAAAGCATCCTCTTTGCCACCCGGTGCGGGATAATAAGCTTTTCTGCATCCAATTTCATTAAATCCTGCCGATTCATATAAATGGATAGCAGCCTGGTTACTTTGACGGGCTTCCAGCAATATGACCTGGGCTGCTTTAACCCGTGCTACATTGATCAGATGGCGAAGAACCTGTCTGCCTATACCTTTTCCCTGCTGACTCTTATCTACAGAAAGATTCAGGATGTGACTTTCATCAGCAGCAACAGAGAGTACTGCATGCGCGATAATTTGTTCATTTTCTGTCGCTACTATGCAGTCATAGCCCACACGCAGACAGTCGGCAAAAATGCCTTTGGTCCAGGGGAACTCGTAGGCGCTTTTTTCTACCAGCATGACGGACTCAATATCCGTCGCCAGCATCGGGCGAAATTCAATCTGCTGCATGGAGTAACAATCGTTTCAGAGATTTAAGGTCTTGCCATACCTTGGCTTTTTCAGCCGGGTTGCGTAACAGGTAGGCGGGATGGTAAGTGACCAGCATGGGGATATCAGTGCCGGGCAGGGTATATTGTTTGTTTCTTAGACGACCAAGAGGGCTTTGATCCTGCAAGAGTGTCTGTGCTGAAATTCGGCCCACTGTGAAAATGACCCTGGGCTTTAGCTGTTGAATCTGCGCCTGAAGAAATTGATAACAGGATTTTGTTTCTTCAGCTTTGGGATCACGATTATTGGGTGGTCGGCATTTCAGGATATTGGTGATATATACCTGCTGTGGATCGATATCGATAGCCAGCAACATGCGGTCGAGTAGTTGTCCTGCTCTGCCTACAAAAGGTTTTCCCTGCAAGTCCTCATCATGCCCAGGAGCTTCTCCGATGATCATGATGTCAGCCTGCTGATTGCCCTTGCCGGGAACCTTTCTGGTACAGCTTTGAGCGAGCGCACAGTTTTGACAGGCTTGAATGGCATTTTCGATTGCACTCCAGTCATCCAGATTAAATGCCTGTTTAGAAAGCTCCTTGATAGGAGATGGTATCGAGGGGGGCTTAATCTCTTCGGAGGTCGTTTGGGCTTGTGAAATAACCGCTTCTTCGGTAAAGGGCAACTCGTCTGGAGTTGTGTAACCAGACGAGCGCTGAGTCCATCGGGTGATACCTAGTCCCTTTAAGCAGTGCAGTTGACGAGAGGTCAACATGGCAAAGCTTCCTTAAACATCACCACGTTGTGGATGGGTTCGAGTTTCCCGCGCGATGACTTTATTAAGCGCATTCACATATGCCTTGGCGGACGCAATGACAATATCGGTATCTGCACCCTGTCCATTGACTATGTTACCATTTCTTTGGACGCGTACGGTTACTTCACCTTGTGAATCTGTACCAGTGGTAATGTTGTTAACCGAATAGAGTTGCAATTCTACGCCTGAATTTATGATTCTTTCTATCGCCTGAAAAGAAGCATCTACAGGACCACTTCCCATGCAGGTGGCCATTTTTTCCTCACCCTCAACATTCAGAGTAATTCGTGCATTGGGTGTTTCACCGGTTTCACTGCATACCGATAAACTCACCAGTTTAATCGCTTCATTGGTCAGTTCGATATTAGTTTCAGTGACTAGTGCCTGTAAATCTTCATCGAAGATTTCGTGCTTTTTATCGGCCAGTGTTTTGAAATTGGCGAATACCTCGTTGAGTTCTTCTTCCGAGCTAAACTCGATATTCAATTCTGCCATGCGGGTTCTAAATGCATTGCGACCGGAGTGTTTACCCAGCACGATTTTATTGGTTAACAGGCCGACATCCTGTGCTTTCATGATTTCGTAGGTCTCACGAGACTTTAGAACGCCATCCTGATGAATACCTGATTCATGGGCAAATGCATTAGCGCCAACGATGGCTTTATTGGGTTGCACGGTAAACCCGGTAATACCTGAGACCAGGCGTGAACAGTTCATGATCTGGGTGGTGTCGATATTGCTATCACAGTCAAAAACATCCTGACGGGTACGAACCGCCATGACGACTTCTTCCAGTGAGGCGTTGCCAGCACGTTCACCCAGACCATTGATGGTACATTCTATCTGTCTGGCACCGTTAAGCACTGAAGACAGTGAGTTGGCAACAGCCAGTCCCAGATCGTTATGACAATGAACTGAAAAAATGGCTTTATCAGAGTTGGCGATGCGTTCGATGAGGTCTTTGATCAGAGCACCAAACTGATGTGGAATGTTGTAACCCACGGTATCAGGGATATTGATGGTGGTTGCGCCTTCCTTGATTACGGCTTCAATAATCCGACACAGGAAATCAGGCTCAGAACGACCCGCATCTTCCGGTGAAAATTCTACATTATCGGTGTATTGGCGTGCCATGCGTACTGCTGCAACGGCCTGTTCAACGACCTCATCAGGAGATAGCCTAAGTTTCTGCTGCATATGGATTGGAGAAGTGGCGATGAAGGTATGGATACGCCCTGAATTGGCAGGCTTGATCGCTTCACCTGCACGCTCGATATCAATCTTTTTGGCACGTGCAAGCCCACAGATAGTACTGTCTTTAACCGCCGTGGCTACGGCTTTAACCGCTTCAAAGTCGCCATTGCTAGCGATTGGAAATCCGGCTTCGATGATATCCACACGCATCTTCTCCAGCGCTTTTGCTATACGCACTTTTTCATCTGCGGTCATGGAGGCGCCAGGGCTTTGTTCACCATCGCGTAAGGTGGTGTCGAAAATAATTAATCTATCTTTGCTCATGATTTAATTCTGAGTTAGTTTTTATAAAGGCTTTCGTAGGCGCGTTTATAACCTCGCCAGGTTTCTATAATCTGCCCTAAGGCAGTAGCAGGTGGAGGCTTGAAGATAGATATAACGCAGCCAATGCACCCGTAAGATGAGAACATCTGGTGAAATGAGCTTGTACGTTATGGGTAATCATAGCCTCGAATATAACCAACAATATCTGATATGCCAAGTAAAAAGTATCGGTTCCCGCGTTAGTTTAAGATGACTGTTCGGCCAAACGTCGACGTTTTCGTAGCCAGCGAAATAGTGAAAAAACAGGCCCCGAGATCATGTACAGAAAAAAGATGATAAACAGTACGGTAGAAGTCTCGATAGAAAGTAAAACGAATATCAGCAGAATGATCAAAACAGCAATGAAGGGGACACGTTTTTTTAGATCGAAATCCTTGAAGCTGTAGTAGGTGAAACGAGACACCATTAATAAGCCTGCAGTGGTAGTCAGCAGTAGTGCCGGAAACATACTGTCTATGCCCTTAATTTCGTAAGTTTCACAGAACCAGACGCCAGCGACAACAACTGCTGCGGCAGCAGGGCTGGGTAAACCTTGAAAAAATCGTTTATCCGCGATACCTACTTGAGTGTTAAAGCGTGCTAGACGCAGGGCGGCAGATGCTGCATAGATAAAAGCTGCCAGCCAGCCAACTTTACCCCAGGTTGAGCCCATGCTAGCCATATGAATGAGTGACCATTGATAGACTACCAGTGAGGGCGCTAGCCCAAAAGAAGCCATGTCGGAAAGGCTATCGTATTCGGCACCAAATGCCGACTGGGTATTTGTCATGCGTGCAACACGTCCGTCCAGGCCATCCAGTATCATGGCCAGGAATATCGCAATACAGGCAATTTCAAAGTCACCTTTAATGGCCGCGATAATGGCATAGAAGCCAGCAAACAGTGCTGCCGTGGTAAATAAATTAGGTAATAGAAAAATCCCTTTACGCAGGTTTTTTCGTGGGTTTTGTGGATCTGTAGGTTGAGTATCTTGCATCTGCGGAAGTCTGGCACAGGCAGGGCGCCTGTGCCAGTAGATATTGAAGTGGGATTAGTTTTTGTCTTTGTTAACTAATGCATTTTCTGTGATCCACGGCATCATGGAGCGCAGCTTGGCACCAACCTGTTCAATCTGGTGAGCCGCATTGTTACGACGCACAGCGGTCATTTCAGGATAGTTTGATGCGCCTTCCAGGATGAATTGTTTAGCATAGTTACCATTCTGGATGTTTTCTAACGCTTCACGCATAGCCCAACGGCTTTCATCATTGATGATCTGAGGACCGGTAACATACTCTCCGTATTCTGCATTGTTAGAGATAGAGTAGTTCATGTTAGCGATGCCGCCTTCGTACATCAGATCAACGATTAACTTGAGTTCGTGCAGACACTCAAAATATGCCATCTCAGGTGCATAACCCGCTTCAACCAGTGTCTCAAAACCAGCTTTAACCAGTTCAACGGTACCACCGCACAGTACTGCCTGTTCGCCGAACAGGTCGGTTTCTGTTTCATCTTTAAAGGTTGTTTCGATGATACCAGTACGACCACCACCTATACCTGAAGCGTAGGATAAAGCCACATCTTTAGCCATGCCGGATGCATCCTGATAAACAGCGATCAGATCAGGAATACCGCCACCGCGTACAAATTCTGAACGCACGGTATGGCCAGGAGCTTTCGGAGCGATCATGATGACATCCAGATCGGCGCGAGGCACAACCTGGTTGTAGTGGATGCTGAAACCATGAGCAAAAGCCAGAGTGGCGCCTTGCTTGAGGTTTGGCTCGATATCAGCTTTATACAACTGAGACTGGAATTCGTCAGGTGTTAGTATCATCACCACATCGGCCTGTTTGACAGCATCGACGGTGCCCATTACGTTAAGACCTGCATCCTGAGCTTTTTTTGCTGAAGCCGAACCTGCGCGCAAACCAACGGTGACATCGACACCAGAATCTTTCAGATTATTGGCATGAGCATGACCTTGCGAACCGTAACCGATGATGGTTACTTTTTTGCCCTGGATGATTGAAAGATCGCAGTCTTTATCGTAATAGATTTTCATGTAAGTCCTCTTGAGGAATTGATTTGATTTAAATTGTTAGCGCTTTTTCGCCGCGTGTAATACCCATAGAACCCGAACGAACGACTTCTATGACATCTTTTTCATGTAGCGTTTTGATGTAGGCATCGAGCTTGTCTCCTGAGCCAGTCAATTCGATACAAAAAGTGGTATCAGTCACGTCGATAATGCGCGCACGAAAGATATCAGACAGGCGCTGAATTTCTGATCGCTTGGCTTCACCTTCCGCCCTGATTTTGACAAACATCATCTCGCGTTCGATGTAATTACCTTCGGTCATATCCTGCAGTTTAACGACGTCGATGAGTTTGTTTAACTGTTTGGTGATCTGTTCGATGATCTTATCCGATCCTTTTGTGACTATGGTCATTCTGGACAGGGTAGGGTCTTCGGTGGTCGCTACTGTTAGCGATTCAATATTATAGCCTCGAGCTGAGAATAGCCCTGCAATGCGAGATAGAGCGCCGGATTCATTCTCTACTAGCAGTGAAATAATATGTCTCATGCCAGCTCTCCTTTAGGATTGATTGAAGCCAGATGTTTCTTGTGTTCAGGAGAGATTTCCATCGTATTGTGAGCTGCACCGGCCTGGATCATAGGATATACGTTCTCAGTTTGATCGGTAATTACATCGAGGAAAACTACACGATCTTTGAGTGAGAAGGCTTCTTCCATTGCTGTCTGTAGATCAGCCGGATCTTCTACCCGGATACCGACATGCCCGTAGCTTTCCGCCAGTTTGACGAAATCGGGTAAGGCATCCATGTACGAGTGCGAGTAGCGTTTTTCATAGAAAAATTCCTGCCACTGTCTCACCATACCCAGGTAACGGTTGTTCAGGTTAATGATTTTAACGGGTAAATCGTATTGCAGGCAGGTGGATAATTCCTGAATACACATCTGAATACTGCCTTCACCGGTAACACAGGCAACATCTGCATCAGGAAATGCCATTTTTACACCCATAGCGGCAGGTAGTCCGAAGCCCATGGTGCCAAGGCCACCTGAATTAATCCAGCGACGTGGCTCATCAAATGGATAAAACTGCGCTGCAAACATCTGGTGTTGTCCTACATCGGAGGTGACGTAAGCATTTCCACCGGTAACCTTATACAGCGTTTCAATAACCGATTGCGGTTTAATGTGTTTGCTCGTACGGTCATAGGCCAGGCAATTCTGGTCCTGCCAGCTACGGATCAACTTCCACCATTTTTCCAGTGCTTTCTGATCAGGTTGAGTAGTGCTTTCCTCTAGCAACCTGGCCATATCAGCGAGTACCTTTTTAACCTCACCCACAATAGGAATATCTACATTGATATTCTTGGAGATGGATGCGGGGTCAATATCGATATGGATGATTTTGGCATTGGGGCAGAATTTGCTGGTATCACCAGTGATACGGTCATCGAAACGTGCACCTACAGCGAATAGTACATCGCATTCATGCATCGCCATATTTGCCTCATAGGTGCCATGCATACCTAACATACCTACATTCTGAGGGTCGGTTCCGGGGTAAGCGCCTAGCCCCATCAGAGTTTGTGTGATCGGGAAACCCAGGTGACGGGTTACCTTGCGTAATTCATCGGAAGCATTTCCAAGAATGACGCCTCCACCGCTATAGATCATAGGCCTTTTGGCAGACAATAAAACTTCAACCGCCTTTTTAACCTGTTTAGGGTGGCCCTTAACCGTTGGATTGTAAGAACGCATGTGTACGGTCTTAGGGTATTTATAAGGAACCTTAATTTGAGGAGCAGTTATATCCTTAGGGATATCCACGAGCACGGGTCCTGGACGGCCCGTAGTTGCAACATAAAAAGCTTTCTTCAGGGTTTCGGCAAGCTTATTGAGGTCCTTGACTAAAAAGTTGTGCTTTACACAGGGACGTGTGCAGCCAATGGCATCGACTTCCTGGAAGGCATCGCTGCCAATCATCGCGCTAGGCACCTGACCCGAGATGACTACCATCGGGATTGAGTCCATATATGCAGTAGCAATGCCTGTAACCGCATTCGTAGCACCTGGGCCAGAAGTCACCAGCACCACACCGGGCTTGCCAGTAGCACGAGCATAGCCATCAGCCGCGTGGGTAGCTCCCTGTTCATGCCTGACGAGAATATGCTTTACTGCATCCTGATTATGGATTGCATCAAATATATGAAGTACTGCGCCACCTGGGTAGCCAAATATGTACTCAACCCCTTCGTCTTTCAGGAATTGGACAAGGATTTCAGAGCCGGATAATTCCACCGCTTAGCCTCAAATTAGAAATATAATTAA
>JBNKMF010000040.1:0-43298 GCA_050292965.1 Gammaproteobacteria bacterium | reverse complement strand
GAGATGGAACTGGAAAAACACCGTGACCACCTGGAAGGACTGGTCAAGGAGCGGACCATCGAAATTGAAGCCAAAGCCGGTGAACTGGCCATAGCCAAAGAAAAGGCAGAAGCAGCCAACATGGCAAAAAGTATCTTTCTGGCGAATATGAGCCATGAATTGCGCACACCACTGAACGCCATTCTCGGCTTTTCCGAGTTAATGGCCAAGGATTCCGAGTTAAGCAGAGAACAGCGCAAAATTTTGGGAATCATAAACCGTAGTGGCAAGCACCTGTTGGAACTGATCAACGACGTACTGGATATCGCCAAAATTGAATCGGGAAGGATGGAACTGGAGATCGCTCTTTTTGATTTGGAAGGAATGGTCAGGGATGTGGTTGACTTGATGCACATGCGCGCGCAGCAAAAAGGATTGACGCTGGCCTTTGAGCGGCTGTCTGTATTTCCCCGCTACATTAAAGGGCATCAGGTTCGGATACGCCAGATTCTGGTCAATTTGATAGGCAATGCTCTGAAGTTTACCGAAAAGGGAAGAGTGGCTGTTCGCCTGGGGATAAACGAGAACCTTCAAAATCATCTGCGGATCGAAGTGGAGGATACCGGTTCGGGAATTACCCTGGAGGAGCAGGAAAAAGTTTTTGAACCGTTCGTCCAGTTGGTGGAGGGGCGGGACAAAGGGGGCACTGGCCTTGGCTTAAGCATTGTCCACCGATATGTAGAACTGATGGGTGGCGTTATCAGCGTACAGAGTACACCAGGGAAAGGGTCGCTGTTTAAGGTCGATCTGCCATTTGAGTTGGCGGATACGTCCGAAATAGAGAAACTGAGGGGGGCGGAACAGGAAGTCACCGGAATACATCCCGATCAACCTTCCTATCGCATGTTAATTGCCGAGGACCAGGAGGATAACCGGCAGCTTCTCTCGCAGATATTGGAAAAGCAGGGCTTTCAAGTGAGAACCGTCGAGAATGGTGAAGCTTGCATTCAACTTTTTAAGGAGTGGCATCCCGATCTAATCTGGATGGATTGGTATATGCCGATCATGGATGGCGTGGAGGCGACCCGCCGCATACGTGTGCTTCCCGGGGGGGAAGAGGTGAAGGTCGTTGCCGTTACGGCATCAGCCTTTTTGGAGCAGGAGAGGGAAGCCAGAGGGATGGGGATGGACGATTTTATTCGAAAACCCTACCGCTCCAGTGAAATATACGCCTGTCTCTCCCGCCTGTTAGGATTCGCATTTATCCACGAAACCAACGAAGCGAAAGAAGAATAGGCTGGATCGGTGGTGCCGGAAATGCTAGCGGTATTACCGAAATTGCTTCGCACTAAACTGAAAGAGGCGCTGATAAGCCTGGACAGCGCGTTGATCGCCGAAGCGCTCAGTCAGGCGGAGAAGGTGGATTTGGCTTTGGTGGAGGAGTTGAATCGGCATGTGATGGTTTATGACTATCCGGCTATTTTGACCGCCCTGGAAAAACTGGAATCTTCCCAATGAGATGACCAGGGTTGACGCATGCATGAGTCATGCGTTTGAGGAGTGCTGCCCCGCGTGAGAATCGGGGCCAGGACTTGCTTTTAGCCTTTGATGAAATCCAGTAATGCTAAAAGCAAGACATTGACACCAATATTCATACTGAAGTTAACTGGATGAGTGCGTATACCTGGTTTTGGACATGAGGTGACTTAAATCTCTGTATTGCCGCCCGGGAGTGCCGCCTTCACCCGCAGGCGAGCCCCTTGATTCGTTCCTGAGAGCTATAGCAAATGACAGGAGTGAAAAATAAGCTGTCGTTCGAGATTGTGACTGAATTGACTCTAATCCGAAGGACTCACTCCCTACAGGCTATATGGATGGACCGCCAGATCCGTAGAGATAGCAGTCGTTCATTAAGCTTCAATAAATAAGTATTGTGTTCCCTGAATGTGAAAAAGGTAAGTGCAAAATCAAAGACCCTGAACCTCTTGTATCTAGACCTTCTGAGTTAAGCGGCACAAAATGAATAAATAAGTATATTTAGTAAACTGTCACCGTAATCCCCAGTTTAAAATGCTAAATTAATTACAGTTAAGGTTGATGGGTTTGGTAAAAAATATGGTTTACTCAGTAAATATGAACTGTCGTTTACACAAGGGCTTCAAAAGGATTCGCGGCACTGTCCGTGCCGCTTCGTTGAGAGCTGTGACGCTCACCTTTTAAGCTGGAGTTAGATTTTTGGTGTTCTGGAGACACAATATTTATTCATTCATTTATATCAGGTAACATTTTCCCCAGCAATGTGTGATAAAGCTCGCGATCACCGATAACACCAGTAATCTCTCCCTGCTCGGTTATCAGTAGAGAGTGGTTTGTTTTATAGCGAATTTCCATAACCTCTCGCATGGGCACACTGGCATCAATACAAACTGGGTGATTATCCAATGCTTCCACAGACTCGCCAGGCTGCCAGTACTGTAATGAAAATTCATCCTTTTTTACTACAACAATCTGTTTATCTGCACTTAGCCAGTATTCATGTCGCTTACTAAGGCAGTAGCCCCTTTCTTCCAGTGGAATTTGTGATAAATGGCGCATGATAGATCCGGCTTTTAATACATTTAAAGGGTTAGTATGCGCGACGAAATCGCGTACATAATCATTGGCTGGATTCAATACGATATCTTCAGGGCGTCCATGCTGAACGATTTCACCATCTTTCATGATGGCAATATGGTTACCCAATTTTAGCGCTTCATCGAGATCATGACTGACAAATAAAATAGTTTTCTTCAGTTTTTGCTGCAGCTGTAATAGCTCATCCTGTAGCTGAGTACGTATTAAAGGATCCAGTGCTGAAAAGGGTTCGTCCATGAGTAGTACGTCGGTTTCCATAGATAGAGCTCGCGCCAGACCAACTCGTTGCTGCATACCACCGGATAATTTACTCGGTTTAAGATGGCGCCATTCGCTTAAACCAACCACTCCCAGTTGTTCATCAACTCGACGTTTGATTTCAGATTTTTCAAGCCGCTGAATTTCCAGTGGCATAGCAATATTTCGCTCAACCGATAGCCAGGGCATTAAGGCAAACTTTTGAAACACCATGGAGACCCTGTGCATACATATATCGCGCTGAGTCGCTGCATCGGCTGCTGCGAAATCTACCATGACACCATCATGTCGAATATTGACCTGACCCCGAGATACTGGGTTGAGCCCATTCACACATCGTAACAGGCTGGATTTTCCAGACCCGGATAATCCCATTAGTACGCAGATTTCACCCTGCTTAACGGTTAGTGAAGCATCTTTAACTCCAACCACCAGCCCCGTTTTTTCACGGATAACCTCACGGTCTACGCCTTCATCAAGTAGGGGGAAGGCGGCTTCAGGTTGGGAGCCAAATACAACATCCAGATTTTTAATTTCAATCATGTTATTTAGATGCCTCGGGTTGTTTGAATATTCTGTCCAGTAAAATAGCCAACAGTACTATGGCGAGACCCGCTTCAAAACCGGCAGCAATATCGACGGTATTCAATGCTCTAACGACGGGTTTACCCAAACCATCAGCACCAACTAGAGCTGAAATTACAACCATCGATAATGACAGCATGATGCATTGGGTAACCCCGGCAGCAATGCTGGATGCGGCAGCGGGTAATTCGATACGCCATAATAACTGGGAACGTGTTGCCCCGAATGACCGTCCAGCTTCAACAATCTCATGAGGTACTTCAGAGATGCCCAGATAGGTCAGACGTATCGGTGTTGCTATGGCGAATACAATGGTCGAAATTAATCCTGGTACTACACCCAGACCAAACAGGGTCAGGGTAGGAATCAGGTAAACAAAGGAGGGTACCGTTTGCATAAGATCAAGAACAGGCCTCATTACGGAAAACACTCTGGGGCGATGTGCTGAATAAATACCAAGCGGTAAACCAATTAATATGCAGAGCAATGTGGCATACAGAACCAATGATAAGGTCTGCATTGTTTCTTCCCAATAGCCCAGGTTCCAGATTGTTAATAGCGCTATGACAGCGTAGACCACGAGTGGTATTGAGCGATGTAGACGATATGCCATCACACCGACCAGCACAATAAAAATAGCAGGGTTTAATAGAAGAAGAGCATCGGTTGACTCGTTAATGATATTTTCCAAAGCAAAAGCAATTGCATCAAAGAACCAGGAAGCATGGTCAACCAACCAGTCGAAAAACATCTCGATATAGTCACCGAGAGGCAATTTATAATTTTCCATAGTTATTTACACCGTTATATCAGGGGAGTCGCTAATTAATTCTGGTTGATTTTAGTCTGAGATAGAAAAGTTCCGATTTGATTCGAGTTGAGCGAGAATAGCCACTTTATTGCTATGACCTTCGGGACGAATCGGGGTATTTCTAACTAGAATAAAAAATCATCAATTGAGCAAAGTTTCCCAGGGTATAACGGTGCCCTCGGTTAATTATAGGGATGCTTTAACAGCACTTAGGCCAGGCTTACCGTCTTTAGTTTTGACACCTTTTAGCCAGCTATTAAGAACCCCTGGATGTGCTTTAAGCCAGGCTTTAGAAGCAGCTTCAGGTTTTTTCCCTTCATCCAGAATAGCGCCCATGATTTTATTTTCCATGCTCAGGGTGAATTCAAGATTATTGATGAAAGTACCGACATTAGGACATTCAGTGATGAATCCTTTGCGCACGTTGGTCATTACATTCGCGCCACCTAGATTAGGGCCAAAGTAATCGTCACCACCTTCCAGGTAACCCAATTTAAAATTGCTATTCATTGGGTGCGGTTCCCAGCCCAGGAATACAATCCATTCTTTACGGCGATTTTTACGTTTTACCTGTGATAGCATGCCTGCTTCGCTGGATTCAACAACGGTAAATCCTTTTAGACCAAATGCATTTTTATCGATCATATCCTGAATCAGTCGGTTACCATCATTACCGGGTTCAATACCATAAATTCTGTTATCAAACTTATCCGCAAATTTAGCGATATCAGCGAAGTTTTTTACACCTGCATCGTAAACATATTTTGGAACTGCCAGCGTATATTTGGCACCAGTCAGGTTGGTTTTAACTGTTTCAACCGTTCCACGGTCGAGGTAAGGGCGGATATCAGCTTCCATGGTTGGCATCCAGTTACCAAGAAATACGTCGATATCGTTATTTTCTAGTGATTTGTAGGTTACCGGTACGGACAGCAGCTGAGTTTTTGGCTTATATCCCAGACCTTTCAGCACTACTGAAGCCAGAGCTGTAGTTGCCGTGATATCAGTCCAGCCTACATCTGAAAATCGTACTTTTGAACAATCTGCAGCCTGCGCCAGACCTGTTGTAGCCACCAGGCCTGCAATTAACATGGTTTTTAACATTTTCATAGTAATTCCTCTTGGTTTATTTAATGTTTATATACTTCGATTAAACTTCATAGTTTAGTTTTTTGCATTAACTGTCCCTGAATTAAATCCATTAAATTAAACGTTTTGGTATTCCACCTCTTTGCCGATCACGCCATTGTGAGTCCATTCCTACTTCATTGCCTGCTGCTGACAAAGTCGTTTTGCCCTGTATAATATCTGCTGCGCGCTCTGCCACCATAATCGTGGGCGCATTCAAATTACCGTTTGTTATTGTTGGGAAGATAGATGAATCTACCACTCTTAAATTATTAATGCCGCGAACTCGGGTTTGTGGATCAACCACCGCCATATCATCAGTTCCCATTTTGCATGAGCAGGATGGGTGATAAGCACTTTCTACATTACTGCGTACAAATGTATCAATCTCATCATCTGTCTGTACGGATTGTCCTGGCTGAATTTCATCATCACGATAATCATCAAATGCTGGTTGATTGATGATTTCCCGGGTCAGCTTAACGCAATCTCGAAAACCTTCTCGGTCGGTTTCATGCTGCAGGTAATTAAACAGAATTTCTGGTTGCTGTTTAGGATAAGCACTGACTACATGCACATGACCTCGACTTTTTGGTTTGTTATGACCAATATGTACCTGAAATCCATGACCATCAAATGCACTTTGACCATCGTAACGCATAGCTGCGGGTAAGAAGTGATATTGCAGATCAGGCCATTCTACACCGGCTTTGGAACGAATAAAGCCACAGGATTCGAAATGATTGGTCGCTCCCAGGCCTTTACGCGTAAGAATCCAGCGGGTGCCGATTAAAAATTTACTCCATAGATCGAGCTTTCCATTTAAGGTGATGGGCTTTTTACATTTGAACTGAAAATAAAACTCCAGATGATCCTGCAGGTTCTCACCCACACCGGGTAGCTCATGCAGTACTTCTATTCCAGCTGTTTTAAGAACATCAGCATTACCAATACCAGATAGCTGAAGGATGTGCGGTGAACCCACTGGACCCGCTGATAAAATCACTTCTCGACTGGCCATAATATCAACAGTTTTACCTTTATGCAGAACGCGTACTCCCGTGGCCTGTTTATTTTCTAATAGTACCTTATGCACCTGGGCATGGGTCATCACGGTTAGGTTGGGTCGTTTCATGGCAGGACGCAGATAGGCGTTTGCCGTTGACCAGCGTATACCATTTTTGACGGTCATATGCATGGGGCCAAAGCCTTCCTGCTGCTTGCCGTTATAGTCAGCGGTAAATTCGTAACCGGCTTGCTTACCCCCTTCGATAAAAACTTTATACAGAGGGTTCTGCATATTGTTTCCATTATTGGTCGCTAGAGGACCACTGTCACCACGGTAGTCATCACCACCAAAGGCCCAGCTTTCTGCTTTTTTGAAATAGGGCAGGCAGTGAGCGTAATCCCATTCATTAGCACCATGATCTGCCCACTCATCAAAATCTTTCGCATGGCCTCGTACATACACCATGCCGTTAATGGACGATGAACCACCTAGAACCTTGCCGCGCGGGCAATGCATTCGACGATTGTTTAAATAAGGTTCCGCAGCTGTCTCGAACTGCCAGGCATATTTTCCAGTATTCATCGGAATTGACAGGGCAGTGGGCATTTGAATAAAAATACTTCGGTCACTACCTCCTGTTTCAATGATTAGTACGGATACATTTGCCTCTTCCGTCAGGCGATTGGCCAATACACAACCAGCAGAACCCGCACCGACAATGATGTAATCATAGCCTGTCATATCAATATCCTAAAATGGACTCTCCAGAGGATTCATTCCAACATACACCGCTTTTAACTGGGTGTAATGTCGTAGGGTTTCCATACCATTCTCTCGCCCGATACCGGATTGCTTGTAGCCGCCAACCGGCATTTCTGCGGGTGAGTTGCCATAGGCATTTATCCAGCAGATACCGGCCTGAAGTCGATGTATGACACGATGCGCACGTCGGATATCGTTGGTGAATACTCCAGCAGCCAGACCCACTTCGCAATGATTAGCACGGCTAATCACTTCCTCTTCATCACTGAAGGTTAGCACTGACATCACCGGACCAAATATCTCTTCTCTAACGATGGTCATATCATCACTGCAATCGGTAAAAATGGTTGGTTCAACAAAGAATCCCTCTTCAGCTCCAGCAGGCCTCATCGCCTGACCACCAGTTACCAGAGTCGCACCTTCGGATTTACCTTTTTCGATATAGCTTAGAACCTGTTGATGATGTTTTGCTGAAATCAATGCTCCGAAATTGACATCGGGATTCATCGGGTCTCCAGCAATGATATTGTTTTGTGTGCGTTCTAATAGTCGTTGCATAAAAACATCTTTGATACCTTGCTGCACGAATACTCTGGTTCCGTTTGTGCAGATTTCGCCCTGAGTGTAGAAATTTCCTAACATAGCTGCGGATACCGCATCTTCCACATCGGCATCATCAAAAATAATCAGTGGGGACTTGCCGCCCAGTTCCATGGTGACCTCTTTCAAGGTGGTTGCGGCGGCAGCCATTACCTTTTTTCCGGTCCTCACTTCTCCTGTAAAAGATACTTTAGCGATATCGGTATGATGAGTTAGCCAGGCACCCACTTCAGCATCACCATGAAGTACATTAAAGACACCATCGGGCATTCCGGCTTCGCTAAATATTTCCGCCAGCTTTACTGCACCATGAGGTGTTTCTTCTGATGGTTTGAAGATCATGGCATTACCGCAGGCCAGTGCTGGTGCTGCTTTCCAGCAGGCGATTTGCAAGGGGTAATTCCAGGCACCTATGCCAGCACAAACGCCCAGTGGTTCACGTCTTGTATAATAGAAATCACCACCCAGATCCTGTTGATTACCCTCAATAGCAGGAGCCAGGCCTGCAAAAAATTCGATAGAATCTGCACCGGTAACCACATCTACCACAGAGGCTTCCTGCCAGGGTTTGCCGGTATCAATCACTTCGATGGCCGCCAGTTCATCATTGCGTTCGCGCAATAGAGCAACCGCTTTTAATAGTATTCGACTTCTCTCCATACCTGTCATGGCAGACCATTTTGCAAAGCCATTGCGTGCACTGTTAATCGCAGCTTCACACACTGAATCATCAGCTACTTCCACCTGATAGGCAGGTTGACCTGTGGCTGGATTGATCACTACAAAGGTTTCACCACTGGAGTTGTTGATTAAGGCACCATCAACAAAATTCTTAATTATGTTCATTAGTTGTACCCAAACTGTTTGATTTGCAGTTGAATAAATTCTTTACACAGGCGCTCTGATTCATCGAAATCTCGCTGTTGAGGCTGGCTAAGTGTGCAGCGCAGCCACATGCCATCAATCATAGCGGCCGTCATTGCTGCGCAGTCTCGTGCTCTATTCAGATCAGGGATTAACTGACGGAATGAGTAGAGCAGGTTGCTTTCCAGACGTTTACTATTAACCGTCTGTAATCTTGAGAGACATTCATCATGCATTGCCTTTGCCCAGAAAGATAACCAGGCATTGCTAGCGGGTGATGATTGTTGAAAGACGGAGAAATTGGTTTCCACTATCATCATCAGGCGTCGCTGCGGAGAAACCTCTCCAATTTGCTGCAGGCGGTTTAAAAGACCTTTTTTTAGCTGATCCATAAGATGGCGTACAGCAGCCTCGATAAGCCCCTGCTTACCCCCGAAATAATGGCTGATAATACCTGTAGACATACCGGCCAGGCGGCTAATCGTCATGATGGTGGTACCCTGAAGTCCATTGGTTTCAATAGACTTTAAAGTGGCATCGATGAGCTGCTGTTTGCGCAGCGGTTCTATTCCAACTCTCGGCATTTTTTATTGATTGAACGTTCAATTAACTTTAAGTCTAAAGTTTAACTCTTCATTTATCAAGCCCCTGGAGCAAAGCATCAATTGGTTTAATCTGCTATAAAAATTAAGGATTCAGCAGTTGATCGCTTATATGAGGTAACGTAATGAGAAGCTTATCAGGACTAGGGGGTACGTATTTACTTGTAGAAATTCCGATGTATAAGGGAGCTATGCCAGTAGTATGTGAAGGATTAAGGGTAGCTTCATTTGGTAAATCCAAATAATTCGCAGGGGTTATCAACAAAGATTCTTATGGCGTGTGGGACTGCCTGCGAACTATTTCCTTTTCTAATCGAGCGGAAAAAATTTTGTGTGTAAAGCTATCCCTGTCTAATCGATAGATGTTGTTAGTCTTACAACTTTATGTGTAACCACCATAATCAGCAATACAGAAGCGCCAAATACATACAGTCCAAAATGTACCTGGATAGTGGCTATTGCACCTAATTTGACAGTAACGATTAATACCGCCACCACCATGACGTCTAACATGGCCCAACGACCATAATCATGCATTAGGTGCAGATAGCGCTTAATCTTCGGGTTTTGTTTTGTGCTAGTTGACAAAAGCTTGAACAATACCAGGATTTTCATCACTGGCAGAACGATACTAAACCCGGCTACTAAAACAAATATTGGAAACTGACCATTCTTAAATAGTTCGACAACACCAGATATCACTGAAAAGGAATTCTCGATGATGATGAATTTACTGAGCGTAATCATCGGGAAGAATAACCCCATAGCAAAAAAAACAGCGGCCAGCATCAAAAGCCAGCGCAGTGGCCGGGCACTGTTTTCGGGTATCACTGCCGCCTGGTTAATCTCGGTTGGGATATCGGTCATTCAAGTAACAACAATAGGTAAATTAGCAAGGTGTTTTCCAGGCATCAATAATATAGCTTGCCAGAGCCTGAGCTGCAGGCCCCAGTCCCTCGCGTTTTTCGAATAGTAATTGATATTCACCGAGTTTCGGCAAACCGAGTTTTGCATCGACATGTACAAAGGGTGCTCGCATATGACTTCTGGGAACAGGGGCGATGGCAAGATCGGCTTCCATGGCCGCTTCCATGCCTGCGCTATGGTCACAGGTATAGGCAATGCGGTACTCAATACCCTGTTTATCTAGGGCCTCCAGTGCCATGGTGCGCCAGCAACAACCCCGATTGGCAACCGCTAGTGGTAAGGGCTTCCTCTCTGCCGCCAGCCCGCCATTCCGGCTTGCCCAGATCAGAGGTTCGGTAAAGATTACTTCACCACGCGTTGGGTCCTGACCGACATTACCACCTGTAATTAAAGCCATGTCCACTTCACCTGAGTCCAGTCGCCTTAACATTTCACTACTACTTCCGACCATAACATTAACCGCTACCGATGGATGTGAACGGGCGAACTGTGCCAGCACCTTGGGCAAAACACCAGAGGCAATATCTTCAGGAGATCCAAAACACACTGTCCCCTCAATAGTAGGAGCTACAAACTGGCTGACAGCCTCTTCATTTAATCTAAGTAAACGACGGCTATAGCTGAGCAATAACTCTCCTTCAGAGGTTAAACGTACCTGTCGCGCCTCGCGCAGGAACAGGCTTTTCCCCAGTGTTTCTTCAAGACGTTTGATCTGCATGCTGACCGCAGCAGGAGAGCGAAAGACCTGCTGTGCAGCACGGGTGAAACTGCCACTTTCTGCAATAGCAACAAAGGAGCGTAATAGATCGAATTCCAGCAGGGGAGGTGTGTTTGCAAACAAAGACATGATTTACGATTCAGTTAATTTGAACTGAGAGTTTAGTATTTTTAGTTTGATTAAACAATGCCTGAAAATCATTATCTGCATCGAGATCGCGACTCAACCAGCATTTTTTGAACCATTAATACCGTCTTAAGTAGACGCCACGTAGAGGAGATAGCCTTATGTCTAATAACGATCATTCGACAAATTCAATATCATTATTTGAATTTAAATCATTTCAGGAAGCCTCTCGATCAATCCTGAGCAGGGTTTCATTTATCCAGGTTCTGAAAAATTGGCATGAAGCGTATAGTCGCCGTCAGAGATTATTATATCTGCTTAACTATGATGATCATATACTGGACGATATGGGGTATACACGTCAGGATTTACATAGTATTGCAAAGTTGCCGCTGAGCACTGATGCTCATCAAGAACTAAAACGTCTGGCAGAGCAAAGAAAGTTACCACGGCGCAAAAGATAATGAGAAGCTGGGGCCAACATAAGTTGGCCCTATAAGGCTATTTAAATCCCAATAATTTTTAATGTTATCTGTATAATTGTTTGCAAAAGCACATTTAACCTGGAATCCGCATTTGGACGAGTTGTAGTGCGTTAGAGGTGGTGTAGATCAAGGCTTGACGACGCGGAATATCTTGCTATTCCAGGGAGTTACAAAGCTTCTGTGTCCTGTTCTCGCCCCTTACCTATGTCCCTATAACATAGAGATACGCCGCCTCAAACATGCAATTCAGCTCGTAACGGGATCCACTATCAATTATCGGATGAAATATCAACACAGCGGTGTTTTCAATGGTCTCGGGAATCAACAATTCTAAACAATCAAAATCCAGAAGTTTTCCTATGGTTGCCATTGGGGCCTCGGCTGGCGGGCTTGAAGCCTTCGAATCCTTTTTCAACGCCATGCCTGAAGATTGCGATATGGCGTTTATTCTGGTGGCTCATCTGGACCCAACGCACATAAGCCTGCTACCAGAGCTGTTACAGAAACACTCTAAAATGCCAGTACATCAGATTACTGATGGCATGCTGGTTGAGATCAACCACATCTACGTAATCCCACCAAATAAGAACCTCGCAATTTTACAAGGCAGGCTTCAACTGCTGGAATTAACCAGGTCCAGAGGCGTAAACCTGCCTATAGACTCATTTTTTACCTCTCTATCACAGGATCAGGGATCGAATGCGATAGCGATTATTCTCTCCGGTACCGGTTCTGATGGTACACAGGGAATAAAGGCTATCAAGAGTGAAAACGGCATGGTGATGGTACAGGACGAGGATTCAGCTAAATATAATGGTATGCCTGGAAGCGCAATTGCTACAGGTCTTGCTGATTATGTGGTTGCAGTGGATGAGATGCCGAAGCTTTTAATCAAGTATATAACTCATGCATTTAAAAACTTCAAGCCTGTTTCCACTGATGGGGAGGGTGAGCTGGAAGAAGAGAATTTTCTACAGAAAATATTCATTATCCTGCGCACCAGGACCGGTCATGATTTTTCTATGTACAAGAAAAACACGATCATCCGCCGTATAGAAAGAAGGATGAATATTCATCAAATTGCAGAGATTAAGGGTTATGTGGATTATCTTCAGGTGAGTGAACGTGAAGCAGGAATCCTGTTTAAAGAACTTTTGATCGGAGTGACTGATTTTTTCAGAGATACTCAGGCATTTGACCACCTTCTGCATAAGTATTTGCCCGATATGCTAGCCAGTAAACCTGATGATTACACAATACGTGTTTGGGTTACTGGCTGTAGCAGTGGTGAAGAAGCCTATTCATTGGCAATCATCTTGCTAGAGAGTATGGAAAACATCAAACGTCATTTCAATGTACAAATTTTTGCCACAGATATTGACGAAGGGGCCATCGAGGTTGCTCGTTCGGGTCTGTATGCAGAGAGTGTATTGTCTAACGTGTCAGCTGAGCGGCTAAAGCGATTTTTTACCACGGAAGATGACGAGCATTTTCGAATAAAAAAATCAATTCGTGAAATGCTGGTATTTGCACCGCACGATATTATAAAGGACCCTCCTTTTACCAAGCTGGATATTTTGTCCTGCCGCAATTTATTGATCTATTTTAATGCCGAATTACAGAAAAAATTGTTCCCGGTTTTTCATTACAGTTTAAAACCAGGCGGAATTCTTTTTCTCGGTACCTCTGAGTCTATCGGACAGTCCAATGATCTTTTTTATGTGCTCGATAAAAAATGGAAAATATTCAGCCCAGACTCTTCAAATAACCCCAGGCATAAGGTGCCAGATTTTCCTGTTGTGCAAAAAGCTTTCGATAAGAGTGATTCAGTTATCCCGACAAGTATCAGCAAGGTTGAAAAAATCAGTGCCCTGCAACTGGTTGAAACCATACTGCACAAAAGTCATACCCCCCCCTGTGCAATCATCGATGATGATAATAATATCGTTTATATACATGGACGCACTGGACGATATCTGGAACTTGCCGAAGGCAGAATCAGTGTCAATATTCTGGAAATGGCCAGGCCTGGACTTAAATCTAGTCTTTCTCTGGCAATACTAAAGGTGGCGCAGCATAAGGTTGAAGTCGTCATGCGTGATATAGAGCTGCAAAACAATGATGAATGGATATTGCTGGATGTTACCGTTCTGCCAGTTGTCAACGAGTCAGTTCTACATGGCCTGTTAATGGTGGTTTTCCAGGAGAAAATAAAACCTTCAAAAAAACCAAAAGGGACAGCTAAAGTCGATATTAAAGGCTCTGAGTTAAAATCTTGTAATGAATTAGAGCATGAACTTCAATTTACCAGACAAAACCTGCAATCAACGATAGAACAGCTTGAAACTGCTAACGAAGAGTTAAAGTCAACCAACGAAGAATTACAAAGTACCAATGAAGAGCTGCAGAGTACTAATGAAGAAATGGAAACCTCAAAAGAAGAGTTGCAGTCTCTTAACGAGGAATCGGTAACAGTAAATTCAGAACTTCAGAGTCGTATCGATGAGTTGACAAAAACCAATGACGATATGAAGAACCTGTTGGATAGTACAGATATAGCAACTCTGTTTCTGGATATTGATTTATGTATTAGACGGTTTACTCCTAAAGCGACTGATATTATCCCTTTATCGGCTACCGATATTGGCCGACCCGTCAGCCATTTCGCTACTTCGTTGAAAGGACTGGATTTAAACGAATACTGTACTAATGTATTAAAAGATTTAGCAATGAGAGAGGTGGAAGCAAAAACCAGAGAAAATCAGGTTTATAGCGTAAAAATAAGACCCTACCGTACTATTAATAACGTTATTGATGGGGTTGTAATCACCTTCGAGGATATCTCTGTACGAAAAAAAGTAGACAAGGGTTTAAACGATTCTGAGCAGTTATATCGGATGCTATTTCAACTTTCCAGTAGTCCTATGATACTGGTTGATGAGCTTGGCAAGATCATTGAATATAATCACTTTTCTAATGAACTGCTGGGTTATAGCAAACAGGAATTCATGCAGCTATCGATTCAGGCTATAGAGCTATTTGGGACAGCGACGGAAAGCAAAAATCATATCGATACAATCATCGCTAACGGAGAAGAAACTTTTGAAGTCCAGTATATAAATAGAAATGGTGCAGGAGTCCATTTACAGGTTAAAGGGCAGGCATTGCAGTTAAAAGAGCATCTTCGAATTTTAATTTCTATCAATTATATTTAACCTGAATCCGTAGCTTTAGCTGTTAATAGATATAAAAATTGATCCATAATTATTTTTCTTGCGTTTCTTTTGAGATTTGCTGCCATTGGTCGTTTAATTTGCCGCAAAAATAGCTTAAATATCCCTCATCAACTACTATAAATTAAATCTCATCTCTTTATTTAGGGAATTTAGAAGTACCTCTGGCTATGGATAAAAAGCTCATATCTTCAGAAAAGAAACCGCCTGAAATCAATGCCACACATCAAATTGGACGGGTAAGTAGAAAAAATATCTCATCAATGTCTGAAGAAGACATCGTAGCATTGCTGTTCGATCTGGAAACTCATCAAATCGAACTTCAAATGCAAAATGATGAGATGAAAAATATGCAGGAAATTCTGCTTGATATTCGCGATCAGTATGCAGAACTGTATGATTTTGCCCCTGTTGGCTATGTCACTCTGACACTGAAAGGTAAAATTTCAAAATCTAATCTGACTTTTTGCGAAATGCTTGGTATAGCGCGGTATGACTTACATAACCAGGAATTATCCAGCTTTGTATTTAAAACGGAACAGGATGAATATTATCAATTTATTTCTCGCATTATCAACTACGATGAAGATAACGGTTGTGAGTTGCAATTGCAGAGTCAGCAGGGAAGCCGTTTTTGGGTGCAATTGACCGGAGCCTGTTTTAAAAGCCCAAATCAAGACTCTATACAGATTCGACTGGTTATTATCAACATTAACGAGCAGAAGCATAGCAGGGAGTTAATTAGAACCCTTACTCAGGCGATTGAACAAAGTCCTGTTTCAGTGCAAATTACCGATCGCAACAATATCATCGAGTATGTTAATCACTCCTTTGAACAGGCAACTGGGTATAGCCGAAACGAAGCCATAGGTAAAAATATACGATTGCTAAAATCAGGACTAACTCCTGCACCTGTATATATTGAAATGTGGAAAACCCTTAAAAGCGGTAAATCATGGCAGGGTGAGCTTCAAAATCGAAAAAAAAATGGTGATATTTACTGGGCACATGTTCATATAGCTCCGGTTTCTAATGAGCAGGGTGTAGTTAGTCATTATATTGAGATTGATGAAGATATTATGCAGCGTAAGGAACATGAAGAAATAATCCTCCACCAGGCGCATTATGATCCACTAACCGATTTACCCAACCGTTTCCTGATTCTTGATCGACTATCTCAATTGATTATCAATGCAAACCGAAAAAAAAAGGAGGCTGTCGCATTACTATTTCTTGATCTGGATAATTTTAAAAATGTTAATGACTCCTTGGGGCATGAAGTCGGAGACAAACTACTGATAGAGGCAGCGAGGTTGTTACGCAAAGCAGTTAGAACTGGTGACACTATTGGGCGTCTGGGTGGAGATGAATTTATCATACTACTGGAAGGTATCAGAGATGAGTCAGATGTTATTCCAGTGGCTGAAAATATTCTCAATAATTTCAGAAAAGTTTTTACTGTCGATGCTAGAGAAATTGTTGTAACGACAACTATAGGTATAGCCGTTTACCCCTATGATGGTGGCAGTACTTCAGAACTTCTAAGTAATGCTGATTCTGCGATGTACCATGCTAAGGAAAAAGGTCGAAACTCATACGCCTTTTTTAACCATTCTATGACCAATAAAGTTTCACGCCGCTTACTTGTGGAAACACAGCTTTATGAGGCGCTGAAAAGAGATGAATTTTACGTTTGTTACCAACCTTTAATCGATATAAAAACACGAAAAATAAGCGGATTTGAAGCTTTGTTACGATGGAATTGTAAAAGCCTGGGTACAATCGAGCCGATGGAGTTCATTCCCATAGCCGAACAGAGTGGACATATTGTACCAATTGGACAGTTTGTTTTTAAACAGGCTGTATCAAATTTGGCCAGGTGGCAGAAAAAGTATCAACAAGACTTTAGCATGGCGATTAACCTGTCACCCAATCAGTTTCACGATACGGAACTTGTGACTTTTATCAGTGAAGTGATAGAACAATTCTCAATCGTTAAAGGAACCCTCGAAATGGAGATAACCGAAGGGGTTCTTATGAGTGGTAATGCAATTATTGATAGCGCTTTACAATCAATAAAACAACTCGGCATAGAAATCAGTATGGACGATTTTGGTACTGGTTACTCTTCACTAAGTTATCTACGACTTTTTCCTTTTGATACACTAAAAATTGATCGAAGCTTTATTAACGATATGAGTGAAGACAAAGGTGATAGAGACCTGGTCAATGCGGCTATAACCCTGGCTCATACTCTTGGATTAAAAGTGATTGCAGAAGGGGTTGAGAGCAGGGAACAATTAGCGCTTCTAACCAGACAGGGGTGTGATATTGTACAGGGTTACCAGTTTAGTAGACCGTTAACAGAGACCGGCCTCGAAGCGTTGCTCGATTCTAATAAAACCAGTGGTTTTATCGAGCAACAATTTCTAAATTAAATGTGTGTAGTATACGAACCGCATCGATTGAGGCAGATGCGGTTCGTATTACAATTTAATTAAGCGCCACCGGGTTCACCGGTAAATTGCACTAGAAGATCTTCGTCGGTCACTATGGTCTGGCATGCCAGGCGGAAGGTTGGGGGGATATCTTTTACATTCGCACGCTCTTCTTCATTCTTTGGCAATTTGCCGATTGACTTGAGAACGGTTCTCTCTTTGTCGGTTAGTGCCACGCCTTTGATGTGCTCGCCATCAAGATGAGTGATTTTTACCAGGCATGAGCCGCATTCTCCATCTTCACACTCGAAGGGGATTTTAATACCGTTTTCCTTTGCTACAGCTAGCAGGGTATCGCGCTTACCTGCAACAGCTGTCACTTTTTTGTTTTTGCTCATGATGGGAGAAGAAAAATATATGGTGGCCATACGTGCTCCATTTCGTTGGAAATTTAAAAAATTGGGAAAATATATTGCCCAAAAAATTCTTTGCGTTGCTCATAATACGTAAAACTCTGGTGATTTGGGACCACGATATTTTTTGCACCAAGAGGAAGCTAATAAGTGTTTATATTGGTGCAATGTAGTGTTTCATACACATGTGCTATGTATGCGAATGCTGTACTGAACTTCGTGCTTCGCGTTAATTGTGGATTGAATTATTGCAACATTTTTTTTAAACAACTCTATGCTAATAAGATTATTTGAATTTATTTTTACCTCTTATGTTCCCTGGAGCTTATCCAGGGAGGGATGCTTCTTTATATGAGCTTTAGCCAAAAGCTACAAATCATAAGGCTGCCTGGTATTTTAGCGGCCTGTTGGTTTACCCTCATCACGCCCCCGGTATTCTCCCAATCATCTAGTGATATTGGATTGTCTCAGGCTGAACGAGCCTATTTGACCGATAAGAAAGTGTTACGTGTTTGTGTCGACCCTGACCGCTTACCCTTTGATGGGGTGGATGAAAAAGGCAAACATGCCGGGCTATCAAAGGATTATTTTGAAATTTTTTCGCGCATGTTAAATGTCGACATGGTTTTGCCAGAGGTTCGTGACTGGAACGATCTGATGGTAAAGGCCAGAAATCGCGACTGTGACGTGGTTTCTCAAATTAACGCGAGTGATGATGGTAAATCCTTACTGGATTTTACCACCCCGTATTTCTACCTGCCTTTAGCAGTTGTTACTCGCTATGAGCATATTTTTATTGAAGAATGCCTTGAAGAGGCGGGTACCCAGTTTGCGGTTATCAAGGGTGATATTGCAATAGAAAAGATAAAGCAACGATATCCAGAAGTTAACCTTGTTGAGGTTAAGAATAATATTGAGGCTATGCATCTGGTACATGATGGAGAGGTTTTCGGCTTTATAGGTGCACAGGGCGCTGTTGCTTTTGCCATTCAATCTCTTGGTCTGAATAAACTGGCGGTAACGGGTAGCCTGCCGCTTAGATACGAATTGTCCGTCGCTACACGCAACGATGAACCGTTGCTAGGAAGTGCTTTTGAAAAAGCGGTTCTACACATTGATCCAAATGACGCGCAGCGTATTCGCGATAAGTGGACCGCAATATCGATTGAAAAGGTAACGGACTATACCCTGTTATGGCAAAGCCTGGTGGTTTTAGGAATTATCCTGATTGTTTCGCTTTACTGGTATCGGAGCCTGATTAACGCGAACAGGAAAATTCGTAAGACTCTTAGTGAGTTGCATGATGCGCAGGAAGAGCTAAAACAGCAAAACAGGTTGTTCAGAAAGCAGTCGCTTACCGACAGACTAACCGGAGTTTACAATCGTATTAAGCTGGATGATGACATCGATTATGCCATCAAACGGACCAGGCGTATAAAAAGTGAGTTTTCAATAATCATTCTGGATATTGATGATTTTAAAAAGGTTAATGACACTTTTGGTTATCTGATTGGGGATTGGGTGCTTAGAGCGGTTTCTTCTCTGGTAAAAAAATCTATTCGTGAAAGCGATATTATCGGGCGCTGGGATGGTGAAGAGTTTCTTATCATTTGCCCAGATACTGGACTAGAGGGTGGGCAGGTGCTAGCAGAGAAGCTTCGCAAACGGATTGAAGAATACAAGTTCTCTGAAATCGGATTACTTACTGCCAGCTTCGGGGTTGCAGTTTATCGAGTTGATGAAGATGCCAATACGCTTGTAGCCCGCGTTAATAAAGCACTTAATCGTGCAAGGGAAGGGGGACGTAATCGTGTTGAAACTGAGGCTGATTGATGTTGAATCCAAACCCTGGCCTGCAAATTTCTCTAAATGAACTTTCGGCGCTCGGTAACTCAGATGGCCCAAATCCCAAAAAGTCCACATCTCGCGTTGGCCTGTGTGGCACGTCGAACCAAAGATCAAATAACAGTGCACCTTTCAGGTAAAAGTAATTCGCGTGTTTGGAAATACAGAATATAAAAGAAATATAAAAAATATAAATGTTCAATAGATGGGTGTCTCCAATTCATCGAAGGAGTTGTCTTTAAGTATGCCGTTGCATTTGGGTAACCGGCAATCGGAATGCTGTATTGTTGGCAGTTTTCGGTGCCCTGTAGAAAATTTTCATTTTCTACGAATTCAGACTTGATCAAATAAATACTGTGGGTAATCTTTTTATCAAGCATTGGCATTGCCTCCGTGCGCAATAGATTTAGTATCTTTACTTACCGTTAGTCACTGTAGCATTGATGTTAATCGAATTAACATTGCTTTGTTGGCTCGTGTAAAACCCATTACGTAGTTTCCAAACTCAATTTTGGGGATTCACATAACGCTGCAAACACCGGGGACAAAACCAGAGTGAAACGACGGTTTTGATATCCGTGTGATTTGCCTTGATACTCATTGAGCCCCTCCAAGTTTAGCAATAAGGCTAAACTGAAAGGTGATAAAACCAAAACAGGAGAAGCCCAATGAACTTTTATAATACCTTACATCCATATTACTGTGGTATCGATTTACACGCCAGGTCACTTTATGTCTGCATAAAGCCGACGTTCGCGTTGTGCAGTGCAAAAAGGCAAGTTGGTGCCAGGAGCGATCGTTACATACAGAGAATTTTTATTTTCCTGACCCAGTTATTTTTAGGGTAAGACTATGACCATTATGGTTGAGAGATAGAGTAATTGCGAGTAATTCCCATATACCTCCGCCCCCTTTAACCCGCTTCACTCCTTGGCTTGTCATCATTTACAGTATGTTACGAAGCACATCTTGAATTTATAAGTCAAGTGGGTATCTTATACTAGTCAATACGGGTGTACCTTCTAAAGGATTGATGTTTATGGATAATACAATTACTTATACGGTAAAACAGGGTGATGGGTATCTAGCTATTGCGCGACACATTTTTAACAGTTCAAAGCGTCCTTATGTCCGTGGACTAGCGAATCGCTACGATTTAATGAAACAAGTCGCTGACAAAATTGAAGTTGATCTGGTAAGCGAATATGTGGGATTTCGCCTGAAAAAGGGCCAGCAATTGAAGTTGCGCACAGATCCTGGGCATTATATACCACGCTTAGCGCTTACTGCCGACTCCGTAGCTCCACACGTAAAGGCAAAGAAGAATGCTACTGCGGCATCAACAAAAAAGAATCGATACTTTGTCATCCACAGCACCGCTGGAAATATTAAGGATGAGGATCTCGAACTACGTGTCTCCGGGAAAAGAAAGGGCGCGGCTCATGCTTATATCAATAAAGAAGGGAAAATATTCAAGATATGGGACTATGGTAAGCCAGAAGGATGGGCGACAAAAGCAGAAAAATATCATCCTGAATTACGCGGTACAATGGTGCATGTTGAGCTTGTTTATGCGAATAATGAATTCCCCTCTGAGAAACAATACACCGCGCTTGCCGATATATACCTTAAAACGCAGAAATTGTTCAAAACATGGTTGCCAATAACTGGACACCTTGAAATTGATCGCGGCATTAAAAGTGGCCATACCGATCCAATCAGTTTCGATTTCAACCACTTCTATTCAATTCTGAAAACAAAGAACGTACCCATTGACGGTATTGAAAAACAAAGCCAACAACGTTTTACCATATCCCCATACTGCGAACACCTATGGCAATGGCCCCCCACGTTGTCTGGAATGAAGTTCAAGAAGGTCAGCGCCGATGTGTTCAAACCAAAGGGATGCCAATGAAAAAGTGTATAACATTATTGTTGACACTATTTCTTAGTACGGCATTCGCAAACAATGCTCTAGCCGAAGGAGCCGGGTTAAATATTAATTTATCTAATTTCGATTTGCGTGTGGAATATAATGACAATGTTACAGATGAAATATCCGGGATGGAGTACATCCGTAATCCTGATGGCCTGCTATTCGATCTCATAGTGCTAATCCAGACAAATAAAGATTTCCTGTTTAAATCAAACAAGCGGATACGCGCCGAGATAGACAGCTACAACCGATACATCCTCATATCTATACAAGAGCCGGAGTATAAGGAAGTATTGCATCTGGAAAACATCGAGTCTCTTGATAAAAATTCATTATTAAAGGGGCTATGCGAGGCAAGTGGGATAGCCGCATGCGACTGCAAAGAAAAATTTGATGCGACCTACATTTATCTAAGCAATATGCCTCTTAATAAGGCGAGCGCCGATCTAATCGAGTTTGGTGTCTTCCCCGGAAACAACAAGCGAATTTACGCACTCACAAGTAATTGGAAATCCGCATCACCCAAGTCGAAACATCCTATGTTTACAAAAATCGATATTGTTCGACAGTCTATATATCGCTATTTTGACGCGCTCAACGAGTAATATACTAAGCATTAAAAACTGGGTAGAGAACCCGCTATAGGAAATTTGTAAGATAAAATCAGGCTTCGTAGGGGCGTTCTACGCACCATCATTTCTATTCTCACCCAGCTAAATTGAGCGTCATGTTCAGCCATTTGCTAATGCTGTTTCTGGTGAATGGAGTGCGGCCTACCTGGGGCTGAACACCTACCAGACATACTGACCCGACTGAATATCGGCCCCAGGCATTGGATTTTCCTGACATAAGACTTCGAAAGCCCGTTTAAATCACTAGTAGGTAGCGCTTATAAAATCAGACAAGTTTGCGAACAAATGAGAAAGAACGGGGTACACGGCGTGAAGCGCTGTGCTGAAGTTTTTCCTGACACATAACCAAACAACCCCTTAAAAATTTATTTCAAACACCAACCTGATATAACAGGTTGCAGGATCATTTTGTCTTGAGAAGAAAGCCAGAGATAAAATACACAATAAGGTTAAACAAAACTCTTTTTTTAACTTACCCCCCCTTCATTTAACTGTAGCCATAGCTGAAGTTTGATTTCTTTTCATTTATTGGGTGTCTTTGTTTATTTATCTGCTTCTTGAGAATTTTGAATCAAGCTGTCAATATTGCGGGGTTATTAGCTTGGATATAATGGACACTGGAATGAAAATAAATGTATTTATAAAAAGCTCAATTAGTTGCTTATTTGCAGTACTACTATTAAGTTTTATGGGATGTGATGGAAATAATTCTGCTACAAGTCAAGCTAATGCCCAGGTTGTATTTCACAAGTTTATTTTTGCAGTTATGTATGAAAATAGAGCTTGGGGCGAGAGACAAAAAGGCCTCTATATCGATAAAAATGGAGACCTTTATAGTTACATCAATTCAACGACAGATATTGAATTTATATTGGGAAAAACTGAGTTCACTGATGCAGAACTCACAACCTATTTGACTAGTTCATCCACTTTTTTATTGCACGTTGATAGTTCGTTACTCAACGACAAAAAAAACCTGGTTCAATCGATCAAGAATGGTCCCTTTGGCTCCCTCGATCAAATTTGCACTGACGCTGGAGATTTTAGATATTATTCATTTGACTACGATGCCGGTTCGAACACCTATAAGCCAATACTCATTTATCGAACTGGAGATTTCAGAATGACAAATAACAATAGTAATGATGACGACCTGAAGTTGTGGTTAATCGACTATGCCCTCCAGTACTCAATTGCCTATGAGTTATATCCTGGACAAGATAACTTTTGTCCTGGAATGTAGATTCAAAGGACTCGATAGCACTTCCTTGTAAAGGCTATTAATTAAAAAATTAATAGCCTTTATTCTGCTAAAACCACTAGGAATATTAGTTTTTTTATTGGCATATCTAGTTTTCTTAACTTGACAAAGAGCAAAGTTGCTATCGGCGACATTGAAAGGAGAGAAAAAAAGAATATTCCTCAATTTATCTGTATCGGTACAATATACTTCCTGTTGTTCGACTTTGAAAACATATCCTTCGATATACAGATGAGGTGTAGTAGATAAGGGCAGTTGGCACCGTGCGGTAATGCGTCCTATTTGAGGACAATTTCTTGTTTGTTAACGTGATCGTGTTCAATTGATCGCTGATTTATTCTGAACCCTATACGAGCTAACTGAATATATCTAAGACTTAGACTTTACCAGCCGGGTCAGTGTCAGGCCGCTTCTGGTTCTTTGTCGCTCTCTTCAAAGCCTTCAGTAAGGATTTCATTCTTATCTGTCAGAATTCTTCCCAATCCATCATCAACCCCCGTAGAACGAGCCTCCGAGCGTTTGCGTATCTCATGCATTTCATCCGAAGTCATGTCACGGATTGTTAGGTCTGGCAAGTCGTCTGTATTGGACTCATGCAAGCCCCTTTGGTTAATGCCAGGAGACTGCCTGAGGGCGTCTCCAGTAAGCTTTAGTCCGGTAGCGGCTGAGATGTACGGCAAGCTTTTTACTGTCAGTTTTGAGTGAGTGCCTATATTCACGCTGACATTTAAAATAATTGCCTAAGGTCTTTCGGGGAATGAATTGGAAGTAGTAGGTGACGTGACGGTTACGGCATAGATAGTTCGGCATTAGTGTTCTATCTACAAGTGTGACACCTATGTGTCACAGTATTGGATAAGCACACTTATTGCGCTAGCATAACTTGCAGATATATAACAAGTTAACTGCATATTTGGTGGAGACGGGGGGAATCGAACCCCCGTCCGCCAGTCCTCTGCCATTGGCTCTACATGTTTATTCCGACTTTTAATTTAACTGGCCGCTACCCGCCGGACGGGGAAAACAGACAGCGATTTCGGTACTTGTTTAGTGCTTCGGCCCCGAACGAGCTTCCATCACGATTCTATGAGAGCGATGCCGGATGTTCACGAATGAACCTGGACGCATAGACACGGCTCCAGTCCGACAGCAACCTACCGGTTATTAAGCGGCGATTGCGTAGTTGTCGTCGTTTGCAACTATATATTTGTAGAAGATTTAACGAGATTTCCTACATTCTCGACATGCACCTCAGGTTTCGTAACCAACGTCGAAGCCAGGTCGTCCCCAAGATCGCGCAGTATATTCATTTCTAATCAGATTAGCTATCGAATACAGACAGTTTGACCATTTTATTAGCTTTTTGTTCCAGTGTTTTGATGGTGATGAGGTGGTAATTCCGTTATTATTCGCTTCCATTTCACCCCGTTGTTAACTACTAATTTAAAGTCGCGACCTATGATCACTCTTAAGGGCAGCCCAGCCTTATCTGAATTTAGAATTCAGAAATTACTCGATTCCACCAAACCGTTTACAGTTAGCCAGATTTCCAGTCATTTCATTCATTTGATTGAGACTCGAAAACAGTTATCTGATGACCAGTTGAAGGTGGTTACTAACCTGTTGGAATACGGACCTCAAATGGAGGATCACGTGCTGGATGGAGAGAGTTTTTATGTGGTACCTCGTGTGGGTACGATTTCTCCATGGTCGAGTAAGGCAACCGATATCGCACATATCTGTGGTCTGGATGATGTTATCAAAATAGAGCGGGGCATTGAGTTTCAGGTTCAATTTGAGGGAGATGTTAGCGTCGATCATTTGAATCAGGTTAAAGCATTGTGCCATGACAAAATGGTGGAGCAGGTGTTCAGTGAATTATCTGAATGCGAAGCCTTGTTTGATCATCATTCACCTAAACCCTTGCTTACGGTGGATATTCTGCAAGGCGGTAAGAATAAGCTGGAGCAGGCCAATACTGAACTGGGTCTGGCGCTTTCAGATGATGAAATCGATTATCTAGTCGATAGCTACACTAAGCTGCAACGAAACCCTAGCGATGTTGAATTGATGATGTTCGCACAGGCTAATTCTGAGCATTGTCGGCACAAGATTTTTAATGCGGACTGGACTATTGATGGTGTCGATCAGGATATCTCTCTGTTCGGTATGATCAAGAATACCTACAAGATGCATTCTGAAGGCATTTTGTCTGCTTACCATGACAACTCGGCTGTTATTCAGGGCTTTGATGCTGAGAAATTTGCGCCTGATCTAAAGACGGGTGTGTATCAAAATGATTCGACACGTCTGGATATTCTGATGAAGGTCGAAACGCATAATCATCCTACCGCGATTTCTCCTTTTCCTGGCGCTGCGACCGGCTCTGGTGGCGAGATACGTGATGAAGGTGCAACAGGTCGTGGTTCTAAGCCTAAGGCTGGCTTATGTGGTTTTTCTGTTTCCAACCTGAATATCCCTGATCTGCCGCAACCCTGGGAACAGGATTATGGCAAGCCCGAGCGCATAGTCTCTGCTCTGGATATCATGATCGATGGTCCTTTGGGTGCGGCAGCATTTAATAACGAATTTGGACGCCCCAATATCTGTGGCTACTTCCGTAGTTACGAACAGCGTATTAAATCATCTCAGGGCGAAGAGGTTCGTGGCTACCATAAACCCATTATGCTCGCAGGTGGTGTTGGCACTATCCGTCCCGAGCATATTGATAAGCTGGGCATTCCTGCAGGCAGCAATATTATCGTGCTGGGCGGCCCGGCGATGTTGATTGGCCTGGGTGGTGGCGCAGCGTCTTCCATGACCAGCGGCAGCAGTAGTGAAAACCTCGACTTTGCATCAGTACAACGTGGTAATCCTGAGATGGAGAGACGGGTTCAGGAAGTGATTGATCGCTGTTATGTACAGGCTGAGAACAATCCGATTTTATCTATTCATGATGTAGGCGCGGGCGGTTTATCGAATGCCTTGCCCGAACTGGTGAATGATGCAGGAATGGGTGCCCGATTAGAGTTACGCAAGGTGCCGAATGATGAGCCTGGCATGTCACCCAAGGAAATCTGGTGCAATGAGAGTCAGGAGCGTTATGTACTGGCAGTTGCGGATGAAAGGCTGGATGATTTTATCGAGCTATGTGAACGGGAGCGTTGTCCTTATGCGGTATTGGGTAAGGCGACTATCGAGCAGCAACTGGTTGTTTCCGATGAAACCTTTGGCAATGAACCGGTCAATATGCCGCTGGAAATCCTGCTCGGAAACCCCCCTAAAATGCACCGTGATGCAGCTCATGTCGAGGTGACTCAGGATGCTCTGGATACTTCGGCTATCGACCTTAAGGAAGCAGTACATCGAGTTTTTCAGTCACCAACTGTAGGGGATAAGACCTTCCTTATCTCCATTGGTGATCGCACTGTTGGTGGTCTGATTTCTCGTGACCAGATGGTTGGTCCCTGGCAGGTGCCAGTGGCTGACGTTGCTGTTACTTTAACCGATTTTGAAGGCTATACCGGTGAAGCTATGAGTGTGGGTGAGCATACCCCATTGGCATTACTGAATGCTCCGGCTTCTGGGCGTATGGCTATAGGCGAGGCAATTACTAATCTGGCAGCCAGCTATACCGGGGATTTAAAGCGCACCGTACTATCGGCTAACTGGATGGCTGCAGCAGGGCATGAAGGTGAAGATGCCCGTCTGTTTGATACGGTGAAAACAGTGGGTATGGAAATCTGTCCTGAGCTTGGCATTACCATTCCTGTCGGTAAGGATTCTTTATCAATGAAAACTGTATGGCGTGATGGCGAACAGGATAAAGCTGTTACTGGTCCTTTATCTCTGATTATCTCAGCTTTTGCTCCCGTGCTGGATGTGCGCAAATCAGTGACACCTGAACTTACTAAAGATACTGATGCCCGTCTGTTTTTATTCGATTTGGGGCAGGGGAATAATAGACTAGGAGCTTCGGTACTGGCTCAGGTTTATGCTCAGATTGGAGACAGGGGTCCTGACTTAAATGATGTCAGTCAGTTGGACCAGTTCTATCAGGCTATTCAACAATTGCTGGCCGAAGATCTACTTCTTGCTTATCACGACCGTTCTGATGGTGGATTAATCGCCACGGTATCAGAGATGGCTTTTGCAGGACGCTGTGGTCTGGATCTTGATATCTCTGCTTTAGGCTGTAATGAACTGGAAATATTATTCGCTGAAGAGCTGGGAGCGGTAGTTCAGGCATCTTCAAATAACATTAATAAAGTTAAGCAAATTATTGAAAGCAAAGGATTAACTAATCTATTTTACGATATAGGTTGTGTATCAGAAAACGATCAACTGAGTATTCAGTATAATTCCACTACGGTATTTGAAGATGACATAACCGAGCTGCGTAGGAGCTGGTCATTAACTACCTATCATATGCAAAAGCTGCGTGATAACCCTGAATGTGCACAGCAGGAATACGACAGTCTGCTAGATAACAAAAAACCTGCGCTATTTTCAAAACTAAGCTATCAAACCGATGAAGAGATTAATGCACCCTATATAGGCAAAGTAGCTCGTCCGCGTGTAGCTGTACTACGCGAGCAGGGTGTTAATGGTCAGGTAGAAATGGCTGCCGCATTTACCAAAGCAGGTTTTGAGGCAGTGGATGTTCATATGAGCGATCTTTTAACGGGTCGTCAGAATTTACAGGATTTTAAGGGAATCGCCGCCTGTGGTGGCTTCTCTTATGGTGACGTGCTTGGTGCAGGTGAGGGCTGGGCGAAGTCTATTCTTTACAATTCTCGAGCTCTGGAAATGTTTTCTAAATTTTTCCAGCGTGAAGATAGTTTCGGTCTGGGAATCTGTAATGGCTGTCAGATGATGTCTAATCTGCATGAGATCATACCGGGTACCAATTCCTGGCCGCATTTTGTGAATAACAAATCTGAGCGTTATGAAGCTCGCGTTGTTATGGTTGAAGTACTCGAATCAAATTCTATATTCCTAAAGGGCATGCAAGGTTCGATGATGCCAATCGTGGTCGCACATGGTGAAGGCAGACCTGAGTCGCGGCATGGCAGTTCATTAGAAAACGATCACACAGCCTGTTTGAGATATGTGGATCGGAATGGCTTGCCTACTGAGGTTTATCCGATGAACCCTAATGGATCTCCAGATGGTTTGACAGGTTTTACCAATCTGGATGGACGTTTTACGATCATGATGCCTCATCCGGAAAGGATATTTCGTGCGGTTCAGAATTCATGGCAGTCTAGTGATTGGGGTGTGGACAGTCCGTGGATGAGGATATTTCGCAATGCTCGGGTTTGGGTGGATTGACTGTGACAGTTTATTTTAGTGCTATCCACTATACGAGTCGCTCCTGTCTTACTGAGAAGATTTGGCTGTAAGTGCTATCCGCACGAGTCGCTCCTGCGCGTCCTGCTCCCGCGACATACCTTACATCCTGTACATAAAAAAAAACGGGCTAAAAATTAGCCCGTAAAATTACAATCACCAAGAGGATAAAACTAAATCAGATCGTTTCAGAGAAACAAATACAAAACAATCTGAGTTAGTTTCCTGAGGTGGTGAACCTCAGGAAACTTTGCTGCTAATTATTCAGCAGCAGGTGCAGCTGGTGTTACTGGAGCAGCGGCTACAGGTGCAGCAGGTGCATACCCAAAGTAAGGGTTGCTACCATAACCATTATATCCGTTGTAACCATTCTGGTTTGCGTAGTAACCGTTTCCGTAACCATTTCCATTTCCGTAGTAGTTTCCGTAACCATTTCCGTTACCTGACCAATCAGTGTTTCCATCCATTTCAGTATCCATATCACCACGTGCGCGGCCTTTAAATTTCATGGAAAAATCCATTTCACCATCGCCGTTTCCGCGGCCTGTGCCACGTCCATTTCCACGACCATAAGCACGGCCATCATAGTAACCGTTGCCAGCACCGTTGCCGTAATAGTTTCCGTATCCATTACCATAACCATTGTTATTATTGTTATCGCCCCAGAAAGCCTGGGCAGATGAAGTTACAAGTAGAATGGCTGTAGCTGTAATTAATTTATTCATGATAACTCTCTCCTGAAGGTAGTTTTTTTAAGTTTTTTATTTCGATCTAAACTTTCGAAAACAACTATATAAGAATACTCTAATATGGTCAACTGCTAATATTGAAAATATGTTTATTTTTTTATTACCCAATGTGGATATGAAATAAGTGACAATCCTGAACTGTTAGAGAATTAATAAGTCAATATGAAGAAATAATTAACCATATACTCAAGGCCCTCATGATAAAAATAAATAAAAACTCCGATTGCTCTGAATCTGAAGTTACTCCTGAATCTCTTTACCTGAGGCGTCGTCAGTTTATTAAGTCTGCCTCATATCTAGGTATTGCAGGACTAACATTACAGTCTTTACCCTTGTCCCTGATGGCTAAGGAAGCATCTTTATCCAGGCTAAATGAGGATGACGAGATTACCGATTATGAAGATGCGACCAGCTACAATAACTTTTATGAGTTTGGTACCGGTAAGAATGAACCAGTTATTAATGCAAAAGGTTTCAATACGGATAACTGGAAGGTTTCTGTTTCTGGAGAATGCGAAAATCCTGGTGAGTTTTCTCTGGAAGACTTAATTTCAGGTGTAGGGGTTGAAGAGCGGATTTATAGACTGCGATGTGTTGAGGCCTGGTCTATGGTGATTCCATGGCAGGGCGTTTCGCTGGGAAAAGTTTTACAGAAATACAGGCCCACATCTAAAGCGAAATATGTAGTGTTTAAAACCCTGCTCGATTCTAAACGCATGCCAGGCCAGAAACGCGCTGTTCTTGACTGGCCTTATGTAGAGGGTTTAACAATTAAAGAGGCCATGCATCCTTTATCTATCTTATCTACTGGCATGTACGGAAAAACTATCCCAGCTCAAAATGGTGCGCCAGTCCGTCTGGTTGTACCATGGAAGTATGGTTTCAAGAGTATCAAATCAATTGTAAGTATTGAATTCACCGAACAGCAGCCACAGACTACCTGGCATTTACAGGGACCTGGTGAGTATGGGTTTTATGCGAATGTGAATCCTGAAGTTGATCATCCGCGCTGGAGTCAGGCTAGAGAAAGGCGCATCGGCGATTTTTTCAAAAGGAAAACTCTGATGTTTAATGGATACGCCGATGAAGTGGCATCTCTGTACTCCGGTATGGATCTGAACAAGTATTTTTAAGTGAACCCTTCATGCTAAAACACAAACTGGCTAAACCATTATTTTTTCTTCTGTGTCTACTTCCATTTGTCTGGATTGTTGCGAATGCCTTTGCAGGTGATCTGGGGGCAAATCCCGTAGAAACAATTACCCATAAAACGGGTGATTGGACTTTAAGGCTATTGATACTCACACTAGCGCTCACGCCATTAAAAAATCTGACAGGAAACAGTCAATTTATCCGTTTCAGAAGAATGGCTGGTCTGTTTGTCTATTTCTATGCCTTCCTTCATTTTTCAATCTGGTTTCTCGCTGACCATAGCCTGGATTTCTTTTCTATGTATGAAGATATATTGAAGCGTCCTTATATTACGGTGGGATTTATAGCATTTACCTTGTTAACGCCGTTGGCAATAACATCAAATCGCTGGAGCATAGGAAAGTTAGGGAAACGCTGGAAAGTGCTACATAAGCTGGTTTATCCGATCCTGTTGCTGGCAGTGATACATTATCTGTGGCTGGTCAAGGCAGATTATCTTGAGCCAATAATTTATGCTGTCGTCGCTACAATTGTTCTGGGTTTAAGGTTGAAGCTATTTAAACATGCTGTAAAAACACCAGTCCCGCTGCGTCATTCAAGAGTTTGACCGAACCAGTAGGTCGCGAATTGTGTTGCTATTCGTCCACTTCTTGAGCCTCTTTGAGTAGAAAACCGAACCGCCTGTACCGCAATTTCTTCAGTCATCGGGATCTCGTATTGTGATAATGCAAGTTCAACAACATCCAGATATTGTGGTTGAGTAAACGGATGAAAAGAAAGCCATAGCCCGAATCTATCAGACAGGGAAATCTTTTCTTCAATCGCATCACTGGGGTGTAATTGACCATCTTCCATCCGACTATCCAGATTATCCTGCATAGATTCTGGCATCAGATGTCTGCGGTTAGAAGTGGCATAAATTAATACATTTGCAGGCTGAGCCTGTATTGAACCTTCCAGTGTTGCCTTTAGTGCTTTGTAGGATTCGTCATCACTTTCAAAAGACAGGTCGTCCAGGTAGATCAGGTATTTACGTTGATCCAGCGCTAATAATGAAATAATTTCAAACAGGTTCTCTGCTTCTTTCTTGCTAACCTCGACCATACATAAATCGTGCTCCTTGAATTGAGTGAGCTGGGCTTTGATGATGGAAGACTTTCCAGTGCCGCGTGATCCCCATAACAGGGCGTTGTTGGCAGGGTGGCCGAGCAGAAACTGGCGAGTATTAGTATTTAGCAGGTTCGCCTGCCGTTCGATATGTAACAGTTCACCCGGTTCTACCTGATGGTAATCGGCAATACCCTGTAATCGTCCCTTGTCCCAGCGATACGCTCGATAGGACCAGTCCTGATCGATCTTTTTTTGTGCTGGAACCAATAACTCCAGTCTATCCAGCAAATCATCCAGGCGGTTGAATAATTTATCGGAATCAGACATGGTTTATCCCAACTTCCGGTATTTAATACGGTGAGGCTGGTCAGCCTGTTGGCCCAGCCGTTGCTTGCGATGGCTTTCGTATTCTGAATAGTTGCCTTCATAGAAATAAACCTGACTGTCGCCTTCAAATGCCAGAATATGGGTCGCGATACGATCCAGAAACCAGCGATCATGCGAAACCACTACCGCGCAACCGGGATATTCAAGTATGGCTTCTTCCAGTGCTCGCAGAGTTTCCACATCCAGATCGTTGGTGGGTTCATCGAGCAGCAACAGGTTTCCACCACTCTTAAGGAGTTTAGCCAGATGTACTCGGTTACGCTCTCCACCCGACAGGTCTTTAACACGTTTCTGTTGTGAGGCACCACGGAAGTTAAAACGCGAAACATAGGCGCGTGATGAAACTTCGTAACTGCCTACCGTGATATTATCCAGCCCATCGGATAGTTCTTCCCATACCGTATTATCGCCGTTTAAGTCGTCTCGAGATTGATCTACGTAGGCGATTTTGACCGTTTCACCAATCTTAACGCTACCTTCATCCAGTTGCTCATCACCTACCAGAACTTTAAACAGGGTCGATTTACCCGCACCATTGGGACCGATAATACCCACGATGCCGCCACGAGGTAGTTTGAAATCAAGATCCTGATACAACAATTTATCGCCGAAGGATTTCTTGCCGCCTTCAACCTCAACAACTACATCACCAAGTCTGGGGCCAGGTGGGATATAGAGTTCGTTGGTTTCAGTACGTTTTTGATATTCCTGAGTAGATAATTCTTCAAAACGCTTGAGACGAGCTTTACTTTTAGATTGACGGCCTTTGGGATTACTGCGTACCCATTCAAGCTCATGTTTCATTGATTTAACGCGCGCCTGCTCTGAGCGTTCTTCGCTTTCCAGTCTTTTTTCCTTCTGTTCCAGCCAGGAGGAATAGTTGCCTTGCCAGGGGATACCATGACCTCTATCAAGCTCAAGAATCCATCCAGCAACATTGTCCAGGAAGTAGCGATCATGGGTGACGGCGATAACCGTTCCCTGGAACTCTTTCAGGAAGCGCTCCAGCCAGGCGACTGATTCTGCGTCCAGATGGTTGGTAGGTTCATCGAGAATTAGCATGTCAGGGTTAGATAACAGTAGTCTGCATAGCGCTACTCGGCGCTTTTCACCACCAGAAAGGTGTTCAACCTTTGCATCCCATGGGGGTAGGCGTAAGGCATCAGCAGCAATTTCGAGTTTACGATCCAGCTCCCAGGCATTGCAGGCATCGATTTTTTCCTGCAGATCAGCCTGTTCGGCCATCAATTTATCAAAGTCGGCATCGGGTTCGGCAAACTGGGCGCTGACGGCGTTGAATTGATCTAACAGGGCCTTGGTTTCCGCAACGCCTTCTTCAACATTGCCGCGTACGTCTTTTTCTGGGTCTAATTGGGGTTCCTGAGCAAGATATCCGATGTTGATACCTTTTTGAGGCCTGGCTTCACCGGTGTACTCAGTGTCAACACCGGCCATAATTTTCAGTAGCGTGGATTTACCCGCACCGTTGTAACCAAGTACGCCGATCTTGGCGCCAGGGAAAAAGTTGAGAGATATATTTTTGAGAATTTCGGTCTGTGGAGGTATAACCTTCCCCACATCGTTCATAGTGTAAATATATTGAGCCATGACTTTACCAATAGAAAATGTGCGCGCATGATAGCTTACTCAGCAGCTAAATTTAACCAAATTTTAACCGTTAGAATTGAGCCCTATATCCATAGAGAAAATACGTCTGAAAATTAATTATGATGTCTGGTATTTTTTACTGCATTAACATAATTTATGCGTGCTAATAACTACTTATACAAGTATAAAAAAGTTAAAAACTAAGGTTCTTTCTAAATGAATCAGCTTTTTGCCTATTAACCAAGGAAAATATCCAGAGACAAACACAAAATGTCAATGAAGAAACAGCAACAGGAGAGCTACCTGTTTGGAAGCAATGCCGCTTATTTTGAAGATTTGTATCATCAATTTCTAATTAATGAAGACAATGTCGATGAAGAATGGCGCTTTTGGTTTAAATCTTTAAAAAATGGGTCCGATATTGCTGATCCTGATCACGTTTCCATTCAAAACCAGGTCAAATCCACTGTTTTAAACAAAAAAACCTCAGTCGCTCCTATTAGTAATGCTCAGCACGAGCACAGACTGAAACAGATTAAAGTACTTCAACTAATCAATGCCTATCGTTTTCGTGGGCATCAAAAAGCCAGGATGGACCCATTAGGGTTAACTCATAACGATGTGGGTAATGAGCTTTCACTTGAGGCATATGATTTATCCGAAGATGATTTGGATACAGTATTTTCTTCCGGATCAATGTTCGGCGTTGATGAAGCTCCGTTAAGTGAAATTATCGATCGCCTTAAAGCGACCTATTGCGGTTCTATCGGTTCTGAATTTATGTATATCGCCGATACAGAGCAGAAACGATGGATTCAGCAGGAACTCGAAACCACACTGGCACGACCTAATTTCAGTCATGGCAGAAGAATGCGTATTCTGGATCGAGTGATCGCTGCGGAAAATCTGGAAAAGTATCTGCATACACGCTACGTCGGTCAAAAACGTTTCTCCCTTGAAGGTGGCGAAGCGCTGATTCCGTTAATGGATCGTATTATCCAGCAGGCTGGTAAAGATAATACTCGCGAAGTGGTTATCGGCATGGCTCACCGGGGGCGCCTGAACGTACTGACTAATATTCTCGGCAAAATGCCTTCAGTGCTATTCGATGAATTCGAAGGCAATATCCATATCAGCGATAAATATAACTATGATGTGAAATACCATCAGGGCTTCTCATCCGATGTAAGCACTTCAGAAGGTCCTGTGCATCTGGCGCTGGCCTTTAACCCTTCTCATCTGGAAATTGTTAGCCCTGTGGTAGAAGGTTCGGTACGTGCACGTCAACGGCTTTATAATCAACAATCCATTAGTACCACCGATGTATTACCTATCGTGGTGCATGGCGATTCTGCATTTGCGGGGCAGGGGGTAGTGATGGAAAACTTCAATATGTGTCAGACTCGTGGATACCATACCGGTGGTACCATACATGTCATCGTGAATAATCAGATTGGTTTTACTACCAGTCATCCCAAAGATTTACGTTCCACTCTGTACTGTACCGAGGTGGCTCGTATGGTTCAGGCACCTATATTCCATGTAAATGGAGATGATCCTGAAGCCTGTGTATTTGTAGCCGAAATGGCGGTGAAATATCGCAAAAAATATCACCGCGATGTAGTCATCGACATTATCTGTTATCGCCGTTATGGACATAACGAAGCCGATGAACCGGCAGCTACTCAACCTCGTATGTATGCTGCAATTCGAAATCACCCACGTATTGTGGAAAAACATGCTCAGGTATTGATAGATGAAGGTGTTGTTGATCGTGAAACTGTTGATACCATGATCAGTGACTATCGAAGAGCGCTGGAGCAAAGTGGGACGGTTGCCTTGAATGCAATTTCGGGTTTAGAACATCAAAACCGCAGCAACTGGGATCGTTTTACTGAAAATGATTTCACTGTTTTGCCTGATACTTCTGTGAAGATGGAGCGTATCAAAGAGTTGGGCAAAAAGCTTTTGAAATTACCCGATGGCTTTCAATTGCATCACCGGGTAAAAAAAATTATGGATGCTCGCCAGCAAATGCTGGATGAAGAAATATTCTGTGACTGGGGGTTTGCTGAAAACATGGCTTATGCAGCCCTGTTGGATGAAGGTGTTTCTATCCGCCTTTCAGGACAGGATTCAGAGCGTGGTACCTTTTTTCACCGTCATGCGGTATTACACAACCAGACCGAAAAAAGTGGTATCTTCGTACCATTGAAACAACTCCAAACCGGTACTGCTCGATTTGAAGTGATTAATTCCTTCCTATCAGAAGAAGCAGTGCTGGCTTTTGAATATGGTTATGCATCAACAGATCCGAATACACTCGTGCTCTGGGAAGCTCAATTTGGCGATTTTGCTAATGGTGCCCAGGTGGTTATAGATCAATTCATCAGTTCTGGTGAAGTGAAATGGGGCCGATTATGTAATCTGGTCATGTTGCTACCTCATGGTTATGAGGGACAGGGTCCAGAGCATAGTTCAGCCAGACTGGAGCGTTATCTTGAGTTATGCGCACAAAATAATATGCGTGTGGTTATGCCCACTATGCCTTCACAAATCTTTCATCTGCTACGCAGTCAGATCAAGGGCGAATTCCGTAAACCTCTGATTGTCATGAGCCCTAAAAGCCTGTTACGTCATGAGGCCGCAGTCTCTCCTCTAACCGATTTAACGGATGGTGGATTTAAAAAAGTACTGCCTGAAGTTGACGAAGTGAAACCAGAAGAAGTTAAAAGAATTATTTTCTGCAGTGGAAAAATCTATTTCAAGTTGTATGAAACACGCCAACAGCGTTACGATCACAGTACCGTAATTGTCAGGCTAGAGCAGCTTTACCCATATCCAAAGGAAGAAATTCTCGAATCATTCCAGCAATATCCAAACCTTGAGAAAGCGATATGGTGTCAGGATGAACCAAGAAATCAGGGTAGTTGGTGGTATATTAAAAGCCAGCTGATGGAAACCTGTCATGATATTCCGGTAGATTATGCCGGGCGCGATTCATCAGCATCACCAGCAGTTGGATATATGGCATTGCACCTGGAGCAGGAGCATAAGCTGGTAACAGAAGCGTTTGAACTTTAACAAATCATAAATGATTATTGACCATTGTAGATCATAAGACTGGAGCATAGAAAAAATGTTGGTTGAAATAAAAGTACCCGTACTACCCGAATCAGTAACTGAAGGTACTCTGGGTGCCTGGCACAAACAGGTTGGCGATAGCGTCAAACAGGATGACATCATCGTTGATCTTGAAACCGATAAAGTAGTTTTAGAAATTGTAGCGACTGCTTCGGGTGTGATTACATCAATAGATAAAGAAGAAGGGGATACGGTTACCAATAATCAGATCCTGGCTATTATTGATACTGAAGCAGCGTCAGAACCTGCTGCAGAGACTAAAGCAGAAGTTGCAGCCGAACCTAAGGCTGGACCGGCTGCACGTAAAGCGATGAAACAAAATGATGTGAACCCTGCAGAAGTCACCGGAACTGGTCAAAAAGGTGCTATTACCAGGCAGGATGTTGAAAAACACGTTCAGGCAACAACAGTAGTCCAGGCTGCCGCGCCAGCTCCGGCTGTTGCTCCCCTGGCCGCTGCTCCTGCACAGCCAGGTGATAACCGCAATGACCGTCGCGTTCCTATGTCGCGTATGAGAGCACGTATTGCCGAAAGATTAAAAGAAGCTCAAAACACTGCAGCAATGCTGACTACATTTAATGAAGTTAATCTTCAGCCGATGATGGATTTGCGCAATCGCTACAAAGAAACTTTTGAAAAATCTCACGGCGTAAAACTGGGCATGATGTCATTCTTTACCAAAGCAGCCGTTGAAGCCCTGAAGAAATTCCCTGCGGTTAATGCATCTATTGATGGTGGCGACATTGTTTATCACGATTACTTTGATATAGGTATCGCAGTCAGTTCAGAGCGTGGACTGGTAGTGCCAATCCTGCGCGATGTTGACCAGATGAGTTATGCAGATGTTGAACAGGAAATCCGTAATATGGCAGAGCGTGCACGTACCGGTAAACTGGGTATCGATGAACTCACTGGTGGAACTTTTAGTATTACTAATGGTGGTACTTTCGGATCAATGCTATCTACGCCAATTTTAAATCCGCCACAAAGTGCCATCCTGGGTATGCATAATATTATTGAAAGACCGGTCGTTATTGATGGCGATATTGTCGCACGTCCAATGATGTATCTGGCACTGACTTACGATCATCGGATTATTGATGGACGCGAAGCGGTACAGTTTCTGGTGACCATCAAGCAGCTACTGGAAGATCCAGCTCGTTTATTGCTACAGGTGTAAACCAGGCTCAGTTAGCGGCTGCCGTAAGGCAGCCGTATTAGTTTAGAAGTCAGTATATCCATGGCCCAAAGTTGGCCGCTTTGAAGTGAAGGGCATTGGCTTACTCAGTATCTTGATCATATCGTCGGCATAGTATTGTTTGATCTGATCCAGAGTGCTCTCATTGATTTTATGACCACGCTGGTCAATAAAGATGAAGCGGCTATTGTCCTGAGACTTCCATTTTAACTTGCCTCGTTTAAAACGACTTTTCCGGTCTTCTTTAATCTCTACCCATGTGCCATATTGCAGCGAATTTAAAAAATTGGCTAATGCAGCATCTTCAATAGGTTGAATATGTGTAATGTCGGTCAGGTTCAAAGAGAACTTATTAACAGTATCGCTGAATTGATCAAACGAATTAAAGCTGTTTAAGACTTTTCTGGGTGAAGCGACTATTGAGTCTCTGGCATGTTCGATTTTCTTAAACTCACGCACCATCAGTTTTCTGATTCTATTTCTGTGCTCAGATGAAAAGTTTAATGAAATCAATCCTTTATCGATAGCTTTTAATAAACTGGTGAAAGAGTATCGGCTGTATTCTGGGTTGTCTTCATGATTCTCATCCAAACTCCAGGCCAGCATTCTTGTAATTTCAACAGTCTGTATAAAGGCAGTGGATTTTTGACCAATTTTACGTGCTATCTGTAGCAATAATAATTGCCAGTCATCGTAGAAAAAGGCCAGCACTTCTGATTCTACTTCCAGTTTTTCGGTAATCTGGTTGACCAGCTCGAGAACTGCATTTTTTATTTTCTGCTGTTCCTGTTTGTCATCGCGTTTGAGTTCCTGTAAGCGACTAGATTCAATCTCTTTTAAGTCTTCAAACTCATTTATGGTCTGATAAAAGTCATCTAGAGTCAGCTTTGCTGATACTAGCAAATGATCAAATAGTGGAGATATTAGTTTAGCAGTGGATTTTGAGTTGCCGTAACGTATCTCATAATCGATGATGGAGAGTAAAAAATCATTGACTGGATGGTTGCTACTGCGAAAGAAAAATGGATCAACCAACACAAGTCTTAGCAATGGTTGAGAAATTCGTGATAGCTGAATCTTAAGCGCTTGAGATATTCTGGGATTGTCCAGCAGATGTGTAAAAAAGTTCAGGAAGCGGAATACATCGCTCATTTGCTTTTCTACAAACAAACCTTTGGTTGAATGTAGAAAGGAAGCAAATAATTGGGCATAGTCTAGACAGCCCTGGCTAGTTAAGGCAAAAAATTCTTCCAGTTTGTTATTAAGTTCCGGTTTTTCTTCGATGGTTACCCGTGGGATATCAAACTCTTCTGATACTTGTTCAGTATCAGTCTTTTCATCACCTGTTGGCTCTGACGGAGTTTCTTTTATATCAACAACGCGCTTAGCTTCAATATCCGGGGTGAAAATTTCAGGAGGTTTTACTTTTGCAGAAGGCGCTTTGAATATCTCGGGATCTGTTAATTCAGGCAGGATATCCAGATAGTACATGCCCAGATCAAGCTGTCGATAAAAATCAGTCAGAAACAGACTGAGTACGCGATCATATAATCCAATAAGCTGGCATAGCTGTGTACTGCTAAAAGACAAGGCTTCAATGCATGAAAGGAAAGCGTTACAGAGATTTTCAGGGCTTATTGGATTTTCAGCATAGGTGTAGTCTGTTCGATGAACCAGTGTTTTCAGACGTTCATTTAGAGTCACTAGCTGTTTTTCATAGATAATATGTAAACGCTCGCTAGATGTCTCGATACTAGCTCGCACGATGGAAGCATTTTGACCTGTCAGGCCTATTGCTAACCAGTCACTCGCCCGGTTTGCGTGTAATCGTGTTTTACGTAGAGTCTTGAAGTCAGAAAACAGCTTTTCTATCTGGAACTGAAATGCGTGCCGTATGGTTCGTTCACGATGCTGTAACTTTTTCTGTAGTGTTTTATAGGTCTCGGGTGGGTCGCTAAAATCCTCATCTATTTCTAGATGCATCAGGCTGATTAGCAGACCCTCGGTATAATTCACACAGAAATTACTGATCTGCTGGTATTGAGCAGAAGGGCTTCCTTTAGTGAACAGGGGATAAGCTTTTGTTAAATTATTCATTTAAATATTTATGACCATTATTTATTTATAGTCCAAATACATATAAATAAATCATAATTACAGATTAAATGATTAGTTGACTGATCACTGGCATAATATCGGCAAAGCAAATAACAAAATTGAAAATCCGTTACTAATGATTTCGAAACTCCCTTTTCAGGTGGTCTGATACCGCCATGCGTATCCTTTTATTCTTATTACTCCTGATCAAGTTCAGCACAGCTCTGGCGATTGATCCTGTACTTAGCCTGAAAATTGGTGAAGCTGACGGTCGATTACAGGCCATCGAAAAAGCCGTTAACAACCCCAAAAAACTGCTTAACTATCAATTACTCAACGAGTTTCAGGAACAGGGAATATTCGTCAAAAAAGTTGCCACTGAATGTATTGAAATCAATGAACATGCGATAAATAAGAGTGCTGACGACCTTGAATTGCTTGGCGCTCAAATGGTGACAGAAGAAAAAGAAGTCACTCAAAAGCGCCAGAGTCTGAATCAGAGTATGTTAAGTAATGCTCAGCAGCTGGCCAGTTGTCGATTAATGTTATTGCGCGCTCATGAAATTGTGGATGTTGTTATCACTAAACAACAACAGGTATTAGCCTCAGAGTTACTGGGAAAGAAATCTAATTTGCTGCAGAACATCAAAAACAATCTGTTCAATCCACTAGAAATTTATCGGGCTGTACTGTCTTTTATTGAAAAGGATAGTGGTGTTAGCGCTTTGATGGAGAACCTGCCTGATGTATCAGTTTTACTACTAGTTGCTGCCGCATTAATTTTATGGATCAGGCGAGCACTCAATAACAGTATTCGACTTGATCAACAATCAAATCAAATCGGTTATTTGAGTCGATTTCAATTATCCCTGTTTAGCTGTGCTCAAAGACACATGGCTGCCTTGATCATTACCTCCTGTCTCAGTCTTTATTATGCCTATCAGTTGATCAGTGGCTCGCCACTGGATTTCCTGGCCTTGCTGGTCTTTGGGTTATTTATGTATGTGCTAGGTAATCTATTTATCCGAATACTGCTGAATCCCTATCCGCCCGCCCAACCACTGACCAGTCTGCCGCAGGATATATCGTTTTTGCTGGCCAGTCGTCTGAGGTTGCTCAGCAAGCTGGTGTTTGCCGGTTTTCTGATGTATTCGGCTTTACAGGTTCATGACTTTCCTGATCAAATTACCGCATTGATCCGTAATGTTTATCTGTTTCTTCTGGTCCTGAACCTGATCTGGGCGGCATGGTTATTACGTTATTACCGAGGGTTAAGTAATATTCATCTGCTGCGCGTACTGGTTATTCTCGGGCTCCTGGTTTGTCTTGGCGCGGACTGGCTGGGCTATGTCAATCTATCAAATTTTATTCTTTTTGGTATTACTGGCAGTTTTCTGATGTGGAGCCTGACCATCTTTTTAATACGCATCTGGAGTGATTTTCTGGATAGCCTGGATGAAGGACGCCATGAGTGGCAAAAGGTTTTTCGTAAGCGTATTGGAGTAAAGGAAAAGGAGTTCTTGCCCGGTTCTATCTGGTTCAGATTTACCTTCTCCATCATCATCTGGTCTACTTTTGCCGTTGCCGTGCTCAAAATATGGGGGCTATCGGATACCACCTTACTTGAGTTAAGAGATGTCATCACGGGTGGATTTGAAATCGGCACCGTAAATATTGTCCCCGTCAAGATGATTGTGGCATTGCTATCGTTTGCTGTGATGTTATCTATCATTGGCTGGATTAAGCGGCGCATGGATAAAAGCTGGCTCAATCGTTCTCGTATGGATAGGGGCAGCAAGGAGGCAATGATTTCGCTGACAGGGTATCTTGGCGTTGCTGTCGGTTTTCTGATCGCCTTGTCTATCGCCGGTGTACAACTTGCCAACCTGGCACTGATCGCTGGTGCATTATCGGTAGGTATTGGTTTTGGTCTACAGAATATTGTTAATAACTTTGTTTCAGGTGTCATTCTGCTGTTTGAACGTCCAATTAAAACCGGCGACTGGATTATGGTGGGTTCAACCGAAGGTTATGTAAAAAAAATTAGTATACGCTCTACCCAGATTCAGACCTTTAACCGCTCTGACGTCATCGTGCCTAATTCTGAGCTGATTTCGGGGCAGGTTACCAACTGGATGTTCCGCGATTCTCTTGGCCGGGTAGTACTACCGGTAGGTGTTGCTTATGGTAGCGACACTGAACTGGTTAAATCCATATTGCTCGATATCGCCTACCAGCATCCGTCGGTGATTACCAAAAGTCCCATTCTGTCCAAGCCCTGGGTACTGTTCCGTACCTTCGGTGATAGCTCACTGAATTTTGAGCTACGCTGTTATATCAGAGAAGTCGATAATCGCCTGACAGTCATGAGCGATATGAATTTTGAAATTGATCGTGCATTCCGCGAAGCTGGTATCGAAATCCCATTCCCTCAACGCGACGTACATATAATTTCAAGCAAAGAACAGAAAGAGATTACTCAAGACGAATAGATTGCAGTTATAATGCTACGCTTTTGGTGCCCAGTTACAAAGCATGTCTGATCGTATTCGAGAAATCCCTTACAACTACACCTCGTTCTCTGATAAGGAGATAGTCAATCGTCTGATGGGCGAACGCTGGTGGGATGTACTAAACCAGCTTCGTGGCGAACGGAGAACTGGTCGCTCGGCACGTATGCTGTTTGAAGTGCTGGGCGATATCTGGGTGGTACGACGTAATCCCTATCTGCAGGATGATCTGCTAGCCGATCAGAAGCGTCGTAAACAGTTAAGCCAGGCGTTAAATCATCGCCTACAACAGATTGAAAAGCGGGCGGATGACAATCAACAGGCGCTTGATCTACTCGAAGCTGCGCGCACAACGGTCAAGGAGTTCGATGACTGGCTGAGCTGGTTACTTCAACAACGCGTTAAAATAAAACGCAAACTCACGCGTCTCACTAAAAAAGATAATGTCGATTTCAGCGGGCTGGCGCGGGTTTCACACACTACCGATGCCACCGACTGGCGCGTTGAATACCCAATGGTCGTGCTACATCCAGATACCGAAGAAGAGATGGCCGATCTGGTACAGGGCTGTATCGATCTGGATTTAACCATCATCGCTCGCGGTGGTGGCACGGGTTATACCGGTGGCGCCATTCCTTTGTATGAGAATACCGCAGTCATCAATCTGGAAAAACTGGAAAAACTGGGTGAGGTTCGAGAGATCAATCTACCGGGTAGCGATGCCCGGGCTTGTGTGATAGATGCC